>NZ_JADJKT010000036.1:0-783402 GCF_016705895.1 Candidatus Villigracilis affinis | reverse complement strand
TTTTACAGACCAACTTTAGAAATGAGGAGAGAAAAATGAAAATCAAATCCAACCCGATTGATCAAATAGTCCCTTCAATTTCAGAGCTGCGCGCGCTCTTCAACGGACGGGTCATCGCCCCTGATGACCCGCGCTATGAACAGGCGCGCACCGTTTTCTATGGCGGCATTGACCGTCACCCCGCGGCAATTGTTCGAGTTGCAGATGCGGGCGATGTCTCTCGCCTTGTATCTGTGGCGCGCGAGGCTGGGATCGAGCTTGCCATTCCGCAGCGGCGGGCACAGCAACGCAGGTCACAGCACCACCGAAGGCGGCATCGTCCTTGATCTTTCTGCGATGAAGGATCTGCAAATCAATGTTCAGGATAAAACTGCCTGGGCTGAAGCTGGATTGACCGCTGGCGAGTATGTTGCTCAAACAGCCGCCTACGGTCTCACCACAGGCTTTGGCGATACAGGCACGGTCGGTCTTGGCGGCATCACGCTGGGCGGCGGTGTCGGTTATCTCGTGCGCAAGCATGGACTCACAATTGACAACCTGTTGGCTGCCGAGGTTGTGACCGCCGATGGCGAACTCCTGCATGTGGATGATCAGAATCATCCCGATCTATTTTGGGCGATCCGCGGCGGCGGCGGAAACTTTGGCGTCGCAACCCGCTTCAAATTCCAATTGCATGAACTGGATAAAGTACTGGGCGGGATGCTTTGCCTGCCTGCAACTGCGGACACTATCGCCTCTTTCATCGCCGAAGCTGAATCTGCTCCGAACGAACTTTCCACCATCCTGAACATTATGACCGCGCCGCCCATGCCGTTCCTTCCAGCAGATGTGCATGGCAAGGTGATCATCATGGCGATGATGGTTTATGCTGGCGATATAGAAGTGGGGGAGCAGGTCATTTCCAAATTCCGTTCCATCGCCACACCCTATGCGGATATGATCCGCCCGATGACCTACTCTGAAATGTTCCCTCCCGAAGAAGGTGGATATCATCCCCTCGCAGTGGGACGCACCATGTTTATTGACCATGTCACCCGCTCTGAAGCGGAGATGATCTTGAATCGCCTTCAGAGTTCGAATGCCTCAATGGCTGTGACCCAGCTGCGGGTATTGGGAGGCGCGATGTCCCGCGTTCCAGCAGATGCAACAGCGTTCGCCCATCGCAATTCGCGGATCATGGTCAACCTTGCCGCGTTGTATGAAAATCCCGATGAAAAGGAAATCCATGAAGCCTGGGTGACGGAGTTCGCTGCGGCTCTGCGCCAAAGTGATAATGGTGCATACGTCAACTTCCTTGCGGATGTGGACGAAGCACAAGTCCGCGCCGCGTATCCAAACGGCGCATGGGAGCGGCTCGCCGCCATCAAAGCCCGCTACGACCCTGATAACTTTTTCCACCTCAATCAGAATATCCCGCCAAAGAAATAAAAGAGCATAGCTCTTAAATTTATAAATTATATTAAGGAGAGTGAACCATGAATGTGGAACCCAAATTGGAACATCGTACGGAACAACCTTATGTTGCAGTCCGCGCACAGGTGGGGATACCCTTTGGCGAGGTGCTTGGAGGATTTTGGGATGAAGCAAATGCCTTTTTAGCTAGCAAGGGATTAACACCTTCTGGCCCGCCTTTTATTCGCTATCTCACTACTGATATGGATAAAAAGCTTGATATAGAAGTTGGCTTTCCTGTTGCAAGTAGGGTGGATGGAAATGACCGAATTACAACAGGCGTATTTCCCGAAGGGCAGTATGCTGTCTTCTTATATTTTGGACATTACGAAAACCTAGTGGCTGTGACTTCTGAATTTCTAGCTTGGGCAGAAAAAAATAATATTACGTGGCAAACTACAATAAAAGATGGAGTTGAATGGTGGGCGGGACGAATTGAATGGTATCCTACTGACCCAGATACTGAGCCAGACCCGCAAAAGTGGCAGACAGAACTTGCATTTCTAGTTAAATAAAAAATGTAGGAACTTGAATGAAACAAGACAATCAAAATAAAAATGATTTTCCGAAAATTGGAGCCCCAGCCACGCGCGCGTTGGAAGCGGCTGGATATACCCGCCTTGAGCAGTTGACCAAAATTTCTGAAGCGGAGTTAGGTCAATTGCATGGGATGGGACCCAAGGCGCTTGGCATATTGCGCGAGACGCTCAAGGAAAAAGGATTGTCGTTTAAGGCAGGCTCGGCGAATGACACGCCGAAAAAGAAGAAGGGATCGCCCGTCAGCCGCACGGATAAGGTGGATGAATTCCTCGAGAATCTCAGTCACCCGCTCAAGGCGGAGATAGAGGCGTTGCGTTCCATCATCAAAGGCGTGAATAAAGACATCAACGAAGAAATTAAATGGAAGGCGCCATCCTTCAATTACAAAGGCGAGTATTTGGTGACCTTTAACTTGCGGGATGAAAAGCGTGTTCATCTTGTGTTTCATAATCCGATGATTGCGAAGGTGAAGAGCGAATTGTTGGAAGGGGATTACGTGGATAGGCGCATGGCTTATTTTACAGACATGAAGGATGTGAAGGCGAAGAAGGCCTTGCTGGAAAAGGCGTTGAAAGAGTTGATTAAGTTGCAGAGATAAGGAGAAATTATTAATGGCACTGACTCCCTCACAAGAGATCGACAAATTTATAAACGACCTCACCGATTGGCGCGGAACGTGGATCAAGAAATTCCGTGCCATGATCCTGAAAACTGCTCCCGAAGTTTCTGAAGATTGGAAGTGGGGTGTTCCCGTGTGGACGCTTAAAGGCAATGTGGTTGCTTCAGGAGTTTTCAAAGATCATGTGAAACTTAATTTTTTCAAAGGTGCATCCCTGCCTGACCCGAAAAAATTATTCAACGCAGGCTTGGAAGCCAAAGCCACACGCGCCATTGATATTGCTGAAGGTGATAAGGTTGATGAGGCGGCACTTAAGGATCTCATCCGTGCTGCGGTTGACTTCAACGGTTCTGGCGGCAAGAAGAAATACCAGTAGGAGAACGTAAAGTAAAGGTGCCTATGGATAAAACGATCCGTACACATTTGGATAATATCCGCTCGGACGATGGCCAGATTCAATTCAAAGCCTATGATTATTTAATGAAAGAGACCGAGCAGCCTGTGGATTGGGCATACGAGGCGTGGGACGAAATTGTGGAAGGGTTGACGCACAAAGGATAACCATGTCCGTGCGATCACGTCGCAAATCTTGACGCATCTTGCGAAGAGCGACCCCAAGGGCAGGATCTTCAAGGACTATGAAAAATTACTCAATGTAACGAAAGATGAACGCTTCGTCACGGCGCGGCATTGCATGCAGTCGTTGTGGAACGTGGGAGTGGTTGGCAAGAAGCATCAAAAGCTTTATTTGGATGGGATGGAAAAACGATTTAAGGAATGTGCTGCTGAAAAGAACGGGCATTTGATCCGCTATGATATTTTGGTTTCGATGCGAAATGTGTACAACGAAGTCGGGGATGAATCGATTCGGGAAAAAGCGCAGGCGTTGATCGCCTCTGAAAAAGATGTGAAGAACCAAAAGAAGTGCGCAGGAGTTTGGAAGAAATGAAGATCCATTTGGTTGATGGCACGTATGAATTATTCCGCGCTCATTTCGGCGCGCCGCCGAAGAAATCTCTCAGCGGGCAGGAAGTCGGCGCAACGCTCGGACTCATTCGAAGCATGATGTTGCTGTTAAACGATCCCGAAGTGACACATGTTGCTGTTGCCTTCGACCATGTGATCGAGTCGTTTCGCAACAAGATGTATGCGGGCTATAAATCCAGTGCAGGGGTTGACCCTGTTATCTTGAATCAATTTCCACTGGCTGAGGCGGCGGTCAAAGCCTTGGGGTTGGTGACCTGGCCCATGGTCAAGTTTGAAGCGGATGATGCGATTGCTGCGGCAGTGGCGAAGTTCAAGAAGGTCAAGTCGGTGGAGCAGGTTGTCATCTGTTCGGTGGATAAGGATCTGACGCAAATGGTGGAGCGTGACAAAGTCGTTTGTTGGGACCGCCGCCGCGAAATTGTTTTGGATGAAAAAGGTGTGATTGAAAAATTTGGTGTCAGCCCTGAATCCATTCCTGATTTTCTTGCATTGGTAGGTGACTCTGCTGATGGCTACCCAGGCATTCAAGGTTGGGGAGAGAAGTCTACTTCGACAGTGTTGGCGAAGTACAAGCATATTGAGGCAATTCCCAGTGACCCGAATAAATTAGGTCTGGGTCTCGGTCGTGCTACGACCTTGCTGGAGAATCTCAAAAACAATTACAAAGATGCTTTGTTATTCAGGGAATTATCCACTTTGCGGACGGATGTGCCGATCAAAGAAAGTCTTGCTGACTTGAAGTGGCAGGGAGCCAACCCGCGCTTGAGGAAGATTTGTAAGGAATTGGGGAGTGAGAGTATTCTGGAACGGATAAAACGCTGGCATTAATCGTTTGCAGAAAAGGGGTACCCGAATGGGTACTCTTTTGAAATTGCCCGCAGAAACTATTGACTCATTTCGTTTTTCGATTAGAATACCGCCCAATATGTACAGTACCTTGTTTACAGTCTTTGCATTGCCTCGTACCCGTCGTCCTGAGCCTACTTCTTTGAGAAGGTTGGGAGTTTTTTGTTTTGACGGTGAAGCGAACGCAATAGTGCGCTAAGCGAAAGCACAAGTCAATCCAAAACGGCCATCCTTCATCGGATGGCCGTTTTTATTTTCCCCTCACCCTAACCCTCTCCCAGAGGGAGAGGGAATCAAATACCAGGAGTAAAAATGAACCCGCAATCAAAACCGCAAGTGAAGAAAGTTGTCCTCGCCTATTCAGGCGGACTGGATACATCCGTGATCGTGCCGTGGTTGAAAGAGAACTACGGCTGTGAAGTCGTCTGCTTTTGTGCAGACGTGGGGCAGGGCGATGAAGACATGCGCGGACTCGAACAGAAAGCCATCAACAGCGGTGCAAGTCAGTGCATTATCCATGACATGAAAGAAGAGTTTGCTGCTGAATATCTTTTTCCAATGCTGAAAGCAGGGGCGGTTTATGAACACAAGTATTTATTGGGCACATCGGTGGCCCGTCCATTAATTGCAAAACATCTTGTTGATGTAGCTCACGAAGTTGGCGCGGATGCGATTGCGCACGGCGCAACAGGCAAGGGGAATGATCAGGTTCGTTTTGAATTAACCGTCATGGCGCTTGACCCACGCCTCAAGATCATCGCTCCGTGGCGCGAGTGGAATATCCGCTCCCGCGAAGATGCGATTGCGATGGCGGCAAAATATAACATTCCCGTCACCGCCACCATCAAATCCATTTACAGCCGTGACTCAAATCTCTGGCATCTTTCGCACGAAGGCGGTCTGCTCGAAGACCCGTGGAATGAACCCGAAGAATCCATGTTCCAAATGTCCACTTCACCAGAGAATGCTCCTGAGGAAGGCGCGTATGTTGAGATCGAATTTGAAAGCGGCAATCCGATTGCTGTGAACGGTGAAAAACTTTCTGCTGCAAAAATTGTGGAAACACTCAATGTCATCGGCGGCGCGCACGGCATTGGACGCGTTGATCTCGTTGAGAATCGCCTCGTCGGTATGAAGTCTCATGGCGTGTATGAAACTCCTGGCGGCACCATTTTGCTGTATGCGCATCGCGAACTCGAGTCGCTTGTGTTGGACCGCGAGACCATGCACTTCAAAGAAATGGTTGCTGTGAAATATGCCGAGGTCACATACAACGGCCTTTGGTTCACGCCGTTGCGCGAGGCAATTGATGCCTTTGTCAATTCCACGCAAGGGCCTGTCACGGGTGTTGTGCGCCTCAAACTTTACAAGGGCAACATCATCACCGCTGGCAAGAAATCTCCGTTCAGTTTGTATCGCGAAGATTTCGCCACCTTCGGCGAAGAGGATGTCTACGATCAGAGTCACGCCGAGGGTTTCATTCGCCTGTATGGCCTCAGCATGAAAGTCCGCGCGATGAATGGGCTGCCTGTTTCAGGTTTGGATATGCCGAAGCCTGATTATTCGAAATTCAAAAGAGATTAGACCCATGACGACTCTGTGGGGCGGACGCTTTGCACCAAACTAAACGATCAAGCCATGGGACCTGAATTCCTCATTGCCTGTTGACCAGCGCATGGCAATTCAGGATGTGGATGGTTCCATCGCGTGGGCGAATGCGTTGCACAAAGCAAATATTCTTTTGGATGAAGAACACGCTTCGATCTCGCTCGGGCTTGATACTGTCAAAAAAGAATTCGCTTCGGGACAGTTTTCCTTCGTCCCCTCCGATGAAGATATCCACACTGCCGTTGAGCGCCGCCTCACCGAGTTGATCGGTGTGACCGCAGGCAAACTCCACACGGGAAGAAGCCGCAACGATCAAGTCGCCACCGATTTTAGATTGTGGATGTTGCAAGCCATTCCCGAACTCGATTCTGCATTCAAAATTCTGCAATCTGCATTGCTCGCGCAGGCTGAACTCGCAGGTGAGACCATTATGCCTGGCTACACTCATCTGCAGCGCGCCCAGCCGATTCTTGCTTTCGCATTGGTGGCTGAGTCACTACTGGCCGCTTGAACGTGACCGCGAGAGACTGAACGACCTCATTAAACGAGTTTCGATTTTGCCTCTTGGTTCTGGCGCACTCGCTGGCACACCCGTCCCTGTGGACCGCGCTGCGTTGGCTGAGTCACTTGGCTTTGCAGTCGCTTCGCCCAACAGCCTCGACTCTGTTTCAGATAGAGATTTCGCTGCCGAATTCTTATTCTGCGCCACGATGACGGGTATTCATTTGAGCAAACTCTCGGAGCAAATTGTTTTGTACACCAGCGCCGAGTTTGGTTTCTTCGAACTTTCGGACGCCTTCTCAACGGGTTCAAGCCTCATGCCGCAGAAAAAGAATCCCGATGTCTTTGAGTTGACACGCGGCAAGGCTGGCACACTCATTGGAATGTTGACGGGTTTGCTCGCCACGCTCAAAGGCTTGCCATCAACCTACGATAAAGATTTGCAGGAAGATAAAGCGCCTGTCTTCGCGGCGGCGGATACGTTGCTGGCGATTCTTCCAGTCATTGCTGGTGCGATCAACACGATCACTGCAAAACCTGTCCGAATGCGAAACGCGATTGACTCGTTCATGATGGCGACTGATCTGGCGGATTATCTTGTTGAAAAAGGGATTCCGTTTCGCGAGACTCACGCGATAGCAGGAAAAGCTGTCCGCGAGGCGGGGGAGAAAAATATCGGGTTGGAGGAACTGTCACTCGAAGCGTATCAGGCACTCTGTCCAGCGTTTGAGGCGGATGTGTATCAAGTTTTCGACCCGATGAAATCCATCGAAAAAAGAAATGCGATTGGCGGCACGAGTCTCCAATCTGTAAAAAATCAAATTGAAAAAATCAAAGGAGAATAAAAATGTCTACTGTTACCTGCCCTGAATGTGAAGCTGAAATTACGTTGGATGCTGGAACCGAAGCTGGCGAGATTATCGTCTGTTCGGATTGCGGCGTGGATCTCGAAGTAATTGCGATTGAGCCTGCTGCCGTGCAACTCGCGCCCATGGAACAGGAAGATTGGGGAGAATAACGGAAAGCAGAAGGCGGAATGCAGAAAAAGGCTGCCTTCTGCTTTCCGCTTTCTCTTGGATGATTCTTATGCAAAAGAGATTGAAGATAGGCGTCCTTTATTCCCGTGTGCGTGTGGAAGAAAAATGGATCTTTGCGGCGATGGAAAAACGCGGCATTGATTATGAAAGACTCGATGACCGCGCGATTTCATTTGACTTGGAAAACCCCGAACCGTGGCGTGCGTTTGATGCGGTGCTGGAGCGCAGTATCAGCTACACAAGCGGATTGTATGCGCTGCGATTGTTGAATTCATTTGGCGTGCCGACGGTGAATACCGCGCTGGTGGCAGAAGTGTGCGGCGACAAGTTGACCACATCTGCGATGCTGGCGAAGGCGGGCGTGCCACAGCCGCGTAATGTGGTGGCCTTCACACCCGAAGCTGCATTGGATGCGATAGAAGCGTTTGGCTATCCTGTTGTGTTGAAGCCCGTTGTCGGTTCATGGGGACGGTTGCTGGCGAAGATCAACGACCGCGATGCGGCGGAGGCGGTGCTTGAACACAAGTCCACGCTTGGGTCGGTGCAGCATTCTGTTTTCTACATTCAGGAATTCATTAAGAAGCCTGGGCGTGACATTCGCGCGATTGTGATCGGTGACCGTGTGTTGACGGCGATGTATCGCAAGTCTGAACATTGGATCACGAACACGGCGCGCGGCGGGGAAGGGGAGTTGTGTCCCATCACACCTGAGATCGAAGAGATGTGCTTGAAAGCAACTGCGGCTGTTGGCGGCGGTGTGCTGGCCGTGGATTTGATCGAACATACCGAGCGCGGTTATTTGGTCAACGAGATCAATCACACGATGGAATTCCACACCATGCAGCCTGTGAGCGGCATTGATATTGCGGGTGAGATCGTGGAATACACGGTGAAAGCGGCGAAGAGCAGTGAAAAGTAATCAGTGAACAGTAGACAGTGGAAAGTTGAACAACTGAAAACTGATCACTGGTTTTATGAGGAGCAATTATTGATGACTACAGTTTCTATTATTGGCGGTTCGGGGTATGGGGGTGGAGAATTATTGCGTTTGTTGTTGGGTCATCCCAATGTGGAGATCAAGCAGGTGACGTCACGCTCGCGGGTGGGGGAGTATGTGTATCAGACTCATCCCAACTTGCGAAAGAAGACGCAGTTGAAATTCAGCGACCCTTCGCAGTTGGAGCCCGTGGATGTGTTGTTCCTCGCCCAGCCGCATGGACAGGCGCAAAAGAATATTGAAGAGTATGCCAAACTTGGAACAAAAATTATTGACCTCGCGGCGGACTTCCGTCTGCGGGATGCGGCGTTTTATGAAAAATGGTACGGCGAAGCTCATGCCGCGCCAGAGTGGTTGAGCAAGTTTGTGTATGGCTTGCCTGAACTTCATCGCGAAGAGATTTCCAAAGCCAGTTACATCAGCGGGGTGGGATGCAATGCCACGGCGAGCAACCTTGCGCTGCTGCCGTTGGTCAAAGCGGATTTGATCGATCTGTCTGCTCCAGTCATTATTGAAATTAAAGTTGGTTCGTCCGAAGGCGGCGCGGAAGGGAATTCTGGTTCGCTGCATGCGGAACGCGCGAATGTGATTCGGACGTTCTCGGCGTTTGGACATCGTCACACGGCTGAAGTGATTCAGGAAATGGGTGTAAAAGATGTCTCGTTGACCATGACCGCTGTGGATATTGTCCGCGGGGTGTTGGCGACGGCTCATGCCAAGGTCAAGCCTGGTGTGGCGACAAAAGATTTGTGGAAAGCTTATAGAGCGGTGGCGAATGAAAATCCGTTCGTGCGGGTGGTGAAGGAACAGCGCGGGATTTACCGAGTCCCTGAGCCGAAGATTTTGGCTGGCTCGAATTATGCCGATCTCGGCTTTGAACTGGATGAGAGCAACGGTCATATCGTGGCGATGTGCGCGATTGATAATCTGATGAAGGGTGCGTCTGGTACGGCGGTGCAGTGTATGAATTTGATGATGGGATGGGATGAGACTCTGGGGTTGGAGTTTGCAGGGTTGCCCGGTTTGAATCCATATTCAATTTCGAGGATGAAGGCTAAATTATGAAGGATGAATCTTCAATTACTGTTGTAAAACTTGGCGGCACGGAAGGCGTGGATTTTTCTGCGATCTGTGCGGATGCTGTGGAATTGTTGAAGCAAGGCAAAAGGTTTGTCTTTGTGCATGGCGGGTCTGCGGAGGCGAATGCGCTTGGTGAAGGACTTGGGACTCCGCCGAAGATGATCACTTCGCCTTCGGGATACACGTCGCGCTACACGGATCGCAAGACGCTGGAAATCTTTTTGATGGCGGTGAATGGCAAGGTCAATTCGCTGTTGACCGAGCAGTTGCAGATGATGGGAGTCAACGCGTTTGGGCTGTGCGGACTTGATGGCAAGTTGATGCAAGCCACGCGCAAAGAGTCGGTGCAGAGCATTGAGAATGGCAAGCGGAAAATTATCCGCGATGATTACACGGGGAAGATCGATACCGTGAATAGTGAACTGCTGTTGATGCTGCTCAATGCGGGATACATGCCCGTGATCGCGCCTGTGGCTGTCAGTGAAAAAGGCGAGGCGTTGAATGTGGATGCAGACCGCGCGGCGGCGATGGTTGCGTCCGCGCTGAAGGCGGAGAATCTTTTGTTGCTCACAGCGGTGCCTGGGCTGATGAAGAATTTCCCAGACGAGTCCACGCTCATTCGGCAGCTGCCGCAGAGTCAACTGGCGGCGGCGAGTGAGGCGGCGCAGGGTCGCATGAAGAAGAAAGTCCTCGGCGCGGAGGAAGCGTTGAAGGGCGGCGTGAGTCGCGTCATCATCGCGGACGGAAGAATTCAAAATCCAATCTCAAATGCTTTGGCAGGAAACGGAACGGTGATCGAATGAACGCACAGCAAATTATAGATACTGAAAATAAACACACCTCTGGCGTGTATGCCAAGCAGACATTGACCATCGTGCGCGGACAAGGCGCTTCGTTGTTCGATGTGAACGGCGTGGAATATTTGGATTGCTCGTCGGGACATGGCGTTGCGAACCTCGGTCATGCTCACCCGAAAATTGCGGAGGCGCTCTACAAGCAGGCGAATACGCTGATAACGCTTTTTGAGTCTTTCCCGAATGACCAGCGTGCTATGTTGATGGAAAAAATTACGGCGTTGGTTCCCGGCTTGGACAGAGTCTTTTTCTGCAACTCAGGGACTGAGGCTGTGGAGGCGGCGTTTAAGTTTGCGCGCATTTCCACGGGACGCAAGAATTTCATTGCCGCGATGCGCGCGTTTCATGGACGAACCTACGGCTCGCTTTCAGCGACGTTCAATAAAAAATATCGTGAAGGATTTGAGCCGCTTCTGCCTGGGGTTTCGCATGTTTCATATAACAATATCGAAGCATTGGATAAAGCTGTGAATGAAGAAACTGCTGCTGTGATTTTGGAAGTGGTGCAAGGCGAAGGCGGCGTGTACCCTGCGAGTTTGGAATACATCCAAGCTGCGCGGCGGATCTGCGATGAGCGCGGCGCGTTGTTGATCGTGGATGAAATCCAAACGGGCTTTGGGCGCACGGGCAAGATGTTTGCAGTTCAACATTACGGTGTGACTCCCGATTTGCTGACCTGCGCAAAGTCACTGGCGGGCGGCGTGCCGATGGGTGCGGTGTTGATCGGTGCGAACATCAAGAACCTTGTGCCTGGTGTGCATGGCTCGACCTTTGGCGGAAATCCGCTTTCGTGTGCGGCGGCAAATGCAGCGCTGGATGTTATCCTCGGCGAAGATTTGCCAGGTCAGGCGGCGGCGAAGGGTGCGTATTTGATGGAGAAGTTGAAGAAGATCGAATCGCCCAATATCCGTGAGGTGCGTGGAATTGGCTTGATGATCGGCATTGAGATGAAGCAGAAGGTCACGCCGTATATCAAGACATTGCAGGAGAAAAAGATCATTGCCTTGAATGCAGGTTTGACCGTGATCCGTTTGTTGCCGCCGCTGGTGATTACCTATGAGCAGATCGATCATCTGGTGGATGTGTTGACGGAAGTGCTGACCAGTGAAATGCAGAATGCTGAATAATGAATGATGAATTTGAAACCCTAATCGGACTTGTTTCTCAATACAGCCCATCGGGGCAGGAACGCGGCGCGGTGGAATGGCTGGTGGCGCGGATGAAGGCGTTGGGATTTGATGACGCTTTTGTTGATGAGGCTGGCAATGCTGTCGGTGTGATGGGGAAGGGGACGAAGCAGGTTGTGCTGCTGGGTCACATTGATACGGTGCCTGGGGAAATATCCGTCCGTGTTGAGGATGCGCCCCTCCCTTGTATGGCCGCGGGTCGGTGGATGCGAAAGGGCCGTTGGCGAGTTTTGTGGATGCGGTGGCAAAGGTCGGCGCGAAGGATGGCTGGCAGTTTATTGTGATCGGCGCGGTGGAAGAAGAGCGAAATTCGGAAGGTGCAAGATTTGTCGCAACACAATACAAGCCTGATTTTGCGATCATCGGTGAGCCCAATCAGTGGGACAGAATGGCGCTTGGTTACAAAGGCAGCGCGTGGGCGAATGTGACTGTCAAACGCGGGCAGGCTCACACGGCGAGCGGCGAAGAGACAGCGGCGGAAGCGGCTGTGGATGTTTGGTTGAAGATCAAGGCGTATGTGGATTCGTTCAATGCAGATAAGCCAAAGGTGTTTGATAAATTATTGCTCACTTTGCGCGGCATGGATTCGGACTCGAATGATTTTGAACAATGGGCAAGGTTGAAGGTTGGTGTCCGCTTGCCTGTGGAAGTTTCGCCAGAAGATTGGTATCAAATATTAAACGAGACCCTAAGGGTTTCAGAAACCCTTAGGGTCTTAATCGAGCCCGTTGGATTCGCCATCCCTGCGTGGGGGTGTGAGAAAAATACTCAGCTAGTACGAAGCTTCTTAAGCGGAATCAGGTCACAGGGCGGGGAGCCGCGTTTCGTCTATAAAACGGGAACCGCTGATCTGAACATCGTCGCTCCTGTATGGAAATGTCCTGCTGTGGTGTATGGTCCAGGTGATTCAGCGTTGGATCATACGCCGAATGAACATATTTCGTTGGAGGATTATTCCAGGGCTGTTCAGGTGCTTTCAAGTGCGTTGAGCAGGTTGACAGAATAATACTGAGATGGGTTGCATCTTGCGAGAAAAATGATATTCTATGATTTGATCATATTCAAGAAAGGATGCGTGTCATGGAGTATCGAAGATTGGGCTGTTCTGGAGTGCTGGTTTCACCGTTGTGTTTGGGAACATTGAACTTTGGCGGAGCAACCACTGAAAAAGATTCCTTTGAGATCATGCGTAGGGCGGTGGATGGTGGAATTAATTTTTTCGATACGGCAAATGTTTATTACATGGGGGAGGGTGAGCGTATTGTAGGAAGATTCTTGAAAGAACATCGTTTGCATGATCAGGTTTTCCTGGCGACAAAGGTTTTTCATCGGATGGGGGATCTTCCCAATGATGGTGGCGCGACCCGTTATCACATCATCAAGGCTTGTGAAGATTCGTTGCAGCGTTTACAGACCGACCACGTTGATCTTTATCAACTTCATCGTCCGCCGTTGGCACATTCGCAGGAGGAAGCGCTGCGGGCTTTTGATGATCTGATTCGTGCGGGGAAGGTCCGTTATATTGGCTGTTCCACGCATCCCGCCTGGATGGTCATGGAGTCGCTCTCCATCAGTGAGAAGGCTGGACTGAATCGATATATCAGTGAACAACCTCCCTATAATCTGCTGGATCGCCGTATCGAGAATGAGCTTGTCCCATTGTGCCGAAAATATGACCTGGCGATCGTTCCATACTCGCCGTTGGCGGTGGGTGTGTTGGCAGGGCGTTATCCGCAAACCGGGAATTATCCTGAAGGTTCGCGCGCGCAACTCTGGGATAAGAGTATGAGCGATTCACGCATCACTCAACGCGGGATCGATGTTGCAAATGCGGTGGGCAAAATGGCTGAGGAACGCGGACTGACCTCTTCACAATTGGCCCTGTTATGGACGAAAGATCAACCCGGTATCACCGCTCCCATCATTGGCCCGCGTACGCTTGCTCATCTCGAGGATGCGCTCGTTGTTATGGATAAAACTTTGGATGAAGCAGATCGGCCATTGTTCGATGAGCTTGTGCATCCGGGGAATGCCGTTTCAGATTTTCATAATAATAACGAGTGGATGAAGGCGCGTGTCAATTCCTGATAAAATGACCGAACACTCCTATAAAGTGTAAAAACGAAACGGGTCACGCTAAAAGCGTGACCCGTTTATTATTCGGTTACCAAATGACAGGCTGTGTAATGTCCGGGGGCAACCTCTCGCCATTTTGGAACTTCGGTCTTGCAGCGGTCCACTGCGATGGGACAGCGCGGATGGAATCTGCATCCTGAAGGCGGGTTGATCGGGCTGGGGACATCGCCCACCAAAATGGTGCGTTGACGTGCGCGTTCTTTACGCGGATCAGGCAGCGGCACAGCGGAAAGTAAAGCCTGTGTGTAGGGATGGCGGGGCTTTTCGTAAAGTTCATCCCGTTCAGCGGTTTCGACCATCACGCCCAGATACATCACTGCGACGCGGTCACAAATATGCCGCACCATACTCAGGTCATGTGCCACGAAAAGATAGGTCAGTCCAAGATGGTCTTGTAATTTTTCGAGCAGGTTGACCACCTGTGCTTGAATGGAAACATCCAGTGCGGAAATGGGTTCATCGCACACGATGAAGAGCGGATCAGAAGCAAGCGCGCGTGCAATGCCGATGCGCTGGCGCTGTCCGCCTGAAAATTCATGCGGGAAGCGGTTCATGTGACGTACATTCAAGCCCACCAGTTCAAGCAATTCCTTTACGCGGTCATCGCGTTCCTTTTGACTCGCCAGCAATTTGTGCACACGTAATGGCTCGCTGATGATCGCGTTTACCGTCCAACGCGGATTTAATGAAGCGTATGGGTCTTGAAAGATCATCTGTGCTTTGCGGCGGATCTGCATCAATTCAGCGCCCGTGGATTCGTGCACGCTGAGATTGTCAATGATCGATCTGCCTGAAGTAGCGGGATACAATCCCAGCAGCGTGCGGCCAACCGTGGTCTTGCCGCATCCGCTTTCACCGACGAGGCCGAGCGTTTCCCCTTTTTGAATCTCAAACGAAACACCATCCACTGCGCGCACAGCGCCGACCACTCGGTCGAAAATGACCCCGCTGGTGATCGGGAAATGTTTGGTCAATTCTTCAACGCGTACCAATGGCCCGGTCATCGCAAGCCTCCTGTTTTCACATCCACCCAGCAGGCGGCCTTATGCTTTCCTTCAACGATTTGCAATGGCGGATTTTCACGCACACAGCGATCCTGTACGAATTCGCAGCGCGGCGCGAAAGGACACCCAACAGGCTCGGCTAATAAATTTGGCGGTGCACCTTGAATTGACTTCAAACTCTTTTCACGTCGGCGGTCTGCGCGCGGCAGGGCTTGCAGCAGTGCAATTGTGTATGGGTGCAGCGGGTTATCGTAAAGGTCATCCACATCGGCTTCTTCAACGATAAAGCCAGCATACATTACGATCACACGATCTGCCATACCCGCCACCACACCGAGGTCATGCGTGATCCAGATCATCGCCATGCCCACATCCTGTTTCAAACGTTTGGCAAGCTCAATGATCTGCGCCTGAATGGTGACATCCAATGCGGTGGTTGGTTCATCTGCGATCAACAGGCTGGGCGTGCAAGCCAGCGCCATTGCGATCATCACACGCTGCCGCATGCCGCCCGAAAATTGATGTGGATAATCATAAAGACGCTTCGTCGCATCGGGGATACCCACCCAATCCAAAAGCGTGATCGCCCGCTCGCGGCATTGCTCCGGGGTCATGGGGGTATGCGTGCGCAGGGTCTCGGTCAACTGACGGCCAATGGTCAATACAGGATTGAGACTGGTCATCGGATCCTGGAATATCATCGCGATCTCTTTACCGCGGATGTGTTCCATCGCATCTTCACTTAACTCGAGCAGGTTCCTGTCACGATACGTCACTTCGCCGCTGACAATTTTACCGGGCGGCATCGCGATCAGCCGCAGGATCGACATCATCGTCACCGATTTCCCGCATCCGCTCTCACCGACAACAGCCAGTGTTTCACCTTCATTTAAAGAGAACGAAACACCGTTGACCGCATAAATCGTCCCTTCCGGTGTGTGAAAGCGGGTTCTCAGGTCTTTTACTTCAAGAAAAACATGTTGTTCTTGGCTCATGGCTATACCGTCCGACTACGTGGATCGAGCGCATCGCGCAAGCCATCACCGAGAAAATTGATGCTGATGGTAATCAGAACGATCAACAAACCAGGGAAGAGCCACAGCCAATAGGCCGATTCGATGTATCTATAGGCGTTCTCCAGCATATTACCCCATGTGGCGGTTGGCGCGCGCACGCCCATGCCAAGGAAGCTGACATAGGCTTCAAGCGAGATCGCGCCTGCCACACCCAACGTCGCAGAGACAACGATTGGCGCGATGCTGTTGGGGAGGATGTGCTTGAAAATGATCTCCCAGCTGGGCGTGCCGGTGGCGCGTGCAGCGAGGATGAACTCGCGTTCTTTAATGGAAAGAAACTCTGCGCGAACGATGCGGGCGAGATAAGGCCAGCTCGTCAGCCCGATGATGAAAACGATGACGACCACACTTCCGCTCAAAGTGCGGCCAAGGATATTTATGTTGGGAAGCTGGCCTGAGAAGAACTTCGACATAACGATCAATAAAAGCAGCTGTGGCATATTGAGCATGGCTTCGGTGAAGCGCATCAGGATGCTGTCAATCCTGCCGCCGAAATACCCAGCAAGCGCGCCGATCAGAATGCCGATCATCACTTCAACGAATGCGGCTGTAATTCCGATCGCGATCGAGATCTGGCCGCCATAAATGGTGCGCGCGAGAATATCGCGCCCAACAGTGTCGGTGCCGAAGGGGTGCGCCGCGCTGGGGGGCTGTAGGCGCTCTTTTGTATTTGTGAAGTTGGAATACTTTTCGGTGAAAAAGAACGCGCCGCCGAACGAATACAAGGTGAGCAAAACCAAAACAACAGCGCCGAAGATCGCCATTTTGTGTCGGCGAAATCTGCGCCATGTGAGGTTGGCAAGCGTAAGCGGCGGAGCTTCAACTTCCGCGACAAGCAATTGATTGGGGAGATCTTCTGAGATGGTCATGGTGCTCCTTAATCAAAGCGGATGCGCGGGTCGAGCCACGCATATACGATATCGGTAATGATCTGAAATATCACCACGGAAACTGCGATCAGCATCAGAATGCCCATGACAACGGGCGTATCTCCACGGTCGATCCCGTCGATGAATAACCGACCCATTCCGGGCCAGGCAAAGATGCGTTCCGTCACAACGGCACCCCCGAGTAGCAGGGGCAGGTCCAGTCCCACGATGGTGACGATTGGCAGGGATGCATTCTTAAGCGCATGGATGAAAGTGATCTCGCGCTTGGGCAGGCCCTTCGAACGCGCCGTGCGGATGTAATCCTGTCCCAGCACCTCGAGCATGGTGCTGCGGATGTAGCGGCTGTAGGCTGCAAAGCTGATGAATGCAATGCTAAATACGGGCAGGATCATATGCAGGATGATCTGACCGGTTGTTTTCCCGACCTTCGGGTCGAACATTCCCACGGTTGGCAGGTGAGGCAGTCCCCAGCGCTGGAAGTTGATCGAGAAGATGTACATAGTAGAAAGTGCCACAAAAAAGATCGGCATGGAATATCCGATGAATAAAATCCCGGTAAGAATATTATCGAACAATGAATACTGACGAAGCGCTGAAAAAATTCCCACCAGCAACGCGCCCAGCACGATCACAAATTCTGCTGTAAGCATGAGGATCAATGTGTTTGGCAGACGCTCAAAAATGACCGTTGTAACGGGTCTGCCGGTTTGAACAATGGATGTCCCGAAATCGCCCCGCAGGACACCCTGCCGTTTCCCCTGAGTTTCTGCCGTGCCATCTCCATCAAGATCGACCTTGGTCCAGTCGTTGCCGATCAGCCAGTACAAATATTGAATGTAAACGGGTTTGTCGAGGCCAAGCTGACGGGTGAGGCGTGCGCGGTCTTCGGGCCTTGTTGGCGTGCGTCCGCCCATAGTGGCTAGCGGGTCGGTGGCGTTTTGCATCAAGACGAACAGGATCAAACTAATAACAAGTAATAAAGGAATGGCTTGTAACAAGCGACGGACAATGTATCTTGTCATTGAGTTCTCCTTCAAAAAGAGAGGGGTCCTGTAAGAATGGATTTTTACAGAACCCCTCCGGTATTTTACTTGATTATTTTATTGTTGGATGTCCCATTCAATGATGTTGTAGAACGGGGTCGCGCTGAAACCTTGACATTGGTCAGGCGGGAGTTGATCGCCCAAATGTCGGGATCCCAGTAAATGCCGATGAAGTAGGCCTGATCGAAGATCAACTTCGAGATCTCATGGAAGGTCGCTTCGCGGGCAGCGGCATCCACTTGGGAGCTTTCCTGAGCAAAGAGGGCCTCAAGGTCGGTGTCGCAGACGGCCTGCCAGTTGCTGCCATCGGGGGCTTCATCTGTGGGGATCTGATCGCAGTACCACTCGGAGACATGAGGGTCAGGATATTGAGTAACGGTCGAGTATTCAAAAATATCGAGATCACCTGTTGCTGCAGGGCCGCCTTCTGCATACCCATCGAAGAAGTTTTCGGCGTTGATCAATTCAGTGCCGATGCCCACTTCGAGTAGTTGTTGTTGGAATACCGCTTGGATCTCTTTGCGAATCTCGCGGGTAGTGGTTCCGTACTTGAGGACGAGTTCAACGCCATCCTTGTCGCGGGTTCCGTCGCCGTTACTATCGGTCCAGCCAGCGGCATCAAGGAGTTCATTTGCCTTGGCGGGATCGTAAGGATAAGGCTCGATGGACGGATCGACGAACGGGGTGTTATCCCAATAGGTCGCTGCCACGCCGGTGCGCCCGAGCAACAGGTCGTTGACGAGGGATTCGCGATCGGTTGCATATGCGATCGCCTGACGGACGCCTTGTTCTTTCAAGGCGGGGTGTCCCTTATCGCCGAGGTTGATGTACAAGCCTTCATTGTAGCCAGAGAAGGCGGTGAACATCTGAGTGCCTGCTTCTTCCAGGGTGGGGATATCTGAATAGGCGATGAAAGTGCCGAGGTCGCCTTCGCCTGATTGAAGGGCCGCGATCTGGGAAGCATCATCCGTACGAAGCGGATAAAGATCTCGTCCAGTTTGGGGCGGCCAAGCCAGTAACTGTCGTTGGCGACAAAGCGGGCAAATGAACCAGCTTCCCATTCCGCAAAGTTGAAGGGACCGCAGCCTACCATTGGAGTGCGGTTATATTCGGCGGCGTTCAGGTTGCCATCGGCTTCAAAGACGGGTTGCAAAACATGCTTGGGAATGATGCCTTTCCAGAGAGTCGCGGCCCACGGGGCGAAGACCTCATTGAATGTCACCACAACAGTTTGCGGGTCTTCAGCGACGACGCTTTCCATCTGGTCGTAGGGGCTCTGCGACGCGACCGTGTTGTTGGGGTCCATGTACATTTCGTAGGTGAAGACAAAGTCGTCGGCAGTGATCGGAGTGCCGTCAGACCAGACAATGTCATCGCGCAGTTTGAATGTGATGGTACGGCCATCTTCTGAAATACCGCCATTTTCGGTGGTGGGCAGTTCAGTCACCAGTACAGGCACGGGCGCATTCTGATCGTCGTAGGTCCATGCGTAGCAACTCCACAACTGGTAGGTGATGGCTGTGAACCACTGGTTGGTATACAGCGGATTCAAGTTATCGAATTCCTGGGTGAAGATGAAGGTGGCAACCTTCTTCTCAGCAGCAGGAGCTTCGGTGGCGGCAGGGGCATCCGCAGGGGCCTCGGTTGCATCACTGCCAGTCGGTGCTTCAGTGGCAGCTGGACCACCACCGCATGCTGTTAACAGCAGTGTGGCGATGACCATCGCGAAAAAAATGGACTTCAAGTGTTTCATTTCTTCTTCTCCTTTTTTGATTTGATGCACATCTGAATAACTTCAGACGCTGCTCACTTCATGGTGTCGTGCGTGGTTCTGCCAATACCAACACTCAATAAAGAAAAATATACCGTGCCTGGGAGTTGCCCAGCCTTGTGTGATTGCGACCCTGTGCTCTCACATCAATATGATACCGCGTTTGGCTTTATATGGCACGATTGTTCTTGTTTAACTCTTTCTGTAAAGGGGTGAGATCGAACAGATCTGCGCAGAAGATGTTTAATGCGGTTCGCATATAATAAATGATCGCTTCATTGATAATAGAGGAAGTTGACTGTAGGTTTCCAAGGGTGAAATTATGATCGAAAAATTATCTTCACGATTTTATGGGCGGGTGGGATATTTACTGGTATTGGTGGCTGTGCTCAATTTTGGATACCCGCTGACGCTGTACATGGGCGGGCTGGGGAACTTGCTCTTCCTGCTGGCGTATACATTGATGTTCGTCATCGGTGTCCTGGTGACTAGTGAGGATAAAAACATTTCATTCAAACCAGCATCGCGGCTGTAGTGTGGATGGTTTGTGCGGTCGTTTCGTTTTTTGCCCCATCGTCAGATTCTGCGACGATTATTTCACAGGTGGCGATCATCCCTGCGCAGTTGCTCATGACCATTGCCTTGCTGCGTTATATCTACACGTCCAAAGTGGTGAATGCGAATGTGATGATGACTGCCATCACGGTTTACATTTTTATTGCCGCCATGTTCACGCCGCTGTATGTCATTGTCAGCCGATTGGATGTGAATGCCTTCGTAGATAATGGATTGGGCGTCGCACCGCAGTGGCAGCAGTTGGTGTATTTTAGCTTTGTCACGCTCGCCACACTTGGTTATGGCGATGTGCTGCCGCTTAATGCGTGGGCGCGATCACTGGCGACGGTAGAGGGCATGCTGGGGGTGTTGTACATTGCTCTCATCATGGGAAGATTGATCGGGGTGTACTCTCAAGAAAGAGATTAAGAGCGAAGCGCCTGATCCAAATCCCAGAGAATATCTTCGATATCTTCCAAGCCAATGGAAAGGCGAATGAAATCCGGGCTGACGCCTGCGGCGGTTTGCTCTTCATCGGAGAGTTGGCTGTGGGTGGTGCTGGCAGGATGGATAGCAAGTGAGCGCGTGTCGCCAATGTTGGCGACGTGGCTGAAGAGTTGCAGGTTGTCGATGAATTTCGCGCCCGCTTCTCTGCCGCCCTTTACGCCGAATCCCATGACCGCACCTGTTCCAAGCGGAAGATATTTTTTTGCACGTTCATGATGTGGGTGACTGGCAAGACCTGCGTACGAGACCCGTTTTACATTGGGATGACTTTCAAGAAATTCGGCGACCTGTTGTGCATTTTGCACATGACGTTCCATGCGCAGGGAGAGGGTATCGAGTCCTTGCAGGAGGAACCATGAAGCGATGGGTTGTTGCACGGTGCCGAAATCACGCAGGATGCCTGAACGCGCTTTGGAGATAAACGCCAGCGGACCAAAGTCATCGGCGTAGACAACGTCATGGTAGGGCAGGATCAGGCTCGGTGAAGTTTTGAAGCGCCCGCTCTTCCTCCAATTGAACTTGCCGCCGTCCACGATGATTCCACCCATGGTGGTGCCGTGCCCGCCGATGAATTTCGTCGTAGAGTGGGTGATGATGTCCGCGCCCCATTCGAAGGGACGACAGAGATATGGCGTGGCGAAGGTGTTGTCGATCATCAGCGGGATGCCGTGCTCGTGTGCGATTTTGGAAACTTCGTCGAAGGGGAAGATGTTGCCGAGCGGGTTGCTGATGGTTTCGCCGTAGATTATTTTTGTGTTCGGCTGAATGGCGCGGCGGAAATTTTCTGGATCGTTGGGGTCAACCAATGTGACCTTGATGCCGAGTTTCGGAAATGTAGATTTGAATTGTGTGACCGTGCCGCCATACAGTGTGGATGTGGAAACGATGTGGTCGCCCGCTTCGCAAATGGTGAGGATGGCAGTGGCTTGCGCCGCATGACCTGAACCAACTTCCACGGCGCCAACTCCGCCTTCGAGGGATGTAATGCGTTTCTCAAAGACGTTACTCGTGGGGTTCGAGATGCGCGTGTAAATGTTGCCGCTCTCTTGTAGCGCAAAGAGTCTCGCGGCGCGGTCTGTGCTTTGCAGGTCGTAGGCAGTGGTTTGATAGATGGGAACGGCGCGGCTGCCTGTGGCTGGGTCGGGAGTGTAGCCTTCGTGCAGTTGACGTGTGTTGAATCCGAACTTGCGGGGTGAGGTCATTTATTTCTCTTGGGGATTTCATTCGGGTCGAACGGTGTGGACTGATAGACATAATAGTTCAGCCAGTTCGCGTATAGCAAGTTGGCATGCCCGCGCCAGCGGACGTTGGGCATTTTGCTCGGGTCGTCGTTGGGATAATAATTTTTCGGCACGTGAATGGGCAGACCTTTATTCACGTCGCGGTCGTATTCGCCTTTGAGGGTGAGCGGGTCATATTCAGAGTGCCCCGTGATGTAAAGATTGCGTCCGTCTTTGTCACTGACGATGTACACGCCTGCATCCTCTGATTCAGCAAGGATCTGTAACTCGGAATGCTTCTCAATATCTTCGCGGCGGATTTCGGTGTGACGGGAGTGCGGGGCGAGGAAAATGTCATCGAAGCCGCGCATCAGGCTTTCGGTCCGATTTAAGAGACGGTGCTCAAAGACACCGAACATCTTGCGGGGCAGGTCGTATTTTGGGATCCCGTATTTGTGATACAAGCCCGCTTGCGCTCCCCAGCAAATGTGAAATGTGGATTCAACATTCGTCTCCGACCAGTCCATGATGCGTTTGAGTTCCTGCCAGTAATCCACATCTTCGAAGGGCATTTGTTCCACAGGCGCGCCAGTGATGATGAGACCATCGAATTTTTGATCCTTCACATCATCGAAAGTCACATAATGCTCAAGCAAGTGATCGGCATCGGTGTTCTTGGATTCATGCGTGGCGGTGTTGAGTAAAGTGACTTCCACCTGTAATGCCGAATTGGAAAGCAGGCGCAGGATCTGTGTTTCAGTAGAAATCTTGGTAGGCATCAAGTTCAGAATGGCAACACGCAAAGCGCGGATGTCCTGATGAATGGCACGGTCTTCGTCCATGATGAAGATGTTCTCGTTTTCGAGAGTGGTACGAGCGGGAAGGGTGGTTGGAATTTTTACGGGCATAAAGGATGAATTATGAAGGATGAAGGATGAGGACAAAGGACAAAATTTCATCCTTCATCCTTCCGCCTTCATCCTTATGAATTTAAGGCCTGCTCCAGATCCCACTTGATGTCTTCGAAGTCTTCGAGACCAATGCTCAAGCGGATGAAATCGGGGCTGACGCCAGCGGAGACTTGTTGCTCGTCACTGAGCTGGCTGTGCGTCGTGGTGGCGGGGTGAATGGCGAGACTGCGCGCATCACCGACGTTGGCGAGGTGGCTGAAGAGTTGCAGGCTTTCGATGAATTTCTTGCCTGCTTCTGCGCCGCCTTTGATGCCAAATCCGAGAATTGCGCCTGCGCCCTTGGGAAGATACTTCTTGGCGCGAGCGTAATCGGGGTGGCTCTTGAGGCCAGGGTATTTGACCCAGCTAACTTTGGGATGAGCCTCAAGATATTCGGCAACAGCTTGCGTGTTCTGCACGTGACGGTCAATGCGCAGGTTGAGGGTTTCGAGTCCGAGCAGGGTCTGCCATGCGTTGAACGGAGATTGGCAGGCGCCGAGATCGCGCAGAACTTGCACGCGCGCTTTGATCGCAAATGGGGGAAGTCCCGCCGCGGCGATGGAGGAATATACGAGTCCATGATACGAAGGATCGGGCGTGTTGAAATTCTCGAACTTGCCGTTGCTCCAATCGTAGTTGCCGCCGTCCACGATGATGCCGCCAATGGATGTGCCGTTGCCTGTGATGAACTTGGTGGTCGAGTGGGTGATGACGTGCGCGCCATATTCGAACGGGCGGAAAAGATACGGAGTGGCAAAGGTGTTGTCGATGAACAAGATCAGTTTGTGCTTGTTCGCGATCTCGGATACTTCTTCAAACGGGAAGACGGAAATATCGGGGTTGCCGAGAGTCTCACCGTAAATAATTTTCGTGTTCGGCTGAATGGCCGCTTCAAAATTCTTCGGGTCGCTTGGGTCAACAAAAGTGACATTGATCCCCAGCTTGGGCAGGGTGTAGGCGAACTGGTTGTACGTGCCGCCATACAAACGGGATGACGAAACGATATGGTCGCCTGCGCTGCACAAAGTGAAAATTGCCTGTGCCTGTGCGGCATGTCCAGAGCTTGCGGCCAGAGCGGCAACGCCGCCTTCGAGTGCGGCAATGCGCTGTTCAAGCACATCGGTGGTCGGGTTCATCAAGCGGGTGTAAATATTTCCCAGCTCTTTGAGCGCGAACAAATTTGCGGCATGTTCAGTGTTCTTGAACTGATAGCTCGTTGTTTGGTACAACGGCACGGCGCGGCTGCCAGTGGTGGCATCTGGTGAATAGCCCGCATGTAACTGGCGGGTTGCGAAACCTAACTTGCGATCTTTGATTGTGGACATTTGAGTTATCTCCTCTTGAATAATGTTTACCCGCCCTTCAGAAGAGATTAAAAAAAAAAATAACCTCTTCTGAAAGTACAAGAAGAGGTATACGTCTATACCGTCCTCTCATCTTCCAGATATGAATGACGTTTTGCTGTCATTCCTATTTGCCGAATTTGGCACCATAACTTTTGTTTGGTTGCCGAAGCTTCAAAGGGTCGGTCCCTCAGCTTCTCTGGATAAGAGCGAATATTTAATTTCGCCGTTTATATCACGGCGTTTGTGAATGTGTCAAGCGATTGAACAGATTAACGTGTTACCCGTTTGGGTACTCTTTATAAAAGATTTTCATTCACAAGCAGCTCCGCATTGTAAATGGATGCACCCGCCGCGCCGCGAATCGTGTTGTGTGAAAGTACAACGAATTTAAGATCAAGGATTGGATCGCGCCTCACGCGGCCGACTACTGTCGTCATGCCTTTGCCTGTTAATCGGTCGAGTCTTGGCTGGGGCCTATCCGCCTCATCCTTAACCTCGATAACTGGTTTGGGCGTCGAAGGCAGATTCCTCGCTGACGGTTTTGCGGCATAGTCGCGTAACGCTTGAATCGCAACTTCTGGCTCAACGGGTTTGTCCAATGCCACGCTCGCACAGACGGTGTGACCATCGATCACAGCCACGCGATTTGTGTGCGCGCTGAATGTGATATTTGCCATATCAATTTTGCTTTCGTTGAATTTGCCCAGCATCTTGCGCGGTTCCCATTCCACTTTTTCTTCTTCGCCGCCATTGCCCACGTTGGGGATGACATTGTCCATGATGTCGAGCGATGGCACGCCAGGGTAGCCCGCGCCCGAAAGCGCCTGTAACGAAACCATGAATACTTTCTTCACGCCAAAGGACTCATCCAATGCCTTGAGCGCAATTGTGAGTCCTGTGCTCGTGCAATTGGGATTCGTGACAATGCATCCGCTCCAGCCGTTGTTCTTGCGCTGCTGCTTGACCAGTTGAATATGCTCCGCGTTGATCTCAGGCAGCAGCAACGGCACATCCTCTCCGCGCCGATACGATGACGCATTTGAGCAGACTGCCGCGCCTGCTTTTGCGAAGGCGGGTTCGAGTTCATTCGCGATTTCTGTGTGCAAAGCAGAGAAAACGATCTTCGCTTGCACCGCATCCGTATTGGCAGGGACAACGATCATATCCCGCGCATACGCAGGCATGGGGTCATCCAACACCCAGCGGGCGGCTTTGGAATACGGCTGCCCAACGGAACGGTCTGATGCGGCGAGTGCCACCACCTTGAACCACGGATGATTATCGAGCAAAGAAATAAATCGCTGGCCGACAGAACCTGTCGCGCCGAGAATTGCTACGGGGATTTGAGATTGGGACATGCGGACTCCTAGTGTTTGAAAGTTTGAATGTTTAAAGGTTTGAAGGTTTTGTAACGTTCTAACGTGCAAACTTGTTAACTTGCAACAATAAGTTCATGCAACGCCTTGACCGCATTTTCCGTATCCACTGCATCAACAACGAGAGAGATGGATACTTCGGATGAGCCCTGCGCAATGGCGAGGACGTTCACGCCGTCATTGCCGAGTTTGCTGAACACTCTGCCCGAAACCCCAGGTGTGTGACGCATCCCTGCGCCGACGACTGTGATGATGGATACATCTTCTGTGGCCCAGACGCGGTCGATGTCATCGTCTTCGATTTCAACGGCGAAGGCTTTTTCAAGAGATGATAATACAGTAGGGGCGAGCTCCGAAGGTACCGCAAAACAAATGGATTGTTCTGACGACGCTTGCGTGATGAGAGGAACGCTTGTGCCTGTGGAGGCTACCGCTCCAAACGCGCGCGCCGCCACACCAGGGACACCCAGCATACCGCGACCTTCAATGGTGATCAGTCTCTGCTTGCGGATAGCCGTCACAGCTTTGATGACTTTGCCTTCCACTTTGCCGTTGCTTTTGATGCTGGCGATCAGCCGCGTGCCGGGGTGACTGGGATTGAACGTGTTGCAAATGCGCAATCCAATTCCTGCATCCAGCACAGGACGGATGGTTTTGGGATGCAGAACTTTCGCGCCATAATAAGCAAGTTCTGCGATTTCGCTGTAGTTGATCTCAGGCAGCGTCACCGCTTCTGGCACAATGCGCGGATCGGTGGTCATCACGCCGTCCACATCCGTCCAGATCCAGACATCGTCAGCGGGGAGGACAGCGCCGATGATGGCGGCAGAATAGTCCGAGCCGCCGCGCCCGAGCGTGGTGATTGCGCCTTCGGGGGTTGCGCCGATAAAACCAGTTGTGATCGGGATAATTCCTTCGTCCATTAATGGATTTAATAGCCCCGTGTTTTTCGGTTGTTGCTTTGAAATCGGGATGTGCATTTTGGTAATGCGCGTTGGTGACCACGAACTCGGTGGATACAATGGCTTTCGCTTTTATCTCCAGCATCATTCACGACCGCACCCAACAAGTAGACACTCATTCGTTCTCCGAGCGATGCCACCGCATCCATTGCCCGTGGACTGGCTTCGCCAAGTACGGCGATCGCCTTGCACAGATCTACAAGTGTGAGGATGAGCGCATTGATCTCGGATTTTGTTTGCTCGCGAAGTTCTTCATCTTTGATAAGTGCGTCTGCGGCGGCGA
This sequence comes from Candidatus Villigracilis affinis, assembly GCF_016705895.1. Taxonomy (NCBI): domain Bacteria; kingdom Bacillati; phylum Chloroflexota; class Anaerolineae; order Anaerolineales; family Candidatus Villigracilaceae; genus Candidatus Villigracilis; species Candidatus Villigracilis affinis. The sequence continues at coordinate 756,575 of NZ_JADJKT010000036.1, read as the reverse complement.
AGTGTTTTTCTCTCAGCGTGGATTCTGCTGCTGGAAGTGAATCAACTTTCCCGTGCGAAGCGGAGGCGGCAGAGTCCAATAGCAGATTCGTCACGCCAGACATGGCAGATGTCACAACGACGACTCGATCCCAATCCTTTTTTGCATCACGAATGATCTGTATGGCGCTTTTCAACGCATCCGCTGAACCGACGGATGTTCCTCCAAATTTCATGACGAGCGTTTGTTTTTCTGACATGTTCTTCTCCTTTATGTTTTCCTCTCCCCTCGGGAGAGGGGCAGGGTGAGGTCAAGATAACAAAAACGCCCCGCGTTTCCGCGAGGCGTTGTGTGTTTCGAGATAACCTGTTTTGTCGGTTACTTCTATCCAAGCACTAACGCCTCGCGGTGGGTACCGGAGGTGGTAGTGGTCATGGTCATGTAGAAGTGGGCCGAGTTCATATTGGGCGGTATTCTATGCGATGGAGTGTGATTGGTCAAGGGTGAAATTGCACTTGTAAGAAATTCCATGCCGCGATGGTCAATATGATAGGCACGATGGCCAAAAAGATTTTTTTGTGTCATAATGTGTCAGTCGCATGTATCCAAAGGAACGTGACGGCGAAAAAATCAATCAAGCCGAAATCGCGTGCATATCAGGGGCGCGAGCACGCAAACCGGACTCTACCTTTATCGGAGGGTACCATGTCAACTGTTACACCAGTCTCAACCAGCACGTCACGTAAAAAGGTGACCACGCTTACGTTCCGTCAAAAAAAGGAACGCGGCGAACCGATCACCATGCTTACCGCTTATGACTATCCCACTGCAATGGCGATGGACAGGGCGGGTATTGATTCCATCCTCGTGGGTGATTCGCTTGCGATGGTGGTATTGGGCTACGAAAATACATTACCCGTTACGATGGAAGAAATGCTTCATCACGCGCGGGCTGTGGCTCGCGGCGCGAAATCAGCTTTGCTTGTCGGTGACATGCCATTCATGTCATATCAGGTTTCAGCAGAGGAAGCGCTTCGAAATGCGGGCCGCTTTACAACAGGGCGGTATGGATGCGGTCAAACTTGAAGGCGGGCGCGAACGTGCCGATGCTGTCCGCGCGATCGTTGGCGCGGGTATTCCTGTGATGGGGCATATCGGCCTTACGCCGCAATCTGTACATCAGCTTGGCGGATTCCGCGCACAGGGCAAAACTGCTTCTGCGGCGAAACGTCTGCTTGAAGATGCAAAAATTTTGGAAGATGCTGGCGCATTCAGCATCGTGCTCGAATCGGTTCCTGCGCGGCTTGCTGAAGTGATTTCCAAACAAATTTCAATTCCAACCATCGGCATCGGCGCAGGCGTGGGCTGTGACGGTCAGGTGCTGGTCACGCATGACCTGCTTGGGTTGTTCGACCGCTTCACGCCGAAGTTCGTCAAGCAATATGCAAACTTCCACGCGGAGATGAACAAGGCGTTTACAGAATATGTAGACGATGTCGAAACAAAACGATTCCCTGCGGTTGAACACACAGTTGAAATGACTGATGAAGAGTGGCATGCATTTCAGGAAGAGATCAAATGAAACAGGATATTCTTCTGGTTGGCACAGGTGCGCTCGCCACACTCTTTGCGGCGCGGTTGAGCGAAGCGGGTCACGGTGTGCATATGCTGGGCACCTGGAAAAAGGGACTTGCCGAATTGAAACAGCGCGGCGCGCGAATGGTGGACGCAAATGGGAACGAGCGCGCGTTTCAAGTCCACGCCACGGATGATCCGCGCGAGGTGGGCGGCGCAAAGTTTGCGATCGTCCTCGTCAAATCATGGCAGACCGCGCGCGTGGCGAGACAGTTGAAAGAATCCCTTGCGTTGGATGGACATGCGCTCACGCTTCAAAATGGACTCGGTAATCTCGAAACGCTCGCACTGGACTTGGGAATGGGTCGGGTTTCAATGGGCGTGACCACCACTGGAGCAACGTTGGTTGGTCGGGCTTGGTGAGAGCAGGCGGAGAGGAGTCATCTCTATTGAGCAGAATCAGGCTCTCGGTCCGTTGGAAACGGCTCTTCGTTCGTCCAATTTCAACTTGCAGATCGTTGCTGATGCGCAATCTTTGATTTGGGGCAAACTCGTCATCAACGCGGCCATCAACCCGTTGACCGCGCTGCTGCAAGTGCCAAACGGTGAATTGCTTTCGCACCCCAAGGCCCGCAGAATGATGGGCGAGCTGGCGCGCGAAACTGCCGAAGTCGCCGAGGCGGAGCATGTTGATCTGCCGTTCAGCAACCCTGTCAGCGCCGCCGAGGATGTGGCGCGCAAAACGGCGACAGATCTTTCGTCCATGTTTCAAGATGTGCGGCGCGGCGCACCGACCGAGATCGACGCAATTTGCGGCGCGGTGATGAAAATGGGACAAAAGCACGGCATCCGCACGCCATATAACAAAGCCTGCTGGACAATGGTGCGGGCTTCGGTGAGCCATGCTTTGAACTAATAAGGTGTTGCACCCCGATAAAAAGGGTGACTTTCATCCATAATAGTTTGTGATTTCGTTTCTGTCCGCTGTTTCTTGCGCATGGTAAGATAAAAGAAACTCTTATTGTTGGAGGTTTCTTCCATGCGCAAGTTTCTGTACCTAATAATATTGGGGATTCTTTTTGTATTCCCAGCTTCTGCCTTTGCCCAATCAGATCTCAAACTCGCAAATGTAAGCGTACAGCTGTGGCCTGAATATGACCAACCCAGCATGCTGGTCATCACCGATTTTGAAGTGCCCGCCATCACCGCTTTGCCGGTGAGCGTCACATTCCGCATTCCCAAGGATGCGAATCTGATCGCCGTGGCCACTTACTCGGCAGATGGCGCTCTTACCAACGCCATATTCGAAGGCCCGAAAGATGATGGCTATCCACCTCGCTGGCCAGCGGCGAACAATTCACATTGAGTCTTGATTACGAAAAGACCACCGATACGCTAATCGTCGATACACAGGGCGTACAGCCCTCCGCGCCCGTGGATGAAAACACCCCTGGCCGTGTCTCGTTGAGTAATTCCCTTCCTTACATTATCGGTGGGCTGGGTGTGATCATGATCGTAGGCGGAGTTATGTATTACTGGCAGTCAGGCCGTCGTTCAGCCGGTGGTAAATCACGGCGTCGTTCCCGTGCTCATTCAGAAGAGCAAGATGGCGGCGAAGAGAAGTACTGTCCGCAGTGCGGGGAGCGTTCAAAAGCAGGTGACCGTTTCTGCCGAACCTGCGGCGCAAGATTACGGCATCAGGAAGAATGACCCACGAGACCCTGAAGGTTTTTTCAAAGAACCTTTAGGGTCTTGTACATAAAAACATATGAACCAGGATCCTTTGATTGTCATCTACTTTGTGTACGGCCTTGCGTTTTTCAGCATGGGCTTGTTGGTGGCAATGGAAGGCGGACGTTCCACCGATGCGCGTTTGCGCATGGCACTGCGTCCGCTGGCGGGGTTTGGGCTTGTCCACGCGGCGCATGAATGGATGGAAATGTTCAATGTCATGGGGCATTTCAATAAGATCGTTTCGGCAATTTACCCGCTGGTTGCTTTATCGATTTTAGCTTTCTCTTTTCTGTCGCTGGCCGCATTTGGCGCGTATCTTGTATTGGGGAGTGAATCGACCTGGCGGGTGAGTCTCATCATTCCGCTTGCACTGGAAGCCATCTGGGTCTACGGCCTGCTGACTTTCAAGGGCATTTATCCCATTGAAGACATGTACGTCATTGCCGATGTGTGGACTCGGTATTCCATCGCCATCCCTGCGGGGCTGTTGGCGGCGGCCGGGCTTGTGGTGCAGCAGCGTGCGTTTCGCCGCGCCGGGCTGGTCAGCTTTGGGCGCGACAGTCTGTGGGCTTCGGTTGCATTCGGTTGGTATAGCCTTGTGGGGCAGATCTTTACCGCGCCGAGTCATCTGGCTCCATCCACTTTTTTGAATTCAACATTATTTCTCGATATCTTTGGGTTTCCCGTTCAGTTATTGCGCGCTGTCACCGCCATGTTTGCCTCGGTGTTCGTCATTCGTTTCTTACGCGCCTTCCAGGTGGAAAGCGATCACAAGATCGCCGAACTGCAGGAAGCGCGCTTGCACGAGTCTCAAAACCGTGAACAATTACGCGGAGAATTATTCCGCAAGGTGGTGGGAGCTCAGGAATCGGAACGTCAGCGCATTGCCCGTGATTTGCACGATGAAACGGGGCAGTCACTTACCGCCATCGGCATGGGCCTGCGCGGGCTTTCAGATGAAACCAACGAAAAGAAGAAGAATGCGACTCTGGGACAATTGCAATCCCTTACCTCGGACGCATTGAAGGAATTACAGCGCATCATTGCGGACCTTCGGCCTGCTCATCTCGATGATCTGGGCTTGTCCGCCACTTTGAGATGGTACGCTACGCGCGTCCATGAGTTGACTTCGATCCATGTGAGGATTGATATTGCCGGTGATGAACCCGTGCTCGACGATGCTGTGAAGATCACCATCTTCCGCATCATGCAGGAAGCACTGAACAACATCATCAAGCATGCTGATGCCACGAATGTAAATGTCCATTTGGATTATCACGAAAACAAGATCAAAATATTTATCCGCGATAACGGCCGCGGCTTCGATATGGATGCAGTGCAAAGCCGCATCGGGCGCACCTCCCTGGGGTTGGCGGGAATGGAGGAACGCGCCATGCTGTTGGGAGGCGCGGTGGATGTCCGCTCGCGCCCGAACTACGGTACGGAAGTTGAAGCGGTGATCCCTTATCATTTGAAAAAGGTGGAGGGCAGTTAAGTATGACACGTTTATTGTTGGTGGATGACCATGCTGTGGTCCGTTCGGGGTTGAAAATGTTGCTGAGCGGCCACGAAGAAATGGAAATTGTCGGTGAGGCAGGTTCTGCGGCAGAAGCAATGCTGGAGGCCGAGCGGACGAACCCCGATGTCATTCTCATGGATATTGGGCTGCCCGATAAAACGGGCATCGAAGCCACGCGCGACATTAAAAAGAAATTCCCCGATGTGAAGATCGTGGCCTTGACCATTCACGAAGACGAGGAATATTTCTTCCAGATGCTTGATGCGGGCGCTTCAGGGTATGTGCCCAAGCGCGCCGCGCCTGATGAGTTGATCACAGCCATTCGCGCGGCGGCTGCGGGAGAGGTGTATTTATATCCCTCCATGGCAAAACTGCTTGTGCGCGATTACCTGAATGCCGAGCGCCCCGCCGAGGAAAAGCTGAACCTTGATGGCTTGACCGATCGTGAACGTGAAGTACTTACTCATTTGGCCGAAGGCGCAGGGAATGATGAGATTGCTGAGGCCCTCGTTATCAGCCCGAAGACCGTGGAACGTCACCGCGAAAATATCATGCGGAAACTGAATTTGCATTCCCGCTCCGAATTGGTCCGATACGCGATTCGCAAGGGGATTATCAAGGCGTGATGTTTTGATCTCCTGAAAACTGTCTGCTCTATAGAAATTATTTGTCTTGAAACCAATGCAGCTTCCCTGACCTGAATTGTCGGGTTCAACGACAGGCCACCCATTCATGGGTGGCCTGTCGTTTTTAAGTGGGGAGAATCCCCCATGAGGGTGGGGAATGTGTGGGGTGTTGTCCACAGGTTTGGGGTGGGAAAGATGCGTGAGTCCTGCATCCAAGATGGGGGGCGAGCCGAATTTACTTTCCTTTAATGTAAGCGTATCCTGTAGTCAAGATAAAGATAAAGAAACAGAAAGGAGAATGCCATGAACGGTTCAGAAATCATCTTATTGCTCTTCGTCGTCCGCCTCGTGATCCCGTTTGGAGTGCTGTTGCTGGTTGGCGAATGGCTCCGTCGTAAAGAATCCAATTACTGGCTTAAATGAGGTTGCTATGAATACCACACTTGCTTTTGTTATAGGCGTTTTTCTCCGCTTGATCGTGCCGTTGACTGTGACCGCCCTGGTCGTTTTTTTGCTTCACAGGCTGGATGTACGCTGGCAGGCGGAAGCCGAGAAGGAACGCGCTGCGCTGGTAAAAAACAATATGCCGTGCTGGAAGGAAGAAGGTCTTTCCATCGACGAGATCATGGTGCGTGCCGCCAAAGATGAACAGCCCTGCTGGCAGACTCATCGTTTGGCGAACGGGTATTTGCGGGAAGCCTGCCTCGATTGTGAGGTTTTCCTTGCCGCACCCGCGCCCGCTGCCAAACATATCAATGCCCACGTTTAATAAGGAGATGTAAAAATGTTTTCGCGTTTCGAGAAAGCCCTGATTGCCTTGATGTTCGCCCTCGTGTTTGCGGGCGTAACCCTTGTTGCTGTTTCCGCACAGGATGTGACTCCTCCCCCTGCCCAGGAGGAAAATGGTGACTGCGCCGAATGCCACGAAGACTCGCAAATGAGCTGGCAGAACGGCCCGCACGGAAACGCCAAGTCTGATCCGATTTTCGTGGCAGCCTGGACGGAACAAGGCCAACCCGGTGCCTGTCTGACCTGTCACGTGACAGGCTACGATGAAGCCACCGGTACCTGGAAGGAAGACGGCGTGACCTGCGCAGCCTGCCATAAGGATGAAGGCGGCGATCACCCGAAGACCTCCATGACCGTGGACCCCACTTCCAATACCTGCGGCACATGCCACACCGATACCCGCTTTATTGCTGAAGAATCCTGGCAGGGCAGCGCCCACTACCAGAACGGCATGGACTGCTCCTCCTGCCATGACCCCCACAACGCTTCCTTGAAGATCACGATCGATTTGAAAGATCCGAATGCTGTCAATGATGCCTCCCGCTTGTGCATTAGCTGCCATGAAGAAGCCAGCATGAACTTCCCGTATTCGACGCACAGCCAGCAGGATATTACCTGTATCGACTGCCACCTTGAACATTTGGAAAACTCCAACAAAGAGATCCACTCAGTTCCCGATCATTCATTCAAGGCCAGTATCAAGACCTGCACCACCTGCCATGCAGAGCAAATGCATGCAGCCGGCGATGTGGCTTCGACCAAGGAAGTTTCCAGTATTTCAGTAACGGAACCTACCGCTGAGCCGACCCCCGCAGTAGAAATGTCCTCCATCATGCCTGAACCGACTCCTGTTTCCCCGATCGGTTACGCAGGTTTGGCCGCTCTAATCGGTCTTGCCGCTGGCATGGTTCTTGCTCCCTGGCTTGAGCGCTGGTATCGCCTGATCGTGAAAAATCAGAGGAGACCCACCATGACTGAGAATAATTTCAATCGTCGTGATTTCATCAAGCTCTCTGCTGTTGGACTCGCAGTAGCGGCTGGAACACGTATCATCCAGGAAGCGGGAGCTTCCGGTGCCGCAAAGGGCGAACATCAGTGGGTGATGGTGATTGACCAATCCAAATGCACAGGTTGTGATCAATGCAATCTGGCCTGCCATGCCCATAACGACATCAATCCCGAATTGCAATGGACAAAGGTTCTCGATGCGGGCGAACTCAATGGCGAAAAGGTGTACCTGCCCCGCCCATGTATGCAATGTGAACATGCTCCATGTGTGGAAGTCTGCCCTGTGGGCGCCTCCTACTACCGTGATGACGGTATCGTGATGATGGACTACGACAAATGCATCGGCTGCCGCTATTGCATGGTCGCCTGCCCGTACGATGCGCGCGTCTTCAACTGGAAGGAATTTACCGGGGAAAACCCCGCCGTGCCCGAATGGGGCGAACCCGAGGTGGATCGTCGTCCGCGCGGTGTGCCGGAGAAATGTTCCTTCTGCTACAACCGTATCGATCGCGGCATGTCTGTTGGTCTCGTCCCTGGTGTGGATGCGGAAGCAACCCCGGCCTGCGTGGTCACCTGCCCGACGGGCGCTCGCATTTTCGGCGATCTGAATGACCCTCATTCGAATGTCAGCCTGGTCTTGAAGAAGCACCCGTCCTATCGTCTGCGCGAAAACCTGGGAACCAATCCACGTGTTTATTACCTGCCCGTAAGAGAAGACGGCGTTGTGGAGAACTAACATGAAAACCATCTTTAAAACCATTCGCGAAAATATCTTCACCCCTTGGGGTTTGTGGCTGAGCTTTCTCGGTGTGCTATTGGCTACAGCGCTGGTGGCAGGCCTCTCGGTCTTCTGGTTCGGCCTTTCCATCACCAACCTCACCGACATCGTCCCTTGGGGTCTGTGGATCACGATCGACCTTTCCTCCATTGCCGTGGCGGCAGGTGCATTCAGCCTTTGCGCGATCGTCTATCTCTTTGGTTTCAAACGCTATGAGCCCATTGCGCGCACAGCCACCTTCATCGGCTTCACGGGGTACAGCATGGCCATGATGGCTCTTCTGCTCGACATTGGCCGCCCCGACCGTTTCTGGAAATCCTTTGTGTATTGGAATACACACTCCCTGCTTTGGGAAGTGACCATGTGCGTGGGCCTGTACTTTACGGTGCTCGTCTTTGAAGTGATGCCCATCGTGGCCTCCTTTGAATGGCTGCGCAAGAAATTCCCGCGCATTGCCGAAAAGATGGAACACATGCATCATTATGCTCCCGTGCTTGCCATCCTCGGCTTGGGTCTTTCGAGCCTGCATCAATCTTCCCTTGGCGCAGTGTACGGCGTCATCAAAGCACGCCCCATTTGGTATAAGCCTGAGATGTCTGTCATGTTTATGTTCACGGCCATCCTCGGCGGTGTTGCACTGACCCTTTTCGCCTCGATGCTGGCCGCCCGCCTAACCCCAAAAGCCAAAGTGAATGACATCCTTGTTGAGCGTGTCTCACAGGTCCTCGGTTATATGATGATCGCGTATCTGTACTGGCGCTTCTGGGATTGGCTGGCCCAAACCTATACCTACGAACCTGGACGAACCGAAGCCTTCAAATTGCTCACCAGCGGGACTCTCTCCTTCAACTTCTGGTTCGGCGAGATGTTATTCGGCGCGCTCATCCCGACCATCATCCTGCTCTACAAACCCACACGTTTATCTCCCTTCTGGCGGATGCTTGGCCTGGCGATGATCGTGGGCGGCGTGGTTGCCTTCCGTTTCGATACGAATATCGTCGGTTTCCTCACCGTCATTTCCTACCTGCCCGGCGAAGCCATGATTTCCTATACCTCCTACTCACCGTCTCTGGTTGAATGGGCGGCTGGGCTTGGAATCATTGCCTTTGGCCTGCTGGCTTTCTCCATCGGTGTGAAGTATCTGCGGGTGGTGGATCACCGCCTGACCAGCGAAGAGTATGAAACCGTTCATGTCATGGCTGATGATGCTATAAAAGCATAATCTGGGTGCGTTCGCACTCGTGGAAACAAAAAAGAGTCATCCAAACGGATGACTCTTTTTTGTTTATCTGTTTGTCTAGTTTTCGGGTGTGCCCGCAATGATCCAGTTGATCACATTAGTCAGCTCATCGAGGGTGAAATTCGCGAAGTGGTCAACCGACTGGACTTGAACGAGCAGGCTGTTCGTGGGATCGTTGGCGATGATCACCGGGCCGTTCTCGCTGCCCTTCATAATGGCGGCATATGTGGAAAGGTCAAGGCCTTCAGGAGCCGCATCGCCTTCGGTATGGCATCCCGTGCACTTGACGGTGAATAACGTCCCGATGTAGTTTTCGTAGGTCGGTTCACCGGTCAACACGGGCACTTCCAATGCGGGTTCTGGCGGAGGCAGCTGGCTCTTGATGATCTCGCGCAGGGCAGGAGCATCAAAGCCCGCGTAAGTGAATACGTTTCCGTGGCAGGCGCTGTTGGAACAGAACGAGGTGTTGCTTGTGCCGCCCGGGTCTTTTGTATTGTGGCAGTTCGAACAGGATGGACCCAGCGTCTGATTATGCATGCTGATCCAGTTCGGGTTGAGATGGGTCTCGGGCTCGGGTCCGCGGCTGATCTCAATGCGGGTGACGAAGTCATCGGCATTGGCGGTCACAGGGATCGCATGACACCCATTACACTCCAAGCGTATTGCCTCATTTTCAGCATTTAGATGTTTGCCGTCGTGGCAGCGGAAACAGCCGGGCGCATCGATGTGGCCGAGATTGTTTGGGTAGGTCTCCCAGTCAATCTTCTGGTCATGGAAGACGGTGCGGTCGTAAATGGCCTGAATTTCAACGATGGCCTGTTGGATCTTTTCGCCGTTCTGGCTGTATACATCGAATAGGTTGCGTTTGTACTCTTCTTCAATATCGGCGATGGCTTTTACCGCTTCATCACGTGTCGCATATTTCGTGGTGAGCGCTTCAACCGCCTTCTGTCGGATAAATGGAATGGACGGGTCAATCAGGCCGTTCGACATCGATTGATCCACAGATTTGGATGGTTCCTTGAAGTTGTGGGTCACACGGTTGTGGCAGGTCACGCAGTCCATTTGTTTGAGCTGGCTTTCGTCAATGGTAGACGGATCGAAACCCGATTCAACATCGGTATATTCGGTGAAGGTACCGTCGTCGTTATACACGCGCACGTAAGGAATGGTCTGGCTTAGTTCATCGTCGGAATAGTACTGAACCTTGCTTGTAATATGCCAGTGGATACCGCGTGCGTTTCCCTCACGGGCATCCCCGCCGCCGGTCTTCATGATCAGGTATACGCTTGAAGCGGTATTCTCGCGATCGCTGGCGAAATGATTGATCTGGCGCAGGCTGTCATCGGAGAAGGTTTCAGGGCGATGGCATTTTTCACAGGTATCGAGGGAGGGGCGCAGGGCCTTTGCACGGATAGGGTACTCGTAAAGCTTGAATACCTCATAGTAGGTTTCCTTAATGCCCTGGGTCTTGCGCATGGCCTGGTCCATGAAGGAGGCGCGGCCGATATGGCATTCTTCGCAGGTAACATTCGCATGCGGAGACTCTTTATAAACTACATCCTGTGGCGGCATGGTATGACAAGCCGTGCCGCAGAACTCAGGCGAGTTTGTATATTCCCAGGTGTGAATACCGCCGAATGTGACCCCAATGAAAAGAAGGATCAAAACCGCATATGGGAGAATCAGAACCCAGCCAGGAGAGCCGGGGGCGGGATGAAAAAATTTTGAAATCCGTTCGCGTAGCTTCATTGTTCCTCCAAAAAATCGGACCCTAAAGGTTCAGCGTCTTTAGGGTCCGATTAAATTACGGCTGAGGTGCCTGCTGAGGTGAGTAGATCTCAGATTCGGTCAGCGGGGTGATGGTGGTGAGGGCGGTTTCTTCAGCGTTGATAAAGCCAAAGATTCCAGCGAGCATGCCAAGGGTCACAATGGCGGCGATGGGGTAGTAGATCATCTTTCGTTTGCGCAGCGTCGCAGCGTCGGGGCGTCGGTCAGTGATACCGGCTTTCATATCCGCGAGTTCGAGAGGATGTTCATGGAGCATTTCCGCTTCGGTTTGTTTGCCGTGAACATGGCTTTGTTGAAACGTTTGATATGCACGCCGTACATGTGCCAGATGATGATGGCCAGTACCGCGAGAACGGCTTCGCCGCCATGCGCAGCTTTGGCCGCGGGCACAAATTGACCGGGTAGATAATTTGTGGCAGTGATGGGATTCCACATCAGGAAGCCTGTCATGCCCATGACCGCAGCGCCCCATACAAAAGCCCAATATTCCATTTTCTCTTCGAAGGTATAGCGTCCCATTTGTGGGTAGGTCTTTGCAAAACCGATGTTATAAAGCAGGGCCTGAATTCCATCTTTGGCATCCTGAAGGGATGGAAGCATGGACATCTGGTCGCGTAATACGAAGACGCTATAGCCCATGACGAGGATATGCCAGGCTGTGCCGAACATCATGACAATGGCGGCGATGTGATGGATGGTGCGCAAGTTTTCAATACCGCCAAGCGTGTTCAGAATGGAAACCGCCACCGGATGCCCCGAGAATTTTTGTGCAAGCCCTGTGATGCCCAGCAGGGTGAAAGAAAGCATCATCACCCAGTGCTCGATGCGGCGCGCAATGGGAAAGCGCAGGTAGAGATTGGTAGATGACTGGCTCATGAGTGCTTGACTCCTTTGACGCGATTGATGATGCGTCGGTAGATATCGGTAATAATGAACACGATCATGCCTCCCAATACGGCAGGAATGAAGAATTTATAAAACAGGTTGACGTAATACACGAGTGGGAAATTCTCCGGGCTGGGTTCGTAGTGGCTCATCCACGCGTCGGGGAAGTTGGAGGTGGCATCCGGGTGACAGCGCTGGCATTTTCCCAGTAAGTTGTCTTTCAGGGCAATGCCTGTAGTCGGGTCATCCACCTTGGAGATGTTGTGTACGCCGTGACAGTCGGTACAGACCGGCTTGTTGGTGGGCTGGCCCGGGAATTCCTCTTCAAAGAGTTTGACCGTGGTGCCGTGAAAATCTGCCACGTAGGAATTGAGCACATTCGTGGAGATTTTATATTTATCCATGATCTCTGCATCGGTATGGCAGTTGGCGCACAGGAAGGGTGTGCTGTTTCGGAACGAGACCGTGGTGGGGTCTTGAATATCGTGCACACCGTGGCAGTCGATACAGGTGGGCACGTCAGTGTTGCCTTCCTCTGTCAGTGCGTTTCCGTGTACGCTGGTCTTGTACTGGTCGTAAATGGTGCTATGACATTGGGCGCACGTTTCAGGGATGTGCAGGCGGGCAGAGGCGGTGAGCTCACCACTGGTCTTGCCGGTCAGGCGAGATTGTGTGTGCGGGTTATGGCAGTCCATACAGACTGCGGCATTCTTATTGCCTTCATCGAAGGCGATCTGATGTACGCTGTTGTGCGCCTTGTTGTATTGCTCTTCGTGGCATTCCTTGCAGGTATCCAGGAAACCCAGTGTGAAGTCGCGCACGTTTTTTACTTTTACATCAGGATGGGGATAATCGCTGATGTTCGAGTGACAGTCGACACAGGCGATTCCTTCTTCGCCGTGAACTGACAGCCCAAATTGAGTTGGGTTTATGGTGACGGGAAGAGACTCTTTGCCGAGAGTGAGATCTACGCCTTCCTCCTGATGACAGGCGAGGCAGAAATCATTTGAGGGCTTATCATCTTGATGGGATGGTGCGGCCTGGGCGGGGGTGGTGAGAGAAATCAGGGCGAAAAGAAAAAGCCCAATTCCGAGCAACAGGCTAACGGTCCAGAGATGACGCGGGCGGAGTGGTTTTCTAAAATCCATTACATGCTCCTATTAAAGGAAGTTTTGTCCGATTATAGCCCGAATAAAATGTGTCATGGGGCAATTGCCCCATATTGTAAGAGAGGTCATCACGGGAATAAAGTGCTGAATATCACTGTTTTGGTGTGATTAATAAGGGATTAAAAAAAGATGACGGACATTGCTGTCCGCCATCTTTTTTAATACTTGAAATTACTTTACTGAGCGGGGGCCGGAACTTCCGGGCGTGTGTAGGTGGTCACATCGCCGCCCAGGTCTTCGATCGAGTCGATCAAGATCTGGATGACGTATTTCGGATTGTGAACGTAAACACCTGGGTCCTTCTGGCTATATTGATAGTTGAAGGCCGCCTGGAGCAGGCGGGGGTGTCCAGCGTTGCATAGGATTTGCCACTGTCAGCACCAGAAGAAGTACGGGTAAGCGGCGGGGTTGTATTCGATTGGCGCCACCGTTTGCCGCAGCATAGTTCTGCATTTGGGCATAGAGGGCTTCTGCGAGTGTATCAACTTCACCCTTGATACCTTCGGTCACATCGCCGTCGCCGTCATAGTCCACATCGCTTTCGCGAATGGCCAACGGATCGGTGGTGTCGTGACAGGTTTCGCAGGACTCAACCTTGGGTTCGAGGGCGTGAACATCGTGACAGTCCTGGCACTTGTTCATCTTGCCTTCTTCGTCAGCGTGCATGTTTTGACCGAAATAGGTCTTGCCTTCGTACTGGTAGGCACCCTTGAGCATCGTTGCCAAAGAGGGTGGCGCCAGCCGCAAAGTAGTGGATGTTCTTGAAACGGATCTTGGCGTCAACTGTGTCCGGATCCTTGCCTTTGAGGGCGTTGTTCACACTTGAGGTGGATTCACGGCCCATGTGGCAGGAAATGCACAGATTGGCATCGTCAGCGACCCAGTTGCCATCGGCATCTTTACCGCCGAAGGAGACGGTCTTGCCGCTTGGGAAGACAACATTAGTAACAGCATAGCGCTCTGGCCAAGCTTCTTCGTTATGGCATGTAGAGCACATAAAGCCATTGCTGGAGGGCATAGACTGTACGCCAGTAGTGGAGGTTGTTCCGTTGGAAGTTACTACAGTTGTACCACCATCTTTGATGAAGGTGGGCAGACCTTGGGCAGTATGGCATTTCACACAGCCGAAGGGCACCATGTAGTTGGGTTGACCGTCTTCGGTCAGATCCCAATCGCGGAAGGGCATGGTGTCGCCAGCAAAGTGGCCAGCATCGGTGCGGGCAAGTTTGCTGGTGTCACCGCCGAGGTCGGCGATCGAGTCGAAGAGCAATTGGACGATGTACTTGTTGCCGTGGGCATACGCACCGGGATCCTTCAGGGATACCTGGTAGTTGTAAGCGGCTTTGAGCAAGCGGGGCGTCCAGTTGGGGTAGGCTTTGCCGTCGGCACCCATGAAGTAGGGGTAGGTGGCTGCATCATACTTGATCTCAGCGCCAGCAGTCCCTGCGGCGTACTTGGTGATCTCGGCCATAAGGGCTTCCTGCAGGCCTTCGATTTCATAGTACATGCCTTCTTCAGCGTTTCCATCACCATCGTAATCGGGGGTGGAGGAAACCATGCGGATGTTCTTGAGATCATCCACAGAGGCAACACCTTCATGGCAGTTCGCGCACTGTTCAACCTTCACTTCGAGAGTGTGGGGGTTGTGACAACCGGTGCAGGAATCATAGCCTTCGACGTGGGTATTCTTGGAGTCGTAGCCCATGCCATCATATTCATAACCGCCGTGGGTCATGCCACCGTAAAGGGTGGCCGCTGCGGCATAGTAGTGAACATTACGGAAGCCGAGAACGACATCTTTGCCCTGGTCATCTTTTACAGGAGCGGGCACAGCGTCGGGATCAACGTTCTCACCGAACTTGGCGATGAGGCCGTCAACACTGACCTTGGACTCACGTCCCTGATGACATTCCATACAACGGACATCATCACCGGCTTTGATCTCTACGCCGGAGGGGAATACCACGGTTGTCTTGGAAATGGTACCAGCATTGTGGCAAGCCACGCACTGAATACCTTGGGCTTCAGCGGCGGGAACTGCCGCGTCAACTTTGCCGGCTTCAGAGCCGTCGAGGCCGAGGAAATCCTGGTAGCCAGCGCTGGAATGGCACTTGGCACAGGTGGTGGGCACACCATCAGGATTTTCAGCTGCATCATCCCAGTGACGGAATGGTTCGCCAGCTACGTCGTTGTGACCGGAACCTTGCCAATCAGCCAAGTAGGGGGTTTCTGGCAATGGGGCGGTTGCCGGGGCCTCGGTTGCTTCCGGGGCTGGTGCGCTGGTGGGTGTGCCGCCGCAAGCCGCTAAAATAGCGCCGACAACAATCATCACACCGAGCAATACTAACATTTTCTTGAAGTTCATTTTGCATTCTCCTTTATCAAAGTTTGAAAACCTGATCTAAATATTTCTATGTGATTTCTGCGAAGCCTCCTTTAGTGAAATAAAGCTCAATCTATACATGGGCATTTCGAGCAAATACCTCCGAATTCTATGTTCTTTGAAGATTAAAGACAAGTTAATTTGCGCCATAGTGCACGTGACTTATGTCACTTGTAAATGTAAGCTTGAAATTGTCGCTTTCGGAAGTTGTCAATCTGTTTCGGGTAATAAGGCGACAGTGCAGTTTTGTCGGTACCCTCACAAGAATGATAAGCGGGTTAATTGACGCAATGTCACCTTGCATGTATAATTTTCACCTAGTCATCCATGGATGGCGAATATAGAGGATATATGGCCCTGCGTGGAAATTTACGTGATTTTACGATTACACAATTACTTAATCTGATAAATCTTGCCAGCAAAACCGGGACCCTGATTTTGGATGGTCCTTCAGAGCAGGCCTATGTTTCCTTTCGTGAAGGGAAGCTTGCCTATGCCCGCATCGGCAAGGAAGATGGAAGCCTTGCCCTGGTTTTACACAAGGCAAACAAGATTAATGTGAATCAATACCGCGCTATAGCGGACCGGGCAGGCCAGATGACCGATAAGGAACTTGGCCTGCTTCTTATTAATGCAGGTTATGTCACCCAGGAAGACATTCTGCTGAATTTGCAGGGATATTTCACCGAGGTGGTACGAAAGCTTTTCACATGGGTGGAGGGAATCTTCCGCTTCGAGAATGAAATGCTTCCGCCGGATGACCGCATCAACGTCAGGCTTGATCTCGAAAACATTATTATCGAAGGCTCGCGACAACTGCGCGAATTGGAACAGTTGCAAGATGAAATTCCCAGCCTCGATATGGCGCTAAAGTTTACCGAACGTCCGCTCACCAACGTGAACTTGAGTATTGAAGAGTGGAAAGTGGTTAAGTTCGTTGACCCAAAGAATACAATGCGCCAGATTGCCAGCACAAACAAATTGAGTGACCTTGATATCCGCAGGATCGTTTATGGTTTGTTGCAGGCGGGTCTGGTTGAATTGGCGCGCCCGCAGGGCACGGTTCCTCCGCCAAACCCGAAGCAATTCCCGGTGCAGAATAAAGAAGAACAGAAATCGTTGATCAATAAATTGATTGGCCGCATTCGAACAATGTAATCATCAGGGCTAGAAGGACAGAAATTATGCAAACGGTCAAAATGGTAGTGACAGGTCCATTCAGCGCTGGCAAGACTCAGTTTATCCAGTCTGTCAGCGAAATTGATGTAGTTGCCACAGAACGCAGGATCTCTTCCGATGAAGAGCGCTCCGTAAAATCTGCCACCACAGTGGCAATGGATTTCGGCCGCATCACGGTGGACGAAGACCTGGTATTGTATCTATTTGGTACACCGGGCCAAAAGCGCTTCGACTTCATGTGGGAGATTCTTTCGGAAGGCATGCTCGGATTCATCGTCATGGTGGATAGCACCCGCCCTGAAACTTTCCGCGAAGCGCGTTCGATTCTTGAGACTTTTCGCGCATATGCCCCTACACCCTTTGTAGTTGCAGCCAATAAACAGGATGTGGATGATGCCTGGGATCTTGAGGATGTACGCCATGCCTTGCGCCTTGACGGTGAAACAAAATTATTACCCTGTGTGGCAACGAATCGCGATACTGTCAAAACGGTTTTGCTGGAGTTGTTGTATAGCATCCTAAAAGAAATGGACTCCGAAAAATAGGGTCAGGTGTATCCTTGCTGTGTCTTCAATTACTACTGATCAGGGAATAGTTCATTATGAGGTTTACGGGCGGGGACGCCCGGTAATTCTGTTGCATGGGTATCAAGGTTCATGGGGGTTATGGCAGCAGACCATGGGTTATCTGGGTGCCTTTTATCGCACCTATGCCTTGGATTTTTGGGGGTTTGGAGAATCCGGTACAAAACGTGAGACATATGCTGTAAAAGATTTTGTCGGCTTGGTCAACCAGTTCATGGAGCAGTTGGGAATTATCCGCGCCCCGTTGGTGGGACATAGCATGGGCGGTACGGTCAGTTTGTTGACCGCCATGCAATACCCGGAACGGGTCGAAAAAGTGGTTGTGATCGGTTCGCCCATTTCAGGCTCTTCCCTGTATTTTTTCCCGCGTGTATTCGGATACCGCGCGTTTGGCTGGCTTACTTATCACAATTTATGGATTTATAAATCCTTCTATCGCATCCTTGCTCCCTACTATTCAAAAGATAAACATTGGGCTGAAATGATGGACCGGGATGTATCCCGGACCACATTGGAAGCTTTCTTTGCCAGCATTGGCTCATTAAGACGGACGGATCTACGCCCCAGCCTTCATACCATACAGGTGCCGGTGATGGGCATGTATGGTGATAATGATATCGTGGTGAATCCAAACCAATGGAAGCCGCTGCAGGAAGGCGTATCGAAGGCTCGTATTGAGCGATTTCCAAAAGCGGGACATTTCATCATGTTGGATGAACCGCTTGAGTTCACCCAAAAACTAAAATCATTCCTGGATCAAGAGAATCCGACTTCATGAGTCCGCAGTATTACTATCCTCAGAAAATGGGGAGACTCATCCTGCAGGGCATGGAGGAGGTTATGGGCACGAGTGGGGTGAATACCGTGCTTCATCTTGGCTCCCTTGACAGTATTATTGAAAATTACCCAACGACCAGTTCTGAGCGTACCTTCTCCTTTGAGACGGTCAGCGCGCTTCAGGCTTCCCTTGAAAAAGTTTATGGTCCGCGCGGCGGGCGGGGAGTGGCACTGCGTGTGGGTCGTTCTTCATTCCGATATGGATTAAAAGAATACGGATCCATGCTCGGGTTGACTGAGATGGCTTTCCGCCTCCTGCCTCTCCCGACAAAGCTGCGCACCGGCGCAAGAGTGTTTGCTGACCTGTTCAACAAGCACTCTGATCAGAAGGTTCGCGTGGACGAATCAGAAAATAAAATCTATTGGATCATCGAGCACTGTCCGCTTTGCTGGGAAAGAACGGCGGATGAGGCGATTTGCCACCTGGCAGTTGGGGTATTGCAAGAGGCGTTATATTGGCTCAGCGGGGGGAAAGTGTTTAGCGTTGAAGAAACCGCCTGCGTCGCCCGTGGCGACGAAACCTGTACCATAGTTATAGACCAAACTCCACTTTCATAAACGGCAAAAGGCCATGTTTAACAGTTTTGTTGGACGGGCATTTTGCCACATACTTTGATTTATAATCATATATTATGTTGAAAGTTGTCCTGCATGCCCAAAATCAGATCATGCCGTTTTGTGAACCGGCGCGCGAATTGCGCATCCAAAACTCTCCTCTTTGGCTGCATCAGCGCAACTTACTAGCCCCGTATGTAACACGCGAAATGGAATTGAAGCAGGGCGAACGCCTGCAGCCTGTGCGCGAGCAGGCCATCGTCTATCGCGATAATCTCTTCTTCGATAAATACTATATCCAGGCATTTATGGATCAGGCAATCAAACTTAACAAGCCTGTGCGGGCTGCGTTCCGTTCAGATGACCCTGCCTTCCGTGAACATGCCCTGCCGCTTTCCACGTCCTATACCCCTGCGGGGAGTTTATACCTTGCGGATTTGTGGTATTACCCTAATGGCCCCGTGGCTGGTGCGGAACCACTTGTCATTGATATGCAGGCGCGCGAGATTGGGTATTACCATGTGCCGACCTATATGGGCGACCGCAGCGGCGACCTTGTCTTTCAGGTGCCTTTGCGCGCAATGATGGCGATCGATTCCTGGGTGCATGTCTTCATTGCAGATACCGTGTTTGGTCAGTTTGCGCACGGTGCGCGGTTTGAAAAGAGATTAAATGAAGAACTTGGTTTCAAGCTCAAGATCATTGGCAAGGCCATCTACGAAGGCAGGCAGGTTCTTGAGTGCTCCGAGTTGGTGAAGGTGGGCAAGGGTTGTGTCATTGACCCAAGCGCTGTCATTCACGGCCCCGCCATCATCGGCGATAATGTGACCATCAATGCGGGGGCCGTGATCGAGAACAGCATTATTGGAAACAACGTTAACATTTCACAAGATGTGCAGGTCATGCTTTCAGTGGTGGGGGATGGGGCATTCCTGCCCTTCCGTGCCTCACTCTTCATGACCACCATCATGGAAAATAGCATGTTGGCGCAGAACACCTGTTTGCAAATGTGCGTGATCGGTAGAAATACATTTATCGGCGCAGGCTCCACATGGACCGATTACAACCTCATCCCTGCTCCAATCCGCGCCCGCGATGGCAACGGAAAATTGAGCCTGTCCAACCGCCCGGTGATGGGTGGCTGTGTGGGTCATAATTGCCGTGTCGGCTCGGGCATGATCGTTTACCCAGCGCGCACCATCGAGTCGGATGTGGTGTTGGCAGCTTCCAAGGAACGGCGTGTGATTGACCGGGATATCACGTTCGAGGATAGCGACCACCACAACCTCAAACTTGCTCATCTTCATCAAACCCCATATCACATGCAATCAAAAGGTGACTCAGAGTCATGGTAAACGGCCATCAAGCACCGTCGAGATAAAATGGATAGTTTTGCATTCATCATTCACCCCATCGATCCCAAGCGAGACGTCAGCCGAAAGTTCCCATTTCTAGGCCGTGTATTGAGTGAGAGACAGATCGACTTTTTTTCCACCTTTTTTCCGCCGGTTTACATCTCGGAAATCGAAGGAATCACCTCACAGGCGACCGGCAAGACCATTAAAGGCTGGTTCCTTGCATGTCCGTATACTCCAAGGCGCATGATGGAGTTGCCTGAGCGCACAGTCTATCGTAAAATTATCCAGACCGGGCACATGGCTGAAAGACTTGGAGCCAATATTCTCGGCCTGGGTGCCTTCACCTCTGTGGTGGGGGACGCAGGCGTGACCATCGCAAACAAACTCGAAATTCCCGTAACCACGGGCGATTCCTTTACCGTGGCAATGGCCGTACAAGCTATTCGGGATGCGGCGCACGTGATGGACATTAAAATGGAAAGCGCGACAGTGGCAGTAGTAGGCGCGACTGGCGCGATCGGCCGGGTCTGCGCTGAACTGCTGGCTGGTGAAGCGGCACGGGTTTTACTCGTGGCCCGGGATGAGAAAAAACTCGAAGGATTGCGGGACCGGCTCAAGGTCCACGCAAGAAGCGAGTTGGTCATCAGCACCAAAATGGATGTTTTAAAGGACGCAGAATTGATCTTAACGGTTACCAGTTCCATCCATGACGTCATCCGCCCGGAGCATTTACAGCCGGGTAGTGTGGTGTGCGATGTGGCCCGTCCCCGTGATGTTTCTGCAATGGTTGCGGCGGCGAGAGATGATATATTAGTGATTGACGGCGGAATGGTTGATGTGCCTGGCGCCGTAAATTTCCATTTCAACTTCGGCTTTCCTGATGGAAAGGCGTATGCTTGCATGGCTGAGACCATCGCTCTTGCTTTGGAAGGCCGCTTTGAAGATTACACCGTTGGCAAGGATATTACGTTGGAACGTGTACAGGATATCACCGCGATCGCAGAACGACACGGCTTTCGCATGAGTGGTTTCAGATCGTTCGAGCGCGAAGTAACCAATGAACAGATTGAAGCCGTTCGACAAAACGCCCGCAAAGGGTTACGACGTGCTTAAAGGAGGCTCAACATGGGAAATGCCCGGCTTTTGGTAGTGGAAGATGATGTTGATATCGCCAATATGCTCAAGATCTACTTCACGAGTCTGCAGTATGACGTGGATGTAGCAAATCGCGGCCGTGATGCTCTTGATAAGACAAAGCAGGTTCTGCCGCACCTGATCGTATTGGATATTATGTTGCCGGATATCGATGGTTATGAGGTGTGCCGCAATTTGCGGACGAGCACCCGTACCAGTCATATCCCGGTGATTTTCCTTACCCAAAAAGATGAACGCAGCGATAAATTACAGGGCCTTGAATTGGGCGCGGATGATTACATCACCAAACCTTTTGATATCGAGGAATTGAAACTGCGCGTACAGGGTGCCATTCGACGCTCGGAACGCGAGAGCCTCACCGACCCGCGCTCCGGCCTGCCTGCAGGAAGACTCATCGAGGAACAACTGCGCCGCATCATTCGTGAGAAGGATTGGGCATTGTTGGATGTGCGTGTCAACAACTTTGAAGCCTTCAAGGATGTGTACGGCTTTGTGGCTGGCGATGATGTTGTACGTTTTGCCGCAATGATGATCGGCGAAGTTGTAGACGAGTTGGGTACCACGAGCGATTTTATCGGTCACGCTGGAGGCGACAACTTCATTATCATTACAACGAATGAGGCCGCCCCGAACATTCGCACAAGATTGAAAGACCGCTTTGCCAGCGAGGTGCAAAGTCACTACAACTTTATCGACCGCCAGCAGGGTTTTATTCAAGCCCCGAAAGCTGAAGGGGGAGTGGAGAAGGTCGGGTTTATGTATTTATCTGCGGGATTGGTTTCGCCGAGCCTTCAATCCTTCGCAGATATTCGAGAGATCACTGAACTTGCGGCTGAAGCACGGCGACAGGATACCGCTGCCACTTCTGCTGCCTGATAGAAGCGAGCGTTTTCATGTCTTCCGGGTTGGGTTTAAACCTGTTAATTGCCGGGCTAGTTTTTGGAGCACTGGTCTGGGTGATTTTGCGGGTTTTATCGCGCACCCCGTCCGCTGCTCCGCAGGCTGTTGCTCCCAACTCATTTACAGTCCCCGAATCGTCAAATTCAAATGACGCCATCATTATTCTCGCGCCCGGTGGGCGGGTGGAATACATAAGTGCGCTGGCCCGCACTTATTTTGATTTGCGTGAGAACGAGCCCTATGATCTTGAACGCCTTTCACGACGTGTTCGTCCATCGGATGATTTTTTGGATCTGTGCGTAACTTCAGGATATAAGCGCCTTTCCATTAATGGCAAACTTGTTGAAGTGGCCTCTTATGAAGTTCCGGGCACATACCCCGTAATGCTCATTTCCCTGCGCGGCAAAGAGTTTGCTCCAGCGCTGGAACAAAATGACGGCGCATCGGAAGAGATTCTGCGTGTGGTGACGGAGTTCAGTCAAAGTATCGCCGCCAGCCTTGACCTTGAAACCACGGCGCAATCTATTTTGGATAACGTCAGCCGTCTTGTGCCCTCCGATATCCTTGAATTGAAATTATGGAATGCTGAGGACCAGGCCCTGGTCCTTTATCGTTCTCAAAATGCCAACCCGGGTTCCAATGGACCGGCACGTGTGACCGCGTCTTATTTTGGAAGCCTGACAAACCGATTGATCGAAAGCCGTGCCCCCATTCTGTTTGGGGATGTGCGTTCCCGTTCTGAATTTGAGACGAATGGAGAAGTGCTTCCCATCCAATCCTATTTGGGAATCCCGCTTCTGGCGGGGGGAGAGCTGGTCGGCTCACTCGAAGCTGGTCAAACGGGAAGCGGGGCGTTTGGCCAGTATGATCTTAATCTGCTGTTGTTGGTTTCGGGACAGGCAGCGGTTGCGATCCGTAATGCGAGACTATATGTAAATGAACAGAAACGCGCGTCGGAACTCGCCGGTCTCGCGAATCTAAATCAGACACTTGGCACTGTCCGCGATATGCAGGAGCTTTTCACACGGCTCGTGAATAGCGTGGCACCTTTGTTCCCTGCCGAGATCGTGGGTTTTCTGTTATATGATGAAGAGAAGCATACGATGGAAGGGAAATCTCCCTTCCACGGTTTACCTGCCCACCTGGTTGAGATCTATCGTGTGGCCGTCCCTGCTGAAAGCCTTGCTGAGAAGGTGATCGCTGGACAGCAGCCCATCCTCACCTTAAATGCCTCCACAGACGAGAACTGGCGTACGCTGGGCCTTTCTGATATTGCGATGGCGGCCAGTTTGCGTGATATTGCCTTGGTTCCTTTGCTTTCCTCCGGGCGCACACTCGGATATTTGCAGATCGGCCATCACACCCGCGGCACATCCAGCTTCGGTATGGACGAGATTCGCTTGATGAACATCGTTGCCAATCAGGCGGCGGCGATCATTGAGAACGTGCTGCTGGTTCAGCAGGCACGCGGACGTGCTCAACGTTCCGATGCACTTCGCCGCATTGCCAGCCTTTCAGGTTCGTCTGCCACACTTGAAGAGATCCTCAAATTCTCGATTCGGGAATTGTCGAATCTGTTTCAGGCGGATGCAGGTGCAATTTTCCTGATGGACGAATCGCGCGGCGAATTGCGTTTGAGGCGCGAATCCACATTTGGATTGCCGAAGGACATCAGCAGTTCTTTCATCCAGATTTTTATGGATGACCCCAACTATCGTTCCACAGTTTCGGGAAGCCAGAAACCATTCATCTCCGGGCATCTCAGCACCGATAGAAGGATTCTCACGGTCTATCGTCCGCTGACGACCACGCTTTCGCTTGAGTCGGCCATCGTCGTTCCTTTGATCGTGCGTGATCGCAGCATTGGCGAGTTGATGCTGGGAAGTTTCAAACCCGACTATTTCAATTCATATGATCTTCAAGTGATAGCTACGGCGGCAGGGCAGCTTGCCACAGCCGTGGAATCATCCAGCCTGTTGAATCAAACCGATGACTTTTTACGCCGCCGCGTGGATCAGCTTTCGGCGGTCACACGCATCGGCAGAGAATTGGGCGCATCGCTTGATATCAACCATCTGCTCAAGACCATTCATGATGAAAGCTTGCATATCGTGCAGGCAACCTGTTCATCTGTCTTCCTTTTCCATCAAAATGGCGACCCAGCCGGTACGGAAGTTGAGCTTTTTGCTGGGTGCGGCGAACGTGAATTGTCTGCGATCGAGCAGGATGTGTTGATGACCCGCGAACCCAGACTCATTGCAGACTTTTCGCAAGGAGAGCATCCACAGCCGCATGCCGGGGTTCGCTCTGCCCTGATCGCACCGATCACCTATCAGGCGCGACTGATAGGGTTGATCAGTTTGCATTCGAATAAACTCAACGCATTTTCATCCGGTGACATTGAACTTGCACAAATTCTGGCGGTACAAGCTGGAATCTCATTAAGCAATGCGCAGCGTTATCAATCTGAAAAGAGAAGCGCTGAATTGATGCGCCGCCGCTCAGATACGCTTGTGCGCCTTACCGATGTAAGCTACAGCCTTGGCAACGATCAACCGCTTGACCAGGCTCTCCAGATCATCGCGCGCGGCATTCGAGATTCAACTCCATTCCGCGTAGTCTTGATGAGCATGGTGGAAACAGAGACCGGCATGCTGCGCCGTCTGACCGCTGTTGGTATTCCGCGTGAAACGCTGAATGAATTGCTGGTTCGCAAGCAGCCTTTGGCAAGTGTTCAGCAGCTCATGAAGCCTGATTTTAAGATCAGCCGTTCCTATTTCATCCCCATTGACCAATCGCCTGTGGTTCCTTCTGATGTGCACATGGTCACGTTGGATGTGACTACTGCCTCTGATAAGCTACCCAATGCCTGGGATCCGGATGATGCCCTGCTTGTTCCGCTTGAAGATGCTGATGGGCAGATCGTCGGCTTGATCAGTTTGGATGACCCATCCAATGGTCTGCGCCCGGACCATGCCACCATCGAATCCGTGGAGGTCTTTGCCGCGCAGGCTGCACTGCTGATCAGTAATACTTTGCGTCAGAGCGAATTGCGCATGCGCATTGATTCGCTTTCTTCTGGTTTGCAGCGCCAACAAAAACTGATCGACATTACCCAGAACGACCTGCCCATTTTGCTCCATAAGGACCTTGAGCAAACCATCTCTCTTTACAACCTCGATCAGCGTGCCCAACGTGTGCGAGCCGGTCTTGCCATTACCAAATCCGTCAGCCGTCAGTTGGATGCGACTTCAGCGCTCAGTGCATTGGGCCGCGAAACACTGACCCAGTTGGGAATGTCGATCGCGCTTGTCGCTGAGAATACTTCGGACGGTCCGCGCCTGATCCATGTGCTCGGCAGTCTGCCGCGCTCCACCAATGTGGAATCCCTGTTCGGTCAGCGCAATCCGTTGCGCGCCTGCCTGCAGACTGGAAATCCCATTCTCATTTCCAGCCTCGATGAGAACGATGAATGGCGTGACGCCACGTTGTTGACCTCACTGCGCGCGAAAAGTGTGATCTGTTTGCCGGTGCTTGTTGAAAATAAAACTGTGGCAGCCATGCTTGCCATCAGCCACGAAGCGCTGCCGGATTTCAATGATGAAGACAACAAGGTATACCTGCAGATCTCACAACAGGCATCGCTTATTCTGCAAAATATTTCACTGCTCAGCCAGACGCGCCGACGTCTTGATGAGGTGAATCTACTGCTTGATTTCAGCCGCCAGCTTTCGGGTATGGATCCGGATGCGATCGTCAAATCTCTGCTTGATAGTTCCATTCGTGTTCTTCAACATGCGCATGCAGGTGTGGCACTGGTTTGGAATCAACAAACTGAATTGCTTGTGCCGCGCGCCGCTTCAGGCTATGCCGATAACACCAGCATGACGGCGATCAGCTATCGTCAGGGTGAGGCTTTACCCGGCACTGTCTTTATGAACAAATCCGCGCGCCGAATTGACGAAGTTAATTTCGTGCGCGATTACAACTTAAGCCCTGAAAACCTCGCGCTGTATCGTCAAGCCACTGGTGGACGTCTGCCCGTTTCGAGCTTGTTGGTTCCCATTGGGACAGCGGAACAGAATTTGGGCCTGCTGGTGTTGGATAACTTCAATGCCACATCCGCTTTCTCACATGAAGATGAAGCCCTGCTGCTTTCGCTTACACAACAGATCGCGCTCTCACTCGATAACGTCCGTTTGGTGCAGGCTACGCAGGAACGCGCTGGGCAATTGCACGCCTTGAACAATGCTGCCGCATCTCTGACTTCCAGTTTGCGCAGCGACGAATTGATAAGCTCCCTGCTCGATCAGCTTGTTCCCATCATTCCCTACGACACGGCTACACTGTGGCTGCGTGAAAAAGATCGCCTCGCGGTCGTTTCTGCCCGCGGCTTCCCCGACACGGAAGAACGACTTGGTTTGTCTGTAGCAGTTCAAGATAGCGCCCTCTTCAAGGAAATGGCGCAGACCGGCCAACCCATCCTTATCAACGATGTGCGCGAAGATTCGCGCTTTATGCCCGTGGAAGCTCCACGCCTTTCGTGGCTTGGAATTCCCATGATCTCCAAAGGTGAAATGGTGGGCGTGCTTGCTGTTGAAAAATGGCAGGCGCACTATTACACCCGCGACCAGATGCAAGTCAGCCTTACTTTTGCAAGTCAATCGGCTGTATCGCTGGATAACGCCCGCCTGTACGAAGACAGCGTCAGCCGCGCCACCGAACTCGACCAACGCTCACAACGTCTTGCCACGCTGAATCGTTTTGCGTCCGCACTCACAGGTTTGTTGGATACGGAACAGATTCTGAATTTGACCGCCAACGAATTGCTCAAGGGATTGGGCGCACGGCGCGTCTCTGTTGTGACCTTTGAACGGGGCGGGGCGTACTGGAAAGTTTCCGCCCCTCGAACACGCATCAAACTCCCCCGTCCCTTGCCGGATTCGCCCATCTTTAGCCGCTTGCGTGAATCCCTTGGCATCTTCAATACAGATGATGCCCGCAACGAACCTGATCTCGTGCCGCTCGCCGAAATGCTCGGCGAGAATACCACTGCTCTTTTGGTTTTGCCCCTCGCAAGCGGACAGAATCTCTCGGCGCTTGTTTTCGCTCAAATGACGGGTGAAGCACGTTTCGGTTTTAACGAACTTGAGATCGCAAAGACCATCACCAATCAGGCCACCGTGGCCCTGGAAAACGCCCGCCTGTTCCAACTCTCTGTACGCACGGCGGATCGCTTCTCCATTCTTAATGAAACCAGTTCCCTCGTGAATTCGAGCCTGAATCCGGAAGACGTTTACATGGCGGCTCGTAAGGCGGCTGAGCGTCTCGTACCTTTGGACTCATTTGTCATCACACTGCTCGACGTGGAAAAGAATGAGATCGAGCCTGCCTACATGGTGGATCGCGGTAGACGTATCATGGCGGAACGTGTTCCGTTTGGAAAAGGGATGAGCAGCCAGGTGATTGCAAGCGGCAAACCCATCCTCACTTCCACGCTTGAGCAGGCCTCCAGCATGAATACAGTGCAGGCTGGTGAAGGGGATGATGAAGAGACCCGATCCATTGTGGCAGTGCCCATGGCGCTGGGTGGTAAGACACTCGGCATGCTTTCTGCTCAGAGTTATCAGGAAGGCATGTACACCGAAGAGGATGTACAGATCCTCGGAACACTGGCCAATCAGGTTATCGTCGCCATTCAAAACGGACGTTTGTTTGCAGAAACGCAGAGCCTCGCCTCCCAGTTTGAAAAGCGCGTTATCGAACGCACGGAACAGTTGCAGCGCGAGCAGCAAAATACTGAAACCCTCCTGCGCATTCTCACAGAAGTGTCCTCCAGCCTTGACTTGGACCGTGCCCTTAACCGTACATTGTCATTGCTAAACGAAGCCATCGGAGCGGAACAAGGTACCATTATGCTCCTGCATGCCGAGGACAATCTTTTGCATTATCGCGCAGGTTATGGTTACCTTTCAGATCGCAACGATGCCAGTGGACGAGGCTTTACCTTGAAGGTCGGTGAAGGTCTTGCTGGTTGGGTTGTCCAGAATCGTGAAGCGGTCTTGATAGACGACCTCCATCTTGACCCGCGTTGGGTGCGGAGTTCTGCTTCCGGCCTCGATCATCGCAGCGCCATCGTAGCCCCCATGCAAGTGGGTGAGGATGTGATCGGCGTGCTTATGGTATTCCAGCGGGCCACCAGTTTCTTTAGCTCGGAAATGCTCAACCTTGTGAGGGCCATCGGTGGTCAGGTGGCGGTTGCCATCAACAACGCGCATCTGTATGAATTGATCCGCGATCAGGCTGAAAGACTCGGCGTCATGCTTCGCAAAGAACAGGAAGATGCCAGCCGCTCGCAAGCCATCCTCGAAGCTGTGGCAGATGGCGTGCTCGTCACGGGCGCCGACAATCACATCACCTTCGTCAACTCCTCCACGGAGCGTATTCTTGCACTCGACGAAGCGCGTCTGCTCGGCAATCCGCTTGATGTCTTCGGCGGCTTGTTCGGAAAAGCCGCAAGCACATGGATGGAGACCATCCGCCGCTGGTCGGAAGATCCGTCTTCCTATCTGTCCGGTGACACGTATGCCGAGCAATTGGAACTTGAAAATGAGCGCATCGCGCTGGTCCACCTTGCGCCTGTAATCTTGCAAAACGATTTCCTTGGCACCGTGTCCATCTTCCGCGATATTACGCATGAAGTGGAAGTGGACCGCCTGAAATCTGAATTCGTGGCGACGGTAAGCCATGAACTTCGTACGCCCATGACAGCCATCAAAGGCTACGTGGACATTCTGACAATGGGTGCGGCTGGCGCCCTCACCGAAAACCAGCTGCACTTCCTCGATATTGTCCGTAACAATATCGAACGCCTTAATATTCTGGTCAATGACCTGCTGGATATTTCCCGCATCGAAGCAGGACGCGTCACGCTCAATCCGCAGTCGGTTAACCTGCGCGAGATCGCAGAGGATGTCATCGCTGAAGCGCTGCGCCGCTCGCAGAATGAAGAAAAACCCATGGCGCTTTCCCTTGATGCCCCTGCAAAGATGCCTCAGGTTATGGGTGATAGTGATCGTGTCCGTCAGATCATTGGCAACCTTGTGGATAATGCGTTCAATTACACACCCAGCAATGGAACCATCCGCGTGAACATTCAACGGAAAGAGAATGAAATTCAGGTGGATGTTCAGGATAACGGTGTGGGCATTGCGCCACAGGATCAGGCGCGTATCTTTGATCGTTTCTTCCGCGGCGAGCATCCGCTCGTTCTTGCGACGCCCGGAACTGGTTTGGGACTACCCATCGTTCGTCAGCTGGTTGAAATGCACAGCGGACGTATCTGGATGACAAGCACAGGTGTGCCAGGTGAAGGAAGTACATTCTCCTTCACACTGCCCATCGTACATAATGGAGTTTGAATGGCAAGGATTTTAATAGCAGAAGATGAACCAGATATTCGCGAGCTCGTCGCTTTCACCCTGCGTTTTGCGGGGCATGAGGTGACAGCTACATCCAATGGCGAAGAGGCATTGCATCAGGCTTCCCAGATCATTCCCGATATCATCATCATGGATGTACGCATGCCTCGAATGACCGGCTACGATGCATGCCGCGCCATGAAGGCCGACCCCATCCTGAAGGATATTCCCGTTGTTTTTCTCTCAGCCAAAGGACAGGACTCTGAGATCCAAACTGGATTGGATGCGGGTGCGGAGGAATACCTGCTTAAACCTTTTGCCCCCGACCAGCTTTCTGAACGTGTGAAGGTAATTCTTTCAAAATTCGGAAAATGATGATTCAATGAGCGCAATTATTCTCGACGGTTCGATGGTGCATTACGAGGCATTGGGACGCGGACGCCCCATTGTCTTTCTGCACGATTGGGTCGGCTCATGGCGTTACTGGGTTAATGCCATGCAGGTCGCATCCACATCTTTCCGCGCGTATGCGCTCGATCTCTTCGGGTTTGGTGATACCTCCCGCGACCCGTTGCGCTATTCACTCGATAAGCAGTCCGAACTTGTCAATCGCTTCCTGCAGGAAATGGGTATCGGCAAAGTGGCGCTGGTGGGTCACGGCCTCGGCGCGCTCGTTGGTTTTTCCTACCTCAAACAATTCCCAACGACGGTCGATCGCATGATGGCGATCAATTGTCCGCTTGAATATGATTCGATCAATTCGCGCATGCGGACCGCCACCATGCCCGAGTTGGTGGAATGGCTGGCAGGACGTACCCCCGAAGCAACATCTGCGCTTTCAGATGCGGCCAAAGCGGACCCTCAAGCTGTTTCTGCTTCGATGGCTGCTCTGCAGGGAAATAATGTCTTCGCAGGAATCCGCGATCTGGGTGTACCGTGCTTGTTCGCTTATGGTCCCGAAGACCCTGCCATCAGCATGCCCACACAGGATCGCACAGATTCATTCCCGATGCACATGCACTTGGTCAATCTCGACGGTTCGGGACATTTCCCAATGGTGGACAACCCTGTTCAATTCAACCGCCTGATGACCGACTTCCTCGCACTCGACTCCGGCGCAAGCCCGCGCGACCTGCAATTGAAAGAGGAATGGAAACGCAGAGTGCGTTAGAAAGTTTATGCTCAAAAGCAAAATGCCCCGATGGAAACTCGGGGCATTTTTATTGCGCTTATCGGTTTATTTTTTTCTCGTCACCCACAACCCGATCAACAAACCGACCAAGCCGAGCAGCATCACATTGCCAACGCCATCGCCAACGGATGGATACAGCGTGTTCACAGACCCAATCGGCGTTTGCACGTTTTGAATGCCCGTGAAGCCGCTTGCGTTTTCTTCAAACATGTCCACGCGGTTGATAATCTTGCCATAAGCATTTGTCACCATCGACACACCTTCACCCGTTTGGCGGAAGATGCTCATGCCATTTTCCACGGCGCGGAAGGTTGCCATGCCCGCGTGAATGTCTTTCACTTCGAGCCAATCATTCGATGGGACGAAGAGCAAGTCCACATTCTGTTCGCCAGCTTGTTTGACCGCATTCGGGAAGTCAGCGTCCCAGCAGATGATGGCGCTGAGTTTGCCGTAGGGCGTGTCAATCGTTTGTAGAATGCCGTCGCCTTTGAGCGAGCCTTCAAAATCGTTGCCGCCGTATTTGACGTGAGTCAGTACCACGTCGCCGTTCGGGTCGATGATGTGGACTTTGTTTTCAGCAGGTTGTTTGCCGAGGTCGAAGACAGGCAGCACGATGTAAATATTTTTTTCTTTGGCAAGTGCAGATGCATCGGCGATGAGTTTTTCAACCTGCTCCGAGGAGCCCATGCCCGCGCCTTCTTGCAGGACGACGATGTTCGCGCCTTCGTCTGCCAATATGCGGATTTGATTTAGTTCATCCGCGTGCAGGTCGGAGATTGCCGCTTCGCGCTCCCGCCTGCCGAGAATTGAGTCATCACTTCGATCAGTTTCCCAGCTGGGAGCGAGAAGCCTGCGATCTGGGCGGTGTGCGTCGGTTGGGCAGGGAGCAGAGTCCGCCCGAGGCTGAGAGAAAGGATGAGGGCGAGCGCCCCGGCAAAAGTCCAGGAAAGAGGCGCGGGTTTTTTATCCCAAAAATGATTGACGAGGCTGGCGAACCAACTCATCACAAAGGTCACGCCCCATAGCCCTGTCACTGAGGCGATCTGCATGGCGGGCAGAAAATCGCGTTGGGAGTATGCCATTGCGCCGAAGGTGCCGAAGGGACTGCCGCTGGCGGAGAAGAAATCCATGGCGGTGTTGGCGATGGGGAAGATGAGCGTGAGCCAGGCGGTGCTGCCGAAGCGGCGATAGTAGATGCGGTCAATGACGTAGGGCAGTAAGCCGAGCGGCGTGGTGAGTAGGAAGAAACCGACTTCGGCGAGCGGATGTATTTTGGACATGAAGGTTGCGCCCTGCCATGAGATGATGGTGGGGATGGCGGAGACAACCCAGAGCAGAAGGAAGTTGCGCCCGGCTTTGTCGCTTTCGCGGAAGAAGCGGATGATGAAGATGGGTACGATCCATGCCGCGAGCGGGATGTTCCATTTGCCGCCGATGAATAAGCCGAGGATGGCAGCGAGTGCGAGATAGAGATAGCGTTTGTTCATGTGGGTCTCCTGTGTAGTGATTGGTAATTAGTAATTGGTGATAGTCGCTATTGTATGGATTTACCCCTCTCGCCACATCGTCCATTCAGAGCGAAAGCGGACATTGTCCGTTCGGACAATATGCCCAGGAGCGTGTCACGAGTAGAATAGGCGTATGGAACAAAACTCAAGTAAGGCTGCCTTTATTTCCTATCCCTTCTACATCTTTATTTCCCTCTTGATCGGGGCGATTGCGGTTATCGCGATACGCGATCTGTGGAATTCAAGTTCGCTGATCTACACTGCGATTTTTTCACTTCTATTCCTTCTTCACATTGCATTGTTCTGGTCGAATACACGGCAGGATGAAAATTCGCGCTGGTGGTTCTTTTATTATCCCGCTCAGGTTGTTTTGATCGTTGCGATGGTGAACCAGCCATTCGCAAGCGACATCAACCTGACTTTGTTGGGTTCATCCATTCTTTGTTTGATCGGCGAGTCACTGGGGCTGTGGGGCAACACGCGCCGTGCCTTGTATTTGGGGATTTTCCTTTTTATCTTTATGGTGGTCATGCTGTATTTCGCGGTCGGGCGCGATAGATTGCCGCTTGCCCTATCCAGTATGTTGGTGAATGGCGGGTTTATTGTGCTTTTGATGGTGATGTTCAATCAGCAACTCGCCGAGCGCCAAAAAGCCGAAGAACTTGCAGAGAGCCTTGAAAGCGCGAACGCAAAACTTGCCGCTTCTGCCGCCAAGATCGAATCGCTGACCTTGCAGAACGAACGCCAGCGCATGGCGCGGGAGTTGCATGACACACTCGCGCAAGGTGTGGCGGGACTCGTCTTACAGCTTGAAGCGGTGAAAGCGCACCTTGCGTCCAACCGCAATGAACGCGCATCAGCCATCGTTGAGCAGTCGCTCACACGCGCACGGAGCACCCTTGCTGAATCCCGCGCGGCAATTGATGATTTACGCGCGGCTTCCACAGATGTCTCCGACTCGGTTCGTGAAAAACTTGAACGCTTCACACAAGCGACGGGCATTCCCTGTGAATTGGAAATCTCTGTAAACGAGAATCAACTTGCCCTTGAAATAACGAATCATGCCCTCAATATCTTGAACGAATCTCTGACCAACATCGCCCGTCACGCACAGGCGACTCAAGTGAAAGTTGTGTTTGCAATTCAGGATAAAAATCTACAACTCGAAGTTCGCGACAATGGAAAAGGTTTTGATGTGAATAAAAATACGAGCGGACATTATGGGCTGGTCGGGATGCATGAACGTGCGCGGCTGACAGGCGGGATGCTTTCTATTAAATCAAATCAAAGCGGTACGAGTGTTCAATTTATCGTGGGGAGGTCGTGATGATCCGCGTGATGATCACGGATGACCATCTCATTGTCCGCGAGGGATTGCGGCTGATCCTTGAAACGGCTGATGATATCGAAGTCGTCGGTGAAGCGGTGGATGGCGCAGAGTGTCTTGAACTCGTCGCGAAATTAAATCCCCAGGTCATTCTGATGGATCTGCAAATGCCGCGCATGGACGGCATCACCGCCATCGAGCATCTGCGAAAAGATTTTCCCGAAATCGCCATCGTCATTCTCACTACCTACAACGAAGATGATTTGATGATCCGCGGTTTGCAATCTGGCGCGCGCGGATATTTGCTCAAAGACTCGAGCCGTGAAAATTTATTGGATGCGATCCACGCAGCCGCGAAGGGCGAGACGCTGCTCAAGCCGGAGATACTCGCCCGCGTACTCGCGCCTCAGACTCAGCCGAAACCTGAGGCTACAACCCAAATCGAATCCACGCTGACAGAGCGCGAACTCGAAGTGCTGCAATCCGCAGCGAGAGGCGAGCGCAACAAAGAGATCGCTTACAAATTGGGCATCACGGAAAGAACCGTCAAAGCTCACTTGCAAAGTATCTATCAAAAGTATGGTGTAGATTCGCGTGCTGCGGCTGTGGCGGTCGCTGCACAAAAGGGATTGCTGGGAATTTAAACAAAGAAGCCTCCCGAATTTTCGGGAGGCTTCTTTGTTTCTGCTGGCGGATTATTCCCCGCCACCACCCATGGCGAAGTTGATGATAATACCCAAAACGATGCCGCCGATCCAGATGTACATCGGGGTCTTGAGCTTGAGGTCTTCATTCTTCATGTTTTGAAGACCCCAGATGAAGGTGTAGAGCATGCAAATGAAACCCAAAATGCCCTTCAGCAGACCTTCCTTCTGGAACAACTTGATCAGAACCCAGATGCCTGCAATGAAAGCAAGGACGCCACCGATTCCCATGTTTGCTGAAAATTCCATTTCACACTCTCCTCTTAAAGTTGGTTGGATTTATGCAATCAGGCGGAACGCCCAATAAAACATCAATGAAGTAAACACCCATGCTGTAATCCCGTTACGTCTTTCAAGGCGGTTTACGAAATTGATAATTTTTATCCTGGCAGACTTGGGTAATACCAAAACTGTGATCATCAATAACAGGGCCATCAAGAAGATGGGAGCAAACGCATGGGTCTGTAGGGAATCCGAGATGTTGCCGTGAAATAACTGCATGGTCGCGCGGGTCAATCCGCAGCCTGGGCAGGGGACGCCTGTTGCCGCGAGGATGGGACAATTCCAAAACGACAGTCCCATCATGCCCAGCCCCAGGTGGACCACCCCAAACCCGACGATCGCGGCAGTCTCAACGCGACTTTCGAGGATGGTTGAGAAAACGGGTTGGTGCCAGAGAGTTTTGAGCGAATCATTCATGCGGATATAAACCCATTCCCGTCAAAAAGGATGCCTCCACTTTCGCAGTTATGAGCCGCGTACTGCAAAGACGTTGATGGCCTGATTTTTCCCTTTGAAAATGATCTTCCCAAGGTCTTCCACTTTGATGTCTTCGGGCAGAGATTCGCGGGTGTAGTTATCGATAAGCAGGGGATGCAGAGCTTCCTTGGTGTATTCTTCAATTCTTGAGGCGACATTCACAGTATCGCCGATGCAGGTGTAAATGGCGCGTGTTTGCGTGCCTGTATATCCCGCCACCATTTGACCCGTGGCAATGCCGATCCCAATGCGGATCTGCATTTTCCCCTGTGCCAGTTGGTTTTGATTGAACACCTTCAACTGTTCGAGCATTTGCAGGGCGGCGCGCACGGCTTTTTCAGAATGGTCTTCAAAAAAAATGGGCGCGCCAAAGACAGCCATTAACCCATCGCCGACCACCTGGTTGACCGTGCCGCCGTTATTCGTAATGGCATCGAACATCAAGCTGAAATATTGGTTGAGCAGGTCAATGGATTCAGACGGCTCCTGATTTTCTGCAATGGTAGTGAACGAACGAATATCGGCGAACATAATGCTGGCTTTCACCTGTTTGCCTCCAAGCGAAAAGCCCGAGCGCAGCAATTGTTCGGCCACTTCCTTCGTTGCGAAGGTTCTAAACAAACGTCGCTGCTCATCGCGCAGTCGTTTCTTTTCGAGGCTGGCATTTACCCGCGCGCGCAGCAGGATCGGGTTGACAGGCTTTGTCAGGTAATCTTCCGCGCCGAGTTCGACGCACTTGACCACGGCATCCAACTCTTCCATCGCTGAAGTCATGATGATGGGGATCTGCCGAAGGTCCACATCATTCAGGCAGGCTTCGAGCACCTCAAAGCCGTCCATCTCGGGCATCTCAATATCAAGCAGCATCAGGTCGAACACGCCCGTGCGGAATTTTTCCAAACCCTCCCTGCCGTTTTCAGCAGTCTCTACAACATGCCCCTGTTGTTCAAGACTGCGCGAAAGCACCATGCGGTTGACCTTGTTGTCATCCACGATAAGCAAATGGGCGGGACTTGAAGATACGGTCATCAATTTACCTCAATCCATCCAATTGACCCCTGACTTGTTCAAACGCATCCTGCAGGACCTCAAGCCTGTTCCCGATTTCGAGGACATTCTCTCGCCCGAGCATTTCCAACTCGCGAGCCAGCCCTGCAAGACTGGTTGCGCCAAATGTCGCCGCATTCGATTTGAGCGAGTGCGCCGCACGCCGAAACGAATCGGCATCCTGCGCAGCCAGCGCATTCTTCATGGTCGTGATCTGACCTGGCGTATCTTCCAAAAAAGTGTCGATCAATTCACCGATAAAATCCGCTCCCGCGGCTTCCTTTAATGCATTAAATGTATTCATATCTATGACAGACATGTTTCTCCAGTTTTTGTAGTCTCTGCATATGAGGCAGGTTGCAGCCCCGTCAGTTCTTCAGGGGTGTGAAAGTTTGTGTTCGAAAAATTAACCGACTCTTCTCGCCTTGAGCAGCGCATCCACCAGCTCCGCCACGCGGATGGGCTTGGGGATGTAGTGGTTCATGCCCGCGGTCATGCACATCTCGCGGTCGCCCTGCATGGCATTGGCGGTCAGCCCGATGATGAAGGGACGTTTGGTTACCCAGCGCGCCACGATCTGACGGGTGGCTTCGAGGCCGTCCATTTCGGGCATTTGCACATCCATCAAGATCACATCGTATGGCTGGCGTTCAAGTGACTGGATGGTTTCGATCCCATTCGAGGCTACATCTGCGCGGTAGCCCATTTGCTCAAGCAGGCGCAGCGCAAGCTTTTGATTGACGGCGTTATCCTCGGCGAGGAGAATGCGAAGCGGATGCCGCACAGCCATCTGCGGGTCAGGTTTGAAGCGCCCGATTGTGGGAGGTTCCTCATAAGCCGAAGGCTTGAAGAAGAGTCCGACCAATGTATCGAACAGCTGCGATTGTTTGATCGGTTTGGTGAGATAGGCGGCGAAGATGTTGGTTTCATCGCCCGCTTCACGCCGACCGAGGGAACTGAACAGCACCAACGGGAATTTTGTCTTGCTGCGAATCTTCTTTGCCAGTTCGAGGCCGTCCATTTCGGGCATGTGCATGTCGAGAATGGCCACGTCGAATTTTTCACCGTCTTCGATCCATTGCAGGGCGGTGATGGGGGAATCGGTTTCGCGGGAGGTCATGCCCCATTTGGCGGTCTGCACGTTGAGGATGTAACGATTGGTGGCGTTGTCATCCACGATGAGCACGTGTTTGTTTTGAAGCTCCGGTTGGATGCCCGCATAATAACGTTTTTGGGTGGGCGGTAATTCTGCAACTTCTGCTTTGACCGTGAAGTAGAACGTGGAGCCCTTGCCCATGCCTTCACTGGTGGCCCACATGGTGCCGCCCATCATTTCAGCGAGATGTTTGCTGATGGCCAGCCCAAGACCCGTGCCGCCATATTTGCGCGTGGTGGATGAGTCGGCCTGCGAGAATGATTGAAAGAGTCGGCTCATGCCGTCTTTCGAAAGGCCGATGCCCGTATCGCGGACGGAGAAATTGAGGAGCGCCTTTTCCTTTGTGCCGCCGTTCTTGTAGCGCTGGCTGGAAACCGTCAGCACCACTTCACCTTTCTCGGTGAATTTGACCGCGTTGCTGAGCAGGTTGGTGATGATCTGACGCAGGCGGGTCACATCGCCGACGATGGCGGGAGGAATTTCGCCTTCGAAAATGTAGGCGAGGTCGATTCCCTTTTCGACGGCGCGCGCAGAAACCAGGTCCAGTGATGATTCGACGCAGTCGCGTAATTCGAACGGCTGATGTTCGATATCCATGCGGCCCGCTTCGATCTTGGAGAAATCCAAAATATCGTTGATGATGGCGAGCAGGGCATCGCCCGAGTTGCGGATGGTTTCAGCGTAGTCGCGTTGTTCGTTGTCGAGTTTGGTATCGAGCAGGAGTCCGCTCATGCCGATGACGGCATTCATCGGGGTGCGGATCTCGTGACTCATGGTGGCAAGGAAGGAACTCTTGGCTTCGTTGGCTTGTTCGGCGGCGGCGCGGGCGATGCGGGCATCCTCGAAGAGACGCGCATTCTGGATGGCCGTTGCCATGCTGGATGCGATGGATTCCATCAACGTGATAATGGATTCATCGTAGGCGTTTTCATGCTCGAAGTTTTGAATGGTGATGCCGCCGATGAGGTCCCTGCCGACCACCATCGGGACCATGATGACCGATTTTGGAATTTCGTTGAGTGCGGTCATATTCGCGCCGAAGCGTTTCCACAGCGCGGGCGATTGGCGGTTGATGACCAGCGATTTGCCGAGCATGGACGATTTGATGGTGAAATCGTTGATGGGGAATGAAGCCGTTTGAATGCGTTCGTTCTTGCGGGTGACGTAGTGCGCGGTGACAGAGCGGGACTCGGGGTCGAATAAACCGATGCCCACGTTATCCTCCATGACCAGTTCGCGGATCTTGTCACCGACGCGCTCGATGATGGTTTGCACATCCAATTGCTGGGTGAGCACCTGCGCGATATTGTTGAGGATTTCCAACTGCGCGGCGCGGCGTTTGGTTTCCTTGAGCAGGCGTTGGGTCTCATCGAAGAGGCGCGCGTTTTCGATGGTGACGCTTAACGAGTTGGCGATGGTGGTAAGCAGGCGCACATCGGCTTCACTGAAGGCTTCTTCATGTTCGAGGTTTTGCAGAGAGACCACGCCGCGCACTTCGTTCGCCACCATCATCGGGATCCACATGCCAGACCGCACGACCACATCGCCTGGATTTGTGCCAAGCAGCATTGAATTGTATTTTTGCGAAAGCTCTTCGAAATTGCGGTTGGCGATGATGGGCTTGCCCGTGCGGATCACATGACCGCTGAAGCCGCCCATGCCGTCCTTCAAAACCAGCGGTTCCTGATAAAACCGCTCGCCGTTCTCGATGATATACGGAAAGTGGGTGATGTTGGTGGCCTTGTCGTACATGGTCAGCACAACGGTTTGGGCATCGAAGATTTTTTGAATCTGGCTGCCGACATCATCGTAGATGGTTTGAATATCGAGCTTGGGGTCAAGCCCTGAGATCATATTATTGATGATCGAAAGTTCGTTGGCGCGTTTGTTGATGAAGTCGAACAGGCTGGCATTTTGAATGGCGATGGCC
Organism: Candidatus Villigracilis affinis; assembly: GCF_016705895.1. Lineage (NCBI taxonomy): Bacteria > Bacillati > Chloroflexota > Anaerolineae > Anaerolineales > Candidatus Villigracilaceae > Candidatus Villigracilis > Candidatus Villigracilis affinis. The sequence continues at coordinate 717,487 of NZ_JADJKT010000036.1, read as the reverse complement.
GCCTGCATCGAGAGCCGTTTCAGGAAATCAAGGTCCACTTCAACAAAGGGATTGCCGCCATTGCGCCAGACCGCCATCATGCCGCCGACCTTGTCGCCTGTCAGCAGGGGAGCCACCATCAGGCGTTCCTCGGTCTCGACCGGTGTGCCTGGAATTTGTATGGTGCGCGGGTCGTGATTGGTATCGTTGATGAACTCGCCCTGCCCAAGCTGCGCAAGGGTGCCGATGATGCCCTGACCCAGATAAATGGTATCCACTTTGATCTCTGCGGCGATCTCGCCTTCGGCGGCAATCGCTTGAAAATAGGAGCCATCGCCCTGCGGCAGATAAATGGCGCTGGTGGAGGCCGAGAGCAGGTCACGCGCATGATGGGCGATCTTATCCATCACATCCTTCAATTCAAGCGTGGATGAAATATCGCGCCCCACGTCATTGAGCACGGAGCTTTCCCGTGCGCGCCGCTCCGCTTCGTTGAGCAGGCGCTGAGTCTCGTCGAAGAGGCGGGCATTTTCCAGCGCGATTGCCATCGAGTTGGCCAGAGTCTGCAGCAGGCGCAGGTCTGATTCCCTGAACGCGTTTTCTCTATCCACATTTTGCAGGGAGATGACGCCTTTCACCCGATTTCCCACCAGCATGGGCACATCCATGCGCGATTGAATATCCTCCCCGCCGCCGAGGATGATGGAGCGTGTGCCGATCAGGCGTTCCTCTTCATCGGGCATGTTCGAATTAATGATGACAGGCTGGCGGGTACGAATGACATACCCTGAAATTCCGCTGGGGGGCAGGGACTCCTGATCGAGACGTTTTCCTTTTTCGCTCAGGTATGGGAAATGACAGAGATTTTTTTCCGCGTCATAGGAAACGATCATCACGGTCTGTACATCGAAGATGCCTGCGATCTTTTCCCCGACCAACTCGTGGATCATATCGATATCGAGTTTGGAGGCGAGTTTCGCCTGCACGCTGTTGACGATCTCCAACTCGGCGCCGCGCTGGGTGCTTTCTTCCAGCAAACGCTGGGTTTCATTAAAGAGACGCGAATTTTCAATGGCAATGGAGGCCTGGTCTGCGAACAATTGCAGCAGGCGCAGCTCGGAATTGGCGAAGGTACGCGGGTCGGAGAAGTGAATATTCATCACACCGACCACACGGTGACGGAATTTGAGCGGCAGACCGATCAACGACCCTGTCCACTTTGATGGTGAACCCATGTAAAGCGGATGCGTGCGCATGTCTTCCACCAGCACGATCTCGCCCGTCCTCGCCACGATATCGGTTAATCCGCCGGGGCGCGGCTTTGAAACAGGCACGTCCTTGATATCCCCATTGGCGATGGCAGTGCCGAAGACCAGCTCTTCATTTTCATACAGGAACAAGTTGATATTCTCGATGCTCGGCATCAACTCGGATGTGTTTTGCAGGATCGAATCCAATACTGTGGAATATTCCAGATTCGATGACAGGTCGATGCTGGCCCTGCGGATCGCCTCAAGCTCGGCGTTGTGCTGTTCGGTTTCCTTGAGCAGGCGCTGGGTCTCATTCAGCAGGCGCGCATTTTCCAGCGCCGCGCTCATCGAGCTTGCCAGAGTCTCCAGCAGGCGCACATCGGATGGGCTGAATGAATTCTCGCGGTCCATGTTTTGCAGCGAGATCACACCGCGCACTTCATCGGCGGCGACCAGCGGCACATACAAAGCCGACTTGGGGATCAGCGGTCCCAGCACAAGACGCGCGCCGTATTCCTGCATCTGTTCCCCGACCTTGTCATTGAACAGGAAGGTCTTTTTCACCCGCACGAGCGTCTTCATGAAATCGCTCATCGGGGCGGGGTCCAAATGTTCCCTGCCAAAACGGTCGATGTAATAATTGAAATATTGGATTTCGGTTTTCAGGTCAAACGACGCAATGATGGTCGTTTGCGCGCCGAAGAGGTCATGGATCTTATCCCCCACAAGCTCATATACCGCCTGCAATTCCAATTTGGAGGCGAGGCCGTCCTGCACGCTTTTGATGATCGCAAGCTCAGCTTCGCGCTGTTCCAACTCTTTGCGGATGCGCGCACTCGAAACTGATTTTGGAGCAGCAGCGGCGGACTTTTTCTTTAGCGGTTTTGGCGTTGCTTTTTTATTTTTTTCGGCTTTGGGCATGCGCACCTCTAAGATGGAATTCAGTTTACATACGGGCGGGAAAATCGTCAATAGCGGAAATAAAACAAACAGGCGATTCAGCCTGTTTGTCATCGTTTTGAAATGGATTTTGCGCCTCGGACTCAGGGTGGGCCTGCTCCTGTCATCCCAAGCAGAATCAGCCCTGATGGAGCGCGAAAACGACGTTCTAAAAATACTTGGCGTACGCCTCGCCCAGCAGCTTTTCCAGATACGGCTTGACCTGCCAGAACGACTTCAAATTTCGATATTCCTCCACCCAGCGCGGATCGCCGGGCGGGGTGGTTTTCATGGAGCGGATCATCAGATTCTTGCCCGTATGCTCGATGGGGACGAACTGCGTCACATCGGTGCGGTAGCCCATGATGCGCAGAATGGTGGCGCGGAAGGTGTCTGTCAGAATATCGCCCATGCGCTCGAACAAAATGCCGTGATGGAAAACAGGCAGCATCTGACTCGGTGTCGGCGCATGTGATAACTGTTCCTGCAATTCGTGTTGACAACACGGCGCACAGACAATGACCTTGCTCTCCCATTGAATGCCTTTGGCCAGCGCATCGTCGGTGGCGGTATCGCAGGCGTGCAGGGCGAGGATGACATTCGGTTTCACTTCGGGTTCGTACTCTGCGATATAGCCGACCTCGAATGACAATCTATCCCAGCCCATGGCGGCAGCAGTTTGTTGATGGCGTTCGATCAACTCGGCTTTTACATCCACACCTGTTACGTGGACATCGAGCTCCAGAATATTTCGCAGATAATAATAGACGGCAAAGGTGAGGTGGGCACTGCCACAGCCGAAGTCCACTACATTAACGGGCGACCCGCTCCAGGCGTCGAAGGATGCGGTCTCATCCAATAGTCGCAAAAACTCGTTGATCTGTTTGTGCTTGCGCTGCATATCCGCTTTGATGCGGCCATCCTTCGTCATGATTCCGACCGCCTCCAAAAATGGACGCGCGTTTTCATCGGAAAGGATGCGGTGCTTCTCGCGGTTGTGCGCCAGATTCACAGGCACGGGCACGGCGGCAGGTTTGAATTCATTGACGATGGGCTTGCCCTTCTTGGAAACATTGACCTGCACATTGCCCGCGTTGCTCTCTACAAAAATATTTCGGAAGGGCAGCGCCAGCAGTTCATCTACTCTGGCTTTGGCTTGTTTGAAGGGGTAATTTTGGGTGGTGTCTTTTTTTTCGTCGAAATACGAGAATTGCAATTGAACCTCGCCCTGAATTTCAACAGGGCGCACGATGACCTTTTCCCACTGGATGGAAAAGCCCTTTTGCCCGCCGCTAAAAGTTGCGCGGACAAAGGTCTCACGGGCGAGGATGCGTTCTCGAATCAGTTGCTTGAAATCGTCCATGCGGCGAAGTATATCATTTGCGCAAACTCAAATAAAAAGGCGGCTGGTACGCCGCCAGATATCCCCTCTTAAACCTGCCCATCCTTCCAATCCTTATACTTGTGCAGATCCTGTTCGACCAATATCAAACATGCGCCCATCACTGCCACATCATCCAGTTGACCGATGATAGGCAGCATATCGGGCATCATGTCGAATGGATTGAACACATAGATCAGTGTGAAGACGATCGAAGCGATCGATCCGTATGGGATTTGACGATACGCCCCCGCCCAGTAATCCTTGACGATGGCGATCAGCAGTTTGCCATCTTCTACGAACCGCGCCAGCGGACCTTTGGCGCTGAATTTCCTTTGTATCTCTTCAGACCTGCTGATCACTTTTTCAACGTCTTTTGGTGTAACGTTTTGCGCCCCATCTTTGATATACTCTTCGCTCGGTTTGTTCAACATCGCGACTTGCTCCTTTTCACTCTGCGGACTCTATGAGAGTGATGTGATTTCATTGTATCAAAAGAGGGGACTAAAGCAAAACCCGCCTGTTCGTCTGTTACAGAGATCGTTGACTCCGCAGCCCTTGCACGATGACATCATCCAGCTCGAGTACAAACTCTGTCGAACTCTCGATCAGGGCAATGATCGCCTCGCGCGGACCCTGTTTCCACTCGTCACTGCCGTAAAAGGCATCCTGACTCTGCTGGCGATGGGCGAGGCTGTCGTATCTGCGGATAAGGTAGTAGGAGTTGTCATCGTGGGCGGATGGACCGAAATCAACCACGTCCACGTTCCAGCGTTTCAGCATGGGACCAGACTGTTCAACAACGAGTTGATGAAACTTGTCACGGCTTGCGGGTTTCAGAGCATACGAGCGGAACTCAACCAGGTGCTTCATTTTTTATCATTGCTCCTTGTTGTTTTTATTTTATCAGTTGCTTCAGTTTGTGCCCGTTTGTAAATCCGCCCCACTCGTCCTCCTCCAAATGGGACATGATGATTTCACAAAATTTGCATACGTTTTTTTGTCCCATTTGGGGGAGGTGCCCGAAGGGCGGAGGGGGCTGCCCGTTGACCAAATCCCTGTGCCAATCAGCATCTTCTTTCGTGCATGGATTCTTGCCGAATCAAACGGCATCCATTCACACCATGAATCTGTTTAAAGGATACTTTTTTGAATTCACTTTATCGAAACTTTATATTTACTTTGTCCATACAACGGCGTGTGATTCTTGATTCCCTTCAACGCCCCCTTGCCCCGCAATTTGTCCGTGATCATTAATGGAGTTGGCGGAAGTAAAAGAACCTCCCAATGTATCTAATTGGAACATTTTGTTTTTTTGCCAAAGAACAGCCATGGATATTATTCCGTCATCGCTCTGCCCGACAATTTGCCCGCGCTCATTAATATCAATTGCTGCACTGTGGGAGCCGCCTGGCAATGTTCCCAGATCAGTCATAACTCCTCTTTCCCATAAGAAAGCGTGATGCTCTCCAGTTGCAGTCGTGCTGCCACCAACGATTTGTCCCTTTTCATTTATATCTTCAGGATGTGTGAAGTCTCCTCCCAGAGATCCCAGGTCTTTCATGACGCCCTTATACCAAATAAATGCATGGCTGCTGCCTGCATGCGTATCTCCGTAATACCCTAGAATCTGGCCTTTGTTATTAATGGCAACAGGGAAATAATCCGAGGACTCGTCCAATGTGCCAATGTCTATCATCACGCCCTTTTGCCAAAGAAATACGTGATTAGCCCCTGTCGCAGTCTCGCTGGTGCCAACAATTTGCCCCTTGTTATTAATTGCCATCGCATCGCTGTTTGCGCCGCCTAATGTCCCAAGGTCTGTCATGGTCCCCCTGCTAAACATAAACGCATGAACTTCACCTGATGCAGAGTCGCTGGCGCCAACGATCACCCCGTTCTCATTTATATCGTTAGCCCAACTGATGGTGCCGCTGGGAAAGGTTCCCAAATTGGTTATGGTGTCATTTTCCCAAAGGAAAGCTCCTCCCGCATCAGCAGAACTGTATCCAACGACTTGACCGCGATTATTAATTCCCCTTGCTTCTGTTTCGCCATTCTCGGTCAGGGATCCTAAATCTGTCATTGTTCCATTTCGCCAGATGAATGAGTGGCTTATTTCTTCTGCAGTAACACTCGTGCCTATGACGTCTCCTCGATTGTTGTTTGCAAATGCGTAGCCAAATGGCCCGCCCAAAGTACCCAGATCGATTACAGAATATCCCTGATGGAGAGCATGTGCAGGCTGAAATGTGGTCAGAATTAATACCAATACTACGACCAGAGTCAGTTTATTTGCAGTTTGTTTCATGATTTATCTCCTTGAATTGTATGAAGAATTTGATGAATGAAGTTTTAGTTTTTTTTTAATATTCCATTACCCTCCTGAAATAAAGTTTGTACTGTTTGTTTTAAGTTCCCCAGTCTGTTAATTTTCAGACGGAGATGCTATTGTGGACTGACAATCCTCAATGTTGTTATTGCATCATTATCTGCAAGAAGCAAGGGCGCTTTCTCGTGGTTGCCCGCCGCAAGCAAGCTGGCGTTAACTTCTTTTATTGTGTATACGCCGGTTGGAGTTAGTAAATAAATTTGACATTGTTTTTTTTAGCGACAATGGGAACTCAGCGGTTAATTTCATTTTATCAATAAATCCACCTGCTATCATTACAAAATTGATCGAAGTCTTTCGTGCATTTTCGTCTTCGATCCCTCCCGGGGTTCCTCCGCCGTACATACTCCCATCACCCAGGTTGGAACTGAAAATGGTTACCGTGCCTGCGCCGAGCCCAATATCCATTACAACGGCATAGGGGACATTGCTTTCTGGCTGGAAAGCAATGCCCAAACCTTCGGACTTGGTTGTGAAACAAGTTTTTTTATTAATATCACACCTCCCTTTCCTCATCCTCCCTCGCCACTTCTCCGCGTTCCATCTTCCTTCTCAAATTCTCAGGCCACGCGGATACATCTTCCGAAGGCAAGAACGTTAGGCTTGCGCCGTGCTGAGTGAGAATATCGCGCGTGCGACAGTTGAGCACGGCCTTGGCTGCGTTGATTCCCGATTGGGTCACGCCCGCCACGCCGTGACTGAGCGTGCTCGCGCCGCACAGATACAAGCCTTCGAACTCGGTGCGCGGCGAGAAGGCCCACGGCCCCACCTGTTGCGGCGATTTCTCGATGCCGTATAAATTTCCGCGCGTGGCGTTGAGATAATGTTCATTCGTCAGCGGCGTGCCGAGGCTGTAAAACACAATGTGCTTGCTCAAGCCAGGCACGTGCTTCTCCAGTCCGCGCACCATGCGCCACGCCAGGTCTTCCTTCATCGCTTCGTAGTCCGCGGGGCGCGAACCGTATTTCGAATTCGCAAATTGCTCGAAGGCCTCATAGCCCACGAACGCGAACGACTCGCAGGTGTGATGTCCGCTGTGCAGTTTCGACGGGTCTTTCAACGTGGTCGCGGTCAGGAACATGCCGGGCGGAGTCTCATCTTTCAAGACAGCATCGGTTAATCCATCGGAATAAATTTTGTCCACATCGGCGTGGTCGTAGAACCAGTAGTTGCCCGAGTCGAGTCCTGCTGCGCGCAGATCCATATCGGTGGCGAAGAACAGGCTTAGGCAAGAAGTCGAATATCGGACGGAATCAACTTTCCGCTTGAGTCGAGGCGAGAGCTTTTCCTTCCCAATTAATTGACCGAACGTTATCTCAGGGTCCGCATTGGAAATTACAACATCCGAGCGGATCTCTTCGCCGCTGTCCAATTCCACGCCGATAACCTTTTTTCCCTTCGACGAGAATCCGCTTCACCCTACACTGAAGCCTGATCTCGCCACCAGACTTTTTCAGCGCCCTGACAAATGCGCGCGGCAACGCGAACGCCCCGCCCAGCGGATAATATCCGCCGTTGAAATAATGATGCGTAATGCCCGCATGGACGAAGGCCGAAACCTTCGACGGCGGCATGCCATGATCGCCAGATTGCGCCGCCAGCACGCCGCGCAAAACGGGATCGCTGACGTGCGCGTTGATCAAGTCCGCGCCTGTGGCACGCATCCACTTGAGAATGGACGGCGCACTCGTCACCGCTTTCAACGGATCGCTCAACTTGCCAATGTTCGAAAGCGATTCCATCATGTTGGTTAGGTCAGCGAAATAAGAATCAATTCCCTTTGCTTCATGCGGAAAATGACTCTTCAGTCGTTCAATTAAATTTTCCTTGCCTTTGGGAAAATCCACGCGTTGATCACCAATGACCACATGGTCGTAGCCATCAGGGTTAAGCTCGCAGAAGGTCAGGTCTTGCGAAACGCCAAGCCCATCATAAATTCGACGCAAGCCGCCGCCCTCTTCCAACGACCCGATGTAATGCACGCCCGGGCTAAAGCGATAACCTTCGAGCGTGAACGAATGAGTCCAGCCACCGGGCCTGTCGTGCTGTTCGAGCACGATCACTTTTTTGCCAGCTTGTGCGAGTGCAACGGCTGCGGTGAGACCGCCTGCGCCTGAGCCGATGATGATTGCGTCGTAGTTCATGGTGTCCTCCAAAGGTTTTCGGCGGGCTAAAGCCCTGCCTCAGTTCGTGGAAGTCCGCTGAAGCGGACTCGTCGCTGCTTATGCCTTGCCGCCCTTTCCCATCTGGGAGGACTTCAGTCCCCCCCCCCCCCCCCTAACGTCGCCCTAACTTGTCTTCTCCTCCAAATCAATTTTCCGCGCCACATAATTTTCATAATCAGGTACCAGTCTGTCGTACAGACTATCCATGAGTGGAGAGGAGATCATGAAATCTGCGGAAGCTCGGTTGTTGGCAATGGGGATATTCCACACAACCGCCATACGCAACAACGCCTTCACATCGGGGTCATGCGGCTGAGGTTCCAGCGGATCCCAGAAAAAGATGAGGAAATCGATTTTGTTTTCCACGATCTTCGCACCGATCTGCTGGTCGCCGCCGAGCGGTCCGCTTTTGAGTTTGGTGATCTTGAAACCAAGTTCTTTTTCCAGTAGTTTCCCCGTTGTGCCTGTTGCATAAATCTGATGATGCGATAGCAGCACGCTGTTGAATTTTGCCCATTCCAACAGGTCACGTTTCATATTGTCATGCGCCACAAGGGCGATCTTCTTGTCGTGCTCCATTGGGATTTTCTTATGAGGCATACTGCTCCTATTTGTGTGGGAAACACGGTGGTTGAGTAGCCCCGAATGCTTTTGAGGGGAGTACCGCGAAGTCCCCGTAGGGAACCACTAGTGTTTACTCATTCGTCATCAATTTGACGTAGATCTCTTCCAGCGCCGATTCGCGCATGGACAAATCCATCAGCGTCCACTTGTTGGCAGAGACGGTTTCCAGCATGCCCGCGATCGCGTCCACTTCGGCGGTGCGGAAGATGTAATTGCCGTTGACCTGCTCATAGTCCAGTTTCTGGTCCGCGTGGAAGATGACCTGATATTCACGCTTGCCCAATCTCGCGCGGATGGCGTCCATCGTGTCTAGGATGAGCAGTTTGCCGTTCTTGATGATCGCCACGCGGTCGCAAATGGTTTCCACGTGAAAGAGGTTATGTGCGCTCAACAAAATGGTCTTGCCTTCGTGGCGCAGGGTTTTGAGATAATTGATGATGAAGAACGAGGTCAACGGGTCGAGGCCTGAGTTGGGTTCATCCAGGATCAGCAGGTCGGGGTCGTGCAGCAGCGCGCGCGCGATGGCGGTCTTGCGCTTCATGCCTTTGGAGAATTCGCCCGTCAGTTTCTTTGTCTCGTGCAAGTCCAGCGAATTGAGAAGTTCGTCAATCCGTGTCAATGCCTTTTGGCGCGGCATCTGATACAGCTCGGAGAAGAACAGCAGATATTGCTGGGCGGTCATCGCCTCATACAGCGGACTTTCCTCAGGCAGGTAGCCGATCTTCTGTTTGATCTTCGCGCTGCCTTTTTGAATGTCCTCTCCCATCACCCGCACAATTCCCTCGCTCGGTTCGATCAGCCCCGCGATCATTTTCATGGTGGTGCTTTTCCCCGCGCCATTATGCCCGATGATCCCGACGATCTCGCCCGCATGAATTTGTAAGTTCAGCTCATGAACGACTGTAGTATTATCGTAGCGCTTGGTGACATTTTCGATGGTTATCATGCTGTAATTTTATCTCAAAGTGTCATGCTGAGCGGAGCGAAGCATCTCTACCTCTGTAGGCTGAGACCCTTCGCTGTCGCGAAGGGTGACAAATTATTAAAGAGTGGATTATGAATCAAATCCTTGTGATTGCATGGCGTGAAGTGACGCGCCTGCGTAAACGTTTTGGCGGCGGAGCGAGTCCGCTGGCGGTGGTGGCGTTGCTGGCTGTGCTGGGTCTGTCCGCGTATTATTTGCGCGATACGGTTTCGCTTGGCAGCGGCTTGTATCGCGTTGGTGTTTCTGGTGATGTGCCTGCCATCAGTGACAGCCGCTTTGCTGTGATGGAAGTGGATGCAGAGCAGGGGCAAACTTTGCTCGAACAAAAAGTGATTGATGTGTTCATCGACGGCTCGCAGGTCTATTCACGCGAGGATGACAAGTCACAGTTTGCTGTGCGTGCCTTGAAGCAATACATGGAAAAGCAGGAGCTGATCCGCGTGGGCAATTCCTTCGCAAACGCGGACGCGTTCCCTCTGCGGGTGGCGATCAACTATCTCGGAGCCGCCGAGCAGGCCGCAGCGCAGAATGACGCGGGCGGAGCGCTTCCCATAACAACGCCCGAGGAAGTCATCATCCCATCCCTCACGCCGCCTCCCGCGCCGTTCACACAAGTCCTCGTGGCGCTGCTTTACATCATGCCGATCACCTTCATCAGCATTTTTTTCACCAGCAGTTTTATGGATGAAAAAATGAACCGCCGCCTGACGATTTTGCTGTCCGCGCCTGTGACTCCTTTTCAGATTATTTTTGGCAAGATGCTGCCCTACGCGATCTTCGCCCTCGCTTCAACCGTGCTGATAGCTGCTCTGACCAAAACGAACATTCTCCTCGCTCTGGCCATTTTCGCGCCGACCACGTTGTTCATCTTCGCGATCTATTTGATGGTGCCGCTGTTTTACCGCACGTTCAAAGACACGACCTTTATCGCGATGCTCGTGACTACGCTGACAACGGCCTATCTTGTATTCCCCGCGATGTTCACCAACGTAAATGACCTTGCGTATATTTCGCCGCTGGCGTTGGCTGTGAAGATGTACCGCAACGAGCCGTTTGGCTGGCGCGAATATTTGTTCCCGTCCCTGCCGATGGCGGCGATCTTTGGTCTTGCCATGTTCGCAGGCACGCGCCTGCTGAACGAAGAATTTTTGATGGGCTACAAGCCGCTCACGCGCAAGCTCAGCGACGCGATCTATTTGATGATGGCGCACTCGAAGCCGTACATCGCCGTGCCGTTGTGGAGTTTGATCACCATCCCCGTTGTGTACATGACGCAGATCGTTTTCCTTGCGTTTGCGACCAACCTGCCCGTGGGGTTGATCCTCGGCTTTACGCTTTTCGCATCCGCCTTGATCGAGGAGGTGGTCAAGACGGTTGGCATTGTGGCGCTGGCCGAGCATGGCGCGGTGAAGACATGGCGTGAGATCATCGGTCTTTCATTTTTATCCGCTTTGGGATTTTTGATCGGCGAGAAACTCTTGCTGCTGGTTTCCATCAGCATGGTGTCACAGGCTCCGGTTGCGGGCGCGTTGTTTGGCGCGGGGCTGCTCCTGTTCATCCCGCTGATCGCGCATTTCGTTTTCTCGACCATCATCACCGTGCTGCGGACGAAGTTGCGATTTCCCTATTGGCTGGCTTTGGGGATCGGAACCATTGTGCATTTTATTTATAACGTGTATGTGCTGAGAGGTGGAATGTGATCGCCCCGTTTTTTGCAGTTGTCAAAAAGGAATTGGCCTCGGTCATCCGTGACCGTACCATTATCATCTCGATCTTGATCCAGTTGTTTATCGCTTCATTTTCATCGGCCTTGCTGTTGGGAATGCTCTCGCTGTATGACTCGGATACGATCATGAACTTCGGCGGCGCGGGGATCAAGATCGGGGTGGTGGATTCATCGGATAACACACTTGCTTCGTTGATGGGCGAGCGTGGATTAACGGTTGTTCAGTACGCCACATTGACCGAGGCGCAGACCGCGTTTTTCAACAATGAAGTCAGCGCGGTGGTGGATACCCCTGTGGATGCAAATGGAATTACAGAGATCAAGCTATATCTTCCAGATCTGGATGCGATCAGTTCGCTGATCCGCATGGTGATTCAGGAGCCGCTCAAACAATACGAGAATTACCTGCGCGGGCAAAAGGGAATTGAAGTCCGTTATACGGACTTGAAAGGCAAGCCTTCGACCTCTTATGAGTTCGTGTATTCGGTACTCATCCCCATGCTGATGTTCTTTCCCGCCTTCGTCTCTGGCAGCATGTCCGTGGACTCGCTGACCGAAGAAGTGGAAAATAAAACTCTACAAACTTTACTCTCCACACCGTTGAGCATCAATGGGATGGTGAGCGCGAAGATTTTGGCATCGGTGATCCTGTCCTTTGTGCAGGCTGTTGCGTGGATTGCTTTGCTGCAAATGAATGACATCGTCATTCAAAACACGGGCTGGATCCTTTTGCTGGCGGCCATCATTGCAGGTATCACATCCACGGCGGCGATGTTGGGTGCGGTGATGCTGCAAGACCGTGAACGCTCGCAATTCATTTACTCGCTTTTGCTATTGGCTGGTGCTGGAATCAGCACCTTATTAAACACATCGCCAATCACGGCGTTGTCGCGCCTGGCGATTGGCGATGCTTATACAAGTGGATGGAACGTGGCGGTCTTTGCGGTATTTCTCGCCGCGCTGTATTTCCTGTTGGCCAAAATGTCGCGCAGGCTGCTTGCCTAGTTCGATCATCTTTTAGCGATTTTAACTGGATCCTTAGCGCAAAGGCGCTGAAATTTTTACTCAGACAGCATCTTTTCGTATACCATAAACTCTCGCAGCACTTCAGGAACGATCCATGCATATTCTTCGCGCAGGGGACCCTCCAGTCTGGAGATGGTCAAATGCCACGAGAGCGTCTTGACGATGGCTGCCACAGGCTTGGAGAGGCGATAGGCTGTTAGCAACGCATCCTTCGACGCGAATTTCTGCCATGGTTCCAGATAGCGATCCAACAGAGAGGCCATTTCGGGGGTGAAGGAATAATCGTCCAGATTGAGAGCGATCTCAATGCTGACGAACAGGGTGCGAAGCGATACAAAGGGATGGGTCACGCTGGCATCGCCCCAATCGAAAAAGGTGATGCGCCCATCTTTGAGCAGGATATTGCCGTCATGGAAGTCACCGTGGTTCAGTGATTCGGGAATCCCAAAGGAAGATAGGTCCGTACAGATTTGTTCGAGGCGCGGCTTCAGTTCTTTTAATTGCTGAAACTCTGTAGGGGTCAGCCCTTTTTCCTGGCCGATCATCAGGCTGGCTTCATCCGCAAGCAATTCTGTATATCGGGTTGGCAGCAGGGCAAGCCGATGGTCTGGAATCCCCATTGTCAGTATCTCAGAGATGTGCTCGGCAAGTCCGATCTGTAATTCGGCATAGCGGGTGATGACTGGTTCCCACGGCTTGATGTCCTTTGTTGGGCGGATGGAGGCGCGCAGTTGTTCGCCGCCATCGCGCATCAGCATCCAGCCGCGTGATGGTTCCGCGCTCACGATGTCGGGCAGACAATCGGGGAACCACTCAGCCATTCTTTGGGTCAATGCGATTTCATGGATCGTTTCGGCCGCGGTGGCTTTGAAGAACAATGTTCCTTCGTCGGATGGGACGCGCATCACCGTGGACCATGCATAGGCATGCGGCTGTTCGATCTCGCCTGTCAGTTCAATTGAATTTCGCTTTGCCTCAGACTGGATCCAGTCATGGGCTTGTTTTTGCCATTCGGGGTCGTGCCAGAGAAGTTGAGGTTGGGTCGTCATTTTGATCTCTTTCTAAACAGGCGCTTTATCAGGCCGACCTCAATCAGCGCCTTGTCATTTCTGCAGTGCGCCCAGCGCCGCGCCGACGATGCCCGCATCGTTCAATAATTGAGCGGCGACAACGGGGGTGTCAATGGTGAGCAGGGGCAGGAATTTTGTAGAGTCTTTGCTGATGCCGCCGCCAACGATAAAAAGGTCGGGCCAGAAAAGTTTCTCCATCGTATTCAAATATCTATTCAGTCGTTTTGCGTATTTTTTCCATGAAAGTTTGTCACGTTCGCGGGCAAATGCCGAGGCGCGGAACTCCGCGTCCTGGCCGTTGATTTCGAGGTGGCCAAATTCCGTGTTGGGGAGCAGTTGTCCGCGGTAAAAGATCGCGGTGCCGATTCCCGTCCCGAGGGTGATCATGATAACGGTCCCGGATTGACCGCGCCCCGCACCGATGGTCATTTCTGCCAGGCCTGCCGCATCCGCATCGTTGATCATGGTGCATTCACATCCTGTAACTTTGGTGAAAAGCTCATCTGCATTGAGACCGACCCATTTTTCTGAAACATTGGCCGCCATCATCGCCACGCCGCTTTTGATCGGGGCGGGAAAGCCGATACCGATCTTGCCCTTCCAATCGAAGGACTGCGCGATTTGCTTGACTACTTCCGCAATGGGTTCGGGCTCGCCTTTTTTAGGGGTCTTGATGCGGATGCGCTCTGCGAGAAGTTGGCCCTTTTTCGTGTCAACTGGCGCGCCTTTGATGCCTGATCCGCCTACGTCAATTCCGAGGATTTGCATGATTTGTTCCTGCCTTTGAATTTGTGATGGTGGGGATTTAATCACATATGTCTGGCAAAGACAATATTAATTCAAATTTCCATTTTTTCTTCTCGCACTCTTACCAGCGTGATTCTGGCTCTGGCAATCATATCCATAAAAAAGCGTTGAGACCCTGTTCAGTTACGGTTTGCACGATCCGCTCGCAGATTTTCAGTCCTCTGTTGCCATTTGTCAGAATAACGATCCCATTTCCTGTTTTTGGGTTTCCGAACATGAAGTTCTCAAAACAGCCGTTCTCACCCCAATGCCAGAAGCAGGTTTCACTGTCGATCTTTTCAAGCCCGATCCCGATTCCCCAGGAGAGCAGACTGTTCAATTGATGTTGGGATTTGAGCATGTGCCCGGCGATTTCGTTTTTCGGTTCAAGAAAACGAAGCATGAATTGGGCGTATTCGGGTGCCGTGGTTAACAAACTGCCAGCCACATTGGGGATCATGTTGTTAGGCAGGGGCGATAGATTCGCGTGAACCTGCGGCAGGGCTTCGACAAAATCCTGATACAACCAGCTATCCAACGCCTTATTCTTTTGCGCGGCGATTTCCAACAATTTTCGACCCTGCCATGCGTTCCACGGATTGGCTTTTTGTCCGCGGTCACGATGCCCCATGCTGATCATCGCTTCGTGCTCCGCCCGCCAAATATAGGTGCTGTTGGTCATTCCAAACGGGCGCAGGACCCGTTTCTGTAAAAACGATTCAATGCTTTGACCAGTGATCTGTTCGATAACACGTTGTACGTAGAAGAAGCCCTCGCCTGAATAGGAGAAGCCCGTGCCTGGCTCGAATTCAAATTCAAATTTGTCTTCGATGTCAAAACGCCAGTTTTGCAGGCCTGATGTATGTGTCAGCGCCTGACGTGTCGTGATAAGTTTGAGTTGAGGGATCTCGTCCGCTTCGGGCAGGGGAAGATAATCGTGCAGAGGTTTATCGAGGTCTAGTTTGCCCTCTTGTTTCAAGGTTAGAACTCCATAGGTAAATACTGGCTTGCTCAGAGACGCAGCTTGAAAAAGCGTATTTTCGGTGATCGGCTCTTCTTTTGTTTCTGAATTTTTCACGCCAATGGCTTGGGTGGATATCACCTGACGGTCTTTGATGATACTGAATACCAATCCCGGTACACCGGCTGTTTCCATAAATTCCAAAAGTTTTTCGGTCGGTATTGTAGATGCTTGCATGTTTGATTCTCCCGGTAAATTTAATGAACATCCATTCCTGTCAAAACGCTACTACATTTATAGGTAATGCTTGAATTGTACGTCCTTCGTATCCTGTCATGGTTTTGGCCATGCACAGTGAATTATAGATGGCTTCTTCGGTGGCTTCAATGACAGCTTGAAACAAAGGTGACATCCCCATGTTGGGTACTTCAGGATATGCCCAAATTTTCCCGCGCCGCTCCGCCGTTCTGCGCACTTCCTCCGCCGTGGAAAACGCGATGACATAATCTCCCGACCCATCGCTCATGGAGGCACCCGTCCGTGCGAGGCCTGCCAGTCCGCGTTTGGCGAGGCGCTTGAGGTTACGGTCGGAGAGCGGCGCATCGGTGGCGACGATGATCATGATTGAACCATCGGCGCTGCTGTCATCGAGTTTGTTTTTCAAATAATATTGACCGAGGTTTTGCCCAACAGGCACACCATTCATTTGCAGCACGCCGCCGAAATTGGATTGCACCAACACGCCCACCATATGTCCGCCGAGGTTCTGCGGCAGCACACGCGAACTCGTACCTATGCCGCCCTTCCACCCAAAGCAGATCGTCCCCGTGCCCGCGCCGACGTTGCCTTCGCTGACTTCTCCACCCTTTGCGCTTTCGATCGCCTGGATGACATGCTCTTTTGTGACTGTGATCTTGCGGATATTATTCAACGTCCCATCATTGGTCTCACCCACGACGGGATTGACGCTTCGCACTTCGCTGTTGCCTGCCTGCTCCAACGTGAACAGGATCAGCGCCTCGGCAGCGTGTGGCACAGCCAGCGTATTCGTCAAAACGATGGGTGTTTCGATCTCACCGAGTTCCTCGATCTGCGTTGACCCCATCAGCTTGCCGAATCCATTTCCCACCGCCACCCCCGCAGGGACTTTCTCCTGATACAGATTCCCGCCATGCGGCAGGATGGCGGTCACGCCTGTGCGAATGTCTGTGCCTTCGAGCAATGTGACCTGCCCGACTTTCACGCCCGCCACATCGGTGATGGCATTCCACCTGCCAGTGGGTAGAATGCCCGGGGCGATTCCCAATTCCCGTGCGCGTTTGCGATTTTCCATTTATGCCTTCGTTACCATGAACGTGACCCGATACTCGCCCGCTTCGATCTTATCTTCCAAATTGACGGGGTAAGGCAGCACAGAAATTACGCGGATCAAATAGCCCTCATATTCAATACGGTCTTGCATCCCTTCAAATTCCATCTCGGGCGTGCGGCCTTGATAGTCTGTAAAGGTTCGCAGGTTGATTTCCATCGGCTCTTCGTTACCCGCTTGCACCGTCACCGCAATGGACACAGGTCCGCTTTCGGCGCAGGTGACTTCGCTCGGGCAGCGATCATCTTCGGTCACACCGACCAGTTTCACGGTCAGGGTTGAAGCGCTGACCGTGGCGGATTGACCCGCAGCCAGCGTGAACTCCTCTCCTTCGGCAGGAGTCAGATTCGGCAGGGGAGTCGCCGCCTGACAGGCCGAGGTGAGAAGAAATAAAAACATGAACAAGATGTTTTGAATTTTCAACATGGGGTTCTCCGTTTCGCGCTGGTTGACTGATGGAGATTATAAATCTCCCATCGTGCTTTCGATGAATATAAGATATAAGAGCCACAGCAACTTAATCGGCCGCGTTCCGTAGAAAATACCGATCTCGGAATACGTTTTCCCGCCAAAACAGTACTCTGCGGCTATTGACCTATTGAAAATCAAATAGTATTATCCACTTATTAGTAGTAAAACTTGTCATTATCAGGACAGGGAAACCAAAAAATCATTCAGAGGATGTCATGCAGTTAAAAATTCAAAATCTTGGCAAACAATATAAACGCGATTTCTGGGGCTTGAAGGACTTCTCCCTTGAGATCAAACCCGGTATTTTAGGATTGCTCGGCCCGAACGGTGCGGGCAAATCCACCTTCATGCGGATGCTGGCAACCATCACCAAGCCGACCGACGGCAGTATTAAATGGAACGACGTGGATATCGTCAAACAGCCCGACACCCTGCGTGATGTGCTGGGATATTTGCCGCAGGATTTCGGCGTGTACCCGAATTTGACCGCAGTGGAATTCCTCGAATACATGGCCGCCATCAAGGGACTCGATTCGGTCACCGCAAAGAGGCGCATCGACGAATTGCTTCAATTGACTAATCTTGTGCAGGCCGCGAAGCGTCCGCTGGGCGGATATTCGGGCGGCATGAAACAGCGCGTGGGCATCGCCCAGGCTTTGCTCAACGACCCGCAGCTGCTCATCGTGGATGAACCCACCGTCGGGTTGGATCCCGAAGAGAGAGTCCGCTTCAGGAATTTGCTCTCAGATTTATCGGGAGAAAGAATCGTTATTTTATCCACGCACATCGTTTCAGATGTGGAAGCGACCGCCACGCATATCGCGCTTGTCAACAAAGGAAAGCTCTTGCGTGAGGCTGCGCCTGAAAACCTGCTCAGCGAACTCGAAAACAAAGTTTGGGAATGGACCATCCACAGCGATGACCTGCCCGCGTTGAAGCAAAAGCATATCATCAGCGGCACGATCCGCAGAAGCGATGGGGTGCAGGTGCGTGTGGTGAGCGAGACCAAACCCGATGCTAACGCCCAAAATGTTTCGCCGAATCTCGAAGATGCCTATCTGTTTTTCATCGGCGGTAAATAATGAAATCGGCACGCATCATCTATCATCTTGCCCGCGCCGATTTCTTCGAGCGTGTGCGCCGTTATAGTTTTCTCGTGATGCTGGGGCTGGTGGTTTTTCTCGGTTATCAAACCGCTATCGGTAACATGGCACTCGAGTTGGGACAGTATCGCGGCGAATTCAATTCCGCCTGGGTCGGTGCGATGATGTCATTGATCGGTACATTTTTTATCGGCTGGTTCGGCTTCTATCTCGTCAAAGGCTCGGTGGCACGTGACCGCGAAACGGGCGTCGGTCAGATCATGGCGACCACACCGCTCACCCGTCCGCTGTATTTGCTGGGCAAATGGCTGAGCAACTTCGCCGTGTTGATGGCGATGGTCGGCGTACTTGCGCTGGCAGGTATCGTCATTCAATTGCTACAGGGCGAAAACACACAGATCCAATTGTTCGCTTTTCTTGACCCGTTCGTTTTCATCGTTATGCCGCTCATGGCGCTTGTGGCCGCGCTGGCTGTCTTGTTCGAGTCGATCTCGTTTTTGCAGGGCGGCTTTGGCAACATCGTTTACTTTTTCGCGTTCATCATGTTCGTGCCGCTCTTCATGGAAAACGATACGCTGAGCCAATATCCCGCTTTCGAACCGATGGGGCTGGGCCTGTTATCAGGTGAAATGGGCAGGGCTGTCAGCGCGATCCACCCCGATTATGACGGCAGTTTCACCCTCGGCGGCGGCATTGTGGAACAGGCCACCACCACCTTCGTCTGGAACGGCATCGCCTGGACGCCCGAATATATCTTTGCGCGATTCTCTTTGATCGTTCTTGCCGTCGGCTTGATTTTCCTCGCCGCGCTTTTCTTCGACCGCTTCGACCCATCGCGCTCAAAACCGCGCAAAGCGCGTTCCGCTTCTTCCTCCGAACCGACGCCTGCTTCAACATCCCAGGCATTGCCTGTGCCGCATCTGACTCCGCTTAACAAGTCTGCGAATCGATTTAGCTTCTTCACCGTTCTCATTGCTGAATTGAAACTCCTGCTTAAAGGACAGCGCTGGTGGTGGTACGTTGTCGCACTTGGAATCATCGTCGCCTGCGTTGCGAATCCCTCTACTGTTGTACGCGAGATTGTTTTGCCCATCGCCTGGGTCTGGCCCATTTTGATCTGGTCCTCCATCGGCAACCGTGAAATCCACAACAACGTCCAGCAGTTGACCTTCTCTTCGGCTTCCCCGTTGTGGCGGCAGGTCCCTTCGCAATGGCTGGCTGGGTTGATCGTCACCTTGCTTGTCAGCATCGGCGCCATCTTCCGCTTCATCATGGACGGTGACACCGTCGGCCTGCTCGCCTTACTTTCAGGTGCAATCTTCATCCCATCGCTTGCTCTCGCCTCAGGCGTGTGGAGCGGAACCAGCAAGCTCTTCGAAATTCTCTATATGGTCATCTGGTACATCGGCCCGCTCAACAAAGTCCCCGAGTTGGATTACATCGGCTCCCACAGCAACGGCCGCCCTGAATTCTTCATTCCGTTTTCGATTGCGTTGATCGCCTTCGCCATCTTCGGCAGGGCCAGACAACTGCGGAATTAGCTTCAATAAAAATCCCGAGACAAGTCTCGGGATTTTTATTTTTACTTCCAAATATGGCCGTATCCATACTCGCCTTCGATCAGCTTCCCTTCGGCGAAGCGTTGGAATCGGAACGGGGTGATGTCCACGGTTTTTGGTTTGCCATCCAGGATCAACTCCACCATGCTTGCGCCCGCGGCGGGGGAGGTCTTGAAACCTGTGCCGCTCAAACCGCACGCGAGATAGAACCCATCAGGTCCTGCCGCGCTGTAGATGGAACGCTGATCGGGGGTAATGCCATCGCGTCCCACATGGATTGAATGCAATCCACTCTCTTCGATCTTCGGAATGCGCTGAACCATCGCGTCAATAAGTTTATCCACGAAAGTAGGTGTGGGAGTCTGGTCTTCGGCATCGGGCGCTTCGCCGCGCAGAGATTCGTCCTCGCCCGCGGCAAGGATCAGCGCGCTGCCTTCGGGGCGGAAATAGCAATTAATGACATCATCGATCACCGCAGGGAATTTACCCAATGAAGGCGGGCGATGCAGGAACGCCACATCATGTGTCCATGTAACCAGCGGTACATCCACACCTGCCAGCGCCGCAACATGCTTTGCCCAAGGCCCCGCCGCATTGATGATGATCGGCGCATCGAAACCACCTTTTGTAGTACTGACTCCCGTCACTTTTCCGCCCGTTGTATGAATGGCCGTCACTTCGCAGTTTTGGATCAACGTAGCCCCGTTCCGCTTTGCAGAATCAAGAAATGAATTCGTAGTCAGCGTGGCATCGGCATAACCAGAATCGGGCTCATAGGCGGCGTAATCGAAATGCTCCGTCACAAGATCGGGGAAAAGCTTTTTCACTTCCGCCGCTGAAATGACCGACGTATTAATTCCGATCTTCTGCTGGTTGGCAACGTTGCCGCGCAATTTATCTTCATGTTCGCGTTTGGCAACCTGTAAAAAACCCGTGTTAATAAATCCACATTCCCCACCCACGCGTTCCTTCCAATTGCCGAAATAATTTTTGTAACTGGCGAAGGTCAATTCTGATTCTGCGGCGAGGTCGTAATGCATGCGCACAAGTCCGCTGGAGTGCCCCGTCGCTCCCGAAGCCGTGACCTTGCGTTCGAGGATGGCGGTTTGAAGTCCGCGCTCGGCGAGGTGAAAGGCAATGCTTGCGCCCATTACCCCAGCACCGATAACAATGGCATCGTAGGTTTGCATCATGTGAGTTTCCTTTTAATGAATTCCGCCCATTATAACCTTTGGGTCGGGATGTCCGGCGCCATAACTCATGACAAATATTACATTCACAAACTTGAATGTGTTGCTATAATATATTCAAATTTACGAATATGAAAAAACAATCCATTACTCAAATTTCAGAACAAATTTCCGTGCCGCTTGCCGCCATTTCCGCACCGCAGCGCATTGCCATTTTGCTTGCCATTGGCACTGGCGAAGCCTGTGTTTGTCACCTCGAAACCGCGCTGGGTTGGCGGCAGGCTTACATCTCCCAACATCTGATGGCTCTTCGCAAAGCCGATATTTTGCAGGATAGACGCGAAGGCCGTTACGTTTTTTATAAATTAAGAAACGCCTCTTTTCTGGACCTGATCACTGCCTCAGCGGCACTAAGCGGGCTCGCCGCTGAATCAGTTTCAACGCTCGTCAATACCCGTGCGTATCCGTCATGTGAATGTCCGCAATGTGCGCCTGTATTGATTCCCGCGAACAGCTTATAAGGAAACAATGACCACTCTTTCATCCCCATCGCCTGCTCAATCCCACAAAAATCTCCCACTTTATGTTTTTCTCACCACCTTGCTTTGGCTGATCGCTTACAACGTCATCCAACCTCTCGCAGATTGGGTTTCCTATACGGCCTTTGGACTTGCCCGCGACTCGCGCTTTGGCGAATCACTGGCGTTCTTCCTCTATGATGTACCAAAGATTTTGCTCCTGCTGTCAGGCATGGTCTTTGCCATTTCCATCATTCGTACCTTTTTCAGCCCGGAGCGCACTCGTGCCATGCTTGGAGGAAAACGTGAAGGGATTGGAAATGTCTTTGCAGCCTTGCTTGGCATTGTCACGCCCTTTTGTTCATGCTCCGCCGTTCCGCTCTTCATCGGCTTTGTGGAATCAGGCATTCCGCTCGGCGTGACGTTTTCCTTCCTCATCGCCGCGCCCACGATCAACGAAGTGGCTGTCATCATGTTGTTCGGTCTATTCGGCTGGAAAGTCGCCGCACTTTACGTCACATCTGGGTTGGTCATCGCTATTCTGGCAGGCATAGTGATCGGCCGCCTCAAAATGGAGCGCTACGTGGAGGACTTCGTCTGGCAGATCAAAAGCGGGGCAGGGCAGGTGCTGGATGAAAAATTGACCTGGAACGACCGCATTGAACGGGCTTGGGAATCTGTCAAAGAGATCGTTGGCAAGGTCTGGTTGTACGTGGTCGTTGGGATCGCTGTCGGGGCGGGGATTCATGGGTATGTGCCTGAGAGTGCGCTGGTTGGGATCATGGGCAAACAAGCCTGGTGGTCTGTCCCTGCGGCGGTCTTGCTCGGCATCCCACTTTACTCAAATGCTGCGGGCATCATTCCCATTGTGAGTGCATTGATGGAAAAAGGCGCATCCCTTGGAACCGTGCTGGCTTTCATGATGGCTGTCGTTGGGCTAAGCCTGCCAGAGACGATCATCCTGCGCCGCGTACTTAAACCGCAGTTGATCGCCGTGTTCATCGGTGTCATTGCCGTTGCGATCATTTTCACGGGCTATCTTTTCAATATCATTTTGTAATAGGAGTAAACATGTTAACCATCAAAGTTCTTGGCTCGGGCTGTGCCAACTGCAAACGCGTTGAGCAGATCGTACATAAAGTTGTGCAAGAAATGACCTTGGAAGCCGAAGTCATCAAAGTGACCGAATATCCTGAGATCATGAAATACAACGTCATGTCCACACCCGGGCTGGTCATCAATGAAAAGATCGTTTCCACAGGACGAATTCCAACGCCAGCCGAAGTGACAACCTGGCTGGCTGACGCTATGGAAAAGGCATAAAACCTACCCAAAGCACGGAGTGTTGCAGGCATGGCCAAAATACAATACGCACAGGTTGATGAACATGGAAGGATCGTTCTGCCATCTCATCTTGCCAGCGAGTTGGGCATTGCCCCTGGCGATGAAATACGGGTGGAGCCAAATGGCCACGGCCTGCACATTCACTCCTCCATCACGACCCTAAAACGGGTTTATGTGGAAGTAACCAACAAGTGCAATCTGAATTGCAGTACCTGCATGCGCAACGTTTGGGATGTGAAATATGGGCGCATGTCGGATGAAACTTTTAAGCACATCCTTTTGAGCTTTCAAAACCAGCCGAATAAACCTGAATTATTCCTGGGCGGCTATGGTGAACCGCTTTCTCATCCCCATATTCTGGAAATGATAGAACAAGCCAAAGAGCTTGGACACCGTGTATCTTTAATTACCAACGGAATCCTATTAACTGAACAAATCATCCGCAAATTGATTGACCTCAAGCTGGATATGCTTTGGGTTTCATTGGACGGTGCTTCGCCGGAATGTTATGTCGATGTCCGTTTGGGAGACGCCCTGCCGACTGTTATCGAAAACCTGAAGCAGCTTCAATTGCAAAGGTATCAGACCTTTGGCGCTTCCAATTGGGCCGGATACCCAAAGCTTGGGATAGCCTTCGTCGCCATGCAGCGCAACATCCATGACCTGGGTGCTGTGGTTCGATTGGGGAGCAGGCTCGGCGCAGTGGAATTCTCCATCAGCAACGTGCTGGCGCATAATACCGAACTGCTCCATGAAAATTTATACATGCATTCCATGAGCATGGTGGTGGGGCAGGAGATCAGACCATTGGTCCACATGCCGCTGATGGATATTCAACCTCGAACGATCAAAGCCCTATCAGATGTGCAGAAAGACATGAACCGGCTCGAACTCTCTGGCAGTCTCTTGAATCAAAACACGGACCAATGTCCTTTTGTTGAGCGCGGAAGTCTGGCGGTTCGCTGGGATGGCAAAGTGAGTCCGTGCCTGCCGTTACTTTACACGCACACGCATTTTCTGGATGATCGGGAACGCACATCGAAGGAATATTTTGTCGGCGATATTCAAGAGACAGACCTGCTGCGCATCTGGAATAACGGCGATTACAAAGACTTGAGAAAGCGAATTCAGGATTTTGATTTTTCACCCTGCGCGTTCTGTAACAGCTGTGAAATGGCGAATGGAAATTTGGAAGATTGTTTTGGCAATATCCAGCCGACATGCGGCGGCTGCCTTTGGGCACGTGGATTGATCCGCTGCCCGTAGTATTCATCTTCTTAACAAGACGATAACAATTAATATTTTATGGGTGTGATAAAACTTTAGAAAAATTGTATGGAGATGACCATGAAAAAGGTTTTATTTTTATGCACTGGAAATTCCTGCCGTTCGCAATTGGCGGAGGCGATTGTCAATGCGCGGATGGGGGATATGTGGCAGGCAGTCAGCGCGGGAACAAAACCTGCGGGCTACATCCACCCCAAGGCGTTGGAAGCTCTGTCAGAAATCGGGATACAGCACACGGGTAGTTCGAAGCGAGTAGATGAATTCCAGGGCGTGGACTTTGACCTTGTCGTGACGGTTTGTGATTCGGCGGCAGAAGAATGTCCCGTTTGGCTTGGAAAAGGAAAGCGTGTACACCACAGTTTCCCCGACCCTGCGAAAGCCGAGGGGACGGATGAGGAAGTGATGGAAGTTTTTCGCGCAGTGCGCGATGATATAGAAAAAGAAATGATCGCTTTGCTCAAGACATATTCTTAATATGGAGGCTCTTGTGACACAGGAAAAAAGTACGACCAAAAAATTATCAACCCTTGATCGCTATCTGACCTTGTGGATTTTTCTCGCAATGGCAGTTGGCGTGGGTATTGGTTTTGTTATGCCGGCAACGGTGGCTGCGTTCAATCGTGCTGTTTCAGTTGGGACGACGAATATCCCGATTGCGATCGGCCTGATCCTGATGATGTATCCGCCGTTGGCGAAAGTCCGCTACGATGAGTTGGGCGATGTGTTCCGTAACTGGAAAATTCTCGGTCTCTCGCTCGTGCAAAATTGGGTGATCGGTCCGATTTTGATGTTCGTTCTTGCGATCGTATTCTTGCGCGGTTACCCTGAATACATGACGGGGCTCATCCTCATTGGTCTTGCGCGCTGTATTGCGATGGTCATCGTATGGAATGAGCTGGCGAAGGGTGATAACGAATATGCGGCGGGGCTGGTGGCATTCAACAGTATCTTTCAGGTCTTGTTTTACAGCGTGTATGCCTACGTGTTCATCACGGTCCTGCCGACATGGTTCGGTATGACAGGCAATATCGTGAACATCACCATCGGTGAGATCGCAAAAAGCGTCTTCATCTATCTGGGCATTCCATTCATCGCGGGATTTTTCACGCGCTTCTTCCTTGTCCGCGCGAAGGGCAAGGATTGGTATCACAAGGTCTTTATTCCCAAGATCAGCCCGTTGACGTTGATCGCGCTGTTGTTCACCATCGTGGTCATGTTCTCGCTCAAGGGAGATGTGATCGTGGAACTGCCTCTCGATGTGGTGCGGATAGCTGTTCCTTTGCTGATCTATTTCGTGATCATGTTTTTGGTCAGCTTCTTCATGGGCAAATCCATCGGCGCGGATTATTCCAAGACGACGACGCTCTCCTTCACTGCTGCCAGTAACAATTTTGAGTTGGCGATTGCGGTAGCGGTGGCGGTCTTTGGCATTAACTCTGGCGCTGCTTTTGCCGCTGTCATCGGGCCGTTGATCGAAGTGCCAGTGATGATCGGGCTGGTCAATGTGGCGTTCTTCTTCCAGAAGAGATATTTTGGCGGGGCGATGGTCCCTGCGCCTGCCAAATGAATATTGGGTCGTATCAGGGGAAATAAATAAAGAGGAACAGCGGTCAACTTTCAGTTAGGTTGACCGCTGTTTTGCGATTTGAGTTGCTTCGTGTGTTTCGGATTCATTCGTGAAATGACGCTTAAGTTTCAGTAGCGGATTTTCGAGAATGTTCCAGGTCAGTAATGCCAGCAGGGATGTGATGACAACTGTCAGCGCGCTGTAGGCGACGTAGTATTCCCATCCGCGAACTTTGGCTTTGACCATGATATCGAGCAGGGTCAAAGCCACGGGCATATGGAATAGATACATCGAGTAGCTGTACTTGCCGAAGAAGACCAGACCGCCGTTTGCAAATATTTTTCGGATGAGCGAGGCCTCTGCGCCGCTGGTGAGGAAAATGATCATCGCGGCAGAGGAAAATGCAAGCAGGGTGTATCCGATGGTGCCGAGCGGAATGTTTCTGTAAAGCGGATGCGGCCCCGCAGGGCTGGCGATAAATGCCAGATACAGGAACAAGATCATCGTCACAATGGAGGCGGGCAGCGCCAAGCGTTTGACCGTTGCCTGCCAGTTTGTGGGCGTGATGAAGAAGATGGCGGTCAATGCGCCCAGTGCCAATCCTTCGAGACGGGTGAATGTGTTGTAGAAAAAGATGACGGGCAATTGTTCCGAATCGGGCGAGAGCAGAGTGGCCACGGTGCGCACCAGCAGGGAGAGGATGACGATGCCCGCGCTGATCCACGTCAGTAATTTTTGATTCGTCATGCGTACGATGGCGGGCCAGATCAAATAGAACTGTTCTTCAATGGCTAACGACCAGGTAACGCTCAAATAAGCAGAGGGATAAATCGAGAACAGGTACAACCAATTCTGTTGATAAAGCAGGAAGGTTGGCAAATAGGGGATGGTGGTGTCGGCTGTCTTTGCCACGGCGGGGACGAATTTCACTGCGATGAGGAACAGGGCGAGCGCCGCATAGTACAGCGGAAAAATGCGCAGCACCCGCCGCGCATAGAAGTTCTTGTAATAATTTTTTTCGTCTTTGGCTTTCAACAAAATGGATGTGATCAGGAAGCCCGAAAGCACAAAGAAAATATCCACGCCCATCCAGCCGACCAGTGACAGGCGCGTGATGAAATGCAAAAAGCCGTTGGCAGTGAAATAATCGGCTCGTTTTAGAACATGATGCGCGATGACAAGCAGGATCGCGATGCCTCGCAATCCATCCAATTCCTTCGAGCGGTCATTCATGAGGCCGCTGTCTTCCCGGTCAATTCGTCATATTTTTTGCGGACTTCACGAATATCATCCCACATTTGGGCTTTGGGTGAGCCAGGCTCTTTGGATGGATTTCGCAGTAGATAGGATGGGTGAAAGATCGGCATGATCCAGCGGCCCTGAAGCTCGGTCCATTTTCCGCGCAGGGAGGTGATGCCTGTCTTGCGCAGAATGGAATAGCTGGCCACGTTTCCCGTCAGCAGCATTACGAACGGATCAATCAGTCGGATGATCTCAAAAACATACGGGCGATAAAAATCGGTTTCGGTATCGGTGGGTTTGCGGAAATTCTTTCCATCCTCACCGGGCGGCATGCGAAAAACGGAATTGGTGATGTACACATCCTGCTCAGGGTCGAAGTTCGCGGCTTGCAGGATCTTATCAAGCATCTGGCCTGCGCGCCCCACAAAAGGCTTTCCCTGAATATTTTCCTCGGGTCCCGGCGCTTCACCGATGATCAACAATTTGGCCTTCGGATTGCCGCGGCTGATGACGATATTGGTACCAGCCTTTGCCAGCGGATCGTCACTCATACGTTTCATCACACTGAATAATTCTTCAAGCGATGAATATTGTTTTGCGCCCGTGCTGGATGAATCAGATTGAGACATAAGCGGTTTCCTTATGAAAGAGGATGTAAGCCCGATTCTACCTCATGAGCATCTTTGCTACGATCTCTTTGAAAACCTTCGCCGCCACCATCTCGGTCATATTCAAGGGATCCCGTGTTGGGTTCAACTCCACCACATCCGCGCCGATAATGTTTGCCTGCAGTGACTGGATCACGCTCAATGCCTCACGTGTGGAAAGCCCGCCCGGCTCCCAATGCGAAATGCCGGGCGCAAATGCAGGGTCAAGGCAATCCATGTCAAAGGTGATATAAAGCGGTGAATCGAAATTTATGTTGAAAACATCCTGCCAATTTTTCATCGTCAGCACTTCCACGCCGAAGCGATTCGCCTGTTCGCGTTGATGTCCGTTGATGGTGCGAATGCCCACCTGCACCAGGCGTTTCGCCAAACCCGCTTCCATGATCCGCGCGAACGGGCTGGCATGTGAATGCGGATTATCATCAAAGTTATCGTACAAGTCGGGGTGGGCATCGAAATGCAAAATGCTCAAATTCGGATGAGCTTTCGCAGCCGCCTTCACCAGCGGATATGTGACCGAATGATCACCGCCGAATGCCATGACCTTCAACCCCGCTTCATACAATCGACCTGCGGCCTGCTCGGTCTCAATGGGCATATCCGCCTGCGACGGTGTGATGTCGCCAGCATCCGCGAAGATACTATCCGCACCGAGATAGGTTTCATCTTCCGTCCACTGATTGGACGAGTCGCAGAAAAACGCCTCACGGATCCGTTGCGGAGCCAGCGCCGCACCACGCATGTAGGATGAGTTTTCATCGAATGCGACGCCCAACAAACCAATGCGTGTGTTTTGTTGGGGGAAGGGACGGAATGTTCTCATGGTTTAGACCTTTTTCGACAGGATTCGTTTCTTGTATGCTCATTTTACTCAACAAATCGCTTGTAGGCATCGTACCCATGAAGGCAAGGATGGCAATCTATTCACTTTCCGCCTGGTAGACAGTTTTGCGGCTTGGAAAAGCTTTTCAGACAGCCAAATCGCTCCCAAAACGGTTATGACATTTGATTATTAAACCGGGAAGAACTACCTAATTGAAATCAGTTTGTAAATCTGTATACTAATACAAATCGCCTTGCATTTTTGCAAGGTTGTTGAGTCAATTGGCTGCGATGATTCAGGGATCTAATTTGGTCGCTTTACCTTCATGCTCCGAAAGTAACATACATGGAAGGGAATATCCTTGAGGAGCAAATAGCGAAACCGGCCTAATGGCTGGTTTTTTTGTTTTCAGATATAAACTATCCTTTATGTTCTAAATAGGTGGAGGCATGATGAACAATCGATTCCAAGCTCGTGTGTTTTCTTGCATTGCGATATTAAGTATGCTGTTTAGTGCTTTAGGTATTCCAGTGCAAAGCGTGCTGGCTGCCCCTGCTGGAACAGCCTTGCAATTCAATGGTACGAATCAACATGTTACATTTGGAAACACCCGCTCTATTCCAGGTACACTGACGGGTACTCCTGCTTGGAATACATTAGCCAACTCCAGGCTGGGCAGTTCATCGCTATTATTTAATGGGACCAGCCAGTATGTGACGTTTGGTGCCGCACCAGAATTAGGTGTTACAAACTTTACCCTCGAAACCTGGTTTTATTGGCAGGGCGGTGGAACAACTGGAACCACAGGCGGGGGAGGCCTGACCGCGGTTTATCCTTTAATTACCAAGGGACGTAATGAGGCCGACGGTAGCAACGTGGATGCGAATTATTATCTTGGGATCCAGGGCGGAAAACTGGCGGCTGATTTTGAGGATGCCGCCACGGGGGCGAATCACCCCATTATCGGGTTGACCACGATAACCACAAACGCATGGCATCATGCCGCGGTAAGTTACGATAGTGTCAGTGCAGTATGGACCTTATACCTGGACGGTGTTGCAGATGGAACATCGGATCTAGGCGCCAATGTCCTCCCACGCTCTGACAGCATACAGCATGCTGCCATCGGTTCTGCGTTGACTTCTGCTGGTACACCCGCAGGATATTTTCAAGGAAGGTTGGATGAAGTGCGTGTATGGAATGTCGTTCGTACACAGGCCGAGATCCAGTCAGGTATGAATTCTGAAATCTTAACTCCAACCAGTGGGCTGATTGGTCGTTGGGGTTTAAATGACGGCTCGGGTACAACCGCAAGTAACCTGAACCGATTGGGAGTAACATCTTTTACACTCGAAGCCTGGGTAAAGCGCGCTGCCGGTGGACTTACCATGAGCACAGGCACGAACGGCTTTGACGGGGGCGGTGGTCGACCGAATGGTATTTACCCCGTTCTCACCAAAGGCATGGGGGAGGGGGAGAATCCGGCCAACTTGAACACAAACTATTTCATGGGAATCACCGCCGATGGGTTTGTAGGCGTGGATTTTGAAGATACTGCTGGGGGCGCAAATCATCCAGCTTGGGGAACTACGTTGGTCCCCGTCGGTGAGTGGCATCATATTGCGGTTACTTATACAGGTTCCTGTTGGTCAATCTATCTTGATGGCAATCTTGATGCATTAAATGCCGCTGTTGTGGCATGCCCAAATGCGACTCCGGAATCCACCAGTTACCAGCATCCCGGTTTGGCGGCCGGGATAAATTCTGCCGGTGTGCTTGGCGCAGGATTCTTTGCCGGTACAATCGATGAGGCTCGAGTCTGGAATCGTGCATTACCTCAAAATGAAATTCAAACAAACAGGTTTGTTGAACTCGCCAGCGGCAGCGGCTTGCTTGCGCGTTGGGGGTTAAATGAAGGCACGGGTACGATTGTCAATGATTCAGCCATCCCCACTGCGGAGAATGGCACACTGGTAAATGGCCCGACCTGGGTAACAGGATTTCCGGATAATATCCCTCCTGCTGCGCCGACGGGTTTAACTGCCAGTTCATATAGTAGAAACGTCAACCTGTCCTGGACGGCCAGTTCTGATTCTGACTTTGCCGGGTACAACTTATACCGGGGCACAATCGCGGGGGGGCCATATACAAAGGTCAATGTTTCCCTGCTGACTTCATTAACTTATCTGGATGCAGGCCTGACCAATGACACAACCTACTATTATGTCCTGCGGGCGGTTGATACATCCGCTAATGAGTCGGTTGATTCCGCGGAAGTGGATGTAACGCCTTCTCTTGCTCAAGGGGCGGCACTGCAATTTAATGGAAGCAATCAATACGTTACGTTTGGAACGGGCAATTCCCTTGCGTCGCCTGTTTATACGATCGAAACCTGGTTTAAACGCACAGGTGCAGGTGTTGGCGTCACGACCGGCGGCGGTGGAATTACATCTGCCATTCCTTTGATCACAAAGGGAACGTCGGAAAGCGAAGCTGCCGCTGCAGATATTAACTATTTCCTGGGTATTGATGCGTCCTCTGCTGTGCTGGTGGCCGATTTTGAAGAGGGTGCAGGCGGGGCTGCTCCAAGCCTGAATCATCCGATCTCAGGAACAACGGTCATCGTGAACAATACCTGGTACCACGCCGCAATGACATATGACGGGACAACATTGCGGATCTACCTGAACGGGGTTTTGGAAAATTCGTTAACAGTGGGTCAGCCCGTTGCCAGTGCAACGACTTCCCCAACTGCCTTTGCAACTTCCATTCGTTCCAATGGCACTACCATTCAGGGATATTTTGCTGGGGTCATGGATGAGCCTCGTATCTGGAATCGCGCTCTGACCCTTTCAGAGATCCAAACAAATATCAATTCGCAATTGACAAGCGGAAGCGGCTTGAGCGCGCGTTGGAGCATGGATGAAGGCGCTGGTGCCGCGATTGCCAGCTCTGTTGGTACGTTTAATGGCACACTGACGAATAATCCACTTTGGGTTTCTGGTGCGCCATTCAATATCGTCATCGGCGCACCTATCGCGCCAGCAGGATTAAATGCCACAGCGACATCCGGTTCCAACATCAACCTGACATGGACGGATAACTCGAATAACGAAACCAGCTTTGAGATCGAGCGCGGAAGCGATGCGGCTGGTCCATTCAGCGCATTGACCAGTGTTGGCACCAACATAACTACTCATGCAGATGGAACCGTCAGCCCGCTTACACAGTATTGTTACCGCGTGCGTGCAGTGAGCGGAGGCGGACAGTCTGCTTATAGCAATGTGTCGTGTGCAAACACTCCGGCAGAAGGCGGAAAGGCGCTGAAACTCGGCAATGCCAGCGCTTATGTGGTTTTCCCGACTTCATCCAGCTTGAATACGCCTGCCTATACCATCGAAACCTGGTTCCGCCGAGATGGAACCGGTATCGCAACCACCACCGGCGCTAACGGGACTTTTATTGAGCCCATGATCGCAAAAGGTACCGCCGAAGTGGAAAACGCCACTGCGGATATCAATTACATCTTTGGCATCAACCCAGGCGGGAATACACTGTGTGCAGACTTTGAAGAAGCCGCCTCTGGCACAACCCCCGGTCTGAACCATCCCATTTGCGGAACGACAGCGATCCAAAACGGGGTTTGGTATCACGCCGCTGCAACCTATGATGGAACAACCTGGCATTTATATTTGAATGGAATGCCCGAAGCATCCTTAACCGTGAGCCAGCCAGCCAACGATATGAATATCGCCCCCGTTTCACTTGGCACATCCATTCAATCGGATGGCGCCACAACCCAGGGATTCTTCAACGGCACCCTGGAAGAGGTGCGTATTTGGAATTACGTGCGTACCCCGTCGGAAATCCTTGCCACGATCAATGCTCAACTCACCACGGCGCAGGCCGGGTTGATCGCCCGCTGGGGCTTGAATCAAGATACCGGTACGGCTATTAATGGATCTGCAGGAACAAGCGTGAATGGCACGATCAACGACAGCGGTTACAGTTGGGTTACGCCGGGCGCACCGTTCAATATCAATTTCAGCATTCCCGCCGCACCCAGTGGATTAAATGCCGCCGCCTCCTTTGGCAATCAAGTTGACCTCACCTGGACGGATAATTCAAGCAATGAGGTTGGTTTTGAGATCGAGCGCGGGACGAATATTGCCGGGCCGTTCAGTTATGTGGCAACCGCGGGGTTAAACGCCACCTCCTACTCCGATGGCACTGCCCTGCCGCTCACGCAGTATTGTTACCGTGTGCGTGCGATCAATGCAGGTGGACAATCTGCTTATAGCAGCGTTTCCTGTGCCACCACATTGACGGAAAGCGGCGCGGCTTTGAAATTAGGCAGTGCAAATGCTTATACAAAATTTGCGAATTCGGCCAGCCTGAATTCCAGCACCTTCACGCTCGAAACCTGGTTCCGTCGCGATGGCGCGGGCATAGGCACTGATACCGGGACAGGCGGCATTGCCTCCGCGATTCCTTTGATCACCAAGGGCACAGCCGAAGCCGAAAATGCAAACGCCGACATCAATTATTTCCTCGGCATCGACTCTGCTACCAATACATTATGTGCAGACTTTGAAGAAGCCGCATCTGGAGCCGTGCCCAGCCAGAACCATCCTGTTTGTGGAACGACTCCCATTGTCAATGGAACCTGGTATCACGCCGCAGCCACATACGATGGCACAACTTGGAAGCTGTATCTCAATGGCCTGTTGGAAGCATCGCTGGTGGTGGGTCAGCCTGCGAATGCAGTGGGTATTCCCCCGGTTGCCTTGGGTACTTCCATTGAGTCAAATGGAAACACCACGCAGGGATATTTCAATGGCTCGCTGGATGAAGTGAGAATATGGAATTATCCACGCACCTTGGCGGAGATTCAAGGTAATGCCAATGCGCAGATTTCAACTGCCCAAACCGGCTTGCTTGCGCGCTGGAGCCTGAATGAAGATGCCGGTACAAGTGTCCATGGCTCGGCGGGTACCACAGTGAATGGTTCGGTATTTGGAAGCGGCTACAGTTGGATTACTCCCGGAGCTCCATTTGATCTCGTGCTTGTAGCGCCTGCTGACCCCACGGGGTTGAGCGCCACTTCGTCATCGTCTTATCAAGTCGATCTCACGTGGACGGATAACTCAAATAACGAGACCAGCTTCGAGGTTGAGATCGGAAGCGCTGTTGCGGGTCCGTTCAGCCCATTGACCACGCTTGGTCAAAACGTCACTACAGTTGCAGATACAAATGTTTTCCCTGCCATCCAGTATTGCTATCGCGTACGTGCCACGAATGCCGTTGGTCCATCAGGTTATAGCAACGTCTCTTGCGTTACCACACTTGCTGAAAATGCAAGCGCATTGGATTTTGGCACCGCGCATTCCTACGTTACTTTTGGCGATGCCAATACCCTCGACATGGCGCAATTCACCCTTGAGGGCTGGTTCCGCCGCGATGGAACTGGCGCGTCAAATACAACAGGCACGGGCGGCATTCCCAATGCGATCCCGCTCATCTCCAACGGTGCTCCTGAAGCTGAAAATAGCAACGTGGATGTGAATTATCTTTTGTGCATTGATGATGCTTTGGATGTACTCTGTGCTGATTTTGAAGAAGGCGCAGGTGGCGGTCAATTGGGATTGAATCACCCGGTTTATGGAACCACAACAATTCAAAACGGAGTTTGGTACCACGCGGCCGTCACTTATGATGGAAGCCGCTGGAAACTTTATTTGAACGGTAATCTTGAAGCGGATGTGTTGGTGGGCCAGCCCGTTAACGCAGCGAATAACTCTGCCACTGCTCTGGCAACCATGCTCACTTCCACCAACACGGCAAATGGATTCTTCGACGGCGCCATGGATGAGGTTCGTATTTGGAATACAGCCCGCAGTCAGGCGCAGATCATGAGCGATGTTAATAATCAGATCAGTTCTCCAGTGAGCGGGTTGGTTGCGCGCTGGGGATTGAACGAAGGAAGTGGGGCAGTGGTGGGCGGGACCGCTGGAACGACGATCACGGGAACCGTAACTGGCAGCGGATATAGCTGGATCACGCCCGGCGCGCCGTTCAATGCCACCTTCAACACGGCTCCAAACGCCCCGACGCTTGTCAGCCCGGCCGATAACAGTACCGGCACTTCGACATCTCCCACCTTGTCTGTGGATGTCTCCGACCCCGATGGCGGCAATCTGACCGTGCAGTTCTACGGACGCCCGGTAAATTCAGCGCCTGGCGCTGATTTCTCCATCATCGCGATTCCGGATACCCAGTATTACACCAGTGCGTTAAACGGCGGGACTCCCGCAATCATGGATACGCAAACCCAGTGGGTCGTGAATAATAAGGCGGCCTACAACATTCAGTTTGTGACCCAATTGGGCGACTGCACGGAGCACGGCGACCAATTCATCGTTGAATGGCAGCGTGCCGACCAGTTCTTCCAAACGATCGAAAACCCGCTTACGACAGGTTTACCGTATGGAATGCCATATGGCATTGCCCCCGGAAATCATGACCAGACCCCGATCGGTACGCCTTCCGGCACGACGCTATACAACCAATTCTTTGGCGAATCACGCTTCCTTGGCCGTGACTATTATGGCGGTCATTATGGAACTAAAAACGATAATCATTATGAATTGTTCAGCGCCAGCGGCATGGACTTCATCGTGATCCACCTCG
This sequence comes from Candidatus Villigracilis affinis, assembly GCF_016705895.1. NCBI lineage: Bacteria > Bacillati > Chloroflexota > Anaerolineae > Anaerolineales > Candidatus Villigracilaceae > Candidatus Villigracilis > Candidatus Villigracilis affinis. The sequence goes on along the minus strand of NZ_JADJKT010000036.1, from coordinate 682,372 downwards.
AATATGATACATCTGCCAATGCCGCAGTGCTGAACTGGGCTGATAACCTGTTACAGACCTACAGCACACGCCGCGCTATTGTAGTGACCCACTGGCTCATCAATGGCGGCAATAATGCCTCTTTCAGTTCGCAGGGACAGGCCATCTACAATGCGTTGAAAGATAACCCCAACCTGTTCCTCATGCTGGGCGGACACGTCCCAAGCCCTGCCGAAGGCCAGCGTTCAGATACCTTTAACGGTCATACCGTTTACAGCCTGATGTCTGATTATCAGGGACGTACGGCTGGCGGCAATGGCTGGCTGCGTATTATTACCATCTCGCCCTCCAGCAATAACATTCAGGTGAAGACCTACTCGCCGTGGTTAAATCAGTTTGAAGCCGATGCAGACAGTCAGTTCAACCTGACGGCCGACCTGGTCAATTCCTATCAGTTGATCGGAACAGATACGGTGCCTTCCGGTGGAACCGCCAGCGTTACCTGGCCAAACTTGAATAACAATACCGAGTATGAATGGTACGCAGTTGTCAGCGACGGAATCGCATCTACAACTGGCCCAACATGGAGTACTACAACTGAGGAGCCAGCAAATGTTCCTCCGACCATCACCGGCCAGAATCCGCTTTCCACAAATGAAGATGCTTCATTGAATATCACATTGGGTAATTTGACGGTAACCGATCCTGATAATACCTACCCAGCCGATTTCTCGCTCACCGTGCAAAACGGCGCGAATTACACCGTTGCCGGAACGACCATCACCCCGGCGTTGAATTTCAACGGCACGCTGACAGTGCCTGTCGTCGTCAACGATGGGACGGATAACAGTAATGCCTTCAACTTGAGCGTTACCGTTAATCCTGTTAATGATGCGCCGGTCATTACTGGACAAACCCCGCTTTCTACAAATGAAGATACGGCTTTGACGATTACTCTGGCGAACCTGATTGTCTCGGATGTTGACAATACCTACCCAACCGGATTCAGCCTCACGGTCCAGAGCGGGGCGAATTACACATTCGTTGGCAATACCATCACCCCGGCCGCAAACTTCACCGGCACGTTGACCGTTCCAGTGGTGGTGAATGATGGAACGGCCAATAGTGTTCCATTCAATCTGACCGTGACAGTGACTCCAGTCAATGATGCGCCGGTCATCACCGGGCAAAATCCGCTTTCCACAAATGAAGACACTGCATTGACAATTGTGCTTGCCAACCTGATCGTCGCGGATGTGGACAATACCTATCCAACCGGATTCAGCCTCACGGTGCAGAGTGGGACGAATTACACAGTAGCTGGGACAACCATTACCCCATCTACAAACTTCATTGGTACGCTCACTGTGCCGGTGCTCGTCAATGACGGTACAGCAAACAGCAATGTCTTCAACCTGACGGTTACCGTCAATACGCAGAACGATGCGCCGCAAGTGACAAACCCGGGAGCGCAGACAAGCGCGGAAGGGGAAGTCGTTTCACTACAAGTCATTGCCACAGATGCGGATATTCCAGCCGACACTTTGACCTACAGCGCGGCCAACCTGCCGAATGGATTAAGCATCAACACAACCTCGGGCTTGATCAGCGGAACACTGACGTATCGTGCCGCGGCAACCAGCCCATACAATGTGACCGTCACTGTGAACGATGGGACAACAGCTTCTCCTGCGAATTTCACGTGGACAGTTTTACAAGCCGCTTCAGGTTTATGCGCGAATGATCCAGCGCTCGTCGGATGTTGGCCGATGGAAGAGGGGAACGGGACGTTCATCATTGATGCAACCACCTTTGGCAATGACGGCAGCATCACCGGCGGCCCGACCTGGGTCACCGGCATGAATGGCCTCGCATTGGATTTGAGCGGCACCGGCCAATATGCCATGGTTCCAGACAACAATAGTTTGGACATTGCATCCAATCGAATCACCCTGTCTGCCTGGATCAAGCCGGAGAAGGTCGCAACCCAAAATATCATCAAGAAGACCACGGGCACAACCACCGCCAATGGCTATGAACTTTCTCTTTCCGCGGCGGGAAAGGTCTTCATGCGCTTGAATGGCAATGTTAACTACCGCATAGATTCTCTCGCTTCATATCCATCTGATGGAAATACATGGATGCATGTGGCCGCTACTTATGATGGCACAACCCTGAGAATGTACATCAATGGCGTCCTCGATAATACGAAGGCGGCGACTCTTACGATTGCGCCCAATGCAACGAATCTGGGCGTTGGTGCCGAGCCTACTTTCATCAACCTGTATCAGGGATTGTTGGATGATGTGCGCGTGTACAACCGCGAACTCAGCCTTGCAGAGATTCAGGTTCTCTTTGGCAACAGCCAGCCGACCACCAGCGGTATTGCCGCAGTGAACGTCAACGAAGATGCGGTCGATACATCCATTGACCTGTGGCAGTCGTTTGCCGATGCCGAAGATGCGGACGGCGCGATGACATACACCCTCACAGGTAATACCAACGCGGCGCTCTTCACCTCCGCCAATATCAACGCGAATCAAAATCTGGTTCTCGATTATGCGCCGAATGTGTTCGGTACTTCCAATATCACCATCCGCGCTACAGATACGGGCGGAATGTTTGTCGAGACGACATTCATGGTTACGGTTGCTTCGGTCAACGATGCGCCGATCATCACCGGCCAGGACCCGCTCGCCACAGACGAAAACACCGCGCTGACGATTACGCTGACAGACTTGAATGTCGCAGATGTGGATAACACTTACCCAAGCGGGTTCACGCTCACCGTTTTGAGCGGCACGGATTATACGTTTGCGGGGAATACGATCACGCCCGCATTGAACTTCAACGGCGCTTTGACCGTACCGGTCAAAGTCAACGATGGCACAAGCGACAGCAATACCTTCAATCTGATTGTCACCGTTAACGTGGTCAATACCTCGCCGGTGATCACAGGGCAGAATCCACTTGCAACGAACGAAGACGCCGCCCTGCTCATCGCTTTCACGGACCTGCTCGTCACAGATACAGATAACACCTACCCGACCGATTTCTCGCTCACCGTGCAAAACGGCGCGAATTACACCGTTGCCGGAACGACCATCACCCCGGCTGCCAACTTCAATGGCACGCTTACGGTTCCAGTAAAAGTCAATGATGGCACGGCTGACAGCAATACATTCAACCTGACGGTTACAGTGAACCCCGCCAACGATGCGCCGAACGTTACCAACCCGGGCGGTCAAACCAATGCCGAAGGTGCAACGGTCTCATTACAGATCGTCGCCAGTGACGTTGAAAACAACACGTTGACATACAGCGCGTTGAATTTACCAACCGGGTTGAGCATTAATCCAATCAACGGCTCGATCAACGGCGCGGTGGATTACACTGCCTCAGCGTCGAGTCCATTCAACGTAACAGTAACAGTTTCGGACGGAGTCGGAGGCGTGACTTCCGTCAACTTCACATGGACGATCACGGATGCCATTCCGCCTGCCAGCGGTTTGGTCTGCGCGGATCTTACATCCAAACCCACCACGGCATCTACGGGTGAAAAACCGCAATCCAAAGTCTGGCAGCATGACGGCATATGGTGGGCGGTCTTCCCGACCAATGTTTCGGGCGCATCCTCGGCCGGTACATGGCTGTGGAGATTGCAAGGTACGACATGGGTTGAAGAACTCAAACTCTCAACCGCCACGAACACCAAAGCCGATGTGAAGACGGCCGGGGATGTTGCGCACATTCTGCTGTATGCAGGGACAACGACCCAGCTTGTTTCGGCTGAATATAATGGCGCTTCCTACGTGACCTGGAGCGGGCGCGCGGCTCCGGCGGGCATTTCCCTCGCGAACAGTGAGATCGCCACGATCGAAATTGATTCCACTGGCCGCATGTGGCTCGCCTCTGAAAATGATGCAACCGGGCAGATTGTTGCCTATTACAGCGATTCACCTTACAGCGCGTGGAGCGCGCCGATCACGATTGCATCGGGCGTGAATAACGACGATATTTCAACCATCATCGCCCTGCCTTCCAATCAGATCGGTATTTTGTGGTCGAATCAGAACACACAACGATATGGTTTCCGCCTGCACAACGATGGCGCAGCGCCCGGCACATGGATTGCGGATGAAGTACCCGCTTCACAATCGGCGCAAAATGTGGGCCTCGGCATGGCAGATGATCACATGCACATGACCGTCGCTTCTGATGGAACGATCTATGCTGTGGTCAAGACCAGCTACGACACAGCAGGTTATCCCAAGATTGCCCTGCTTGTCCGCAGACCCGCTGGAACCTGGGACAACCTTTATAACATTGACGATGCGGGCACTCGCGCCACGCTTATGCTCGATGAAGTCAATGGATATCTCACAGTTTTATATACTTCCGCCGAAGGCTACAACCCGATGGTGTACAAGCAATCCACGATCTCGCCGATTGCTTTTGGAAATCGAACCACCCTGAATGCCGGTGCGTTCAACGATGCTTCCGGCAGCAAGGGGAATTACACCAGTGAATTGGTGACCATCTTCTCTAGCGCCACGCATGTGGCTGGTGAGATCTGTGCGCCTGTTCCATCCATTGGCGCGGATCTGTCGATCACGAAGACCGACACGGTTACATCTGTCCGCCCAACAGATATCGTCTCCTACTCGATCGTTGTTCAAAACAATGGGCCGCAGGCGGTGATCGGTGCGAGCGTGCAGGATACCCTGTCCTCGGCATTTGCATCCGCAGCATGGACGTGTACCGGTGCAAGCGGAGGCACATGCGCCGCGGGCGGCACAGGCAGTATCAATGACCTGGCCGATCTGCCTGTCGGTGCAAGTGTGACATACACACTCAACGCACAAATCAGCAATGCCGCCAGCGGCAGCTTTACAAACACTGCCACTGTTGCAGTTCCTTCGGGCATGACTGACCCATTAACAGTGAACAACTCAGCCAGCGACACGAACAGCATCATCGCCACAACCGTCGCCTGCGAAAACGACCCAACCCTCGTTGGCTGCTGGCCGATGGAGGAGGGGAGCGGCACGAGCATCATCGATGGTTCTGCCTACTTCAATGACGGCGCAACCGTCAACGGCGCGGCATGGGTGACCGGCCATACAGGCTTGGCTCTCGATTTGAATGGAACCAGCCAATATGTGGCGATTCCTGACGACCCGACGCTTGATCTTACCAACCAGCTCACCATCTCCCTGTGGATCCGCCCGGAACAACAAGCCACACAGGATTTGATCAAGAAGGCGATCAATGGCGGAACGAATGGATATGAAGTGGCTCTTGCCACCAATCAACCGTCTTCACCGGCGCCGAGTAAGGTATTTGTCCGCTTCAATCAAGTAACCAGCGGAGATACATACCGCGTCAATTCCATTACCGATTATCCGTTTGATGGAACGACCTGGATGCATGTGGCCGCAACCTATGATGGCGCCACCATCAAGCTGTATATCAACGGCGTGCTCGAATCCAGTCTGCCCGCCAGCTTTACTGTCGCTGCAAACAACCTGCCGCTGACGATTGGCGCTCAAAGCAATAACTCCCGTTACTTTATGGGCGGCATGGATGAGGTCCGCGTTTATAACCGCTCGCTGACCGTTGACGAGATTCAGGCATTGGCCGGGATCGCTCCATTGAGCGTGAGCAAGACCGGTACGGGAACTGGTACGATTACAAGCGCACCGGCTGGAATTAACTGCGGCGCGGCCTGTACATATAACTTCCCGCGCAATACATCTGTCGTATTGACTGCCGCACCGACCCTTGGTTCCACCTTCACCGGCTGGAGCGGCGCAGGATGCTCAGGTACAGGCACATGCACCGTCACGATGGATGCAGCAAAATCGGTCATTGCCAACTTTGACCTGACCGAATACACACTCACGATCACGAGCGACCATGGAACGGTTGCGAAGAACCCGGATAAGGCCACCTACCATTATGGAGACTCTGTCCAATTGACAGCCACACCTGCCGTGGGCTGGGCCTTCACGAATTGGAGCGGTGGCGTAACAGGAATCTCCAACCCCGTTTCGCTAACGATCAACGGCAATACGTCGGTCACCGCAAATTACACCCAGATCGAATACAGCCTCACGATCAATACGATCGGCGATGGTTCAGTGGCAACTGACATTTCCGGTCCATATCATCATGGCGACCTTGTCGAACTCACGGCAACCCCAGCCGCAGGCTGGACATTTGCGAACTGGTCAGGCGATGCAGCAGGTTTGGTAAATCCAATCTCAATAACGATGGATGCGAACAAAACCGTCACTGCGTTGTTCACACAGAATGAATACACACTGACTATTGTCAGCGCGCACGGCACAGTGACCAAATTGCCGGACCAGCCAACCTATCATCTCGGCGACATTGTTAACCTCACCGCTACTCCCGATACAGGCTGGAACTTTATTGGCTGGAGCGGCGGCCTGACCGATACCATCAATCCAGTCGATCTGACAATCACAGGTAATGTGGCTGTCACAGCCAATTATTCGCAGGATGAATACACATTAACGATCGTCAGCAGCCACGGAACCGTGACAAAGACCCCGGATCAGGCAACCTATCATCTTGGTGATGTCATCACTCTAGATGTGACGGCTGCCCCGGGTTGGACGTTCACAGATTGGACGCCAGCGTTGACCAACAATGAGGTCACGATTAATGGCAATACAACAGTTACCGCGAACTACAGTCAGAACGAGTACACATTAACTGTCAGCACCCTTGGCAACGGTACGGTTTCAAGAAATAACAACGGTCCATACCATTATGGCGATGTTGTCCAACTGACGGCCGCGCCCGATACCAAATGGGTCTTCTCCACATGGAGCGGCGATATGAACGGCTCGGCCAATCCTGCCTTTATCACCATGGATGGAAATAAAGCCGTTACCGCCACATTTACATTCGTGAACACCGCTCCCATTGCCGCAAATGATGCCTATGTCACAGATGAGGATACGCAATTGAATGTGCCTGCTGATGGTGTGTTGGGCAATGACAACGATTTGGACGGCGATGCCCTGACTGTGATCTTGGTCAATGATGTTCAGGATGGTTCCCTTACTCTGAATGCCGATGGCTCCTTTATCTACACTCCGTCTCAGGATTTCCACGGCAGTGACTCTTTCACCTACAAGACCAATGACGGCCTCCTTGACAGCAATGTGGTTACAGTGACGCTTACGATCAATTCGGTCAACGATGCTCCGGATGCGAATCCCCAATCCGTCAGTGTCGCTGAAGATGGCTCTGTTGGAATTACCCTGAGCGGCAGTGATGTCGATGGCGATCCATTGACATTCAGCCTTGTCACCCCGCCGGTTGATGGAACATTGAGCGGCATAATTCCGAACCTGACCTACACTCCCAATCCAAATTTCAACGGTGGTGATGGCTTTGTCTTTGAGGTCAGTGACGGGGAATTTACAAGTCAGGCGACGATAACGATCACGGTCGATCCGCTCAACGATATGCCTGATGCTGTTGCCGATACTTATGCGACCGCTGAGAATACAATGCTGGATGTACCAGCTGCGGGCGTGCTCGGCAACGACCTTGACCTGGATGGCGATCCACTAACCGTTTCACTCGTCACAGATGTGACACAGGGTTCGCTTACCCTCAATTCGGACGGCTCATTTACTTATACGCCGGATTCGGGTTTTAGCGGAGAGGATACATTCACTTATCAGGTGGATGACGGTAATGCTGTGGATCAGGCAATCGTTACGATCAAAGTTAACCTGGTCAACGTGGCCCCGTCTGCTGTAATAGACTCTTACACTGCCGATGAAGATACGCAGTTGGTGGTGCCAGCATCTGGTGTGCTTGGTAATGACACAGATGCCGATCTTGATACACTGACAGCGATCAAAGTCAGCGACCCGGCTCATGGCATATTGAATTTCAATTCGGATGGTTCCTTCACCTACCTTCCCGCCGCAAACTGGCACGGGATTGATGGCTTTACCTACAAAGTATCGGATGGCTTGGTGGAGAGTAACGTTGCCGATGTGACCCTCACGGTCTCGGCGGTCAATGATGACCCGATTGCGGATCCCCAGACTCTGACGATGAACGAAGATATGTTGAGGTCGATCACACTTACCGGCGCTGACGTGGACGGCGATACATTGACCTATGCCGTTGGCATTTCCCCAGCCCATGGCAGTTTGAGCGGAACCGCCCCGAGCCTGACATATACACCTGCCGCAGATTACAACGGCACTGACAGCTTCACATTCATTGTCAATGATGGGCAGGCGAGTGCTGAGGCGTTGGTGAATATAAACATTGTTGCAGTCAATGATGCGCCAGTTTGCCAACCAGTTGCCATAAACACAGCGGAGGATACGTCCGCCACATCCAGCCCTGATTGCATGGATGTTGACAATGCAATCTTGTCCTATCAGATTGTAACGCCTGCCCAGCACGGCACTGCTTTTGTCAACGGTGGGTTGTTGAATTACTCTCCCGCTGCAAATTACAGCGGCAATGACAGCTTCACCTACCGGGCCAGTGACGGTGTGCTTAACAGTGCAGACGTATTGGTTTCAGTCACGATTACATCAGTCAATGATGCTCCGCTGGCGGCCAATGACGTCGCCGTGACAGACCAGGATGTGCCGGTCATCATCAATGTATTGGATAATGACGAAGACATTGATGGCGATGCCCTTTCCATTTTTGACGTTGCCATGCCTGCCAATGGAATTGCCGTCATCAACCCAGATGGGACGATAACCTATACACCCAATGCTGGGTGGTTCGGAACCGACACATTCATATACACCATTTCAGATCCGAATGAAGCTGTATCCAGCGCAACAGTGACTGTCAATGTCTCACAGGTTGGGTATACGTTGAAAATTATTGTAACTGGCAGCGGATCGGTTACTAGATCGCCTAATAAGGCCATCTATCAGGAAGGCGAAGTGGTTGAGTTGACGGCCATTCCTGCCACAGGCGAAAGTTTTATAAACTGGAGCGGAGATTTGAGCGGGAGTACGAATCCCATTTCGATCACCATGGACAGTGACAAATCCGTCAAAGCCGCTTTCACAAGTCCGGTTGTTGAGCCGCCCAAAGAACCGATATTTGACGACGTTCCTTTCAGTTACTGGGCAAATAATGAAATTGAGCGTTTATATTTGGCGGGCATTACGGCCGGTTGTGATACAAATCCGTTGATCTACTGCCCTGAACAGGAAGTTACCCGTGCACAGATGGCGATCTTTATCCTGCGCGGGGTGCATGGCAAGTCGTATGTCCCGCCTGCTGCCACGGGCACCGTATTTACTGATGTTCCCACGAATTATTGGGCTGCCGACTGGATCGAGCAGTTGGCAGAAGAAGGCATTACAGTCGGGTGCGGTAACGGAAACTATTGTCCGGGAAGTGCCATCACTCGCGCGGAAATGTCCATCTTCCTGTTGCGCTCGAAATTTGGCAACACCCACACCCCGCCGCCAGCCACTGGTACGACCTTCAACGATGTCCCTGCCGATTACTGGGCAGCAAGCTGGATCGAACAACTGGCATTTATGGAGATCACCAGCGGCTGCGGTAATGGAAACTTCTGTCCGGAGGGTCTGGTCACCCGTGCTGAGATGGCGGTCTTTTTAGTGAAGACCTTCGAAATACCATAACCAGTTAGAGAAGTAAAAAGCCGCCCAAATTTTTTGGGCGGCTTTTTACTTTATGAAACGATTATATGGCAGTGTTAATATTTTTACCCTCCAGTTGTTTCTAATGTTGCTTGTAATGAATATCCGACAGTGATCGCAATCGTTCCGTTGCCACTTCGGGGGTGATGTCACGTTGCGGCATGGCGAGCATTTCGTAGCCGACCATAAATTTGCGGACGGTGGCCGAGCGCAGCAGCGGCGGATAAAAATGCGCGTGCAGAGTCCATTCGGGATGCGGCTGTCCATCAGCGGGGGCTTGATGGAATCCCATTGAATAGGGGAATGAGATCTCAAACAAATTGTCGTATCTTGTCGTGACCTGTTTGAAGACTTCGGCCAATGCAGAGATTTCCACCGATGACAGTTCCTTCAACGAAGCGGATGCGCGATGCGCGCTCACAAGCACCTCGAACGGCCACACCGCCCAAAAAGGGACCAACGCTGTGAAATGGTCGTTGGAGAATAAGATGCGGTCTTTTTGTTTATGTTCCTCTTTTATATAATCCACCAGCAATGGACTGCTGTTCTTATTGAAATATTCCGTTTGTGTGGCAAGTTCTTTGATGATTTCATTCGGCAGTTGGGACTGTGACCAAAGCTGGCTGTGCGGGTGCGGATTGGAACAGCCCATCATCGCGCCTTTGTTTTCAAAGACCTGCACATATTTGATGTAATCCAATTCGGCGAGTTTTGCGGATTCATTTGTCCATGTGTTGAGCACGTTTTCGATGACGGGCAATTCGAGTTCGGGCAATGTCAGGTCGTGGCGGGGGGAGAAACAAACTACCAGACACTTCCCCTGCTCGGGAGCAGAGACAAGCAACGGGTGGGATGAGGCGGAAGCGTCTTCAGGAGCATCAGGCAGCAGCGCAGCAAAATCGTTGTTGAAGACGTATGTGCCAGAATAGTCAGAATTGAAAACGCCGCCAGCGCGTTCGTTGCGCGGACAGAGATAGCAGGTGGGGTCGTAGGTGGGGAGGGTTTCGGGGGAAAGTTTTTCGACCTGCCCAAGCCAGGGACGTTTGGCGCGGTGCGGCGAGACGAGCACCCATTCACCCGTGAGGGCGTTATAGCGGCGGTGTGGATTGTTCAACATGGTTATTCCTTCTCAAAAATGATTTCTATCCATTCAAGGATTTCGTGGTTTTGGGTTTGTTGGAGCTTGATTTCTATTCGGCTGTTTGAACAGGCAACTTGCGTTTTCGTTGCGCGTCCGCTGAAATAATGTTCGATGATGGTTGCGCTGTTGTGAAGCGGAGTATGACTGATTGTACAACTGCCATCGCCAAATGGGACGATGCCGAGGTGAGTAGATTCTGAAATGCCATCGTCGGTTAGGGATGCGACGACCAGTGTGACATCGGTGTGAAGGATGTCTTTGTAATTTTTCGGCGCGGGCTTTCCATCGAGGTTGTGAGTGCGGAGTGCGAGGAGGACGGTCTTGTCGTTTTCGATGCGTTCCCACGAGGGAGAAAAGCCAGCGCGCAAACCGCCCTGCCATTTTGCATGGACGGGATACGTTTGGAAAACAACTTGATTGCGTGCAATGGCAGCGAGCCCGTTGAATTTTGCAATGACTTCGTCTGTGGGCATGCCGCCGCTTTCATCACCATCAAAGCAATGCAGGGAGCCGAGTGTGCCAGAGGCGATGGTGTCGAACCAAATATCGGGCGCGGATTCCCATTCGTAGCCTGAGGAACTGTAGGTGGGCATGCCGAGTTCGCCGCACAGGCTGCTGAAGAAGACGCGGCGATTGGTTTCGAGGTCGTAGTCGCCGATGCAATAGACGAGGTCATCGGGGCTGTGTAAATCGTAATGCTCAATCAACAGCGGCGAGAGGCCGTAGTACATGATGACGAGGTCTGGGTTTTCTTCTTTCATCGCGCCAATCACAACTTCCAAACCTTTTTGGAGAAGGCGTTCGCCTGCAAAGTTCATGTCGGCAGGGGCGGCGACATCGAGCGAGGGGAGTTCGTAGCCAAAGTCAAATTTGATGAGGTCAGGTTTGTAGCGGCGGACAAACTCTTTGGCGCGTTCGCTCAAAACTTTTTGGACGATGGGCTGCGTGACATCGTAGATTCCGTAGCGGGAGGTTTGATGGTCGAGCCAGAGCGGTTTGCCTGCGGGCGTTTGCAGGAGATTGGATTCGTCCAAGCCGAGGGCGGCGGGGTTTTGACAGCGCAGGAACGCCGCCCACAAGCCGATGAAATATCCCTGCCCGCGAATGTCATTCAATAAATTTTCAAAATGAGGGAAGCGTTCGGCGTCGTGTTTTAACTCGCCGTGTTGACCTTCCCATTTGTCGTCAATCACAAACGTGCGCGCCTTCATTCCAGAGCGTTGAAGTTTATTGAAAATGTCTCTGACGATTTCTTCGGTCAACTCTTCGGAGTTCATCGCCATGGATGATTCAACTCCCCATGTGTTGTATTGCGGCGCGAGCATCACATCTTTTTTCTTGCCCGAAATATTTTTTGGCGCAATGATTTTTTCACGTTGAAGAATTTTGTAATAACTGCGAATGGCTTCGTGATAATTCTCGCCGAACGCAATCAAAAACGAAAAGCCAAGTTTGTTTGGCTTGTGCTTCCAAATGTCGCTGCGAAGATTCAACACAGGGCTGATTCCAATTTCGCGAATCTCCAAACGGAAATCACCTTGCGGCAATTCGGCGAGTCCCCAACATGCCGCGCCCGATTGCAGCGCCTTCGCGCCGATGGCGTTCCACTTATCCGATGTGTTGAAGGTGCAAAAATAATGCGCGGGCAATCCCCATTGCTGCGTGAGCCCAGGGCCGCGCATGGCGCCAGAGCCGAGCACCGTCGTCACCGAAAGCCGCGAATGCAAATCCACCACGGGGTTGATGGACGTGCTCATGCACAAGCCAGGCACCACCGCGTAATGGCTGTACATCGAAGGCTTGTATGCGCCGCCGTCCATTTCGGGGAAGTAAATAATTTGAGCGATGTCACTGTCCACGGGGGATTCGAGCAGAAGCGGTTCGAGGGAGATAAAGTCCATTTGGAAGAACCAGCTCACAGTTAAGCGCGATGCGTTTTTTGTCGCTTGGTAGATGATGGAAACGCGGTCATTCTTAATCTGATAACTGGTCTGTGAGTCGAGAAACATTTCCGCCCCGATAATGAGCGGCTTGTGTTTCGCGCGAGAGATGAGCCGCAGATTCGCATCGTATAGGTTGAAGATGTCAGTCTCGGCGTCCCATTCCCATGCGTAGGTGGGGGAGGTGACGTGGATTTTGTGCTGGTTTTCGTTGATTTTGACCATTTGGAGAAATTGCCTCTTGACAAAGTATTGTCGTTCTTGTAAACTAATGTTACCGTTCACATGAACGGTAACATTATACAAACCCCCACAAGAAATGTCAAATTCTCACCCAACCCTTCGTGATGTTGCCCGTTTAGCTGGTGTTTCACACCAGACCGTTTCGCGCGTGATCAATGGGAGTGAGGATGTTCTTCCCGAAACCCGCGCGATCGTGGAAGCCGCGATTGAGCAGTTAGGATACCGCCCGAACGCGATTGCCCGTTCGATGGCGCGCGGTCAGACGCACACGTTAGCTTGCATTTCCCCCAATTTGACAGATTACACCTTTGCCAGCGTTATCGAGGGCGCTGAAGTGGAAGCCCGACAGCATGATTATTTCATGCTGTCTTCGTCTGCTACTGATCCGAAGGCGTTTCAAGCGTTAGTGGATGAATTGGTGGGGCACCGCCGAGTGGATGGGTTGATCGTCATCAATCCGTATTCCGATGACCGCTTTTTACATATCCCTGAGAATTTTCCTGTGGTATTCGTGGGTGCGCGTTCCCATGAAAAGGAAATTTGCTCTGTTTCATTGGATGATGAAAAAGTGGCGTATGAAGCTACCCGTCATTTGATCTCGCTGGGTCATACCAACATTGCGCTTGTTACTGGTCCCATGGAAGAGGATTGTTCGCAGGACCGCGCAGAAGGATACCGTCGTGCCTTGCAAGAGGCTGGCATTGCATACGATGAATCCAAGGTGCTGGAAGGGGACTGGTCGGCTTCATCTGGTCAGCGCGCTTTGCTTTCCTTTGTTGAAAGTGGAAATGTGCCAACAGCAGTGTTTGCGCAAAATGACCGCATGGCGTTGGGTGTGCTGCGTGCAGCGCGTGATGTGAATTTAAAAGTCCCTTCACAACTGGCGGTCATCGGCGTGGACGATATGCCGCTGTCCTCTTATTTTGATCCGCCTCTCACCACCATGCAGCAGGATATGCCGCTCATTGGGCAGGAAGCCACCCGCATGTTGTTGGAGATCATCCAAAAGAAAACCCCGGCAGTGCGCGAGTTGAAATTATCGGCACAGTTGGTGATTCGACAATCAACATCTGATAAAGGAGGTGATTCCTAGTTCACAGCAACCTTTGACGAAAACAGTTTTTTGCAAGTCTATCGCTCTTAAATATTCAAGGAGAAGAATAAATGAAGAACAATATGTTTTTGAAGGCTCTCAGCCTTTTCGTAGTTGCATCGTTCATCTTGACCGCTTGTGGTGCCCCAGCTACTGAGGCTCCTGCTGCGACTGAAGCCCCAGAGGCTACCGAAGCTCCCGCAATGACTGAAGCGCCTGCCGCAACCGAAGCACCTGCCGCAGAAGATGTTGAAATCCGCTGGCGCACCCGCCCTGACAATCAGGAAGAAATTGACGTCTATAGCCAGATCAGCACTGATTTGGATTCCGAACTTGATGGCATTACCCTCACCTACGAACCCGGTGGTTCCGAAGGCGCGAACTATCAAGATCAGTTGAAGGCTGAAATTGCAGCTGGAACCGCTCCCGATGTCTTCTGGATCCCCGGAACCGATGTTGCCGATTTCGCAACCCGTGGTTTGATCTTGAACGCCTCTGACCTCGCTGCTGGATCTGATTTCAACGTTGACGATTTCTATGCTGGCCCGATGTTCCATCTCACCTACAATCCTGAGACCGGCGCTTCCGGCGCTGACTCTGGTGCGCTGTGGGGTATTCCTCGCGATGTGTCCACATTCGCTCTCTACTTGAACATGGACTTGATCAACGAAGCTGGCGCTCCCGATCCCCGTGAACTCGCTGCCAACGGCGAATGGACCTGGGATGCCTTCCTCGATGTAGCTCAGAAGACCCGCGCTCTCGGCTCCGATGTGTACGGTTACGGTGCGAGCGCCTGGTGGGGTCCTTATGGTGTTTGGTTGAACGCTTCCGGCGGCGGCTTCTTCACTGAAGACCGCGCTGCCTGCGCCCTCAACACCGAAGAGTCCCTCTCCGGTCTCGATTTCCAACGCTCTCTCTATCAGGATTTTGATGTCGCCACTCCGTATGGCGAAGATCCTGAGCCGACCTTCCGCGCTGGCAAAGTTGCCATGTTCCAGAATGGTCGTTGGGCTACCCCCGGCGTCCGCACTGTGGACTTTGAATGGGATGTTGTTGAACTTCCCGCTGGCCCAAGCGGTACCGCTGGTAACTGGTTGTTCTGGGGCGCTTATGTGATCAATGCCAATACCGAACATCCTGAAGAAGCCTGGGCCCTCGCTCAAGCTCTCACTACCGCTCAGACCCAGGGCAAGATCTCCGCTCTCGGCGCCAACATCCCCAGCCGTGTAAGCCAGGAAGCTCTCGATGCCTTCCTCACCTTCACACCTCCTGCCAACAATCAGGCTTTCTTGAACGGTATCGCCGCTGGCGCCAACCCGACCGCTGAAGGTCCATTGTGGGCTGGTTCCTGGCCTGAATATGACAAGATCATGGGCCCGGCCATCCAGGGTGTGTTGACTGGTGCAACCTCCGTTGAAGATTTCGGCGCGACCATCTGCGACGAAGCCAACAAGGTCTTCAACCAGTAACTTGTAAGATGAACGAAGTGGCAGGCAAAATATATTTTGCCTGCCACTCTTTTTTAGGAATAGAAAGAAATCCCCAAGCTACAAAGCCATTTGTGATTTCGTGATTTTTTTGTATGACCCATCCGTGCTGGCCTGATCCGTGGAGATGTGAACCAATGACCGCTTATTCACAAGTAGACCCAAAAACGAATCTCGTTTTACGCATCCATTTCTTCTGGCGTATTCTATTTGCCATACTTGCTGCCGCTGGTGCGGTCTATATTTGGGTAGGTGGGATGGAAACCGCCCTTTGGCAAAAGATATTGATCTCCGTTGCTCTGGCAATGGCCTCCATTTTCAGCGCGATCGGCGCCGTTCAGATCTCGCGACGCAATCACAGCGGCAGGATGATCTCATTAGTCCTGGACTATCTCGCATTCGTTGTCTGTTTTGTTCTCATGCTAAACACAGGCGAGATATTCATTGGTATTGATGCACTTGCCGAAACATTCCCGAAGGGCATCCCTTATTTGGGGATCACAGTTGTCGGTTATTTCCTGAGCATCATGGATGAATACCTTCCGCAGAAAAAACAGACATCCGAAAATAGTTTGAAGGTCGTTGGCCGCTGGGTGATGCTGGCAGGTTTTGCGATCTTCCTTCTGCAAGTGGATGCCATCAACGGCATCATTTATTTCCTTGGCAAGCTCGTTCAACCGATGGGAATTACATCTGTGATCGGTGCCGTTATTTTCAGCATATCCATCTGGTCGATGATGCGGGACAATGTGTCTCAGGCTCTGCATGCGAAGACCGACCATGAACAGGTCATCAACGGATGGCTGTTCCTTTCTCCAAACCTGCTGGGCTTTCTCATCTTCTTTGCGGGTCCGCTCATTCTTTCGTTCTATTTTTCCTTCACAGATTCAGATGCCTTCAACACGCCCAACTGGATCGGCTTCGAAAATTACGCGAAGATCCTCAACGTCCGTTTTGCATGGCTTTCCACCCCGGATCAATTTGCCCGCGAAGTTGTGGATATCAAAGTCTATGATGAAGTAGGCCGCTTTTTGATCGGGGATGGCGGGATCTTATTTGCCGCCGCCGATAAATTTTTCTGGCTCGCGCTTCGCAACACTCTTGTCTTTGTGCTGTTCGCTGTTCCTTTGAGTGTGATCCCCGCTTTGGTATTGTCGAACGTCTTGAATAGCAAGCTGCCCGGTATGAAGTTTTACCGTGCCATTTATTTCATGCCGAGTATCGCCGCAGTCGTAGGTATTTCTCTCGTTTGGCAGTGGCTGTACAACGCCACGGTGGGATACATCAACTACTTCATCACGGTGGGGATCGAGTTCTGGAATAACCTCTTCAACCTCGCCGTCGTTGACCCGAAGATCCAATGGGTCTCAGACGAAAAGACAGCCTTGCTTTCCATCATTATCATTGCCGCCTGGCAGACCATGGGATTCAACACCGTGCTCTTCCTCGCTGGCTTGCAAAACATCCCCGGTGAATTGTACGAAGCCGCCACAGTGGACGGTGCAGGCGCATGGGACAAGTTCTGGAGCATTACTCTCCCCATGCTTGCCCCGACGACTTTTTATGTCGTGTCCACCACAACCATTCAAGCTATGCAGGTCTTCGAGCAGGTCTTCATTTTGATGAATCCAGCCGAGGGGCCGAACAACTCCACGATCACCTTGGTGCTTTATTTGTATCGCAGCGGTTTCCAGAATTTCCAGCAGGGCTACGCCTCTGCAATTGCGTGGGTATTGTTCATCGTCATCTTTGGTATTACGTTGGTTCAGTTCCAACGCCAGCGCCAATCGAGCATTTACGAAAGCTAACAGGAGCAGACATGAAAATTCAATCCTATCGTTTTCTACAGTTCCTGAATAAATTCCTTGTTTACTTTGTCCTCACCTTTTTTGCGCTGGTGATGATCTTCCCGTTCGCGTACATGCTCGCCACGTCCTTCAAAATTCCCGCGGACACATTCCGTTATCCGCCGCGCATGCTGCCCCGCAACCCGGAGACCATTGTTGTGGACGGCTACGATGAACCGCTTCCACTTTACTTTGTGGATGTGGACGGCGTGCAGAAGGAATATGCACTTGCCCAGAGCAATATCAAAGTTGGCACCTACGCCCCGGCTGACAATCTAACGGCCACCGTTGAGCGCTATCTCACAGAGGTGAAACCGACTGGCGGAGCGACGAACCAGCAAAAAGTGGAAGTGAACGGAGAGATGGAAAAACTCTTCGATGTCGAAGTGGATGGTCAGATCATCCCAATGATTTTGGTCAGCCAGACCACAGTGGGTGAGTTCGTGGACCCGCAGAACCCAGAGAATAAAGTTTTTCAAAACGTCCGTTTGAGCGAACCGGTGGAAACTTTTGGCGGGCATCCCGAGAACTACACCGAAGTCATTGAACTGAATAACATGGCCCGCGCGCTTACCAATACAGCGCTGGTGACCATCCTCGTGGTGGTGGGACAATTACTCACTTCGGTTGTCGGCGG
The DNA here is from genome assembly GCF_016705895.1 of Candidatus Villigracilis affinis. Lineage (NCBI taxonomy): Bacteria > Bacillati > Chloroflexota > Anaerolineae > Anaerolineales > Candidatus Villigracilaceae > Candidatus Villigracilis > Candidatus Villigracilis affinis. Next base: position 664,304 of record NZ_JADJKT010000036.1, on the reverse strand, counting down.
CTATGCCTTTGCACGCCTGCGATTCCCTGGGCGTGACACGGTCTTCGTCTTTTATCTTGGTACGATCATGATTCCCTTTGTCATGCTCATCGTTCCCTTGTATCAACTCATGGTGCTCATCGGTTGGACGAATCGCCTCGCCGCCCTCATCATCCCGTGGATATTCTCTGCGTACGGCACGTTCCTCATGCGCCAGCACTTCATCACCTTCCCCAAGGAAATTGAAGAAGCCGCGTTGTTGGACGGTGCCTCACGCCTCCAGATCCTGTGGCAAATTCTCATCCCTGCCAGTGTGCCAGCCCTGGCAACGCAAGCCACCTTCACATTCCTGTACGCGTGGAATTCCTTCTTCTGGCCGCTGGTCATCATCAATGTAGGCAACGAGAAGAATCATGTGCTCACCCTTGCGCTCAACGTGCTACGCGGACGTGCATCCGATACGCCGAATCTCATTTTGGCAGGCGCAGCAATTGCCATTGTCCCGCCGCTGATCGTCTTCATCCTTGGTCAACGCTTCTTTGTAGAGAGCGTAGCCAGCAGCGGTGTCAAAGGATAGTAAAATCCAGGTTCACAAAGCCTGACCGTTTGGATAATAGACCGTGGACGATGGACAATAGACCGTAGTCTGCTGTCCATCGTCCACGGTCATTCCATGCAATCATTTTAATTTCAAGGAGAACGTGCATCATGTTACAGAAAAAGGATGGCCGATACGAGGTATACGGAAACCCCATCACAGAACGCCAAACCCGCGCAGCAGATCAATGGAAGGCCATGCTGGCGAAGAAATTCAATTACGACCCCAATGAAAAATTCAATCTTACCGTCGAAGACCATCCTTACGATTCAGGTATCTTTGGCCTCAAGAATATCGTCCGCAATGGAAATGGCAAGCCGCTCGATAAAACAAACGGCGTCATCGTCAGCACCATCCGCATGGGATTCGGTCACTACCGCATCGCCATGGCGGGTGTCTCTGCGGCAAAGGCAATGGGCTTCACTCCGTACTGGCTTGATCTGCTCGGCATCCCCGGCATCAGCACAGACGTGATCAACTGGTGCAATACCAACTACAGCAAATATTCGCGCATCTCACAGCGTTATCCGTGGTTCGATAAATACGTGTGGGAATCTCTCACCACGGGCGAACCAACTCTCCCCGGGTTGGACGCGCTCTTCAATTACATGACCAGCACCTGGCCGTGGCGCTTCCTCAAGACCGAAGTCAAAGATTACAAGATGAGCGAGCTGTTCAATAATCTTTACGGCGCGCTTCCATCGGATATGCCCACGCTCACCTCCCACATGTGGACAGCGATGGGCGCTGTCGCGGGCGGCATGACCAACGTGGTGGACATGATGTTCGACAACTGGCCGATGGCTTTCCAACTCACCGAAGGCGCCAAGCACGCGGTTCAATCTCCGTCAGGCTATTACGGCTTCCGTGCCATGCGCGGATTTGACGACAAAGGCAAAGTCCTCAAGCCCGTCCCGCAGGACGCGCTCTTCTTCACAGGTCATCACGTTGACCATGAACTCGTCGAGAACATCGAAGTCGATTGCGCAGATCGCATCACCCGCATGAATGCAAAAGAACCCCGCCGCTTCCTCGTCACGATGGGCGGCGCTGGCGCGCAGCGTGAACTCTTCAAAGCCATCATCGAACACGCTGTCCCAATGATCGAGAAAGACCAGATCGCGCTCTTCATCAACCTCGGCGACCACAAAGACAATTGGGTTTGGCTGCAGGAACAACTTGCTCACCACAAAGACCTGATCAACACGCACTTCACCTGGGAAGACACCAAAGAATTCACAGACAGCATTCGCAAGAAGCCCGCGCACGGTCTGCACATCTTCCTGCACGACAATACCTTCCACGCGGTCTATGCCACCAACTATCTCATGCGCGTCATGGATGTGATGATCACCAAGCCCAGCGAACTCGCCTTCTATCCCGTTCCCAAAATTTTCAACGCCCGCGTCGGCGGACATGAAATGTGGGGCGCCATCCGCGGCGCAGAGATCGGCGACAGCACCGTCGAAACCCGCACCATTCCGCAAACCCTGCAAGCCATCGACCTCCTCACCGAAGCCGATGACCTGCTCGCCATGTTCTGCGATTGCATCGTCAAGAACAAAAGCATCGGCATCTACGACGGCGCGTATAAGAGCGTTGAACTCGCCACGGGTAAAAAATTCAAAAGATAAAGAATCGATATAAACATGACCAGCCCCGAAATTATTCTTTCGGGGCTGATTTTTCTTAATAACTCAGCTTATGCAATGTCGTTCTGCCGCCCGCGTTCAATTACGTTACCCGTCTACGGTAGACTTTGAACTTCGGGCATCTTTGTCAGCACCACGCGTGAGAGAACCAGAGAACAAATTGCGAACAGGGTCATTGCGAACCCCAATCCCATTTTTTCACCGAGTGCACCGATCATCAAATTGCCGAACGGTGCGAAACCAAAAAAGGTCAGCGTATATAACCCCATGACCCGTCCGCGAAAGCTATCTTCCACGCGGGTTTGAAGGAGGGTGTTGATCGTGGTGAATTGGACCATGAAGCCAATCCCCAGACCAAATGCCAGCAAAAGCGAAAGCGGATAACTGCTCACGAAAGCAAACGCGATAAGGATCAGCGGAAACGCAATGTTGGTAATGACCAATAACTTTCCGCGCCTGCCATGGCTTACTTGATTCGCCAACAGCAAGGCTCCCATGACTGCACCCAATCCAGACGCTGTATTTACCCAACCATAGGCGATCGCTCCCTGATGAAGAGTCTTCTCTACGAATGCGGGCAGGATCGTGAAATAGGAAACACCAAATATACTGAAGACCAGCGAGAGCAGGATCAATGCGGCGATCTCACGGGTGCCAGCCGCATAGCGCAAGCCGCTGACCAATTGCTGCCACGGCGAAGTGGTCTGTTGTCGGCGTTGATGCGGAGGGAGTTTCATGAGCCATAATCCGGTAAGCACTGCAAAAAAGGAAATTCCATTCAATGTAAAGCACCAGGCTGCGCCGATCACCGCCAGCATCATCCCCGCGATCGCTGGCCCGATGACGCGTGCACTGTTGAACATCATCGAATTCAAGGCGATGGCATTCGGAAGATCCTTTTTTCCCACCATCTCAGGAACAAATGCCTGACGCGCCGGGGCATCGAAGGCATTGACCACGCCCAATAGGGCGGCCAGAATAATCACATGCCACTCTTGAACCACATTTGAAAATGTCAGGGCTGCCAATGCAAACGCCAGAATCATCGCGCCGGATTGAGTCATCATCAACAGGTTGCGGCGTGATACACGGTCCACCACCACGCCGCCCCACGGCGAAATGATCAGCGTGGGAATTGCCGAAGCAAAAGCAACCAGTCCCAGGGTCAACTCTGAATGACCGAGTTGATACACCACCCAACCCTGCGCAATGACCTGCATCCATGTGCCGATATTCGAGATCAACTGTCCGCCAAAATACAATTGATAATTTCGATGCCGCATGGCCACGAAGGTTGTATTGCCATCCGAGGGCGGGGGAGAACTCGAGAGGATCGGTTCAACGGGTTTGGCGGTATCTTCAATGATGGGCTTTCTCATGATTTCACGTACTCCTAAAACTATTCCATGGTTGATGGTTCGTTTTCAATTCATTTGAAGATGACATTGTATCCCCGAATGTGGATGCCGAAATACGGCCCGATCGTGACGAACCTTGGGCCTGCTTCTGCCCAAAGTGCAGAGTCTCCCCGATACAATGACGGTTATGTCCTGGAATTCTGGTAATCCCTTTTTATAGCCAGGAACAAAATGAGTAGTTTTACGCAAGTGATTTAAGTACCGGAACGATTGAGGTAAACTTCTCGTATGACTATACTGTAGATAAGAAAAACGAAAAGGCAAACCTGTCTAAAGGCAGGGACGCAAAGTCATGGGTCTAACGTCACGCAAGTGACCATGACCGCCAGGCCGCCGAATACCACAAGAAACCTCACGTGATTATTTGACCTGGCTTAACATAAGCCGGGTCTTTTTAATCAAATGGCTTGATCGTTTTTCAAAAACGCTGTTCGCTTCATTAGCGCAGATCCGATGAGAATCGGATTTGTCAAAAGGAGATAAGCCATGTTTCGCAATTTCAAAATTCTGTTGATCGTTCTTGTCGTAATCGTTGCCGCGGGAAGCGTGTACGCTTTCGCCGCAACGAATACCGTACCAGACAGCGCCGCGGGGTACAAGGCAAATGTAATTCCTGGTTACACAGTAACCAATATCGTATATGATCTGGATACGACCAACCCAACCCTGGTCGACGCGATCACCTTCGACGTCGCCCCCAGCAGCGGGACAGTTATTGCTGCCATAGCAAAACTTCAGACCGCAACAGGCGGCGCCTGGACAGATTGCACCCTCGTAGCTGGTGTCGCCCCGTCCATGGAAGTTACCTGCACCTATGGCGCTCTCAACCTTATTGATGTTACCGCACTGAACATTGTCGCCAGCAGCACCCTCGACCCGTAATATCCGTATGACACTGACATTTGAATAGCTCATTATGAAGATAGGGTCTGGCCTTGCCAGGCCTTATCTTCATAAATACAATAAACGAACTTTCAAATTCACACATGCTCCTGTAAGCATCTTATGAAACAAACCCAGCGCTGGTCATCCATTTTCTTCAATCTCATCCTGTTTGTGGGACTCATATTTTTTTGGATTACTTTCGCCCCGACCAAAATTGGTGGACAGGCATCCTACGTAATGGTGAATGGCATCAGCATGGAGCCAAACTACCATACCGGTGACCTGGTCATTGTTCGCAGGGCAAAAACATACCAAATTGGTGACGTTGTCACTTATCGCGATGCAGAAATGGGCGCATATGTGATTCACCGTATCGTCGGCATTGAGCAGGGACATTTCGTAATAAAAGGCGATAATAATTCGTGGATTGATGCATCCCAGCCCACCCCTGAAGAAATCACCGGCAAACAGTTGGCTTACTTGCCCAAAGCGGGTTTGGCAATGCAGTGGCTTCGCAAACCCCTTAACCTGTCACTCACCATTGTTTTACTGGGAGGTATTTTTATGTCCAGTCTGATAACCAAACCATCAAAAGGCAAAAAGGGAAAGAATGGCTCATCAATCGGGTTAGGTGGAATGCTTGAGGGCATGCTATACCTGCTGGGGACCCTGTTTATCGGGTTTCTTGGCTTGGCCATTTTTGCATTCACCCGGCCAGCCACGCGTACGGCAGATACCATTCCGTATCAACAGGATGGTATCTACTCCTATACTGCGACTGGATCCCCCGGAGTTTATGACACGGGGATGGTACGCAGCGGGGAACCTGTTTTCCCCCGACTGGCATGTTTTCTCAATATTGGGCTTGCCTATAATATTACGGGGAATCAGCTTCAAAGTTTATCGGGCAGCCAGCAAATGTTTGCACGGATCATAGATCAGCCGAGCGGCTGGCAGCGTACCATCCCATTACTTCCACAAACAGCATTCAGCAGTAATCCATATTTCGGTACGGCCACCTTGGATATTTGTCAATTGGAAACATTAGTAAATTTGGTTGAAAAAGAAACAGGGCTGCGCACAAACTCTTATACCGTTGAAATCGTTACAAACATTGCCTTCACTGCTGTCGTTTCAGGACAAGTGATCTCTGACACATTTGACCCCACACTTGCTTTCAAGTATGACAAAGTGCATCTCTATCTTGCCAATACGAATGATGAAATAGACCCCATGCGCATAACGAAAGAGGGTCTTGCAAATAGCTCCAGCATGCAAGCCAGTACTTTGTCCTTGCTGGGATGGGAGACTACAGTTGACTTTATTCGCTTATTTTCCCTGCTTGGATTAGGAATTTCATTTAGTGGGCTTGCCATCATGGGTCTGTCCATCTTTAATATGACCCGTCAAAACGAAGAGGCGCTCATTCGCTTACGCTACGGCTCAATGATAGTGGACGTTCACGAAAAAAGCCTGGAATTTACCTCCGCCTTGATCGATGTCACCAGTATGGATAATCTTGCCAAACTTGCCGAACGACAGGGGACCATGATTCTTCACATGACCCGCAATTTCCTGCATTATTATTTTGTGCAGGATAATAGGGTGACATATCGCTACGTGATCAGCATGGGGAGGAAGGGTATCGTCGAAAACGAGTCGAGCCATGATGAGGCATTAAGAACTGCTCCTGATCTTGAACAATATAACCTGCCTGTGAAAGAACCTGTACAGCTAAAAATGCAAAGGCATTGGACGAATGTCCATAGAAAGAATGGTAGAAGGCCAAAACCAATTCAAAATGAGGTGTTGGAGCCTGCTGTCAATTACGGGAAAAATACGATTCGGGAGAATTGGTCAATTGCTGAAAAAGAACCTGAATATGTCATTCATACAGGTGAAATTGAATTTGTGATGACTCAGCCGGAGACGGAAATGTTACGAAAGATCAAGTTGTAAAAACCTTCCTTGCTTGATTTTTTGAAATTCATTTCATCTGCCGAAGAGATGAGCGCGCAGGTTGAAGAAGTCACTGCTTCGGCTCAATCACTGATGGAGATGGCCAAGTCATTGCAGGGGACCGTACAGCAATTCAATCTTGGAGAAGCGATGACACCCGCATAGTTTTTGGACGAATTACCACCCGCGTCAAACCCGACCTGCAACCTGCCGCTGAAAAAAATGCCTGTTCCTCCCCGACGGTGTATCAGTGCTGCACATTTTTATCGTGTTTCTTTTTAAGCTCACTTCAATATTTCTTTTACAATTGCTTCGAGTGGGTTGTCTTTGGTAAAGATTTTTGCTGACTTAATTTCTTTCGAAGTTAATTTCTCTTTCAATTCAGCGGCCATTTTTTCAGCGCGGACTCTTGTTTCCTGCATGATAGCAGGATGATCAATGCAGATCAGAAGCAGTTGGAGGGCATACTGATGATCCGCGTGTTTTGCATGCGCGCTGGCAATGCCAACGATCGCTTCCATGGCGGTGATCATTCCATGGGTTTCCATCGAGAGCCGCAGGGACTCGTGCCAAAGGTGTTTGGCTTCTGAATCATTTCCCAGGGCAAATGTGCTTTGCCCCATTTCCGAAAGAAGTCGTGCCATATCCCAACGGGCACCAAGTTCGGTGAAGATCTGCAGACTCGAGCGGAACAAGCCGAGCGCTTCCGCATGTTTTCCCTGTGCCTGTTCCACCAGCCCCAATCCGCGATATGAATTTGCTAATCCCGTACGATCTCCAATTGAACTATTGATCGCCAGGCTTTCTTCCAATGCTGCGTAAGCATCATCGTATTTACGTGCCGCCATCGCGCCCAGGCTTAGCGAGGTGAGTCCAAACGCAGTGAATCGCTGGTCGCCTGTTTTGCGCCACGCTTCCACAGCGGATTGAAATTGTTTGTGAATGTCATTTGCTGTGCCTGTCATAAGGTTGATGCCAACCACCTCAGTCAGGCATAAAGCTTCATACCATTGATCGTTAATATCCCTGGCAATTTGTAGCCCTTCCATGAATAGTTTCGATGAGCCAACAAGATCACCTGTAATGATCGTGATGATTCCCATGAAGGTCACCGCTTCCACTAGAATCCGAGGCTCATTTATGGAACGCAGAATTTCAAGACTGCGGGTAAGCATGGTATGTGCTTGTTCATATTTTCCCATCCGAAATGCGAATAGCGAACGGGATGTAAGCACATGCGCCAACGCCACCTGCTCCGTTCTGGAAAGCGATGACTTCGTTTCCAAAACATCCTTCACCCGCCCGAGATAATCCAATCCTTCCTGTGCCCAGCCCAATGTATCCAAAAATGTCGAATAGGCGCGCATGGTCATTTCGATCAATGCAAATTCTTTGTGGGCAAGCGCCCATTCCAACGCACTGCGGATATTGTCAACATCGGCGATTAATTCAGTAAGAGCTTCGCGCTGGATGGAACTTCGCAAAGGCACATCCTGTTGACTCAAGAAAGCCATGAAATATTGACCGTGACGAGCCGCCGCTTCTTTCTTAACTTTAGGATGGTTCTCCAATTCTTCAAGAGTGTACTGTCTGATGATTTCGTGCAGATCGTACCGCCCTGTCCCACTTCGTCGGATCAATGATTTTGTGACCAACGCCGAGAGCGCTGGGAGAGTCGCATTTGCAACCTGCTGCGCCGCCTCGCGCGAGAATCCTCCCTGAAAAATAGAAAGCCGAAGTAAAACGTTTTGCTCTTCTTCGGGGAGCAATTTCCATGAATGGTCGAAGACTGCGCGCATGGAGCGGTGACGTGGCGGCAGATCCTTTGCAGAGACAGATAGAAAATCCAAGCCGTTCTCGATCTCTTTTGCAATTTCGTCGCAAGTGAGAGTCCGCACCCAGGCTGCGGCGAGTTCGATTCCCAACGGCATTCCATTCACCAACTGACAGATGCGGACGATGGCAGGATAATCTTCCGTCGTAGCATCGAAACCCACATGAGCACGGCGGGCACGTTGCAAGAACAACTCCACAGATGTGCCTTCCATGTCCGCGTTTTCAGGGATGGGCAAGCCGTGAACTTCAAATATCCATTCACCTTGCAAGCCCAATGACTCTCGGGATGTGACCAGTAGTTTTACTCTGGCCGCTTGTGCCAGCAATTCAGAGAAAAGCTCGGTAACTGAAGAATCGCCAAGCAGATGTTCGAGATTATCGGCAAGCAGGAGAATGTTTTTTTCTTTGAGATAGTTGAACAGTTGTAATTTGGGGTGTAGAGAACTTTCACCCTGCAACATAAATCCAATCGAATCTGCGATGACGGGAACTACAAAACGGGATGACTGAATTGGCGCAAGCGGAATGAAGTAAACACCATCTTCAAAACCAGCCTGACATTGTGACGCGGTTTCTATCGCGAGACGTGTCTTGCCAATGCCGCCTGGACCAACAATGGTCAACATGCGGCATTGCAGGTCGTTCAGCGTCTTGCTGAGTTCGTCCACTTCATGCTGACGACCGATCAATGGTGTCGGTAAAACGGGGAGATTGACGTGAGGTGAAGAAGCGGCTTGGGCCGGGGAAATGTTTGGGTGGGCAACCCGCTTCGATACGGGAGAGAGGCGTTCAGTCGTCAATTGACCGCGCGCTACTTTGATAAATGTCCCCCGCTCATCCAATGGAATATCCAGACAATTTGCGATCAGTTCTGCAATCTGCATGGAAGGTCGGCGCTCGCCGTCTTCGATCTTGCGAAGCATGGCGACAGAACAGCCGACGCGATTTGAAAACTCCTCGCGCGTGAGTTTGCGATCAGTACGCTGTCCACGAAGCCATTCGCCAAATGTATCCATGTAAAAAAATTGTATCACTTTTTGTAACACTGAATTGTTACCTGCAAAGCCTGCGCGGGATGTTTAATGTGGGCATGAAAAAGACTTCACTTCAAACCAAACCTTATATGCTCAACGATGGAGAACAAAGATTTGAGTCGTTGGGAGTGCTGGTCAGTATTATGGCGAGCGCAGAACAGACAGGAGGTGCATTTAACCTATTCAATATATTGCTCCCGCTTGGATACGAAACGCCGCTTCACATCCACTACGCAGAAGATGTGGCGATCCATGTGTTGGAAGGCGCACTTGATATTTTTTGGGGCGATGAAAAACAACGTGCAGAAGTTGGATCGTTTTTCTTCCAGCCGCGCGGCACACCGCATGGATTTCGTGTGATTGGAACAGCGCACGCGCGAATATCGTACATGACCGTCCCATCAGGTTTTGATGAATTCGTTATCGCATGCGGCAAGCCCTTTAATGATCTTGAAGCGATGATGTTGGAAGCTCGCTTCAAAATAGAAACCTTGGGTTCGTTACCAGCTTTAGATAAGGAGAAAAAATGAGTACTTTTTGGAAATGGACAAAGAAGATGCTGACTGGTTTGTTGATACTTATTTTAGGTTTGAGTGCGTTGACCTACGCTGCAGGCATGTACGCAAAATCGAAACTCACGCGCGAGAATCTGCCATCTGGTCAATTGACCGATGTCGGCGGCTACACCATGCACTTGTATTGCATGGGAGAAGGCAGCCCAACTGTGATCCTTGAAGCGGGCTTGAATGACTTCCATGTAAGTTGGTCAAAGGTGCAAGCGGAGATCGCAAAGGATACGCGAGTCTGCTCGTATGACAGGGCAGGCCTGGGTTGGAGTGAGGCGAGTCCTCATCCACGCACGAGCGCGGTTATGGCGGAGGAACTTCACACCCTGCTGACGAACAGCGGTATCGAAGGTCCCTACATTTTGGTGGGACATTCCTTCGGCGGGATCATCGTGCGCCTCTTTGCACAGAGCTATCCCGATGAAGTGGCAGGCATGGTGTTGGTGGATTCCGCTCATGAGGAGCAGGTATCGCGCATGCCACATCTAAAAGATTCTGCGGATGAGTTCATCGGTCAGTTCCGCACATTATCCGCAATGAGTTCATTCGGGTTGATGGCAATCTCACCTGCGACCATCCCAAACCGCGGCTTCCCTGATGAAGCGTACAAACAGTATCAGGCGGTTTTGGCAACCACGAATTACTTCAATGCTTCCATTGCTGAGTCAACCGCTTTCTATTCCAACATATCCCCAACGAACACCTCAGAGTTGGGTGACCTGCCGCTAATCGTTTTGAGCCACGGCCTCCCTGATCCAGGCAGTGATGATGACGTGTTCGAGCAAGAATGGACAAAAATGCAGAGTGAGTTGGCAAACTTGTCCTCAAACAGTAGGCAGATCATCGCCGCGCAAAGCGGACATTACATCCAATTGGATGAACCGAACCTGGTCATTGACGCTATTCGTGAACTGGTTGAATCTAAATAATAGAAAAGTAAAAGGAGTATCTCATGTTTGCTGGACATTTAGCCGCTGGTTTGGTTCTCAAGAAAATGGAACGCCGCATCAATTTAGGCTGGTTGTTCTTCGCCGCCCTGTTCCATGATTTTCTGCTCGGTATTCTTGTTCTGCTGGGATTGGAGCAGATCCACATCCCTGCGAACTTCGCGCAGACGCACTATCTCACATTCACGTTCCCGTACTCGCATGGACTTGCGGCCTCAATTATCTGGTCAGCGCTTGCATTCGGAATAACGTACGCCGTCCTGCCGCGCTGGACATACAAAGAGCGCAGTCAGGCGGGATGGGTAATCGCTCTGACCGTGTTCTCCCATTTCGTTTTGGATTGGTTCGTGCATATCCCCGAAATGCCTTTGCTCGGGGATGACTCTCCGAAGATCGGGCTCAGCCTGTGGAATAACCTTCCGCTCGCCATCGCACTGGAAACTGCTCTTGTCATCTTTGGCTTTGTTTTCTACCTCATCACAGTCAAGCCAAAGACAAACCTCGCCCGCTACGGCATCGCCGCCCTGATGATCTTGATCACCACCTTGACCGTCACGGGACAGTTATTCGCCGATACGCCTCCGCCTGCCAACGGCGCCGCCATGTCATGGATTTTCCAACCGTTCCTGATCTGCGGTCTGGCGTACTGGTTCGACAGAAAGGAGGCGTGAAAACAGATAGCCTCATTTCTTTCTTGTAGCACCATATTGAAAATTTTATTCGTTGAATATTTTATATAAGGAGTTTAACAATGACTACTTCGGTTCTATCAACTAACAAAACCAGCTTCAGTTCACTTGTTGAGAGGTATCAAACCCTGATTATTTTCCTGCTTGTACTTGGATTGACCTGGCCATTCATGATCTGGGATGCTCTCGCCTCACATAATGTTTTGCCATTCCGCTTGCCGATTCCAGTGATGCTTATGCAGGCGTATATGCCAACTCTCGCAGCAGTGATCGTCGTTGGGATAACCAAAGGCAAGGCAGGGATCCGTGCTTTATTTTCAAAGCTTTTTATCGCCCGCGTTGGATTCAGGTGGTACGCCTTTTCCATCTTTGTTATTGCAGCGATATGCATTGCGGCCGTCCTGCTTGGCAACCAATTTGGACCTTCTCCTGCGCTTCCGATACTGTCTACTGAAATGCCTTCTGTCCCAATCGCATTGTTGCTCAATATCACGGTCATGTTCATAGTTCGTGGCATCCTCAATGGCGAAGAACTCGCCTGGCGCGGTTCCGCCCTGCCACAACTGCAATCTAAATATAACGCGCTGGTGTCCAGTGTGATTCTCAGCGTGCCATTTACTTTGTTCCACCTGCCGCTGTTTTTCGACCCCGCAATGAACATGGGCCCATTTACCAGCTTTGCAATTCGAGCCGTCGCTCTGACTATCCTATTCACATGGATCTACAACAACACCCGTGGAAGTGTCCTGTTGGCTTATTTTATGCACGCTGCTTTCAATACATGGACGAATGTCTTCTCGATCGAAACTGCTGACAATCATTTCCAGGATTGGATGATGACCGTCGTGATGGTAATCGTTGCTGCTATTGTGGTTGCCGTATCTGGTGCAGAAAACCTTTCACGGACAAATACAAGAATTCAAGAATAAAAAATATCACCAAAGGTGGCAGTCACGATACATGTGACTGCCACTAAATGAAAGGCAAGTCATGAAAAGGCGAACCATGTTGATATCACTTTCAATCCTTCTACTCATTATCATTTTGAGTTTATACACCTTCGCTCCTCATCCGCCAGCCACGCCGAAGCAGGCAGCGAATATCACAGAATTGGAAACCTATTTAAATCAATTGGTTGCTTCAGGCAATCCGCCTGGATTATCGGCTGTCGTAGTCAAAGATGGCGAAGTCGTCTACAACAAAGCCTTCGGCTTTGCCGATGGTCCGCGCAATATCAAAGCCACGCCCGATACCGTCTATCACTGGTGGTCGATGACCAAGATTCCCACCGCCTTTGCCATCATGCAGTTGCAGGAACAAGGCAACCTGAATCTCGATGATGAGGTTAGAAAACATTTGCCGTGGTTCGAGGTGAATTATCCATCAAATACCAGCCCCGCCATCACCATTCGTAACTTGCTTCAACATACATCAGGTCTGCCCGACCCCATCCCTGCCATGATCGGCTGGGTGCATTACAACGATGAAACGTTCAATCAAACTGATGTGCTGAAAAAATATTTACCTGAATTCAACACTTTGAAATTCGAGCCAGGCACAAAGGCTGTTTACGGTAATTTGAATTACATGGTGCTGGGAGCGGTCATTGAGGCTGTCTCTGGTCAAAGCTACGAGACTTACATCACAGAAAATATTTTGCAGCCGCTTGGCATGTCGCAAACAAGTTTTGTTTATTCGCCTGCAATGGCTGAACACGAAGCTGCTGGCACGCTGCCTGTCGTCCACTATTTCACACCACTCCTGCCAACTCTGTTGGACACGAATACACTCATCCGCGAGCGGGATGGAAAAATGCTTTGGATGAATCGAGTTTACATTGATGCGACTCCATCCACAGGTCTGATCGGATCCGCACCTGACGTGGCAAAGTTGATGCTCGCATATCTCAACCGCGTCACACCTAACGGACAGTTGATCCTGCTTCCTGAATCAATCTCCACGCTGACAAATACCGCCCCGCTCGATGGCCGTGGACTTGGTTGGGCGGTTGGCGAATCCAATGGCAAGCGCTACCTTGAACACGGTGGCGGTGGACCGGGCTTCGCCGCGATCATGCGCCTTTATCCCGATGACAGGTTGGGCATCGCCATCCTTTCGAATGGAACAGATCTGGACCGCGACGGGCTTGCTGATTTAATAAAAAGTTTAAAATGGTAAATAAAGCGAAGGAAGAAATCCGATGATGTCCTTGGAGATTTTTCCACACACTTAGTTCGGAAAAGATTGTGCTAGTTTTTGTCCAAAGATTCGCACCCAGCCATGCTCAATCTCTTGTATAAAGTACGCAGAAAAAACTTTATTAGGTATTGAAAAGGAGAGAATATGAAAATATGGTCTACGAGAGTTTTTATTGGTTTGCTGATTCTGATTTTTTCATTCTCGCAGCTTCCCGTTGCGTCGGCGTCTTCCGTAAACGCCTCGAAAGTGGAAGAGATCGACACCTTCGTGAACAACCAGATGAAACGCCACGGAATCCCCGGACTGGCATTAGCCCTGGTTGATGGCGACAAGGTGATCTTTATGAAAGGCTATGGAAAGGCCGACCAAACGGGTCGCCCCATCACTCCGCAAACGCCATTTATTTTGGCCTCAGTGAGCAAGCCGTTGACTGCGGTGGCAATTATGCAATTGGTTGATGCGGGTCAGGTTGAGCTCGACGCCCCCGTGCAAAAATATCTGCCAGAGTTTCGAGTGGCTGACTTGACCGCATCGGGCCAGATCACGGTGCGTCATCTTCTGCTCCACACCAGCGGTATCCCCGCCACGGCCTGCGACACAAAAATAAACGCCAAAACCATTGAAGAATATGTGGCCGAACTTCAAACTGTAAAACTCGACGCGCCTGTTGGCACACGCCACAGTTATTGCAGCGGCAACTACAACGTGCTTGGCCGCGTCATCGAAGTTATCTCTGGGCAATCTTTTGGCGCATACATGCAGGAAAATATTTTTACTCCTTTAGATATGCGGCAAAGTTTCACATCCGAGCAGGAAGCGAAGCAGGCTGGATTAGCTCAAGGGTATCAGTGGTTATTCGGGCTGTCTGTGCCGACACAACATCCCTACAATCCTTCGCAGCTTCCTTCCGGGTATATGATCTCAAGCGCCGAGGATATGAGTCACTTCCTCATCTCGCAACTCAATGATGGTCAATACGCCGATACAAACTTACTGTCCGCGAATAGCGTTGCGGCCATGCAAGTAGCGGGAACGAAACGCGGTGAGAATGGCGGGTATGGATTTGGTTGGGTCATTGCGCCAGTGGGCGATGTGCCTGCCGTCTGGCACGATGGCGTCAATGTCAATTTTCATTCGTTGCTGCTCATGCAGCCCGAAACAAAGCGCGGTGCGGTCGTGCTGATGAATTCATTCGGCATTGTTGCTTATGAAGGTGCATACAGGGAGATCGAAGAAGGTGTTGCTCGGATGCTTGCTGATCTTGAACCCGCGCCTACGTCAACCCGTTTGGGGACTGTCTATTTGATGATCGATACCCTGTTGGCGGGACTCCTTGCCATTGTGCTATTCCCACTTTTGCGGATGCGCTTCTGGCGCCGCTGGTTGCTGGTACAGCAACAGGAGAATCGTCTGCCCTTGATCAGAGTCAGCTTGCGGGCGGCGTGGGAGATCGGCTTTGCGTTAGCGTTCCTGATCGGTATCCGCGTGGTCATCGTCACAGGTCTTGGCGCTCAATCATGGGTTGAAGTCCTGACCGTCTTCCCCGACTTTGTTTTGTGGATTTGGGTATTTGCGCTGACCGTGTTGTTAACAGGTGTCATCCGCATGAAGCTGATTCTGCAAACACGGCAAGCCATCGTTGGTGACGATAACCCAGCTGCGAAAGCATCTGCGATCTAAAGTACGCACATTTGTACAATGTCCATATTGCTGTTTGTGTCAGCTGTTGTGGTTGCGTGGAGTGTAAGCCGGAAGAATACGATTTTATCGAACAAATACTTATAAAAATCATCCACTTTTAGGGCCTCTACAAGCAGGCATGATTTTTCAAAATTATGCCTGCTGAAAAAGGTGGACTGTAGTTTATCGGGGGAGATAATGGGCGATTTCTCTTGTTCGGGGAAAATGCCATTTTTTCGGATGTTCGTTTTATAATTATTATATGTCTACATCAATTTTAGCTACTAAACTTTATACCCCTCCGCCTCGGGCTAAAATTGTCCTTCGCTCTCGCCTGATCGAACAACTGAACATGGGTCTCCGTTCTGGCCGCAGACTGACCCTCATCTCTGCTCCTGCAGGTTTTGGCAAAACGACGCTGGTCAGCGAATGGGTTGCGGATTGCGGACGACCAACCGCCTGGCTATCATTGGATGAAGAGGATGGCGACCTCACCCGCTTTTTTGTTTACTTTATCTCTGCTTTGCAGACGATTGCACCAAATATTGGGGAACAGGCGCTGGGTGTGCTTCAAACCCCTCAACCACCGCCAATCGAATCGATTCTGACAACTCTGCTAAATGAGGTCATAGCAGTCACGGACAATTTCATTTTCGTTCTTGATGATTACCACATGCTTGATTCCAAAGCGATTGATAATGCTCTCAATTTTCTGGTCGATCACCAGCCGCCACAATTGCATTTGGTTATTACCACTCGTGAGGATCCAAATCTGCCTTTGGCTCGGTTGCGAGTTCGCAATCAATTGACCGAATTGCGCGTTACAGATTTGCGCTTTATTCCGTCCGAAGCCGCCGAATTTCTCAACCAGGTGATGGATCTTAATCTTTCGACGGAAGAGGTTTCTGCATTGGAAATCCGCACCGAAGGCTGGATCGCGGGACTGCAATTAGCCGTACTTTCGATGCAAGGCCGCCAGGATGTTCATGGATTCATCCATGCATTCGCAGGAGACCACCGCTATATTGTGGATTATCTGGTTGAAGAGGTCCTGAGGCGCCAGCCCGAATCGATTCGAAACTTCCTACTCCAGACTGCCATCCTTGACCGATTGAATGGCCCGCTGTGCGATGCCGTTACTGACCAGTTGGGGGGCAAAGAGCGATTGGAAACATTGCAGCGGGGTAATTTCTTCCTTATCCCGCTGGATGACAAGCGTCACTGGTATCGCTATCACCATCTTTTTGCCGATGTGCTTCGTATGCATTTGATGACGGAGCAACCCGATCAAATCCCTATTCTTCATCGATGTGCAAGTGAATGGTACGAGCAGAATGGTTCCACATCCGAAGCGATTCACCATGCCCTTGCCGCTCAGGATTTCGAGCGAGCGGCAAACCTGATCGAACGAGCCGTACCGGAAGCGCGGAGAAATAGACAGGAGACTCAGCTGCTAAACTGGCTTAAGGCGATCCCTGACGAAGTGCTCCAGTACAGACCTGTGCTCAGCGTTCACTATGCAGGCACGCTGCTGCAAACAGGTCAGCTTGACGGTGTTAAGGTCCGCCTGCGCAATGCCGAACGATGGCTGGATATGCCAGCGGATACTCAAGTGCAACCTGTTTACGTGGATAAAGAGGATTTTCAGCGTCTGCCCGGCTTGGTTTCCATGTATCATGCCGCGATTGCCCTGACTCAAGGTGATGTGGCAAATACCATGAAACATGCCCAGCAGGTGCTTGAGTTGGCGCGTGAGAATGACGATCTCCTACGCGGGTCAGCATCATCTCTGCTAGGACTGGCATTTTGGACAAACGGCGATCTTGAGACAGCGTACCAGATGTTCTCTAAAGGGATGGCTTATTTGCAGAAAGTTGGATTCATCTCAGATGTGATCGGCGGCTCGGTTACTCTGGCGGATTTACAGATCACGCAAGGTCATTTACACGAGGCAATGAGTATCTACGAGCGCGGATTGCAGCTCGCGACAAAGCAGCAGGATGCTCCAGTTTTGCGAGGCGCGGCAGACATGCATGTAGGAATGAGCGGGCTCTACTATGAGCGTAATGAGTTGAATATCGCCGAGCAACACCTTTTGAAAAGCAAGGAGCTTGGTGAACTTAACGGATTACCGAAAAACCCATATCGCTGGCGTGTTGCCATGGCTCAAATACAAGAAGTTCAGGGTGATCTGGACGGCGCGCTTGACCTGCTTGATGAGGCAGAAAGCCTATATGTGGGCGACTTTTCCCCCAACGTCCGCCCAACATCAGCGTTGAAGGCGCGAGTATGGGTCAAGCAAGGCGAGTTGGAAAAGGCTCTTGATTGGGCGCGTGAACGGAAGCTGTCCATTGAGGAAGAGCCCAGCTATCTGCGGGAGTTCGAGCAAATCACATTTGTCAGGATTCTGCTGTCTCAATATCAGGGTAACCATTTAATCAGTTTGCTTCACGACGCGCTGGGCTTACTGGAGCGCCTCTTGAAAGCGGCAGATGAAGGTGGCAGGATCGGAAGTGTGATCGAAATCCTGATCTTGCAGGCACTCGCTCATCAAATGCAAGAGGATAGGCCTGCTGCTCTTATATCCCTGGAGCGTGCCCTGAAACTGTCTGAGCCTGAAGGCTATATGCGAATATTCCTAGCTGAAGGCTCTAGCATGGCAGAATTAATTCATGATATGGATGCACGCGGAATCCTGCCGAACTACACACGCAAGCTGTTATCTGCATTTGAAGTGGAAGATCAAGGCTTGGATGTAGAAACGCCTCCTTCCGCTGAATCAGCTTCATCGTCCCTGATCGAGGCGCTCAGTCAGCGTGAGTTGGATCTCCTCCGCTTGTTCAAAACCGAATTGTCGGGTCCCGAGATCGCACAGGAACTTGTCATCGCATTGAGTACAGTTCGGACTCATACAAAGAGCATTTACAACAAACTCAACGTCAATAGCCGTCGAGCGGCTGTAAAAAAGGCAATTGAACTCGGCTTGATATAAGCCTGAAACTCACAAAATCCCAAACCCCGCCAGAGAAATGTGGCGGGGTTTTCGATTCTCCCCACACCAAATCCCCACATGTGGGGAAGACAACTCCCCACATTGATTTGTATATTGTCTTCAACCGAACCCAAACAGGCGACGACGCCGGGTGTCCACCTCAGACACTTATCTTATCGGTTCAAAAAGGAGACAAATATGAATACCAGGTCTGAAGTATCGATATTAAGGCTCTACATGTTGCGAGCGATGTATGCGTTCATGGCTATTGGGTTGGCAATCTATAAATTGCCCGCGATTTTCAACCCTCCTGCAAACTTGTCGACCATGGGCAGCGTTGTGCTCAGTGTGCTCGCTGGGCTAGCGCTCTTGGCAGGGGTAGGAATTCATCGCCCACTCAAGATGCTGCCACTGCTGTTCTTCGAGTTTCTGTGGAAGGCTGTCTGGGTTCTGGCGTTCGCGCTCCCCCAATGGTCTGCCGGGCAGTTAGCTCCGGACGCTCAAGAGGTACTGATCAACAACCTCGTGGGTATTGTGTTGGTTCCACTTGTGATGCCCTGGGGTTATGTCTTCAATCACTATCTGAAGGCGCCCGGCGATCCGTGGAGGAAGTAGATATCCCGAAATTCGAAACCTATTTTATGAATTCAAAAGGAGAAAAATAAATGAACGCCAAAGGAAAGAATTCGATCAAAGAGAGCAAGACAAAAATGACTGCATCCACTCTCATGCGGCTGGCAGGTTTATCGGCAATGCTGGCAGGACTATGCATGGTCATCATGGGGTTGTTTCATCCCGTGAACATCCCTGAAGCCGTTACCACTACCACCTGGGTGAATGTCCACATCGCCGCGACTGCCATGAGCTTCTTTGGACTGTTTGGCATGGCAGGGCTGTATGCCCGGCAGGCAGAAAAGTCCGGTTGGCTGGGGCTGACGGGCTTTGCCTTGATGAGCCTCTGGTTTGGGATCGTTATGCCCTTTTCCTTCATGGAAGCATTTATCCTGCCTCGTCTTGCCACTGTACTACCGGAGTTTGTGGCAGGCTTCCTTGGGATGTTTACCGGCGTCCCCAGCGAGATCGACCTCGGAATCCTCCCAACACTGTGGAATCTATCAGGACCCATGTTTATCCTGGGACCCCTACTGTTTGGCATTGCTACGTTCCGTGCCGGTGTCCTGCCTCGCTGGGCGGGTGGTCTGCTTGCCTTCGGCGCCTTGCTAATTCCCGTAGGCGCAATGGTCCCTGCAGAGTACCAACCTGAGGTCGCATTGCTGACGATCGCATTGGCTTTGACGTGGCTGGGATACGCGCTCTTTTCTGAACGCCGCGAGAGATCATCGGAAGTCGTGCCGGGCAAGGTAAGCTCGCAGCTTAGCCAAACCGAAGCCAAGTAAATTCGCGAGAGACATTACACAAGGGACAAGCGCCGTAGGATTGCTTGTCCCTTGTGTACTTAATTGCCACCTAATCGATCGTTCCCGTCCTCCATAAATCCCCACCCGAAATCCCCACATGTGGGGAAGACATCTCCCCACATTGATTTGTATATTGTCTTCAATCGAACCCAAACAGGCAGCGATGCCGGGTGTCACCCACTGACACTTATTTTATAGGTTCAAAAAGGAGACAAAATGAAAGTGACAACCCCGAAACTCATCCGTTGGGCAGGTTTATCCGCCGTGGTGGCAGGGATTATTTTCACGGCTATTGAGCCGACCCATCCATCTATCAATACCAGTACATTCATCATCATCACTTCCTTCAAGACCTCCATCTCAATCTTTGGTCTGCTCGGTATTACAGGGCTCTACGCCAGACAAGTGGAAGAAACCGGTTGGCTGGGTTTGGTTGGCTATCTTCTGCTAACCATCTATTATGCAGTTCAGATGTGCATTTCATTCATCGAACCCACAATCCTGCCGCTGTTGACGACCGTAGCGCCAACGTTTGTTGAAAGCGTATTGCAGTTGGCAAATGGGGTTGGAGAACCAACGAACCTTGGCGGACTCACAACAATGTATTCGCTCGTATCGATACTTTATGTACTTGGCTCCCTGTTCTTTGGCATTGCGATGTTCCGCGCTCGCATCCTGCCGCGCTGGGCGGCTGCCCTGTTTGCCATATCAGGTCCTTTGGCGGGCACCATGTTCACGCTGCTTCCTTATCAGCTCGTCCAGTTGACATCGATACCGATAGGAGGTGCTATGGTCTGGCTGGGGTACGCCCTCTTTTCCGAACGACGAGAGAAACTGTCTGAATCCTTGCTTGATCAGAGAATCGTTTCACAGGAACCAGGCAGTGTCGCCTGAGTACCAATAAATATTTCCAAGGAGTTTAAGATGAAAGCGATCATTCAAAATACAAGTCAAATCAAAGCACCTGCAAGAAAAACTCAAATATCGTGGTGGGTGCCCGTCGGGCTGATCTTCCTCAGCATCATTCCCCTGATCTTTGGCGCGTTACGCTTGAACGAATTGGCAAGCGGCGCTGAGATCACACCAGACAACGCGCGCTTCTTTGCCTCTCCCTCGCCTGTGGTTATTCACATTATTGCATCTGCGGTCTATGCCCTGCTTGGCGCGCTCCAGTTCGTGGGTCGCCTTTGGCAGCGCGGAAGTAAATGGCATCGTTGGGTTGGCAGGTTTCTGGTTCCAGTTGGACTTCTCGTTGGGCTTTCAGGGGTATGGATGACCGTGTTCTATCCCCGCCCGGAAGGCGCAAGCAACCTGCTGTATGCCTTTCGGCTCCTGTTCGGAACTGGCATGGTTCTCTCGATCATCATCGGATACCTCGCCATCCTGCGGAAGGATGTTGATCAGCACCTAGCTTGGATGACACGCGCTTACGCAATCGGTCTTGGTGCAGGTACGCAGGTATTCACGGGTATGGTCGGTGCACTGATCTTCGGCACACCCAATGAATTTCAAAACGCGTTGTTGAATGGCGCAGCCTGGGTGATCAATCTTGCCGTGGCTGAATGGAGCATCCGCAAGGGTTCAACCAGACAAACCCGCACAGCATAAATTTGAATATTGATATCAAGTTCACTTAATATTTTCAAAAATAAGGAGTCTAAAATGAAAGCAATTGTAGCAACCCAATATGGTGGTCCTGAAGTTCTTCAACTCAAAGAGATCGAGAAACCGACACCCAAAGACAATGAAATCTTGATCAAAGTCCATGCGACCACCGTCACCGCCGCGGATTTTCGAATGCGAAGTTTTACCGTCCCTGCCGCATTATGGATCCCCGCTCGCCTCGCGTTGGGCATCACAAAACCCAGACAACCGATCTTCGGCTCTGAACTTTCCGGCGTGGTGGAAGCGGTCGGCAAAAACGTAACCCGTTTCAAGATCGGTGACCAGGTATTCGCATCCACCCTCACAGAGAATTTTGGCGGCTATGCCGAATATAAATGTCTGCCTGAAAAGGCGATGGTGGCGATCAAACCAGCCAATATAACCTATAAAGAAGCGGCAGCCCTTCCCATCGGCGCGACCACAGCATTGCGCATGCTTCGGAAAGGAAATATCCAGCGCGGACAAAAAGTCCTGATCTATGGCGCATCTGGAAGTGTCGGCACGTACGCAATCCAGTTGGCAAAACATTTCGGAGCAGAAGTGACCGGGGTTTGCAGTACCGCCAATCTGGAGCTGGTGAAATCGCTGGGTGCCGATCACGTCATTGATTACACAAAAGAGGATTTTTCATCCAGAGAAGAGCGATATGACGTTATCTTTGATACCCTTGCAAAATTCCCGAAATCGAAAGCATCGAAGGTTCTCGCGCCGAACGGGACCTTCGTAACGATGGCCAATCTCAGCACGAAAGAGGGCATGGAAAACCTGGTCTTCATCAAAGAGCTGATCGAGGCAGGCAAGCTCAAAGTTGTCATCGACCGCTGCTATCCACTGGAAGACATGGTCGAGGCACACCGCTACGTTGATGCAGGACACAAAAAGGGTAATGTTGTCATCTCAGTGGGGCAAAATAATGACAGATGAACAAAAATCAAAACCCGAAGCGAATCAACAGACGGTCTATCAACTCAAGATCAAAGGGCATTTGGGGCCACAACGGATGAAATGGTTTGAAGGATTGACGGTCACTTTGGAGGAAGATGGCAATACCCTTTTAAGTGGAATCATGGTTGATCAGTCTGCATTGCATGGAGTATTAAAAAAAATTCGTGACTTAGGAATGCCATTGCTTGCTGTGAACCAGGTTGAACCCAAACATGTAGAGATGAAAATATCAACCAATTCAGTTAAGCAGAAACGTTCAAAAAAGGAGAAAAAATGATGAAATGGATTGTTTGGATAATGATTGTTGTGGTAATACTGGCTTATGGGCTCGTACACTATGCTATGTCAACAGCGTTAAGAACCGAGAACCCTGTAGGATTTGAAATAATTCAAATCCCTGATGCGGACGGACATGCCTTTCCCGCCGGTGTGTGGTATCCAACTCAGGTACAACCTAAGCCAACGACAATGTTAAGCATCGTGCTGATGGATGTAGCTCGCAATGCCCCAATTTCAGGACATGCTTTGCCATTGGTAGTCATCTCGCATGGAAACAGCGGCGGGCCTGCAAGCCATGCCGACTTAGCCCTTGCCCTTGCGAACGACGGCTATATAGTCGTAGCTCCCATGCACAGCGGTGATAACTATGCTGACCAAAGCGCTGTTGATTCACTGTCCTGGTTGAGTGGGCGCACCAAAGAACTCCATATTACCGTCGACTATATGCTCAAGAATTGGCGAGGTCATGACCGCATCAACCCGGAACGCATCGGCGCTTTTGGTTTCTCTGCGGGCGCATTCACGGTATTGACTGCCGTCGGCGCTCAGCCAGACCTTCGCATCATAGCGAAACATTGTGTCGAGTCGCCTGAGCTTGTTTGCGATCTGCTGCGTTCCGTCAATTCTCCTTACCTGAATACCGATACGCTAACGATGGGAGATGCTTTTTTGCCCGACTTGAGAATTAAGGCGGCGGTCGTGGCGGCACCAGGTTTGGGATTCACAATGGTTCCGAATGGACTTGACAATGTGCGTGTGCCAATTCAACTTTGGGGCGCCGACAACGATATCAATGTTCCGTATGCCACAAATACTAAGCTGGTTCGCGAAGCGCTTGGCTCCAGGGTTGAGTTTCATTCTGTTCCTGGCGCTGCCCATTTCTCGTTTCTCACACCCTGCGGCCTTCTGGCGCCTCCCGAAATATGCTCGGATCAAGGACAATTCGACAGGAAAGCCTTCCATAAGAATATGAATGCTAGCATCATAGCGTTCTTTGAAAAAATTATGAAAAATCCGTGATACACAAATGGATTCATAAGTCTTGTGTTGCCTTCCGATTACTGCGCGGGCACTCTAGCTTTAGCCTTGCATTCTTTATGAAAAAAGAGTTAGCCGTACAGTCTAATCACAGTTAGACATAAACAATTAAGAAAAGGTATCTCATGAATAGTCAGGCCCTCTCCCTCATTAGCGCAATCCTGATCGGACTTGGCGCAACACTCACCACCGACTTATGGGCATTGTTTCTCAAACGTGCCTTTAAGATAGCAGCGCCCAATTACTGTCTAGTTGGGCGCTGGCTCCGACACATGTCGGATGGAACTTTTAGGCATTCAAATATTGCATCTGCACCACAAAAAAGCGCAGAATGCTTGGTCGGATGGATCGCCCACTATATAATTGGCATCACGTTCGCCATCGCTTTTGTTGCATTGGCAGGTAACAGCTGGCTTCAGCATCCGACGCTGATTCTCGCACTCACCTTCGGGGTCGGAACGGTTCTAATGCCATTTTTCATCATGCAGCCTGCATTTGGGCTCGGGTTTGCTGCATCAAAGACGTCAAATCCGACGCAGGCGAGACTTCGCAGCTTGATGAATCATACTGCGTTTGGTATCGGTCTTTATCTGTTCGGGTTGCTAATCAACTGGTTGTTACATGTGTATGCTTAACAAAGGTGTCTTATGTCGATTAATCCATTTCTGAATTCTGAACGCCAGTTACGCAATGGCTGGTGGATCCTTATCTTTTTTCTTGTACTTGCTTCGATCTTGATGCCAGCTTTACTGGTTGCGCAACAAAACTCCATGGATGTCTCCATTGGGCTGCAAGCCGTTATCATTGTGATTGCTTCATGGATTTGTCAATTGCTGCGACGGAAATCATTGACTGAGCTGCTGGGAAAATTCAATATGCGTTGGCTCAAGGAATTTTGCCTGGGCGGCCTGACTGGTGCGGCGCTCATGCTTGTCCCCGCACTCATCATGTGGTTTTTGGGCTGGGTTCATTGGCAATGGAATCCCATAGGATTCTCAACTCTAATGTCAATTGTGCTGCTCTTTGTAGGAGTTGCAGCGGCAGAAGAGTTGTTGTTTCGGGGATTCATTTTTCAACGCCTCATCGCTGGTCTCGGCCAATGGCCAGCTCAATTGATATTGGCAGGGTATTTCTTGCTCACACATTTGAATAATCCGGGCATGACGGGGGATGTCAAAGTTTTGGCGAGTATTAATATTTTTATTGCGTCGCTCATGTTTGGAGTAGCCTTCATTCGTACCAAAAGCCTGGCCATGCCGCTTGGTCTGCATTTTATGGCGAATTTGACACAAGGAGGTGTACTTGGTTTTGGCGTGAGTGGTGCAGACCAGTCGGGCTTATTAAAACCTGTCTTTAATGAAGTTCCAGAATGGTTGACTGGTGGTCAATTTGGACTCGAAGCCAGTGTTCTTGGCTTGGTTTGCGTTGTGATTACATTTATACTGATCCAGAGATGGGACATACCAAAGGGTATTGATCCATAGCTGAAATAAAATCTCATACACGCTCCTCTACGTGATATACCGTGGACCTAAACTAATACCTGTATACATGATCTTCGGACGGCACTGCAAAGCCCGCTCTCAAGAATGCGCTGTGGGCACACTCCTGCTAAATTTCCCCACACCTGTATCGGACTCTTCTTTCCTTTTTCAATCATGGAATTGGGAGAATTCGGAGTTCTGCCGTAGCGCCTTGTATGGAGTAAAATGTTTAAGGTTGCGGAGAATAAATATGCCATACAAAGTTTTCTTTGTTGAAGATGAGATCATTACCCGCGAAGGAATTCGCGATAATGTGGATTGGCAAGCTGGAGGATTTGAATTTTGTGGTGAAGCTGCTGACGGGGAAATGGCTTTGCCGCTCTTGCGCATGGCCCAGCCCGATGTATTGATTACGGATATCAAGATGCCTTTTATGGATGGCCTGCAGCTCAGTAAAATAGTAAGGGAACGCATGCCCTGGGTAAAAATAATCATTCTCAGCGGCCATGATGAATTTGAATATGCTCAGGAAGCTATTAAACTAGGAGTTACAGATTATCTCTTAAAACCTGTCACAGTTCAAAAACTGCAAAATATCCTTCAGAAACTTACCCTGCAGTTGGATCAGGAAAGAAAAGAAAAAGAAAATCTAAAAAAACTTCAGGAACAGGTGGAAGAAAACCAGGCCATACTTCGTGAGAGGCTTCTGTTTAAATTGGTGGTGAGCGCAATTTCCCCTACAGAGGCCATCGAGAAGGGACAGATACTGGGAATTGACCTGATCGCCAGATGTTATTTGATCGTGATCTTGAAAATTGAACTGGATGATCGTACGGAAAATTATGATTATGACGAATACCAGCAGGTTCAATCTGCTGTCATCAAGTTGGCTGAAAAAAATCCAGATATCTTTGTGCTAAAAAGGGATTGGGGCGACCTGATCTTGATGATGAAAGGAAGTACACCGGAATATCTCGAAGAGGAGCGTGATCTACTCCTTGAAGAAATCGAGCAGGTAGTTGCTAAGACCCGCTATAAGGTAACCAGCGGAGTAGGGGGCTCCAAAAAACGGATTGCCGATATATACCAGTCATTTGTAGAAGCATTGGCGAATATAGAATATGTTGCCAGTGAAAATAAAACTGAGTTACACCAGGCTGTTGAGCGGGCGGAATTGCTCAAAGTGGATAAATTGGCAGTTGAAAATTACCTGCGTCATGGCGTAAAAGACGAGTTTACCGAGTTCTTTAATGCTTATATTCGGCCATTGGGTGAAACTGCGTTGAGATCAAATCTGATCAAAAACTATATTTTCGTGGATGTTGTTTTGGCCACCGCCAAATTAGTGAACGAGCTGGGTGGGGATGTTGACGATGTGATACCGGAGTTGAATTCCATTGAAATGACCATGTCGTCCATCAAAACGATCGATCAGTTGCAGGAACAAACTTATAATATCCTTTCCAGTGCGCTGGCCTATCGTGACAGCAAACCTAACGGGCAATATAAAACCCTGATCCGCCAGGCGAAGGAATATATCGAACACCATTACACAAATCCAGAACTGACACTTAACGATGTGGCTTCGCAGGCAAACCTGAGTGCGAGTCACTTTAGTGTTGTATTTAGCCAGGAAACCCATCAAACCTTCAAGGAATACCTGACTGAGATCCGTATCAACAAGGCAAAAGAATTGCTGCGTATGACCGCATTAAGGTCGGCCGATATCGCTTATCAGGTGGGTTATAACGACCCCCATTATTTCAGTTCGGTCTTCAAAAAAAATACAGGTTTCTCACCCATTGAATTTCGGTCACAAATTTAGGATCTTTTGCAGGAGAAAAACGTGGCTCAAAAAACAACAACGCCTGGGTTTAGACAATTTTTGACCAGAATTGGCGTGCAGGCAAATGCAACCAGCAGATCCCCCCGTAAATTTTTAGGGCGGCTGGCCGATTTTCTTGCCGGGCTTAATCTATCCATCCGCGTAAAGATTTTGGTCGCCCTTTGTATCGTCATTTTTTTGATGGGAACCACCAATGTCGTCTCCATGCTGCAAGCGCTAAACTATAGCCGTCAGTATGACGCCATTATCACCAACATTACCACCGCTAACAGCATCAGTGGCAGCATCAAGCCAGATATCGATAATGAAATGTGGAAGATCGTCTCCGGGAAGGTTAAATTTTCAGAGGGAAAGCAATACGAAATCATTGACAATGTAAACGCCAAAGTTCGCTGGATGATGGACAATACCGATTCTCAACGAGCCAGGGTGAAACTGGATTTGATCCTTAGAACTTTGCAATCGCTGGAGGAATATGTCGACCAGATGGGTGACAAGATCGCCCATAACAGCACTGCCGCAGAGAACGAGGCAGTGTTGGAGAACATCCGCTTTGCAACATCAGTGATGGAAGAAGTCGTACAGAACTATGTGCTGTATGAAGTAAATCGTACAGAAAGCCAGTATCAATTGATGCGGGAAAGCTATGTGCGCTGGCAAATCTTTTCCATCATTTTGATCTTTAGCGCCGTGGGCTTTTCAGTGGTAGCCGCCTGGAGTTTATCCCGCAGTATTTACACACCCATAAAAAAACTGCACGATGTCACCACTACCATCACCAAAAATGATTTGGAAGCGTTAATGACCAGTGATAATGTGGATGAAATCACCGAACTTGGTATGAGTTTCAACATTATGATCGGCAAGATCAAAGAATTGTTGGATTCCAAGATCAAGGAACAAGAAAACCTAAAGAAAGCTGAACTGCGCGCGCTCCAGGCCCAGATCAACCCCCATTTTCTATATAACACCCTGGATACGATCATCTGGATGGCCGAATCCAAGAAGACCGATCAGGTGGTCAAGATCGTCACTGCATTATCGAATTTCTTTCGGATCAGCTTGAGCAAAGGCATGGATTGGATCACCATTGGCGAAGAGGTGGAACGTATCAAAAGTTACTTGACGATTCAGAAGATGCGTTATCGCGATATCCTTGATTTCAAAATAGAAGTGGATGAAGATGTCGCCGGGAACACAATCCTAAAACTCCTGCTTCAGCCGCTGGTGGAAAATGCCCTGTATCATGGCATCAAAAATAAACGTCAGCGCGGCATGATTAACGTGCGTGCAAGGCGCAAGGGGGAGAACGAGATCCTGCTTGAAGTGGAAGATGATGGCATTGGGTTTACGCCGGAAAAGCTTGCTCAATTGCGTGCCGAACTGGATGAAGATCAGAGTGATATCAAATTGGAAAGCGGTTTCGGGCTTGGCAACGTTAATAAACGCATCAGGCTATATTATGGCGAGCCCTATGGTCTCACCGTTCAAAGTGAATATACGAGCGGTACTTGTGTAACTTTGGTGATCCCAGCCAAAATGGAGGAAGCTCCCAACAAGGAAGACCCTGCCAACGGTCAGGATTAAGAACCGCGGCAGAAAGATTCGAGGAGTACTTTTGATGAAGATCTCACACATCCTGATTTTATGTACGCTTTTCGCTTCCAGTTTTGGACCTGTGGCCTGTATTCAACGACCCGATTCATTATCTACCCTGCTGCCTGATTCAAATTCAAATTCCAGGCTTGAGAAAAAATATGAAGATTTGATCGTCGGTTATGCCCAACTTGGAGCTGAAAGTGAATGGCGCGCTGCAAACACCATATCCATAAAAGAAACTGCCGAACAATTGGGGGTCGAGTTGCGTTTCCTGGATGCACAGCAAAAACAGGACAATCAGATCGAGGCAGTGCGAAAACTCATCATCCAAAAAGTGGATATCATTGGTATCTCACCTATTGTTGAAACAGGCTGGGAGGAAGTTTTTCAGGAGGCAAAAAATGCCGGTATTCCGATCATCCTTGTGGATCGGCGCGCGGATGTGCCGGAAGACTTCTATGTATCTTATCTGGGTTCCGATTTTCTTGAAGAAGGCCGCAAAGCTGCGCGGATTATGGCAGATCTGGTAAATGAGAAAGCAAGCATTGTCGAGTTGGTGGGTACGATTGGCTCTGCCCCCGCAAATGATCGTTATTTGGGTTTTCGAGAAATACTAAAAGAGTATCCCCAGATGCATATTATTGATTCGGAGTCAGGTGACTTTACGCGTGCGCGCGGCAGGGAAGTAATGGCGGCGTTCCTGAAAAAGTACGGAAATGAAATTACTGCGGTGTATGCTCATAATGATGATATGGCGCTGGGAGCCATCGATGCCATCGAAGAGTATGGACTCAACCCTGGTCAGGATATCAAGATTGTTTCCATAGATGCTGCGCGAGGCGCGTTTGAGGCGATGATCGCAGGTAAATTAAATGCCACGGTCGAATGCAACCCCCTGCTCGGTCCACAATTTTTCGAACTTGCCCTGAAAGTGGTCAACGGCCAGCCCATCCCCAAATGGGTACCCTCCATTGAGGGTATTTTCTTCCCTGAAGATGCCAGCGAGATTTTACCCACCCGCAAATACTAAAAGCTGCCTAAATCGAAAGAAAATTAACTCTTTTCGAAAAAAATCTGCCATTCAATTGAATGGCAGATTTTTTTATTTGATTGAACCATAAAAAACCAACTTTTTCCTAATAAGAAACTATGGAGATTAGTACCCAAAAGGGTTATTCTGTTAATAACATGTTATCGATAACACAATAGGACAATCCCTTGATTCTATCTGATCGAAGAAAACGTGTCACCATTAAAGATGTAGCGCTGGCGGCGGGTGTTTCCACCCAAACGGTTTCGCGCGTGATGAACAAGTTTTCGTACGTATCTGAGAAAACGCGTCAACGGGTTGAAGCAGTGGTTGAGCAATTAGCCTATAACCCCAGCGCCCTTGCGCGGAGCTTAAGTCAGCAGCGCAGTTTTATGTTGGGAATTGTCACATTCGGGTTGAAATATATTGGCCCATCACGCACCATCAATGGCATCGCCGACAAAGCAGATGAACTGGGCTACATGCTCTTGATGAAGGAAATCGATAAATTTAGCACAACAAGCATAGACGAGGTAATCGATTCTCTGCTTGCCCGACAAGTGGACGGGATCTTATGGGTGGCGCCCGAGATTGGGGACAATCACAGCTGGGTTGAAGAACAGAAATCCAAAATTACCGTGCCGATATTGTTCCTGGCTATGAAACCGCGCGATAGTATTTCGAGCGTGTCCACGGATAACTTTCAAGGCGCAGTGATGGCGGTACAGCATTTGTTGAGCTGTGGGCGGAAAAGGATCGGGCACATATCAGGTCCAGTGAGTTGGTGGGAGGCCGATGAACGCAAACGCGGCTGGCAGGAGACCCTGAACTCTGTTGGATTTGATACTTCGGAATATCGTTGTGCGGAAGGCAACTGGTCCTCTGCCAGCGGAGAACAGGCTTTTGGTCAATTGATGCAAAAATTCCCAGATTTGGATGCTGTCTTCGTTGCCAATGACCAGATGTCCCTGGGTGTGCTGCGCGAAGCGATCCGACGGGGAATCCGCGTGCCGGAGCAGTTGGCAGTCATTGGCTTCGATAATATTCCTGAATCCGCTTATTTTTATCCTTCACTAACTACCATTTATCAAGACCTCCAGCTTCTCGGTGAGCAAGCGGTCCAAATCATCGTGGAGATGATCCAGGCACGACAGGAAAACCGGTCTGTGATGGCACGATCAAGGTTTATTCAACCCAGCCTTGTTGTTCGTGAAAGTTCGAGATGCGTTTGATCATATTTCGTCAAATTGAGCAGGTGAAGATATGTGCGTGAATGAAAAGGAGGTGTATTGAAAGAGATAATGAAATTAAAAAGAGAAGTGCTCGCTTATTGATTGGCGTCTCCAAGCAAGCACTTCAGGGAAAAGATGCCCATCTGAGAAAGGCACTCACCCGTGCCCCAATTATAGTGTAAGAAAACCTCCGCAAGGAGGAGCACATTGATCCATTAAGGAGAGAAGATCATGTTTAAGAAATTAGCTTTTCTGATCGTACTTGCTTCCATGATTTTGACCGCATGTCAGCCCGCAGTTGTTGCTACAGAAGCCCCTGTGGTAGATGCTCCCGCTGCAACTGAAGCCCCTGTTGAAGCCCCCGTCGCCACCGAAGCACCAGCCAAGGTTTGGACGTATGCTGATATGACCGTCGGTTTCCTACAGACTGGTTCCGAGGGTGGTTGGCGCGCTGCGAACACTGCTTCCTTTAAGGAAACTGCTGAGCAATTGGGCCTTAACCTCAAGTTCTATGATTCACAAAATGATCTGGCCAAACAAGTTGCTGGCTTCCAACAATTCATCGAAGATCCCGAAGTTGACGTGATCATCATGTCACCTCTTGAAGTTACCGGTTGGGAACAGGTTCTGAAAGATGCTGCAGCCGCTGGCAAACCCGTCATTCTTTCAGACCGCCGCATCGACGGTTTTGAAGATCTGTATGTCACTTTCATCGGCGCCGACTTCGTTGAAGAAGGCCGCAAAGCCGGTACTGAAATGTGCAAACTGCTTGAAGGCAGCGAAAAGAAGAACGTCTGGGAATTGGTTGGTAACGTAGGTGCCGCTCCCGCCATTGACCGCGGAAAAGGTTTCCGTGAGACAGCCGAAGCATGCGGTATCACCGTAGTCAACAGCCAGACCGCTAACTGGAGCGTTGTCGAAGGCAAGCAGGTCACTGAAGCCTGGTTGAAAGAAAGCAAGGACGTCCAGGGCATCTTCGGTCAGAACGATGAAATGGCATTTGGTGCCATCGAAGCCCTCAAGGAAGCTGGTCTCGTACCCGCAGTAGATGTCAAGATCATTTCTGTGGATGCCACTGCTGGCGCTTTCCAGGCCATGCTTGACGGCACCCTGAATGTGACCGTGGAATGTAATCCGCTGCTCGCCCCGCAGGTTTACGAAGCTGCGCTCGCTGCCCTGAATGGTGAGACACTTCCCAAGTGGATTCCCTCCCAGGAAAGTGTGTTCTACATGGTCGACCCGAATTTGAAGGATATTGCAGCTGGTCGCAAGTACTAAAATTTTGAATCTCATCTGCTAAATCTTGGGGAATTGCAGATCAGACCCAGATACATATTGATTGGGAAGCGAAGTTTTCTTCGCTTCCCAATCGGTCAAAAATTTTATTTACAAAAGGCAGGCAGGCATGTCTGAGGTAGATCAAAATATACTTAGTATGGAAGGCATCAGCAAGACCTTCCCGGGCGTGCAAGCGCTGGATGATGTAAGTTTGTCTCTCAAAAAAGGTGAGATCCTCTGCCTGGTTGGAGAAAATGGCGCGGGGAAGTCCACCTTGATGAAAGTATTAACCGGGGTGGACAAGCCCGATTCGGGCAGAATAATTTTAGATGGTAAAGAGATTCAGACGAAATCTCCACAACATGCCCAATCTCTGGGTATTAGCACCGTGTATCAGGAAGTCAATCTGTGCACCAATTTAACGGTCGCAGAAAACATTTTGCTCGGGCGTGAGCCTCAAAAAATGAGGCGCATTGACTGGACCAAAATGAATGCATTGGCCAGCGACACCCTTAAACGCCTGCTGGGTGTCGACATCGACGTCACGAAGTCATTGGGATCTTACACAGTAGCCATTCAGCAGATGGTGGCGATTGCGCGCGCGCTTTATATCGAATCTGCAAAAATACTCATTCTGGATGAACCCACCTCCAGCCTCGATGTTAATGAAACGGAACAACTCTTCAAGGTGATGCGAAAGTTGAAAAACGAAGGTGTGGGTATCATTTTCATCACCCACTTTATCGGTCAGATCTACGAAATTTCTGACAGGATCACGGTCTTGCGGAATGGGAAACTGGTTGGGACTTATGAAACAAGCGCGATCACACGCGTTGGATTAATCTCAAAAATGATCGGCCGTAGTCTGGCCGAGTTCGACGAAATGACAAAAATAAAACTGGAAAGCAGCAAGCATATTAGAAGTGAAGCGTTATTGCAAGCCAAAGAATTTGGCTTGACCGGTGCCATTCAACCCTTTAATCTGGATTTACATGCCGGGGAAGTCGTCGGCCTGGCAGGACTTCTCGGTTCGGGGCGAACGGAGACTGCCAGCATTTTGTTCGGTTCCGACAAAGCCGACACAGGTTCCATTTCGATGAACGGCTCTGTCGTTCAGGATTATTCTCCGCTAAGTTCGATCAAACGCGGTGTTGCCCTCTGCCCGGAAGATCGCAAAGCGGCAGGGATTGTAGATGACCTGTCGGTAAGAGAAAATATCATTCTTGCCATTCAAGCCAGCAAGGGTTGGTTTAAATATTTGAGTTTGCCTGAACAATATGAAATTGCAGAGAAGTATATTAAATTACTTAGTATCGCCACCCCCTCCGCAGATCAACCCGTCAAAAACCTAAGTGGCGGGAATCAGCAAAAGGTGATTCTGGCACGCTGGCTCGCAATCAACCCACAAATACTCATTCTGGACGAACCCACACGTGGAATTGACGTAGGCACCAAAGCCGAAATCCAAAAGCTGGTGCTGTCGTTTGCAGAAGATGGCAAAGCATGCGTGTTTATTTCCTCCGAATTGGAAGAAGTGTTACGCACAAGCCATCGCATTGTAGTTTTGCGTGAACGCGAGAAAGTCGCTGAATTTTCCGGCGAGGTGGATGAGAACACGATCATCCAAGCGATTGCAGGGAGTGAAGCATGAAAAAGCCTACCAAACAAACAATCACGTGGAGAAGGATCACAGAGAACAGACTCTTCTTTCCCATCGTGGCTTTAACACTGATCCTGCTCTTTGATTTTATTTTTATTCCCGGTTTCTTTGCCATTGAAAATAGAGAGGGGAACCTGCACGGAAGTCTGATCGATATCTTCCGAAATGGCTCGACAGTAATGATCCTGGCGATTGGTATGACGCTGGTCATTGCAACTGGTGGTGTGGATCTATCTGTTGGCGCAACGATGGCAATTGCCGCTTCGGTGGCGGGAATTTTGATGAATCCATCCGCGCTAAAGAATGAAGTGTTTTTCGTTACAGATCCCAACTACACATTTCAACCGCTTTGGCTGGTAATCATCGCGGCCCTGGCCATCTCCCTCATCTGCGGATTGTGGAATGGGGTGCTGGTTGCCTATATGAGGATTCAGCCGATGGTGGCGACGTTGATCTTGATGATCTCCGGACGCGGGATCGCACAGTTAATTACAAACGGTCTTCGGGTGCAGATCACCTACAAGCCGTATGCATTTATCGGGCAGGGCTGGGTCATATTGCCGTTTTCACTCTATCTGGTGGCCATTGTATTCGCCATCACCTGGTTCATAACTCGTAAAACCGCAATCGGCATGTTCATCGAATCAGTTGGAATCAACTTCCGCTCCAGCTATTTCAGTGGAATTGACGAGAAGAAGATCAAGTTGCTGGTTTATACATTTTGCGGTTTTTGCGCGGGCATTGCCGGTTTAGTCGCAAGCTCAAATATCAAGACATCCGATGCGAATAACATCGGTCTCACCACAGAATTGGATGCGATCCTGGCCGTGGTGATTGGTGGAACTTCCATGGCTGGTGGGCGATTCTCCCTGCTTGCCAGTATGGTTGGAGCTTTGGTAATGCAGGCCATTACCCAATCCATGTATGCAATTGGCGTACCCGCGTTTGCTCTCCAGGCGATCAAAGCCGTGGTTGTTATCTTTGTGATTCTGCTTTATTCAGACCAGGTCAAAGGTTTTGTACGAAAGATCAGCGCGCCGAAAAAAGAGGTTTAGCCATGTTACGAATGCTAGGTAATTTTTTCTCCAGGAATCGTAAGTTCATCCCATTAATGTCCACGGCTTTGCTGGCCCTGGTTGCTTATGGAATTGGCGCTTACTTTTTCGTCGGCATGCGAAACCCACAGGTGTTTTTTAATCTATTTCGAAATACTTCCTACCTCCTGATCAGCGGTATTGGGATGACCTTTGTCATTTTGACGGGCGGCATTGACCTTTCCGTCAGCGGTGTGGTGGCCCTAACAACAGTTGCCTCCGCGGTCCTCCTTCGCGAAGGCTGGAACGCCTGGGTGGTGGTTCTGCTCATGCTGGCAATGGGAATGACCCTGGGTGCGACCATGGGTAGCTTTATCACCTACCTGAAGGTTCAGCCATTTATCGCCACACTGGCAGGCATGTGGTTTGCCCGTGGAATGTGTTTCTTTATCAGCGATGATGCGGTGACCATTGACAATCCCGTTTTTCAAATCCTTGGCAAGACAAAAATATTGATCCCGGGGCTGAAAGAGTTGGCCGATCAACAGGGAACTTCAGCGCCCTATATTTCCATCCCTGTTATTGTTGCGTTTACCCTGTTGGTTATTGCAATGTTTATTGCTCACTACACTAGATTTGGCCGAACGGTTTATGCCATTGGCGGCAACGAAGGCAGGAACGAACAGTCTGCCCGTCTAATGGGTTTGCCTGTAAATCGAACCAAAATGCTGGTGTACACCTTCAATGGATTTTGCTCTGCTCTGGCTGGTCTTTCGTTTAGTTTGTTCGTTTCCTCCGGACATGGTTTGTATGCACCAGGCTTGGAATTGGAAGTCATTGCCTCGGTCGTAATGGGTGGAACCATGCTGACAGGTGGTTCCGGATACGTGTTCGGGACATTCTTCGGGGTTTTGGTTCTTGCTGTGACTCAGGCGCTGATCCAGTTCATTGGATCCCTAAGTTCCTGGTGGACAAAGATCGTCATCGGCATTCTTACGCTTACTTTTATTGGCGTTCAAACAGTATTGGCAAATCGAAAAAGTGGCAAAGTTGCTCAAACTACTCAGGCATTGGTGGCGGTCCGCCGCAGACAGCAAAGGCTTGTACTTGGAATTGGCTTGTTCGTTATCCTGGCTGGGGCAGCCATCTTCTCTGTCTCCAAATTCAGAAGCGCCTCCTCGAACCAAGCTGTAGCTGATACCCAGTGTGTCGTGGCACCATTCCGTGAAGATGAAGCCGCGAATCTTGTGGAAGATGGTGCAGTCATCGTCTATCACCGCACGGCCGGTCCTCAATGCGTGGATGAGTTATTTGCGATCTATCCCGATGGCCGCATTACAGGGAGTGATGGTGTCAAAAAGGTGGAGAAACAGATTGCTCCTGAAGAAGTGGAACAGTTACTCATTGCCATTAGTGTTGATCACCAATGGTTCACGAATGAGATATACAGCACATATCTTAATCCATGCAGACAGTGTTTTGCGCACTACATCGATATTTCATACAATGGCCAGGCAAAATCTGCAACTGGCGTGGATGGCACGACGGCAATGCCGCCAGGCTACGCATTCGCCCTGGCTGAGATTAGACCCCTGCTCCCGGAAATTAATCCTGCCCCTTAGCGGCTATGGTTTCTGATATTTCTTATACTAAATGAAGTGGTTTTGTTCGATGGAACAATAGATCATCCAAGGAGAAGGAAAGATGACAGTTAGAAAGATACTAATTCCAGCCCTCCTGGCTTATGTTTTTTTTAGCTTTGCCTGCGTATATATTGTATTGCCGGAAGGTCTGGAAACTCCGGAAGTAGTTGTGGAAGGTGCCGAGCTAAAAGCATGGAATGCGGTAGTAACGAATGTGGGCAAGTCCGATTCAGGAGATTTGCACATCGAGTTTACGATACGGAACGATACTGGTGATTGGAGTACGATGCGGGCTCTACCAGAAAAGCCCGCTGTGCTTACCACCAGTGATGGAAAATCTACAAATTGTGATACGGTATTTGTTGGGACTGGCGGACACCGCCTGGCGCCAGGTTTCCAAACCCGCGGGTACACTACCGGCAAGAAAGATGATCTAAAAACCCAGCTTATCTATGTCGAGTGTAAAGGCGCAATAGCTGATGCAGGCTCCAGACTCTCTATCGAATATGCAAGCTTCGGAGGCATTTTGGATGATTACGATCCAGAGGCCAATAAAACCGAGGGAGTATTGGAACTAAATCTTGATGAGGTTGTTACAGACTTACAGTATCCAATCGCAGTGCCAGTTGAAGGTTTGATTCAAGATACAGGAGTAAGCATAACCGCACTTAGTGATAATGTTGTTAATCTCCTCGATGTTCAACGCACAGATACGGGTTTTCAGTTTACATGGCAAAATTTCAACCCAACGAAGTTCCCCTAAAGACGCATCTCGGAACTCCGCCGGTCATCGGCGCTGATGGCATTATTTATGGCTTTTACGAATCCCTGGATATTGTGCCCATCCCAATCACTCCTCCAAATGAAAAAGTGGAATGGACAACGGAAGTTGCGGTTCCGAAAGATGTTACAGGATTTTACATTTTACTTAGTGTAGAGTCTAATAAACCACGCACTTATGTAAACTACCTTGTTGACATCAGCGATAAATAGATGGCTGTTATCATGAAAAAAAGATTTAATAAGAACTTTTTATTGCCCCTTCTTGGAGCCAGATTGATTTTTCTAATTCTTACCTTAGTAGCATCCTCCTGCGCGCCTGTTCAGGAGGATGCTACTAACACCCCTGCCACACCGACAATGGTCATTACGCCCGCTGCCGCAACTCCAGAATGGTTCGATATGGAGTTGATTGATGTGCAGACCGGCGAAACATTCACCATGAACGATTATGCGGGAAAGGTGGTCCTGCTTGAAACGATGGCAATCTGGTGTCCGAATTGCATTGTTCAAGGCAATGAAATAAGAAACCTTCATAAAGCTCTCGGAAATCCAGACGACCTGATCTCAGTCAGCCTGGATGTCGATGTAAATGAAGACAATGCTGCACTCAAAGAATATGCGTATGGATATGGTTTTGACTGGCATTTTGCGATTGCTCCATTGGAGGTTGCCCGCGCTTTGGGGAATTTATATACTGCGCAGTACTTAAATCCGCCGCTCGCCCCCATGCTGATCATTGATCGTAAAGGCGATGTTCATCATCTCGAATATGGCATCAAAGATGCCGCTACTCTCCAGGCAGCTGTTGAACCTTATCTGGAAAAGTAATTAATGATGCTTGATCTGGCGGTTACATCATTACTGCTTGGCTTATTAACAACGACCAGTCCGTGTATATTGCCGCTTTACCCAGGCTTCCTCGCTTACCTGGGCGGGCAAAATGAGCTTGGCAGACAAAAATATTTTCTGGGGTTGTTTGTGCTTGCCGGGGTGTTAAGCATGATGATCGCCCTCGGCGGCCTGATCGCATTGCTGGCAGTTCCCGTTGGCAGTATTCTGCTTTACATCATCCCGCTTGCAGACCTTTTGATCTTTCTCCTTGGAATTCTACTCCTGCTTAATTTCAACCCATTTAAAACACTTCCCCAAATTCAACTGCCTTTATTCCGACACCCGTACGGTAATGCTTATGTGTACGGTTTACTTTATGGCCCAATTGCGCTTCCCTGTTCTGGCCCGATGGTCGTCAGCATCTTTGCTCTATCATTCACAACCGCGGAAGTATTTGGACAACTTTGGACTTTCCTCTGGTTTGGTTTGGGACTTGGCTTACCCCTTTTGATACTCTCATTTCTCTCAGCTGCTCTTCAACGCCAGTTGACCATGCTGTTCGCCCGTCATACCAGGATTATTAATCTCTTTGGTGGTCTGCTTCTGATTGGAGTGGCACTATATGACCTGGCTAAGAATTGGGAATTACTGAAGCTGTTTTTCAAGAGTTGAATATTACCTCACCATGATTTTTAGGTGATACAGCAACGTTTCCATCAGTGCGGAGACGGGGCATCTCTTCGCTATCAGCCGGATCTGCAATGGTACGGGATAAATTCAGTCGACTTATCACCGCTCGCATCAAGCTCTGACCTTCAGCCTGTAACTGACAAAATCGCCGCACCTCCCCGATGAACGTGTCTGCATTGCAAATAGAATCTGTTGAACCAATGCAGCATTGATTTTGAATATTTACTACAGCTTGGGCTTGCTTGATCAAGATGATGATTGAGTAGAAAATGAAATCCTTCATCGTTGACCGTTTTAGGGATCGGGGTGGGGGTTACTGTCATTACCGCCTTGGGAACACTTGCTGATGGATTTCAGGCGGCTATAGTTCAATGATGCAGGGCACCAAAGCGGACATGGTGCTCAGCCAGATACCATGGATGTCAGTTACAGCGCTGTCAACGAGAAAATCGGAGCAGAACTTGCCATCATGTCGGAAGTCGAATCTGTTACCGGTATGCTTCAGGGATTGGTACAGACGGAAAGCGAGCCATTCTTTATCGTTTTTGGTTATCCTGAAAAAAGGCCTGACAATACTTAAAGGGGTAAATCGCTGTTTTTATCAAAAGCTTGTGCAATGTGGCTGTCAAGATTAATCTCCAATCACAACAAACTAGAGTATACTGATTTTAGTAGACTACACCGTCTACGGTTGGAAGACTCATTTCTGCCAGGTGCGTTACGAAACCCTTGTATAGTAACTTTCCGCGGCGCTTCTTAATTCCACTCGCATACGCGAGATGACTCCCATACCCAATTACATAATTAATACAAGCCAGAATGTGTTGAATAAGTGTTTTAGTATTTAATCAACCGTATATGGCGCAGGAAAGAATCGAAGGGATTGACCATGTTCGATACTATTCTCGTCCCGTTGGATGGCTCCCAGCTGGCTGACTGTGTTCTGCCTCATGCTGCCGCTATTGCCAGTTCTTTTGACGCGGAGATCACACTGCTTCGAGTCCTGGAAAAAAATCAGGCGGGCACATCAGCGCAATTGTTTGATCTGGTTAACTGGCAGATCAATAAAACAAGGGCCTCCCTTTACCTTGAAAAGACAAAGGCGTGTTTTCAGGAATCAAGTATTAAGGTGCAAATGAAAGTAATGGAAGGCCTGGCGGCAGAGGGGATAACTGAATATGCCCAAAGCCAGGATATGAAGTTGATCATTATAAGCAGCCATGGACGGAATGGCTTGACTCAGTGGGGCATCAGCGGGATCACGCAAAAAGTCATTTTAAGTGCAAAAACTTCCCTGCTCATTGTTCGGGCACATCAATATGGAGCACGCCCTGAAAAATTATCGGCAGCGCCGGGATACCGCCACATCCTTGTCCCGCTGGATGGATCTCAACGGGCGGAAAATGTTCTGCCAATCATCACGCAATTGGCTGGTTTTTATAAATCACATATTCATCTTGTTCAAGTGATACAAACACCGGAGATGGCGCGCCAAATGCCCCCATCTCGCGAAGATGTCGATCTATCTAATCGCGTTATTGCGCGCAATCGAGAGGAAGCGGAAAGCTATCTTGAACAGTTGAAGGCACGTTCGTATCTTGATGGTATTACGGTTCATAACCATCTCATTACCAGCGACAATGCGGCTGTTGCCTTGCACCAACTCGCAGATTTGGAACAGATCGATCTAACAGCGCTCAGTGCACACGGGTATTCAGGAAATCATCAATGGCCGTACGGCAGCATGGTCAATAACTTCATCATGTATGGCAAGTCACCTTTGCTCATTGTACAGGACCTGCCTGGCAAGCAGGAGTCGATGACTTCTGAGCAGTCCATCGAACGTATAGAGCGATAACAAATGCAGATTGCACCGCAAATTATCCCCCCCGCACCAGTCAATTCAGACGTAGATAGTCGATTGAGAGATTTTGCACATCACCTGGCGAGAACTCATGAAATAGTTCAAATTCCTGCAAGACCTCAACGTAAGTCAGGGTGGAATACTGCAAAAACATTCCCCATTCAGAAAACTGATCTGTTGGAATATTTGCAAAGCTGGGAGCTGGCCTTGCGTAACGCGAATGCAGTTTTCAAATCTGTGCCGGCAAAGGATTTCCTATCGAGCAAATCATCTCGTGCAGGCGAATGGATGCTGGACAATTTTTATGTCGTAAAACAAACCCTGCGTCAAATTGAAGAGGATTTGCCAGTCAGCTTTCTCAATCAGCTTCCGAAACTAAGCGGAACGCCGCTGCAGGGTCACACACGAATTTTTGCGCTGGCCCGCGAATGGATCGAATACAGTCATAGCCAGATCGATTTGGATCAATTCACCGATTTTGTGCTGGATTATCAACAGATTTCCCCATTGATGATCGGTGAATTGTGGGCGCTGCCAATTATGCTGCGTATTGGAATCCTGGAGCAGCTTGTCCACGCAACAACTGAAATAACTGGCGTGACTGCGCCAAAAAGTTTGGGAAAAGTCTCGAGCCAATTTGCCTCCCAGAAACCGGGGAATGAAACCATTGTTGCAAACTGTTTCCTCAGTTTGCGCATGCTTTCCGCCGCAGACTGGAAAGACTTTTTTGAGCAGACCAGCAAGGTGGAAAAGATTTTACGGAACGACCCCGCCAGGGTTTATCCAAACATGGATTTTGACACCCGCAATAGTTATCGCGCTGTCATTGAAGAACTGGCGCGCTTTTCAAACTTTAGCGAAGAAGAGGTTGCCCTTACCGCTGTTGAACTCGCTCACAATGCAGACGAAAATGCGCCAATACGAAAATCTCATGTTGGCTTTTATCTTCGCGATATGGGACGTTCAATGTTGGAAAGCAGCATTAACTACGAACCCGGAGCAGGCATTCGCATGCGGCGCATCCCGTTCGCATTCCCAACCGCCACTTATATAGGAAGTATTGTCATTCTTGCCATATTGTTCGTTGCAGGATTGCTTGGCTATGCCTTGCTTTCAGGTGGTTCGGATGCTCAACTCATTATTGTCGGTATCCTTGGTGTTGGGCTGGCTCTTGAGTCTTCCGTCACACTTGTGCACTGGGTTGTGACTCACCGCA
Organism: Candidatus Villigracilis affinis; assembly: GCF_016705895.1. Lineage (NCBI taxonomy): Bacteria > Bacillati > Chloroflexota > Anaerolineae > Anaerolineales > Candidatus Villigracilaceae > Candidatus Villigracilis > Candidatus Villigracilis affinis. The sequence continues at coordinate 622,335 of NZ_JADJKT010000036.1, read as the reverse complement.
TCAAACCACAAAGCCTGCCGCGAATGGATTTTTCGGAGAATATTGCGCCCGGTAACCGCACCATGGTGGTTGTTCCAACCTTGTTGGAAAGCGCGGATGAGCTCAACCATCTTCTGCAGGAATTGGAGCTTTATTATCTGTCCAACCCCGATCCGCAGTTAACCTATGCCTTGCTGACCGACTTCGGTGATGCCCCAGCGGAAGACATGCCGGAAGACGCACAGTTGCTTGCGCTGGCAAGTGTTGGCATAGAAAACCTAAATAAAAAATACACCCCAACAACACCTTTTTATTTGTTTCACCGTCAACGCCAATGGAATCCATCTGAAGGGGTGTGGATGGGATGGGAACGTAAACGCGGCAAGCTTGCAGATTTCAATCGCCTGCTGCTTAACCTTGGCGGGACTGCCTACACAACTCAGGTTGGCGATGCGAGTATTTTGCCTGAGATCAAATATGTGATCACTCTCGATGCAGATACCTCTCTGCCGCAGGGAAGCGCGAATCGGCTGATCGCTACGCTGGCACATCCGCTTAACCATGCCGAATTTGCAGCTGACGGACGCTCGGTTGTTGCTGGCTATACCGTGTTGCAACCGCGCGTCGCGATTAAGCCGACAAGCGCAAACCGCTCGCTTTTTTCACAGATATTTGCCGGGAACACCGGGTTCGACCTGTATTCCTTCGCTGTTTCAGATGTGTATCAGGACCTGTTTGGGGAAGGCAGTTATGTTGGCAAAGGCATTTATGATGTGGCGGCCTTCGAACGCAGCTTGGCAGGCCAGGTACGCCAGAATACCCTCCTCAGCCATGACCTTTTCGAAGGAATCTACGGACGCGCTGCGCTGGTCACGGATATCACACTATATGAAGAATATCCCTGGCGCTATATGGTGTACGCCCGCCGTCTGCGCCGTTGGATTCGAGGCGATTGGCAATTACTCCCCTGGCTGCTTCCCATTGTCCATGTTGAAAAAGGGATCGCGCCCAACCGCCTGTCGCTGATCAACATCTGGAAGATTTTCGACAACCTGCGGCGCAGTCTTCTGCCGCCTACGATATTGGCGCTCATTGTTTCAGGTTGGTTGTTCCTGCCCGGTTCACCGCTGGTCTGGACTTTGCTGGCATTGTTTCCCTCGATATTGCCCATTGCAATGCAGCTTTTTCAAGACACCACACACCATCTGCGTGGCCGCCTGCCGCTTAAACAACTTTTCAAATCAGCACAACCGTCAATCACACGCTGGGCGCTTGCCATTTTCCTTCTCCCTTATGAAGCCTTGCTTATGCTGGGTGCGATCGCCACAACATTGACCCGTCTGCTCATTGCCCGGAAAAACCTGTTGCAATGGACGACGGCGGCCAATACGGCTCGTTCATTTGGATTGAACGCCCGTTATGAAACCCTGAATGAAATGGCGGCTTCGTTGGTGCTCACTGTATTGGTGGGAATCGCTGTCGTAATTCTCAATCCATTGTCGCTTTGGGTGGCGCTGCCTTTTCTTACCGCCTGGCTTGTCGCTCCGCTAATAGCAAACAGGATCAGCCAGCCTGTTACACACTTATCCCCCCCACTCTCAGAGACTCAACTCAAACAGGTTCGTCGATTGGCGCGTCGTACCTGGGCATTTTTTGAACAATTTGCAGGACCCAACGATCACTGGCTGCCGCCCGACCATTTTCAAGAGACGCCGCGCGGGAGTGTGGCGCACTATACCACGCCAACCAATATCGGTCTGTTCCTGGTATCCACATTGTCGGCGTACGATTTGGGATATCTGGGACTGGTCGAGTTGGCAGTTCGTTTGAACTCAACCTTCGAAGGAATGGATAAGCTGGAGCATTATCGCGGGCATTTATTAAATTGGTATGACTCGCAAACCCTGACAGCGCTCCCGCCTCGTTATATCTCCACGGTGGATAGCGGTAACCTGGCTGCCTGCCTGATCACACTTAAGCAGGGCTGTTTAAAATTGGCAGAAGCGCCAGTGTTGGGCGATAAACAATGGCAGGGTCTGCTTGCCATTCTGGATATTCTGGCAGAAACATTACAAGGGCTGGAAAAGAACAACCCGCACGCTTCACATGAGTCCTTTGACGTTGAATTGACAGCCATTTATGACCGCATCAGCGCAATTCAGAATCAGCCCGCAGCGTGGAAAATGAATCTCGACTGGCTCTCAGGCGAGGGCTGGGAAAGAGTCTCGCATCGTTTAATGGACCTGTTGGAGAGTCATCCCAATCTAAAATCCGAATCCCTGAAAGATCTCCAGCATTATCTCGATCTGCTGCATCATCAATTACATGACATGCAGCGCAGTTTGGAATTATTCGCGCCCTGGCTTGGACGTTTGGATACGCCGCCTGCATTACAAGCGGGCATGCAAGCGCATGCCTGGCAAAGTTTTCTTGATAGCCTGCCTGCTGAACTTCCCACACTTGGAGAAACGGCTGAGGTATACACACGTATCCAAACCACATTGCAGGATCTACAAACACAGCAACAGGATGATGCGGCGCGTGAGTGGTGTAAAAAAATGGAGGCGGATGTCTCGTCGGCACGTATGACAGCCATGGTCTTGCTGATCGGTTTTCAGAAACTGTCAGAGCAGGCCGATGCCGTTGTGGCAAATATGGATTTCCGCTTTTTATTTGATGAACGACGGCAGGTTTTTCATATCGGCTATAACGCCAGCACTGAGCGGCTCGACCCGAGCTACTATGATCTACTTGCATCCGAAGCACGTATTGCCAGCCTGATCGCAATTGCCAAAGGCGACGTGCCGCAAAGCCATTGGCAACATCTCGGACGCCCCGTGACGAAGATTGATGGCAGGCAGATTCTGCTTTCATGGAGCGGTACCATGTTCGAATATCTGATGCCGACCCTTTTCGTCAGAAACTATAACGGGACATTTCTCTCGGATAGCTGCTATGCCGCGCTGGATGCGCAAATAGATTATGGCAGGGAATTAGAGGTGCCATGGGGTATCTCGGAATCAGGTTATTTTGCATTCGATGCCAACCAGAATTATCAGTATCAAGCCTTTGGGGTGCCTGATCTGGGTTACAAACGTGAACTCAATGACAACCTGGTGGTGGCTCCCTATGCTTCATTGATCGGGCTTTCGTTACAGCCGCAGGCGGTGCTCGAAAATATGGCACATCTGGAAAAACTGAATATGCTCGGGCGTTTTGGCTTTTACGAATCGCTTGATTACACCAAATCTCGGCTTCCAGTTGGGCAGACACATGCAACTGTACAGTCTTATATGGCTCACCATCAAGGCATGATCCTGGTGGCGGCTTGCAACTATTTATTGGAAGATGTGATGGTGCAGCGTTTCCACGCCGACGAACATATTCACAGTGTGGAGTTGCTGCTTCAAGAAAAGATCCCGCAAAACCCGCCGATCGAATATCCGCACCCCGATGACCCCGTGGACCTTCCCGATGAGATGGCACGTCCCGTTAATAGCGAACCCTGGCGCGTTCCAGTGGATAGCCCCATTCCGCAAGTGCATGTACTTTCACAAGGTGATACCAGCTTATTGATCACGAACGCCGGTGGCGGGTTTAGCCAGTGGCGTGAGTTTGCCTTGACACGCTGGCACGCCGACACTACCCTCGATCAGTGGGGCACATGGATCTATTTACAAGACCGCGAAAATGGCGCGCTCTGGTCTGTCACCTGTCAACCGGCTGGGTGCTCACCTGAAACTCAGGAAGTATTGTTTTACCCGCACAAGGTTGAATTTCAGCGTTCAGACAATGGAATTTCCCTGCGCACAGGAATCACCATTAGTACAGACGGTGTTGAGATTCGACGGGTGAACATCCTGAATGACAGCGATCATCCCAGACGGTTGCAATTGACCAGCTATGGTGAAGTGGTGCTGGCGGCCCAGGCCTCAGACCATCGTCACCCGGCCTTCAACAAACTCTTCATTGAAAGCGAATATCTTCCGCAGGAGAACGCGCTTGTATTTGAACGCCGTCCGCGTTCCGCAGATGAAAAACCGATCGTGTTGATCCATGCCATGGTCATTGAAGCCGGGCGTAAAGTGACCGGTGGGTATGAAAGTGATCGTGCCAAATTCCTGGGCAGGTCGCAGACAATGCACAACCCGCAAATGCTGCGGGATGTAAATCGTCCGCGTGCCGGCACCAGCGGCGGGACACTCGACCCAATCTTCTCCCTGACTCAAAATATTGACCTGAAGCCGCACGCAAAAACAAGGGTCACATTCCTGACCTTTGCGGCTTCCACACGCGCCGAAGCTTTGGGTAAATTATCGCAATATCGAAACGGGCAATCCATTCACCGTGCATTTGATGACGCCCGCTCTCGCAGTGAACGCGAATTACTGGAACTCGGGCTGAACTCCTATGCCGTCGAAAATATCCAACGCCTGTACTCAGCCTTGATCCATCCCACAGGTGCATTGCGCGCTGCTCCGCACATCCTGGCACAAAACGAAAAAGGCCAATCCGATCTATGGGCTTTCGGAATCTCAGGTGACTATCCCATCATGTTGGTGCGTGTTCGCGATGGCGAATTGGAATTGCTCCGCGAGGCTTTGCAGGCATTTACTTTTTGGCGCAGCCGCCATGTCACAGTAAACCTGGTTATTTTGAACGATCAAGATACAGGCTATGCCCTCGACCTGCACAATGCCATCCAGCGCCAGATCCAACGCATGGGTGCCGATGCCTCGTTGAATCAGCGCGATGGCATCTTTGTGCTGCGCACTGACCAGCTTCCACGTGCCAATCAGATTCTTTTTGAAACAGTAGCGGGTGTTATTTTGGATGAAAAAGGCGGGACGCTTGCCGACCACGCCCTGCGTTTGACCGTCCAATCTACACGCCTGCCGCTGTTCACCGCCTCACTCTCACCGACACATGATCCTGAATCGACGCCTTCCCTTGCCCTGCCAGAGAATCTGTTGACCCATGATATCCACCGCAATGGCTTCGGCGGATTTAGCCGTGACGGACGGGAATACATGATTCACCTTAAGCCTGGTCAGCACACACCGCATCCCTGGGTGAACATCATCGCCAATCCACAATTTGGGTTTCTGGTATCTGAAGCAGGTTCTGGCTGCACCTGGGCGGAGAACAGCGGCGAGAATCGCCTGACGCCCTGGCGCAATGACCCTGTCACCGACATGCCGGGGGAGGCGCTTTATATACGTGATGAAGAGACCGGGCGGGTCTGGTCACCCACGCCCATGCCTGCCGGTGAAGAAACGGTACATGTGATCCGCCACGGAGCGGGATATTCGATCTTTGAAAGTCAGAGTCACGGCTTGAATCAAAATTTGCGTCTGTTCGCTGCGCCAAATGCGCCGGTCAAGATCGTACATTTACGTTTGAAAAATCTTTGGGACCGCTCGCGGCGTATCACTGTTACCTATTATGCTGAATGGGTGCTGGGAACCATGCGAGACATCCATCAGGCGCATATCATGCCGGAGTTCGACGCTGACAAAAACGCATTACTCGCTGCGAACCGTTTCAACGGTGAATTCGGCGAACGCGTGGCATTCCTGGCTTCCAATAAAAAACCGCACGGTGTGACCACCGACCGCACCGAATTTCTGGGGCGGCTGGGAACCTTGCGTGCGCCTGCTGCCCTCGGGCGGATTGGGCTGGCAAGCGCAGTGAATGCCGGGCTTGATCCATGTGCCGCCATCCAATTGCACATTGACCTGGCCCCGGGCGCCACAGAAGAAGTATTCTTCCTGCTTGGCGAAGGAGCAAGCCGCGCCGAAAGCCTTGCATTGATCGGCGAGATCCGATCTGTGGAACAGGTCGAAGCGATCTGGCAGGCTGTCCAAACACACTGGGATGAAATCCTGAATACCATCGTTGTTGAAACTCCCGATCCTGATATGGATCTCATGCTCAACCGCTGGCTGCAATATCAAACTCTTGCATGCCGCTTGTGGGGCCGCACTGGTTTGTATCAATCGAGCGGGGCATTTGGTTTCCGCGATCAGCTTCAGGATGTGATGGCCCTGTTGAATACCCGCCCGGATATTACACGCGCACAGATCCTGGAAGCGGCGCGGCATCAATTTGAGGCTGGCGATGTGCTGCATTGGTGGAATCCACCTGCGGGTCGCGGGGTTCGTACTCGTTTTTCAGATGATCTGCTTTGGCTGCCGTATGTCACAGCGGAGTACGTGTCTGTGACCGGCGATTCATCCATTTTGAGTGAGAGCATTCCTTTTCTAAAAGGTGAAACACTCAGGCCCGAAGAAATGGAACGGTATACCCAGTTTGAAACCACGAGCAAGGATTTTTCACTTTACGAGCATTGTCGGCGGGCGCTGGAGAAGGGCGCGACTACAGGTGCGCATGGCCTGCCGCTCATGGGCGGCGGTGACTGGAACGACGGCATGAATCGAGTGGGCATGGACGGACGCGGCGAGAGCATCTGGCTGGGCTGGTTCCTGCATACGACCCTTACACGTTTTGCGGCCCTGGCTGAGTTGATGACAGATGATCCCGAGTTTTATCTTCAACAAGCTGAGAAATTATCTCAGGCGCTTGAAGCCCATGCCTGGGATGGCGACTGGTACTTGCGTGCCTTTTATGACGATGGCTCGCCATTGGGCTCACGCGAAAACATGGAATGTCAGATCGATTCGATCGCGCAGTCGTGGGCGGTATTGTCGGGAGCGGCAGACCCCGCACGAGCCATGCAAGCGATGGAAGCTGTTAACAGCAGATTGGTAAAACAGGCCGAGCAAATGATCTTGTTGTTTACCCCGCCTTTCGATAAGTCGGCGCGTGACCCTGGCTATATCAAAGGTTATTTGCCGGGTGTGCGCGAAAATGGCGGGCAGTATACCCACGCAGCGATCTGGACGGCATGGGCATACGCAAAACTCGGGCAGGGAGACCGGGCGGGGGAGTTGTTCCGTTTGTTGAATCCCATCAACCATTCCGATACGCCAGAGAAGGCGGCACGTTACAAAGTGGAACCCTACGTGATCGCCGCCGATATCTACGGTGTACCCCCGCATACCGGTAAAGGCGGCTGGACGTGGTACACCGGCTCTTCCGGTTGGATGTACCGACTGGGTATTGAAGCGATCCTCGGCATTACGAGGGCCGGTGGAACGCTCAATGTCAATCCCTGTATTCCGCGCGATTGGACAGGCTTCAAAGTGGATTATCGCTTCGGCGGCACGCATTACAAGATCAGCGTGGAGAACCCACAAGGCCGTAACCAGGGCGTTCGGCAAATCGTTTTGGATGGGAATTTGCTGCAAGATGGGTCGATTCCCCTCGCAGATGACGGTCAGCCGCACGAGGTGCGGATCGTGATGGGATAAAAGGATTGTTTCCGCAGTATGATGGAATTGTAGGATTCGATATGCGCGAAACAGAGTTTCAGGCTTTTCCAGTCACTTAATTTACAAGTAGTAGAGGTAATATGCAACAGAGCCAAAAAAATCCAAAGGAACAAGATGACCAGGGGAATAACAACCCGGCGCTGAGCAAAGTGATCGAGAAGAATATCCGCACGATCATTCATCTGCGGACAAAGGCCACTCGCGAGCGGAACATACAAGACCGCATGGCGGACGCCGTTACTTCTTTTTCTGGGCGGATGGTTTTCGTTTATGTGCATATTCTATGGTTCGGGATATGGATACTGCTTAATACCGGCTGGTTCGGTGTGCGCGGCTTTGACCCGTTCCCCTATGGGCTTCTGACCATGGTCGTCTCTCTGGAAGCGATCTTTCTTTCGACATTTGTGCTTATCAGCCAAAATCGTTTGAGCGAAGAGACCGAACGTCGCGCTGACCTGGCCCTGCACATCGGCTTGTTGACCGAGCATGAATTGACGCGTGTGTTGCAAATGCTGGATGTGATACAGGAAAAGATGGGGATCGTAGACCACGAGAACAGCGACCTGGCCGACCTTGAAATGGAAACCAAGCCGGAGGATGTATTGGCTGAGATCCATCGGCTGCAAGCCATTGAGGCCGAGAAAAGGCAGGCTTCGTATGAGTAAATTTCCCGACAGACGGATCAATGCAGAAGCAGAATATCGAAACATCTTTGAAGCCGCAAGCGACGGGTTGGTGATCTATGACATCGAGAAGGCTGTGATAGTTGAAGCCAATCCGGCCGCTTGCAGTATGCATGGCTACACTCATGAGGAATTTATTGGATTGAATCCGCGTGTCTTTATCATCCCGGAAAACCTTGTTCTGTTCATGGAACATGTCCATATGGTTGAGACGGACAATACCTTCGAGGCGCTTGTCGTTCACTTGCACAAGGATGGCACACCATTCCATGCCGAAGTAAGCAGGTCGAGCATCTATTATCAGGGCAGGCCGTGCCTGTTGAGCGTCATCCGGGATGTCAGTCAGCGTATCCAAACTGAAAATTCACTCAGCGGACAAGTGGAAGCCAGAATGCGCGAACAGGCGACCCTGCTTGCCATCTCTCACACGCTGGCATTCACGCTGGAACTCCAACCGGGCTTGATCCTCGACCAGTTGCGTGAGATCATCGAATATGAGCATGCCGGGCTTTTCTCATTTGAGGATCCCCATCTGATCACCCTTGCCATGCGCGGTACAAAGCAATTGGAGAAATCCGCGCCGATCCATATCCATTTGAACAACCCCGAGACCCTGACCATGTTGTTCAATAATCATCGCCCGATTCGAATCGTCAATATCTGGAGTGACCATCCTAATTCACTATTTCTGCGTTCACTTCTGAACGATGGAAGTGCCATATTGCTCGATGGAATGCAGTCATGGATGTGGGTGCCGCTGGCGGTAAGAAGCCGCATTGTTGGCGGTATCGGCGTGGCGCACGGAAAACAAAATCACTTCACAGCACATCATGCAGACCTGGCGCTCAGTGTGGCGAATCAAGCGGCCATCACCATGGTCAATGCGGAGCTATACGGGCATGCACAGGCGCTCGCGGTATTGGAAGAACGCCAGCGTTTGGCACGCAACCTGCACGATGCCATCAACCAATCCCTGTTCTCTGCGGGCTTGATCGCCGAGGTGCTTCCGCGTTTGTGGGAGCGTGATCAACAGGAGGCGCGCAAGTCTCTTGGGGACCTGCGCCGATTGACACGCGGCGCCCAGGCCGAGATGCGCTCGTTGTTGGCCGAGCTGCGTCCGACTACATTGACCGATTCAAGCCTTGGCGAGTTGTTAACCCTTTTGGGGAATGCACACTCAGGCCGCACGAACACCCCAGTGGAAGTTATCGCGACTGGAGAGTTCACTCCACCTGCCGAAGTTCAAGTAGCCTTCTATCGTGTGTGTCAGGAGGCGCTTTATAACATTGCCAAACATGCCAACGCCAGCGCGGTGGAGATCATCCTGCATCAGAGTGAAAGCATGCTTGATTTGCGCATTCAGGATAACGGTCAGGGTTTTGAACCGATGCATCAAGTTGCAGGTCACTATGGGCTGAGCATCATGCGTGAGCGTGCAGAAGCCGTCGGAGCCGTGTTATCCGTCAACAGCCAGCCTGATCAGGGGACTGAAATTTCCATTTATTGGAAAAATCCCAACAAAAAGGAATCCTTATGAATTTACCTCCATCCAATCCCATTCGAGTAATGATCGTTGACGACCACATGATGGTCCGCCGGGGGCTTGCTACTTTTTTGAAGGTCTTTGACGACCTGGAACTGTCTGGCGAGGCTGAGAACGGCGAAGTTGCCATTCAACTCTGCGCCAGGGTGCAGCCCGATGTGATCCTTATGGATATGGTCATGCCGATCATGGACGGGGCCGCTGCGACGCGCGCCATTCGGCAGCAATTCCCGCAAGTGCAGGTGATCGCGTTGACCAGCTTTAAGGAAGGCGAGTTGATCAAGAATGCATTGGAGGCTGGGGCGATCGGTTATTTGCTCAAGGATGTCACTGCGGATGATCTGGTTCGTGCCATTCGCGCCGCCCAGCGCGGACGTGTCACGCTCTCCCCGGAAGCTGCTCAAATTCTAGTGGAGACAGCCAACCTGCCGCCAGTGCCCGGCGGTGACCTGACCGAACGTGAGCGGGAGGTGCTGGTCTTGATGATCGAGGGCTTGAACAACACCCAGATCGCGGGCAGGCTGACCGTCAGCCCATCCACGGTCAAATCGCATGTCAGTAATATTCTTTCGAAGTTGGGGGTTGCGAGCCGCACCGAAGCGGTGACGCTCGCATTGCGAAACAAAATCGTTTAAGGCTGAACAGCGGCTTCATGTTTCTTCTCCCCCAAGTGGGGGAGAAGAAAACTCCCCAACTGATGGATGAGGTTGGGGAGTTTTCTTTGTAAAATTAAGTGCTGAGATTTGTATTTGCAGTTTTGAGGGAAAAATCCAGTTTTGTGGAGTGGAAACCATGCAAACATTGGAAGATTCGGAGCTTCGTTACCGACGCCTGTTTGAAGCGGCCCAGGATGGGATATTGATTCTAAATGCTGAGACAGGCATGATTGAGGATGTCAACCCATATCTGATCAAGATGCTGGGCTATTCACGCGAAGAGTTTGTTGAAAAGAAACTGTGGGAAGTGGGCGCATTCAGGGATATTGAGGCCAGCAAGGAGGCATTTGAAGCCTTACAGGCCAATGAATACATTCGCTATGAAGACCTGCCGCTAAAGGCGAAGGATGGGAGTTTGGTGCAGGTGGAATTCGTCAGTAATGTCTATATGGCGGGCAGTCAAAAGATCATTCAATGCAATATTCGTGATATTACCGACCGCAAGCAGGCGGAGGAAAGAATTCGCCAACTTAATGTTGACCTTGAAAGGCGCGTGGCGGAACGCACGATGGAACTGGTCTACGCCAACCAGGTTAAGGATGAATTCCTGGCCAATATGAGCCATGAATTACGCACACCGCTTAGCGGCATTTTGGGTTTCTCCGAGTCGCTGATGGCAGGCGTGTACGGCGAACTGGTGAGCAGGCAGGATTACGCCGTGCAAATGATCCGCTCCAGCGGCGAACATTTATTGGAATTGATCAACGATATTTTGGATATCTCCAGGATCGAGGCGGGTAAATTCGATTTTCGCCTTGAAGAGGTGGAAGTAAATCAAATTTGCCATGCAAGCCTGGCTTTTATCAGACAGTTGGCAAATAAAAAATCAATTATGGTGGAATATACGATCTCTGAAGACGCGATAATGATCTTTGCAGACCCAAGGCGGCTCAAGGAGGTGCTTATCAACCTGCTGAACAACGCCGTGAAGTTCACCCCTGCAAAAGGCAGGGTCATACTTGATGTGCAGGCAAGTGCCGAAGAAAGCCTGATGCGCTTTTCCATCCAGGATACGGGCATCGGCATCGCTCCCGAAGACCTCCCGAAATTATTTCATCCTTTCGTACAGTTGGATGGCGGCCTGTCTCGTCAATATGAGGGCACTGGGCTGGGCCTTGCGCTGGTGAAGAAAATGGTTGAATTACATGATGGCAGGGTTGAAGTGCGAAGCGAGCCCGGCAGGGGCAGCCGTTTTACCGTTGTGCTGCCGTGGAGCGCGGGAATGCAGGCGCTCAACGACCGTGACTTGGTCGAGAGCAGTGTTGAACCATATGCTGTTGCCCCGCTTGTGCCTTTGAGAATTCGCGGAAAAATTTTGCTTGCGGAAGACCACGAAACCAATGTGCTTGTCACCAGGGATTATCTGGAAAACCGCGGATATCAGGTCTTTATTGCCCGCAGTGGAAGGGAGGTGCTTTCAAAGGTGGAGGAGTTCATTCCCGATATCATTTTGATGGATATTCAGATGCCAGACCTGAACGGCATTGACACAACCCGCCGCCTCCGTACCGACCCGCGGTTTGCCACTCTTCCAATCATCGCGCTCACCGCCTTTGCCATGCTCGGCGACCGCGAACGCTGTCTTGAAGCCGGTATGAATGAATATGTGAGCAAGCCGTTTAAACTGAAGGAGTTGGAACGCATGATGGAACGGTTTTTGAATTTCACCGATTGATGCTGGAATTTCACGATACTCACCCTACGCAGTGTCGTTCTGAGCGGAGCGACACTTGCGTTGCACGGCAGTGCAATGAGAACCTCTAAAATTGTCTCAGAGACCCTTCGCTATCGCTCAGGGAATCACTATTTGGACGTATCACGATATACGGAATTGAAAAGTAATTTGGCCCGAACCCTCCCCCAGGTGACGGAGAGAGATTCTCCCCAGCCGATGGATGCGGCTGGGTTGGATAGGTTGTATGATGAGCATATGACCCGCATTTATATCTCCAATGCACGACCCGAAGAAAGCTCCGCACTTCGCCTGATCCTTCTTGATCAAAAGATGGAGGTGGTTGGCGAAGCTTCCGACTGGATCACCACGGTCGTTCAAGTGCCGATCAATCACGTGGAAATGCTGCTGGTGGATTGGGATGTACTCCCGATCAATTCGCCCGACGCAGCGCTGGGTGCGCTTCGAAAAGCCTGTCCCTCTGTGTTGGTGGTTATCCTGATCAGCCATTTGGATGCTCAAAAGCAAGCCGCGCTCTCGGTCGTGGCGGATATGTTTATCAACAAAAGTGAAACGCCTGAACGCATGGCTGAACAGTTGCAAGTTGTTGCCATGAGCATTCCCAACCGATGACAATGTCTGCGGGGAATTTTATCAAGCTTCGATATTTGTTAATTCAATTTCACGTCTGGAGTATATAAATGAAAAAAAGATTTTCCATCTTTGACTTTAAGCTGTTTAAGTATCTCAGGCGGCTCGTTGGCAACGAGTACCCGGATAGCAAGTCTAAATTGAAAAAGAACAAGGTTGTGGTTGAAGACAATCTCCGCTGGCAGGATGATGGTGGACCGGTGGTGGAGGTTGCCAAGCCAGCAGAAGCGGATGAAAAGGATTCGTTAAAGAAAGAATAAGGGAAAACTGCTAAAGAGATCATTGGTATCAGCTTTGGATTGAATGAGATATTGGGCATCCGCTGTGCTCCCCCAAGTGGTGGAGAAGCATTCTCCCCGTTCGATGGATGCGGCAGGAGGGGAGGTGTTGTAGCATTAACATAAATCTTAAGAAGGACTGGCGTGCAAGACGAAGTTTTCGATCGACTTGTCAACAACTATGATATTCAAAAAGAAACCCCAACCAGAAACAGAGAAGAACCCCATACCCACCTCCACACCTGCCAATGAAAACAAGCTGGATGAAGCGCTCGCAGTCGATATCAGGCTGCCTAGAATTATTTATACCGACCATGAGCACAAACACATCACATTGAAGGAATCGGAGTCCCGCTATCGCCGACTCTTCGAGACTGCCAAAGACGGCATCCTGATCCTGGATGGGGACACGGGGCGGATCATGGATGCCAATCCATTCCTTCAGGATATGTTGGGGTACTCTGAAAAGGAGTTGATCGGCAGGGCGCTATGGGAGATCGGCGCGGTCAAAGATATCCCTGCCAGTCAGGAGGCCATGCGGGAGCTGCAAAAGAACGAGTACATCCGTTATGAAGATATCCCCTTGCAGACCAAGGCGGGAGATCGCAAACACGTGGAGTTCGTCAGCAATGTTTACCTGGTAGACGGCTGGCGGGTGATCCAATGCAACATCCGCGACATCACGGATCGCAAACGCGCTGAAGCTCAGGTGCTGGCAACAAACGATAAATTAACGGCTTTGGTGAACGAACTTCAATGGCGCGACAAACAAATGCAGTTAATGAATCGCATGAATGAATTGCTGCAATCCTGTATTACGCGGGATGAAGCCTTTCGTGTCATTACTCTCTCTGCCGCTGATTTATTTCCCGGGCACAATGGCAGCCTCGCGATCCTGCCCAGCAGGAATGAGAATCTGGTCGTGGTGGCCCGCTGGGGAGAAGAGCTCATTATGGAGCCCATTTTCTCCCTGGATGATTGTTGGTCACTGCGTCTCGGTAAGATCCATGAAGTGACTGATCTGGAAGCGGGACTGTTATGTCATCATTTCATTAATCCACCGCAGGGCGGCTACTTTTGTCTGCCTCTGACCGTGCAGGGCGAAACACTGGGAGTGTTGTCTTTAATCGATAATACGGTTCAAAAAGGCGAGCATCCACCTGGCCTAAAGCAGCTGGCTGTAACCGTGAGTGAAACGATCAAGCTGTCTCTCTCCAACTTAAGGCTGCGCGATGAATTGCGCCAGCAGGCGATTCAAGACCCGCTGACCGGCCTGTTCAATCGCCGTTACCTGGATGAGACCCTGCCGCGCGAGTTGAATAGAGCACAGCGGCTGAACTCCCCATTGTGTGTGGTGATGCTCGACATTGATGGGTTCAAACAATTCAACGATTCTTTTGGGCATGGCCCAGGCGATTCGTTGTTGTGCGAGTTTGCAAGCGTACTGCGCGAACACCTGCGCAAAAGCGACATCTCATGCCGCTATGGGGGAGATGAGTTTGTACTTGTCATGCCCGATTCGTCCATTGTGGATACACAGCAGCGGGTGGAACAGATCCGCGTATTGTTGGAGGAACTTCAGCATATTCAAGGCGGTCAGCAATCCCTGGAGACAATCACCTTGTCGGCCGGTATCGCGTATATGCCCGATCACGGCACGACTGAAATCGATCTAATGAAGGCGGCTGATGAGGCCATGTATAGGGCCAAACAGGAAGGGCGTAATCGTGTGGTTGTTTACCAGAAACCATCCCAATCAATGGAAATGGCAGCGGCCCTTGGCTGATCCAGGAGCCGTTAAGAACAGGATAAACAACCAATGACAACAGATGAATATGATCTGATCGTGATCGGCGCAGGCGGCGCGGGCAGCACGGCTGCCGGAAATGCGGCAGAAATGGGCAAGCATGTTGCGCTGATCGAACGCGATAAATTGGGTGGTACGTGTCTCAACTATGGGTGTGATCCAACAAAAACACTTTTACACACAGCTTCAGTGTTTTACCATGCAAGCCATGCCTCCGGACTTGGGTTACGCATCTCACAGGCTAAAGTTGATTGGGAAGCGGTGCAAGCTCATGTTCGGCAGGTACAGGAAACCATTCGCGGCGGCACACTCGAACAGGCTAGTGCGGGTATTGCGGCACAAGGTATTGACCTGTTTATGGGTGAAGCGATGTTTACGTCACCGCATGAGATCAGGGTGAATGGCGTGACTTTACGCAGCAAGCGATTCGTGATCGCAACAGGCACAGTTGCCATGATCCCCGAGATAGATGGACTATCGAAAGCCGGTTACATCACCAACGTTGAAGCCGTGTCTTTGCCTGAACTGCCGAAACGTCTGGTGGTAATCGGCGGCGGTCCAATTGGCCTGGAGTTCGCGCAAATGTTCAGCCGCCTTGGCGCACAAGTGACGGTACTTGAACGCGGTGAACAGCCTCTGCCGCGCGAAGATCCTGAGCTCGCCATGTTGTTATGTTCGCAGCTTACTGCGGAAGGCATCCGCCTGGAATTTGGTGCCGAGATGCGCTGTGGGGATATCGATGAGCATGGAAAGCATATCCACCTCCACGGCAAGGATGGGAAGAAAGAAGATCTTACAGCTGATCAACTATTGATTGCGGTCGGGAGGAAACCGGCACTGGACAAACTCAATCTTGAAGCGGCCGGTGTCCAATATACTGAAGATGGTGTTACGACCGACGCAACCTTGCGCACGAATGTGCCGCATATCTGGGCAGCCGGTGACATTACCAGCAAATATCAGTTTACACATGTCGCCTCTGACCAGGGCAAACTGGTTGCGCATAACGTCTTTGCCCGCAAGCCAAAAGAATTTGACGACCGAGTCATACCCTGGGTGACATTTACCGATCCTGAACTTGCGCGAGTCGGCATGCTGGAGGCAGAGCTGAAGGAGGCAAAGATCGAGTACCGTGTGGGACGTGCATATTTCAACAAACTCGACCGTGCGATTGCCAACAATCAAACCTTCGGCAGCGTAAAGCTCCTGGCTGATATGGATGGAAACATACTCGGTGGGCATATTCTCAGCGCGAACGCAGGCGAGTTGATTGCGCCCATCATCTACGCAATGCGATTTGGTCTGACGGCTAAGAAGATGGCTGGCGCGATGCTGCCATATCCAACGATGGCTGAAGCGGTGCGTTGGGCGGCATCCCAACTTTAAACCGGCACGAAATTTTGCACGATCGCCGATCCGTTGAAGGCGTCGTTTGTCAATTGGTATCAATGATTCATATTATGCAAGGAGAAATCTCATGAAAAAGCAGGCAGGTTTGTGGATCGACCATCGGAAGGCTGTGATCGTACTGATCACCGACGAGGGGGAGGAAGTAAAGAAGATCATATCGGGCATGGAAAAGCATGTCCGTTTTACAGGGGGCGACGGATCAGAAGAAGGTTCATCGGAGGATGTGCGTGATCGTCAGTTTGGAAATCATCTAAACAGTTACTACGATGAGGTCATTGCTGTTGTTCGTAACTCAGACGCCATTCAGATCTTTGGTCCAGGCGAGGCCAAGGGCGAGCTGGAGAAACGGCTGAAGAACGAGGGACTTAAAGACGAGGCCCTTTCCGTCGAAACTATGGATAAGATGACGGACCGCCAGATCTCTGCAAAAGTCCGGGAACATTTTTCGACATAAAAAAATATTTGAAGCTGCATCCTGAGGAGTACGCATGAATAAACCTGGAACGATACCCATAAAGCTGATCGCCGTTATGCAGATCCTTGCGGTCACTTTGCTTGCGGCCTGCGCTGCCAGCGTCCCGACTACTGTATGCCATGCTACGGGTGACTCGGCAAACCCGTATGAAGAGATCACTGTTACCAGTGCTGAATTGAATGAGCATATTGGGCATCCGAACGATATCAACCCTGCACCGGCAGGAGGCTGCCCCGCAAGCGTGGTCGTGGTCATTGACGGCAAGATCACCATTTGCCATGCCACCAGCAGCGAGGCCAAGCCTTATAACGAAATCACCATAAGCGTGAATGGTTTAAATGGTCATGGCGATCATGAAGGCGATCTCATCCCAATGCCGGAGGCGGGCTGCCCGACGGCCGCGGCTGCGATCAGTGATGACACGATCACCATCTGCCATGCCACGAGCAGTGAAAAGAATCCTTATAACGAGATCACGGTAAGCATTAACGGGTTGAATGGTCACAATAGCCATACGGGCGATATCATCCCTGCACCAGAGGGCGGCTGCCCAACGACACGTCCGTAGTTCGTTCCAACCAAGCCCAACCTGAAACATGGCTCGCCCCGAAATTGATCTTTCGCGGGCGGGTTTTTTGTTTCTTCAAACGGCATCCGCTGTGCTCCCCCAACTGGTGGAGAAACACCCACCCCGTTCGATGGATGTAATAAGAGGATGTTTCTTGTATGATGGGTTATAGAGCAAATTGCTCAGA
This sequence comes from Candidatus Villigracilis affinis, assembly GCF_016705895.1. Taxonomy (NCBI): domain Bacteria; kingdom Bacillati; phylum Chloroflexota; class Anaerolineae; order Anaerolineales; family Candidatus Villigracilaceae; genus Candidatus Villigracilis; species Candidatus Villigracilis affinis. The sequence goes on along the minus strand of NZ_JADJKT010000036.1, from coordinate 604,972 downwards.
CAGGAGAAAGTTCATGTTATATACCATTGTCGTAATTCTCGTAGTCCTATGGTTGCTTGGCTTTTTAGGCGCGAATATCAGTCCGAGTTTTCCGTCTACAGGCGGTTGGATTCACTCTCTGCTCGTCATTGCGGTCATTCTCGTTATTCTGAACCTGATGGGAATTATATAATCCCGTGTTCGTTGAAAATTACGGGCAGCCCCAGACAAGCCTGCCCATGTATGTGAAAGAAAAGAAAGGATAACCCCATGATTTACACAGTCATTGTAGTTCTAATCGTTTTGTTCTTAATTGGTTACTTGCGATAAGCCAACAGCCGAAGCCGTAACTTTACGGGAGAACTTTTTAGATCGTAACCAACCCATCCATGTGCAAGGCTAATTGTTGTGATACTCACAGCAATTAGCCTTGTCATTCAGCCTCTGGTAACGCCAGAATTGCGAGGAAGATGCTGTATGCCGCCATAACGAGACGAGCGCATGGCAGCAGGAGGAAAATAATTGAAAACTGAGAACAAACTTGACCTTTCCGTCTCCATGCTGCGAGCCAGCATCCTCGCTATCTTTATCATGGTCCCCATCGCAGTTTTGCAATTCAGTCTGTTTAATATATTGAACCATATGACGGAAATAACGGTCACACTTAACCTCATGGGAATCCTTCTTTTTGGAATTATCGTGCTCGCAAGTGTTGTGGCGCACGAACTGATCCACGGGTTGACGTGGGTCGCGGCGGGGAAAAAGCCATTCTCGGCGGTGAAGTTCGGGATTGACTGGAAGACTCTGACTCCCTTTGCCCATTTGATGGAACCCATTGAGGTTAACGTATACAGGATCGGCGGAATCATGCCCGGCCTTGTTTTGGGAATTCTTCCTTTTTTTCTCAGCCTGATAACAGGCAATAACGGCCTTTTGTGGTTTAGCATTCTCCAAACAGCGGCCGCAAGCGGAGACTGGGTGATTCTGTTGATGCTGCGTAATGTGAAGAATGGAACCCTGGTTGAAGATCACCCGACACGGGCAGGTTGTTATTCCTACATCTCCCAATGAGCGCGAGATCAATTGTAGTTTGAAAATGGATCCCGATTCTCAGGCAGGAGTAATTTAGAGGAGATTTAAAAACATGAATGATTCAATTCTCGCGACAGCCGCAATCACCATCAATGCCCCCGTAACCAAAGTGTGGGAGGCGTTGGTCACGCCGAGTCTTATCAAGAAATATCTACTTGGCACTGAAGTTATAACCGACTGGCAGGAAGGCAGCCCGATCACATACAAAGGCGTATGGGAAGGCAAGCCGTACAAGGATAAGGGGAAAATTTTGGAGGTGGAACCAGGCAGGCTTTTGGTTTCCACTTTCTGGAGCTCACTGGCAGGCGAGCCTGACCTCCCAGAATACTATAAAACCATTCGTTATAACCTGTACGTTGAAGGTAATGATACGATCCTGACCATCACTCAGGATAAAAATAAAACACAGGATGAGGCCGGCAATTCCGAGTTGAACTGGAAAGCGGTTCTCGCTGAAATGAAAAAGCTGATCGAAAGCTGATCGGTACGGTCGGATCCTGGCGTTATACCCATTGCTCATAATTTACTCAACGGACGAATGCGGCGAAAATACTTGTTAAAAGACTAAACGAAGTTAAGGCAGTAATCATGAAAAAAATGCAAGATTCAGAGCTTCGCTATCGCCGCCTGTTCGAGGCCGCCCAGGATGGCATCTTAATTCTGGATGCCAAAACGGGAATGATCGAAGATGTCAATCCATTTTTGATAAAAATGCTGGGGTATTCGCGTGAAGAGTTCATAAAAAAGAAACTCTGGGAAGTGGGTGCGTTCAGGGATATTGAAGCCAGTCAGGATGCCTTTGAGGCATTGCAGATGAACGAATATATCCGCTATGAAGACCTGCCGCTCAAAACGAAAGATGGACGGCTCATACAGGTGGAATTCGTCAGCAATGTATATCTGGTGGGAAATGAAAAAGTGATCCAATGTAATATCCGTGACATCACCAAGCGCTGGCAGGCAGAGGAGGCGTTGCGGAAGAATGGCGAATTACTCCACGCCGTCTTGAATAGCGCTCCCATCACGATCTTCGCAACCGACAGCAAGGGTGTGTTTACTCTCCACGAAGGCAGCGGCCTGCAACGGGTTGGAATGAAGCGCGGCGAGAATGTCGGCGAATCAGCTTTCGAACTTTTCCACTCTCTGCCGGTTACTGAGCCCTCCGGTAATGTCACGACTGGAGAAGAGGTTCTTAAGCGTGTCTTTAGCGGCGAAACTGTTGCGGGTATCACCGAACTAAAGGGCATATATTTTGATAACCGGTTTGCGCCCATCCTGGATGCAGTGGGAAATTTGGCAGGCCTGGTGGGTGTTGCAACAGATATTACCGAAAGCAAACAGGCGGGGGCAAGAATTCGACGGCAGCTTGAACATCTGACTGCCTTGAGCGCCATTGACCGCGTGATCGCAGCGAATTTTGATGTGAAACTCAGCCTTTCGGAGATCCTCACTCATGTGAGAGGTGAGCTTGAGGTTGATGCGGCTGATATTTTGATCCTGAACCCGAGTTTACAGATGTTGGAATATGGTGCTGATAGCGGTTTTCGTAACAGGGTTATTCAAAGTACACAGGTTCGTTTGGGTGAAGGCTATGCGGGACGCGTGGCTTTGGAACGTCAGTTTGTTCGGGTCAGGCATTTGGATGAGGATTCGGATCATTTACTGTTGACCAAAGTCTTGCGAGACGAGGGTTTCGTGTGTTACTTCGGCGTTCCGCTCATTTCCAAGGGACAGGTGAAAGGTGTGCTGGAAGTTTTCCATCGCAGTGAACTTGAGCCTGACGCAGAATGGTTTGATTTTTTCAGCACTCTGGCTGGGCAAACGGCAATCGCATTGGAGAATGCCATGCTGTTTGAGAGTCAGCAGCGCTCGAATCAGGAACTGACTCTGGCATACGATGCCACGATCGAAGGCTGGTCGCGCGCGCTGGACTTGCGTGACAAGGAAACTGAAGGACATTCCAAACGAGTGACAGAGAGAGCAGTAAAGCTGGCACGTACATTCGGTTTGAGCGAGACGGAACTGATACAAGTCCGTTGGGGAGCGTTGCTTCATGATATTGGCAAGATGGGTGTTCCAGATAGCATCCTGCTCAAGCCTGATTCTCTAACAGAAGAAGAATGGATGGTAATGAAAAAACACCCAATTTTCGCTTATGAGCTGCTCGCTCCTGTTCGTTATCTGAGGCTGGCCCTGGATATTCCTTATTGTCATCATGAAAGGTGGGATGGCAGCGGTTATCCGCGGAGCCTGGCAGGGGAGCAGATTCCATTAACGGCACGCATTTTTGCAGTGGTCGACGTGCAGGATGCGCTACTCTCAGACCGCCCATACCGTACTGCATGGACGGTCGATAAAGTACGCAAGCATATCCGTACTTTATCAGGAACCCACTTTGACCCGCAGGTTGTGGAAGCATTTTTGAATGTTGATTCCTAAAGCTTGAAACGTGCAGGTAGTAGATAGGTAGTAGATAGGCAGAACATCCTGTGCCAGCGAATAAAGCCAGATGCATATGCACCTCCCCCAAGTGGCGGAGATGCACATTCCCCAGCCGATGGATGTGGCTGGGGAATGTGCATTCTATAATGATAAAGAGTACAAATAAGGAGAAATAATGCCCAAGAAATCAGAGGCCGATAAGGCACACAAGTCACATAAACCGCAAATGGCGGATTCCCGTGGACAAGATCACGCTCAAAAACAAGGCCAGGGCGGGCCGCACGATAATAGAGATAGTCACCCGAAAAAGAATCGTGACATAAAACGGGCCATCGACCGTGAAGAAGATGATACGGCCGATAAGATTGGAAAACTGGATAATGGCACGAAACCGAAGAATGGGTGTCTTCCGAAGTTGTTTATGCTGTTCCTGCCGATTATGGTAACGGGAGCATATTTTTTCCTCAGATCATAAAATGACTGAGGTCGATCACAAGCCAATAAAAAGGAGTATTTCCATGTCAGTAGCAAAAGTAAGTGAAATCATCGTCTCTTCTCCCAAGAGTTTTGATGATGCAATAACGATGGGTATTGCACGCGCTCAAAAGACACTTCGGAATCTTAAGTCTGCATGGGTCGAGAGCCAACAGATCAAGCTGGACGACAAGGGACAAATTACAGAATACCGGGTTCAGTTAAAAGTCACTTTCATTATCGACGACTGACCGAGAAGCATTTCATTCAAGCCCTGACATATCAAATGGCAGGGCTTATGTGTTCAACACCAGTTGCCTAGGAGAAGAAAATGATCAACTTTCTTATTTGGATCATCGCAGGGGCATTCGTCGGCTGGGTAGCCAGCCTCATTATGAAGACCAATAATCGGCAGGGTTTGATCGCCGATATTTTCGTCGGTATCGTCGGCGCGTTTGTAGGCGGTTACTTCCTAAGTCCACTTTTCAACGTCAGTACGATCAATGAAGGAAACTTTAGCATCCCAGCCCTGTTGGTGTCGCTGGGTGGTGCCATCATTTTGCTGGCCATCTCCAAGCTATTTCGCAACATAGGCGGGTTTCTTTTGATGGTCATTATCCTGCTGCTCATCTATATCTATGTCACCTGCTGGCCGATGGAATTGGGTTCGGCATTTTGCACAAGTGTAAAAGCATTGCCTTTCCTGCAATAATGTTCCTTTTGGCCTGGGTGCGATACAAATAAACGAATGACAATGATAACGTTTTTTAACTGGAGGATGTATCATGAAAGGTTTTATAAAGAACATCGAAGATATTTCCATCAAGAATGAAGAATTTCGGCAGGTGCTCTATACAGCCGAGAACATTCAGCTTGTGGTCATGTCGTTAAAGCCCAAGGAAGAGATCGGGATGGAAATACACGAACTGGATCAGTTCTTTCGCGTGGAGGAGGGAACAGGTGAGGCGCTGCTTGAGGGGATTCGCACAAATATCAGCGCGGGCTTTGCCGTGCTCGTTCCTGCAGGAACGAATCACAACATCATCAATACGGGGAGTGTTCCACTGAAACTTTATACCCTCTATGCCCCTCCGAATCATAGAGACGGCGTTGTCCACCATACCCGCACCGAAGCGGAGAAGGACAATGAGCACTTTGACGGAAAAACGACAGAGTAAAAGCCCAACGATATATGGCTGTATATAAAAAGCTATATTCCCCCCCAAGTGGCGGAGACAAACACACCCCGGTCGATGGATGCGACCGGGGTGTGTTCATTGTAGGATGAATGCATGACCCGCGTATATGTAGCCGATGCAAAACCCGAAGAACGTTCCGCCCTGCGGCTGCTCGTGATCGACCTGAAAATGGAGATGGCTGGTGAAGCCGCCGATTGGTTGACCACATTGGCCCAGGTGCCAGTGAGCCGTACTGACATGTTGTTGGTGGATTGGGATCTACTTCCCGATTCCCCCGGTATTGCTCTGGACGCACTCCGAAAGGTATGCCCGACAGCGCTGGTCATTGTCCTCATTAGTCATTTGGAGGCACGTCAGCAAGCTGCGCTCTCCGCCGGGGCCGATGCATTTATCAGTAAAGGCGAAACGCCTGAACGTGTGGCTGAACGCCTGCGCGCAGTTGCAGCCGCCGTACCTAATAAATCGCCCCATCTGACCAAATGAGTTACGAAACCGGCGCATTCACAGCTGTCTCGAGCGCCGGCGAAAATTGAGACAGCTTTTGTAAACGATCAAAAGGAGAATCAAATGAACCAGGATGTAATGGAAGGCAAGTGGAAGCAAATGAAAGGCGAGGCCAAGGCATGGTGGGGCAAACTCACCGATGATGACCTCGACCGGGCAGCTGGCAAATTCGAAGTCCTTGCCGGTTTGCTTCAGGAAAAGTATGGCTATACCCGTGAGGCCGCGGCCAGTGAGATCGACAAGCGCGTAACGGAGTATGAAGCCAAATTGAAGAAGAATACCGTCCCCGCCGCTAAATAAGCGAATTTATTCTGCACCCCTTCCACTCTGGAAGGGATGCAGACCCGCCGATATCGTCATTCATATACTATATAGTAACAAATAAAAAAGGATAAAAACATGAACATTATCATCTATCTTATTGCTGGAGCGATCGTTGGCTATATTGCCAGCAGGATCATGCATACAAATTCACAACAGGGTACGCTGCTTGACATCGTGGTAGGCGTCATCGGCGCGTTCATTGCTGGTTACTTTATCAGCCCATTGTTGGGTATCGGAACCATTAACGACGCTGTGACCCTCCCAACCATGTTGGTGACCCTCGTCGGCGCAGTTATTCTGCTATGGATTGTCAAAGCCGTTCGTCGCTAATAAAGCGATACCGGTTATTTAACTCAAGTTAATAGAGTAGATGGTCAGGGGCATCATACACTCCTGACCATCATTATTTATCGCAAACTGGATTTACACAGGCGAGAACGACCGCTCATTTAAATAATCGAGCCATGTTTAGAAAGAAGATTTGAAATGTCAAACGAAAATAGAATGTCAGAAGTAAGAACGTCACAAAACGAACCAGGACGAGAACAGCGCATCTTCTCTTTTAAAGCGACTCAATTGGTTTGGCTGTTATTCGGAATTCTTGAGGCTCTGATCGCGCTCCGCATCGGACTTAAGTTGATCGGGGCCAACCCCGAGAGCCCGATCGTAGCCCTGATCTATGGATTTACCTACTTGTTCCTGTTCCCATTTGAGGGACTGGTCGGCTCACCCGGATCTGGCAACATGGTGCTTGAACTTTCCTCCATGTTCGCGATGCTGATTTACGGTCTGATCGCATGGGCCATGGAAAGAATAATCTGGTTGATCTTCTACCGTCCGCGCGGCCCAGTGGTGGCAGTTACTGAAACCACGACCAGTGAGAACCATACCACGCGCTAAATAACAGAGGCAGAAATGAATACCCCTCTTCCTTCGGAAGGTTCTAAAAAACGGCAATCGGGCGTTTTTCTAGCCAGCCAGCTTGTTTTCAATGGCATCCTACAATGGCTGACTAGTTTCATTCGACTGACGGAAGAGGAACAAAAGGATGCTGGTATTTATTTGGGGTACCAATACCCTGAATAAATACCAGCACGATTTCCAATATAGGCACTTTTTATACTTAGACAACAAGGAGAAAAACATAATGGACAACGAATATCAAGTCCCCGAACACCGTAAGAGCAACTTTTTTAGCGTTTTGGTCGGTATGCTGATCGGCAGCCTGGCTGGCGCTGTCACCATGCTGCTGCTGGCTCCCCAATCCGGCGAAGACACCAGATCGCAGATCCAGGAAAAAGGCATTGAACTGCGCGATCGAACCACTGCGATGGTGGAAGATGCAATGGCGCAAATGCGCCAGGATAGAAATCTGTTAACCATTGGCGGAAAGCGGAAGGCAAAAGAATTATTGCAGCAAGGCCAAACACTGGTCGTTGAGCAATTGGATCGCGTTTCCGACGCTGCACAAGCAGGGAAAAAGGCAATCCAAAGCTCCTCAGGCTTATAACAGCACATGATGATGCTGTAGGAAATGCGATGAGCCAATGGCTGCGATCTTTATGGACAGCAACCTCATCCGTATGAATTCAAAGGAGAATAAAAATGAATATGGATAGATGGAAATGGATATTGCTCGGAATCTTTTTAATCATCACAGGCCTCGGCCTGCTTGGCATCGGCCTTGGCGCAATATTTAACGTCATCGCGGGAATCTGCGCGCTGATCGCCGGTATTTTATTCATAATCAACCGCTAACTCCAATATTCCTCTAAAGAGCACAATCTCAAACCGGGAGACCAGCTCTTTAGAGGAATTGTACTATTTCCAAAAACGGGAGCAAAATCTTGAAAACACCCCGGGAAATCAACACCGGGTGAAGGAAGGCTTCATGCTTGAATTGACGATCCTGATCCTGACAGTGCAATGGTTTCTCAGCTTGTTTGGCCAGTCAGCCTTTCCGTCCATGCCCCACACAGGCGGATTTATCTACACACTGTCTGTCCTGATCATCGGCCTGATACTTATGAAATTTATTTTTCGTTTATAGCACCCGCCTTTATCCTCCAAAGATATTTATTATTGTAGTTTTTTATCAATGTCACAAAGAAAGGAATGAATATGTTTTCAGCACAGATACAAAAAGCACATGAATTTTCCCGATGTGAAGACCGAAACCAGACGGCAGGCCATGGCGAGCCCCTCAGCCCAGATCAAAAAACGGATGAAACCACCAGGGAAGCCATTTTACACGCCCTGTGGGACGATGAAATTTTGCGCACAATGGATTATCACGAATTTGATGTTCACGTCAAAAATCGGGTCGTTTATCTGGATGGTCATATTGTGAATTCGTCCGGTCAAAACAGAATCATAAATGCCATTGAGACCATTCCGGGTGTTCTCGAAATAAGGAATAACCTTATTCTGGATGACAAACTCACCCTCGAAGTAGCCGCATTGCTTGGACAGTTGGAACATGTTTATCGATGCAAGTTCTTTACCGGAGCCTCGCATGGGGTGGTGTCCATTAACGGCATTGTGGATAAGGAAAACATAAAAATGCTGGCAGAAATGTGCGCAGCCAGTCATCCTAACGTTCGTGGTGTGATCAATAATTTGCGAGTTTTGGGAAACGATTTGCAGTCCCCAAACCAGCCTTTCCAACAACCCACCATAGGAGAGACGATCTATTTTCTTGACGGGGTTGCCGGGGTTGTAAAGCAGGTAATTCTGAATCCGAACAATCGGCGTGTAATTGCGATGACCGTTCAAGGTAAACCCATTGATCAACAGCAGGAAACCAAATCGTTGGCCGATGGCACATCACAGTCTCAAGAACGGCTGATTGTCATACGTATGAGTACGGTCCGCTATATAACCAGAATCTCAGGGTTTTTGCGCATTGGCAGCAAAGAAAGAAATCGATACCTGGACTTTGACCCGAGTCGGTTCATTCCCCCAAGCAATGACTGGACTCCGCCATATCCGTATTGCTCCGAAGATGTGCTAATCCCCATTAAATACAAGAATGTAGCAGATACTCAAGCAGAAAATGAGCCTCAATTGCTGCCCTTTGGAGCGGTTTTGGAGGATGCTTCGGTCAGGGAACAATACTTTGCAACTGATAGTTTTGGCTTGTAGGACCGAGCAATGCAAGAGCCAGAATTGAACTCAAAATACCACTCTCAACTCATTTTAGTTGCGAATTTAAAATACTCTAAAGGAATAAGAAAATGACAGCCCCAACCATGATCGAAATAAGTAAATTTGCCATTCCCGCTTCTGATGCTCAAATCGAACGCACGGCATTGGCGCTCGAAGAAAATAACATCCATGTCATTGTTACTGAGAACGGCGTAGATGCAAAGAAGGCGCTATTTAAATTAATACCTGACAATGCAGAAGTGTTTACAGCCAGTTCGGTCACGCTAAAAACCCTGGGGATAAGCGAAGAAATAGACAGTTCCGGTCACTATGATTCCGTGCGGGCAAAACTGACATTAATGGATCGCAAAACTCAAAAACGTGAAATGGAGAAGATGGGGGCAACGCCTGAATACATGGTTGGAAGTGTTCATGCAGTGACAGAAAATGGCCATGTCATTATTGCTTCAAATACCGGCAGCCAGCTGGCGGGTTATGTTTCCGCGGCTGCCCACATCATTTGGGTGGTCGGCACTCAGAAAATCGTCCCAACCTTTGAAGACGGTATGGAGCGTCTTGAAGAATATACTTTTCCGTTGGAAAACGCACGCGCACTCCAGGCATATGGTGTCGGAAGCAACATCAACAAGTTATTGATCGTCAATAAAGAATATATGTCTGGCCGTACGACGATCATTTTTGTAAAAGAAAACCTGGGGTTTTAGTGTTGAAAAATTCCAGGTTCGAACCTTTTGTTTTGTGCAGGAGATAAACAATGTATGCACTCGTATATCACGGACCGGAACAACGTTCCTATGAAGAGAAACCCATGCCCATTATCCGGGAACCTACTGATGCCATTGTCAGGATCACAAAGACGACCATCTGTGGAACGGATCTTCATATTATGAAAGGGGATGTGCCCACTGTGACGGAAGGCCGCATCCTGGGCCACGAAGGTGTGGGCATCATCGAGAAGATCGGCGAAAACGTTTCGAATTTTCGCGTTGGCGATCATGTTCTGATTTCATGCATTAGTTCCTGTGGAAGGTGTACGAACTGTAAAAAGGGCATGTATTCTCACTGCGAGAACGGCGGCGGTTGGATTCTTGGGAATCTCATTGATGGAACTCAGGCTGAATATGTCCGCATTCCATTTGCAGATAACAGCCTGTATTCGATCCCGGCTGGCGCCGATGAAGAAGCGCTGGTCATGTTGAGCGATATTTTCCCGACAGGGTTCGAATGCGGCGTTTTGAACGGGGAGATAAAGCCCGGTGATACAGTGGCAATTATCGGGGCGGGACCGATCGGGCTGGCTACCCTGTTGACGGCCCAGTTTTATTCGCCAGCGGCGGTCATTATGGTCGACAATGACGACAATCGTCTTGAAGTCGCAAAGAAATTTGGCGCAACACTGGTGTTTCACAACGACCTTGGCAATGCTGCCGAAAAGATCATGGCAGTGACTTCCAATCGAGGTGTGGATGTTGCGATAGAAGCCATTGGGATCCCGGCGAGCTTCGACATTTGCCAGGAAATCGTCGCAGCAGGCGGTCATATTGCGAATGTTGGCGTACATGGCAAGCCTGTTCAGCTAAACCTGGATAAACTCTGGGCAAAAAATATTAAATTAACAACCGGCCTGGTTGACACCGTCACAACTCCCCTGCTTTTGAAAACAGTAATTTCAGGAAAGCTCCAGCCGAAGCATTTAATCACCCACCATTTTATGCTGGATCAAGTCATGCAAGCCTACGACACATTTGGAGAAGCGATGCATGAAGAGGCATTAAAAGTGATTATTACAAACGGTGTCATGTTCAATGATGTCAAGCAGAGCTATGATACTTTTGGCAAACCAATATTGGACGGGCGGCCACTCAAAGAAGAACTGACTGCCAATGACAGCCCGGGTGGATAAAGATGAAAAGTAAATTTCCTTCGCTGGATAGACAGCGGATGCATCGTAGAGATTTCGACAAAATGTTCCAGATGGCAGGAATCCGATCGAATAAAACCAGGATCGAGCTGGAAAGCATTTTACGCTGGGAGGACGATGGCGGGATTATTATTGAATTGAAAACCTCGGCCATGAAATTACTTTCCAATCCGTCCGTTTTTTTACATGCAAATGATTCACACAAATGATCCTCACCGGATTGAACGGGACTCGCTTGGTGAAGTCCGCATCCCGGCAGGTGCCCTCTATGGAGCCCAAACCCAGCGTGCCATTGAGAATTTTCCCATTTCTGGCTTGAAGCCCCGTCAGGCATTTATCTGGTCCATGGGGATGATTAAAAGAGCGGCTGCCGAGGTAAACCAGGAGTTGGGACTGCTGGAAGTGGATAAGGCAGACGCCATTATCCTTGCCGCGCAGGAAGTTATCGATGGAAAGTTGAATGAGCAGTTTCTTGTCGATCCATTTCAGGCGGGCGCAGGGACGAGTCATCACATGAACATCAATGAGGTGATCGCGAATCGCGCCACACAACTCATGGGTGGAAAATTAGGGGAGTACAGAGTCCATCCCAACGATCATGTCAACATGGCTCAATCCACTAATGATGTTATCCCGACCGCGATTCGATTGGGATGTTTGTGGCGTCTGGATGAGATTCTCGCCACCTTGAAAGACCTGACCAATGCCCTGAAGATAAAGGCCGATGAATTCGATGACATTCTCAAATCAGGCCGTACCCATTTGCAGGATGCCGTTCCGATTCGATTGGGACAGGAATTCAGCGCATATTCCAGAGCAGTTGAGAGGGATGCAGACCGAATCTTATATGCTGCTGAAGGGTTGAGACGACTCGGAATTGGTGGAACAGCTGTCGGGTCTGGGTTGAACGCGCATCCTGAATATCGGTACAAGATGGTTGAACGGTTATCCAAATTAACAGGCTTTCCCCTAAACGCATCTGATAATTTATTTGAATCAATGCAATCGATGGCAGACGCATCCGCTTTCTCTGCGTCAATGAGAACGCTTGCGTTAACGCTCATCCGCATTGCTAATGATTTTCGTTTACTTTCTTCAGGACCAGCAACCGGTTTGGATGAAATCCGCTTACCGGCAGTACAGCCAGGTTCAAGCATTATGCCGGGCAAGGTTAACCCGGTCATGGCCGAGATGCTTGCTATGACAATGTTTCAGGTGATTGGCTGCGACACGACCATCGCATTGGCTGCTCAAGCCGGGCAGCTTGAATTAAATGTGATGATGCCGGTTATTGCGTATAACCTTTTTGAGATGATGCAAATAACGATCGGCGCTGTGCGGACGTTCACGGAGCGGTCGGTTAGCGGCCTGACCGCAAACCGGGCGAAGGCGGAAAATTGGCTGGCACAAAACCCGATTGTGGTGACAGCGCTGAATCCGTTGATCGGCTACCGCCAGGGTGCCGAACTGGTCAAGGAGGCGGCTGCGCGCGGTTTAACGATTCGCAGTATTGCCATCGAAAAGGCAATGGCTGGCACGCTTAAACGTATCGATAATGGACAGTCAGTTTCCGTTGAAGAAATAGAAACTGTGTTGGATGATCTTCGACGATTGACATAAAGCAGCGCACGTGATCTACATCTCCCCCAAGTGACGGAGGCCAATATCCCCCAATTTACGGATGTCTCTGAATCATGTTTATTGCATACTGATTTATAAGATTATTCACTGCAGGATGAATTCTCATGGCTGGTATTTTGCCGTGGATCAGTCTGACATCTTGTTGTTAAAACCAGATAATTTATTACGGAGGTACAGAATGGAAATTCCTTTGAACGCTCAGGTTGAGTGCACAGATGGTGTCTGCGGGCACTCAGTATACGTGCTGATAAATCCGATCATTGATCAGGTGACCTTTTTGATCGTAAAAGAGGATACGCCTCCCAACACAGAGTATATGGTGCCGGTGGAGTTTGTAGCTGAAACCATTGTTAATACAATTCGACTGAGCTGCGATCTGGCAAGGTTGAGAACGATGGACCCGTTTGTCCAAACGGAGTTTATTCAGGAGAAAGCTCTGGATTATGCAGGATATGGTGGCGGAATATCTGGAATGGGCTCATTTTATTACATGCCCTACATTACCTCCGAAGTGAGCGTGCAAGTGCCTGTGGAGCATCAACAAATTCCGCTGGGTGAACTGGCCGTACACCGTGGTACACGAGTTGAAGCTACAGATGGTCACGTTGGGCACGTTGATGAATTTGTGGTTAACAAGGTGGATGGATCGATCACCCATTTGGTAATGCGAGAAGGGCATCTGTGGGGACAAAAGGATGTGATTATTCCCCTCTCTGCCTTGGGTGAGACTCATGAGGATACCGTATTCCTGAATCTCGACAAACAACAAATCGAATCCCTGCCCGCTTTTCCAGTAAGCAGGCGCTGGTCTTAAGAGTTAATAGAGAAAAATCCTATGTTACCAATCGGTGATGATAATTCCTCACGCAGAACTGTTCCGCTGGTCGCGTATGCCTTAATCGTTTTAAATGTCCTTTTCTTCCTGGTGGAGATGAGCGGCGGCGACGCCTTTATTATGAAGTGGGCTTTCGTTCCCAGTCGTTTTCTTGCCGACCCCATTGGGGATTTTCCAACACTTTTCACTTCCATGTTCATGCATGCCGGGTGGCTTCACCTGGGAGGCAACATGCTTTATCTATGGATCTTTGGTGATAATGTTGAAGATCGTTTCGGACATGCCAAGTTTACGATTTTCTATCTGCTCTGCGGATTTGGAGCAACTTTTGCCCAACTTGCATTCAGCCTCGGATCGAACGTGCCGAATTTGGGCGCATCGGGAGCCATTGCCGGGGTGCTCGGCGCCTACGTTTTGATGTTCCCACAGGGAAGAGTCAGAGTATTACAAGGCCAGCAGGTGATTCAAGTCCCTGCACTGATCGTCATTGGGTTTTGGATCGTTCTGCAACTGTTTAGCAGCATCGGTTCAATCGCAAATACTGCAGACACGGGCGGCGTGGCTTATATGGCACACGTCGGAGGATTTGTCTCAGGGTTTGTGCTGACCTTCCTGTTTGGAGGAAATACGAATCGATTGACAAGTTAGATATAACAGCAGGCTGAATATGGAGAATCATTCCCCTTTGCAACCATACGATTGGACATTCCGCAGGGTCGTATGGGCCACTTTAGTGCTTATGTCCGTCGTTTTTGGTTTCTGGCTCCTGTATCGCTTTAACCAGGTCGTTTTCAGTTTGTTTATCGCCATTGTAATGGGGACAGTCATCAGGCCAGTTGTGGCATGGTTATATCAGCGAGGTTTTTCTCGCATAGCAGGAGTCATTCTTGTTTATCTGGTTTTGCTGATCCTGGTTGCAGGCTTTTTATTCACGCTATCTCCACTACTCATCGAACAAAGCACAACGATTGCCGCTGCTGCGCCGGGTTATTACCAAAGTTTGATCCTGTGGATGGGAAATTACCCCAATCCATTCGTTGTGCGGTTGGGTGAATTTCTCCCAGTTGTACTGCCAAGTTTGAGTACAACCCCACAAACAGGACAAGATGTGATGGTTTCGGCTGGACAGGCAATGGGCTATATATCATTGGCTGCCAAATTTATGTTCACAGCCATCGTTATTCTTGTACTTGCTTTCCATTGGACGCTGGATGGTCCTCGAATCATCCAGTCCTTTTTGCTGCTGATACCACAAGACAAACGTGAAAATATAAGAGAACTGATTTCCGCCATGGAGACGAAGGTTGGCTTTTTTATCGCAGGACAAGGCATTCTTTGCCTTGTTATCGGTGTCATGGCGCTGGCTGCATACCTGATCATCGGCTTGCCGAATGCCTTGATCCTGGCACTTGTAGCAGGCATTATGGAAGCGGTTCCCATGGTCGGTCCGCTGCTTGGGGCTATTCCCGCAGCGCTGGTCGCATTATCCATTGCACCTGACAAGCTGATTTGGGTTATCGTCACAACAGTCATTATTCAGCAATTGGAGAACAGCTTGTTGGTGCCGCGCGTCATGAAAAAAGCGGTGGGGGTTAATCCATTTGTAACATTACTGGCGCTTTTTGCCTTTAGCTCTTTTTTTGGAATCGCTGGAGCGCTTATGGCAATTCCCATGGCGGCCATTATTCAACTCATACTCAATCACTTTGTTTTTCACCCAACAACAACGGAACCAGATATCTCAGATGGGCGTGATTATTCAAGCCGCCTGCGCTATGAAGCACAGGAACTCGCTCAGGATCTGCGCAAACAAGCGCGGCTCAAAAAAAGAGGCTCAGACTTGAGCGTTAAGCAGATCGACCTGGTAATGGATGAGATCGAAACGATAACAACAGACCTTGACACCTTGCTAACTCAAAGTGAAAACACACCGGATGTACCATGATCAAGCATTTGGCAATGGTTGGGACGGCAATTTTAGCAACACTACTTTCACTTGTGGTGTTGTGGCAGTTCCGCACGGTGGTTGGCTACGTTCTGATCTCGCTCGCCCTTGCTGCAACCGCCCGTCCGTTGATCATGAATTGGATCAAGCGCAGTTTCATGATGCGCCTGGTGATGATATTTGTCTACATTATTATTGCAGTCAGCCTCGTTTTTATTGTTTTCCTGGTTGGTAGATTTGCAATCGGCGATATTCAACAATTGGCACAAACCCTGTCAGTCCAGGGAGCCTGGATGCTGCCACCGTGGCTGGAGGGTACTTCATTCCAGCACACATTGGTTGAATGGTTGCCAACCCCCGACAAGCTCTTTGAAGCGCTTACGGGTGAACAAGGTCAGTTTGTATTACCCGCCGTGATCGGCTTTACTGAAGGGATTGGGGGAGTCTTGAGTGGTCTGTTTCTCGTTCTGTTCTTGAGCATCTACTGGAGTAGCAATCAAATTCATTTTGAAAGGCTCTGGTTGTCGCTGCTTCCATCTGAGCAACGCAAACATGCACGGGGAATTTGGCGAACGATCGAGTCTGATCTTGGTACTTATATACGCAGCGAAATAATTCAAAGTCTTCTTGCCGCGATATTTCTAGGCATTGGATATTGGCTGCTTGGGTCTCAATATCCATTCCTGTTGGCGCTGATTGGCGCGCTGATATGGCTGATTCCCGTGGTAGGCGCAGTTGTTGCTGTCATCCCACCCCTTGTCATTGGCCTGTTGACGAGCGTGAACCTTAGCTTGTTTACGGCGCTTTATACAATGGTTGTCTTGGTTGTCATACAAATTTGGGTTGAACCACGTCTTTTTAAACGCAATTGGGATAATCCAATTTTGACTCTGGTCATATTGTTAGCGATGGCAGATGCGTTTGGTCTGCCCGGAGTCATTGCGGCGCCACCGCTGTCCGCTATATGCCAGATTTTGTGGAATCTGCTAATCAGCAATCGCCTTGCTGCGGGAGCCGCAATTCAGGTTTCAGATCTCAAAGAGCGACAGGCTCGCTTGCAAGTCACCATAGGTGAGATGAGTGAGCCGCCTCCGCCATTGGTAACCAGCAGTATGGAACGGTTATCTGCCTTGCTTGAAAAAGCCGAGCCGGTTTTGCAAGTATCCAATCCGTTATCAGCGAAACAGGCCTTCCCATTTCCATAAAATCTTAAAGTGTAAATAGAAGTCATCTCCAAAGGAATGCTGGGGAAATGTGTTGGGAAGATTTCATTTTGTAAAAACAGTGGCCTTGTAAGAATCTCCCCCAACCGGCGGAGACAAACACTCTCCAGCCGATGGATGCGGCTGGAGAGTGTTTTGTTTATGATGAGTTAATCAGCCGCATATTTTTGGCTGACAATTTTGTCTATGCTTATTCATGCGAAAAATATTCAGGTCTCTTGAACGCATTGATCTGTTTGCAGTCGATATGAATAAATCACAAGGAGATTAATCATGAAGATGAAGATTATGTTTATTTTAAATGCCAGCCTGATCGTATTGTTGGCAGGTGCTTGCAGTATGTTAAATCAAACACCCAAACAGCCTGCGCCGACGCCGACTACCGTGGTGATGCCTACTACGGGCATGCAATACTATTTTGTTACCAGTAAACTTTTGGTGCCAACAACTCAAGAGCAGATCCAAACCTTCTCGCTGAATGTGGACGAGGATTCCCAGAAAAAACCCGATAACAAGTTCGGGGAGTTGATTACCTTGCTGACAACTGCAGCCCCAACCCTTGAATTGCAGTCAACACTGGATCAGGCAGTTACCACCGGGCAGGTGGTCTCGCTTCATCTGGTTCAAGCAGACGATTTCATGAATGACCAGAATGTTTCATGGTCCATATTCCTGGGACAAAAAACTCAAGCGGCGCCTGTTTTCGATGGTACTGACAAATTTACACTTGACTCAGCCACGCCCAACAACTCGCCGATTATTGGTGCGCTTACGAATGGTCACTTTGTAGGTGGACCTGGCAAGGCGCAAATCCAGATCCTGTTACTGGGCGAGCAGGTTGAGGTAAGGCTGATCGGGGTACGTCTCGAAGCAGACTTTAGCACAAGTGGATGCGTCGACGGAAAAATTGGTGGTGGTATCACCGTCGATGAGTTTCGCAGCAATCTTCTCCCGGCGATTGCCGATGGTCTTAATCAAATGATCAAGGCGGATAAGGGATCTACGAATACCCTTCTGCAGGCATTCGACGCAGATAATAATGGTTCCATTACCACCCAGGAACTTGAGAACAATCCTCTGCTCATGCTGGCGGTCTCTCCAGATCTTGACTTGCTCGATGCGTCTGGCAATTTCAGTCCGAATCAAGATGGCGTGAAAGACTCTTATTCAGTGGGCTTGGGTTTTACATGCGTCCCTGCTACATTTACTGCACCAGAGAAATAATCTCAATCCCCTGAAATCAGTTCAATAGCTGATTTCAACTTTCTCCCCCAAATGGCGGAGAAAAACACTCTCCAGCCGATGGATGTGACTGGAGAGTGTTAATTGTATGATGAATTGTAGACCAAATCAGCTAAATAAGGAGAAATCTCATGCTTACCTGGATCATTGTAATTCTGCTCATACTATGGTTGCTCGGATATTTTGGCCCGAATTTGTATTCCGGTATTCCACGCACGGGGAATGTTTTACACATTCTGCTGGTTATTGTGGTCATCCTCATCATTTTGAGGGTACTGGGAATCGGATAAGGCTGTATTCGTTGAAGTGAAGAGGGGCGGCCGACAGGCTGCCTCTCTTTCTGAACGAAAAACTAAGAAAAACTCATGGAGGAGAACTGTTATGAGAAAGTGTAATGAAGTAATGACGAAAAATCCTGTCTGTTGCCTGCCAAGTGATCTGGTGACGGAAGCGGCGGAATTGATGAAGAGCAAGCATGTCGGTTCCATCCCAGTCATTGAAAATGAACAGACGAAAAGGCTCGTTGGCATCGTAACAGATCGCGATCTAACCTTACGGATCGTTGCTGAAGGGCTTGATGCCAAATCCACCAAGGTAGAGACTGTGATGACACGCAAGGTGGTAACCTGCCTTGCCGAAGATGACCTGCAAAAGGCACTGGATGCAATGTCTGAGAACCAACTGCGCCGTATTCCGATCGTAGATGATGACCATAAGATTCTGGGGATTATTGCCCAGGCCGATGTGGCAACACGGTTTAATCATCCTAAAAAAACTGGTGCGATGGTGAAGGAAATTTCGCAAGCCGATGGGGTGTGAAAAGTTGTTTACGATAAATACGGTTGATGAATAAAAGAGGTATGAAATGTCGAACAAAAGAATGAGCAAGACCCAGTTCGTGACCACCCTCGCTGAGAAAAGCGGCCTAAATAAGAAACAAGCCTCGTCGGCGCTCGAGACGATTAACTCGATGATCGCCCAGGAACTTGGCAAGCAAGGACCGGGCGAGGTCCTTATCCCCGGCTTGCTTAAACTGAACGTCGTTGAGAAACCTGCCACGCGCAAGCATGAAGGTGTCAATCCTTTTACCAAAGAGCCGATGATCTATAAGGCAAAGGCGGCCCATAAGGTGATAAAGGTGCGGCTTCTCAAAGCACTGAAAGATGCCGTATAAGTTCCTGGCAGCCTTTTATTTTGCTGGATTGGAAAATTAGTATGAATGCTATGCGCCGCGGTTCACATGTTGCCTCTGTTTTGGTGTTGACATTATTGATGTTAATTTTGGCTGCATGTGCTGGAGTGACAACAACACCGGTAGCAGGGCAGGAAATGTTGCTGTCCACACCGTTAATAGAAAACATCCCCTGCGTGGCATGCGCTGAAGCCACCCTGATAGCACAAACCCAGGTAAAGATTAATGAAAATAATCAAGCGGCAGCCAACGCCGAGGTTGTGCGTGCCAACGCGCAGGCGACATTCAATGCGGCCAATGCAACATTAAATGCGGTTCAGACCCAGGAACAAAACAACGCCAATGTCATTGCGGCTCAAATAGCAGCTACTGCCGAAATTGTGCGTGCTCAGGCACTTGCCACCCTAAATTCGGCTGGGGCTACACAGAACGCTGCACTACAACAGGATGCAATTCGGCAAACCCAGGCACAATACGATCTGCAAGTAATACAGGTTGCAGGAACACAAAGTGCGAACGCTGTAATGACTCAGCAGGGGAAGAACGATCTGGCCGCAGGCACTCAAACTGCAATTGCCAATAACATCGCAACACAAACCCAGATTGCTGCCTCCACAGCGCAATGGTATGTGGAACAAACACGCCAGCGTGAAGAGCAAAGGCAGGGTCCCATCGACTTTTTATGGATGTGGTGCCTTCCGACCTTTATCGTGCTTCTGGCAGGTTTTGCTCTTTGGGGCTTCTGGCGCTGGCTAAGGATTCAACAAGCCAACCAGCGGATTCTGGAAAATCCCGTTGGCAAACTTCCGCCTCCGCCAACTGAGTTTGTAAATCATCGTCACGCATTGCCGTATGTGGAAAGCGATATCATCGAAAATGTTTCTCAACTTACGACACCGGACAATGAAGTGCACGAATGGCTTGATGATGTCAAGAACACATTGCTCGATGGCGAAGACAAGGATGAAGATGATAACCGAGACAATTGAGCCTCAATATTTCGATCGAAAAATACGGCAGATCAGGACGCAGGTCTCAACAGTTTTAAATAAATGGGGTTTGTTGCCGCGGTTTAAACGCTGGCGGCTGGCGCAAGACCCCGATACTGGGATGATTGTTCTGTTTGGCATTCTCAATAATGGATATATTGCCAGGCATACGACAATCCCATTTGGTAACTACTTCGATCCGCGCCTGTTGCACGATCTTGCAAATGAGCTGCAATTACAAGTGGTGTCTTGCAACAGTGATGGTCTTCGATACGCCTTTATTCTGGATCGTGGACAGCTGGGCAAATTACCAACGCACATAGATTATCCCTTTATCGATAATGGCAAGCTTTCCGTTCGGGTTGTTTATGACCATGCGCCGGAACCTGTGCGTGTTTCACCTGAAGACGCCGCAGCGGTGGATGAACGTACATTTGTGCGGCAAGTTGCGAGCGCATTCCTAAAAGTTTTTGACGATATAAAGCTAAGGGATGAGGCCACCCTGCAGCTTTCCGCGCAAAACCCGCCTGATATTGTGATCATAGATGAAGACGAATTCAATAAGCGGGTTGCAGAGCACGAAGCCAACCGACAAAGGATCAAACGGATTGGCAAGTTACTGGACGAGACTGCCGGACTTCCTCAGCATCTCCGCCAGAAAAAATAAACCTGTATTTCAATGATTTCAAACCAAGGAGAAACAAATGGGACGCAAAGGTGTAAGTAAACGTAAGCCGAAACAAAGCAACACAATTTCCAAAGATAAGGCGGGCATTCCCTCCAATACACGCCTGGGTGAGATCTCGCCTGTACAGTCTCTGATAAAAAACAATGAGGCGGCTCATAATAGGGGAAATTTGGACACTACCAACGGGTCGAAGCATAAAAATAAAAAGGGAAAATAACTGACCGAACGCATTGGTTATGTTTATCGTTTCAAGCAATCTCAAGGAGAATAAATGAAGTTGAATCTGCTCTTTATAGCCATGGATATTCTCACTCTTTTAGCTTATCCCATTGTGTTTATTTACGCGAGAGTGCGTCTGATTTTAAAGCCGAAGTTGAGTACTGTTGTAGTCGAGTAATTGGCACATAGTCAGGTCCTGCGGGTATACAGAGCCAGTAGTATTTTAAAGAAAGGTAAGTATGCGTATTGAAAAGCTCAGTTTTCCAGACCAGCAAGTGCTTTGCGTGTTCCCCCGCAAACACTCAGATTTGGAAGAAGTAGCATCTGAACTGTGTTTAGAGGCGAATTATCCTGTTATTGTTTTGATCGGTGGCGGGATTGACGAACAGCAGGCTGTCGTAACTAAGAAAGCCATCCAGGCCATCTCCGTAGTCGCAGAAGATATGCATGCTTTAATCATCTGCGGTGGGACAGATATGGGGGTGATGGCAGAGATCGGTCAGGTGCGCTGGCAAAACCGCTATGAATTTCCTTTGATCGGCATATCGCCTGAGGAGTTGGTTACCTGGCCCGGCGGCCCATCCAGTACAAAATTTTTATGGTGGGGTACGAAGCGCTGGCAGTTGGAGGAACATTATTCCCATTTTATTCTTGTGCCTGGCAGACATTTTGGCGAAGAATCGTCTTGGATCGTGGAGACTGCAACGATTCTATCGAAAGGCAGCCGATCTGTGACGATCCTTATTAATGGGGGGGATGTCTCCCGCACCGATATTGAATTAAGCCTGGAACATGGCCGCCCTATTATCGCTTTGAGTGGTACCGGGCGCCTGGCAGATGAATTGGATTCACAACCTGATCGGAATAAATTAATTACCATGGTCCCTGCAGATTCCGAGGAAAGGGTCATTGCTGAGATTAGAGCCGCATTACTTGACAACCGAGGAACAAAGCTCATTTAATGAAGGATATTTCAATTGTAAGGAGCTCTCTTGGAACAAAACAGAATAACGATCGAACGTGATAAAAAAGTTGCTCTTGTGGCCCACGATAATAAGAAGAAGGATCTGGTCGAATGGGCGAAATATAACAGAGACCTTCTGGCACATCACACGGTATATGCAACCGGTACAACCGGCGCGTTACTGGAGCAGGAACTTGGCTTTCCCATTCATAAGCTCGAAAGTGGACCGCTTGGTGGTGATCAGCAAATTGGAGCCAAGATCGTCGATGGTGACATTGATTTTCTGATCTTCTTTTGGGACCCGCTTGAGTCTATGTCTCATGACCCAGATGTAAAAGCACTATTGAGGATGGCTGTTGTCTGGAATATCCCTATCGCTTGTAACCGGGCTACGGCAGATTTTATGGTTTCCTCACCTCTAATGGATGAAGAATACAACCGCCTTTTGCCTGAATATGATGCCTATAGGAATCGGGCGAAGATGGAAGCTGTCTCTGAGTAATTAAGGATTCACTTTTGCATGGGAATTGCCGCTCCTTCGAATGACACAGACCTTGACCGTGCTGAGTTTGCTGATTTATTGAAAAGTTTGAATTGATAATCTTGATACAGTGATTTTGTAGATCATGTCACCGTTGCAAAAAACGCCCATCTTTTTATGAAAGATGGGCGTAATTCATATGGAGGGAAATGGGAGACTACTTCATTATCTCTTGCGCCAAGACTTCTGCACTTTTATCGCCTGCAAGCTTCTCAGCGTTTTCAAGTTCTTGCGACTTAAGCATTGACGTAATTTCATTGCGCAAACACTCACTGCGTGCGCGCAGGTTTGACGTAATAGAAGAATGCGAAAGGATGGACAATGCCGCAGCAAGTTTTGTTTCTACGGGAAGGGTAGGCTGTGTTTCAACATAAGAGAGAAACGCATTCAAAAGAATAGGCGTCCATTTGGATGATTGAGCATTGGCATAGGCTTCAAGGAACACGCGCTTTGCTTCATTTTCATGTCGAAGCGCTGCGTACGCCTGCCCCATGTGGATCATTGTCTGCGTGCCGTTCAGCTGGTCACCGATCTCTTTCGAAAGTGCAATACTGTGTTGGAAGTATTCAAGCGCCTCTTCATTTTGACCTTGAGCCAGCGCGACCATCCCAAGCATATCCAACCCGAAGGCATATGCCCAGCGGTCCATGTTGGCTTCTGCGATCTGATTGCTCTCCAGCAAAATGGAACGGGTGGCTGTGAGGTCTTGCAGGGCGAGGGCGGTCATGCCCATGTACAACATACAGAAAACCAGTCCACGCGGGTCACCCACGGGACGCCAGATCTTGAGACTCTCATTTAATTTTTGATACGCTTCATTCAAATTTCCCTGTTGATAGGCAACGATCCCCAGCACGCTTTTGGGAATGGCGACGTGCCATGGCGTGAGCATTTGTCCATAACGGAGGCTTTCGATGGTCAGCCTGCCTGCTTCTGAAACTTCGCCTGTCATCAGGGAAAGATAACCCCAATTCCCGTGGATGTAGTACATCACTTCAGGGTCATCATATTCACGGGCGATCTCCAAGCTTTCAGCGAGAAGGGGGATGGCACACTCAAAATTCCCTGTGCGGAATTCGAACCAGCCGACTGAATCCACCAGAAGGGCAAAGGCAGATTTTTCAGCAGCGCTTTTCAAAGTGGCTGGTGCGCCTTTTGCACGGAGACTATCCACAGCGGGCTTGAACGCGGAAAGGGCTTCATCATAGTATCCATGGACTTCAAAATACCAGTTTAGGCAGGGAGTCATTTTGCGCAACAGGTCGAGGCGTTGATGTTGAACTGCCCAATCCCAACTGCAATGCCAGTTACACATCTCCATGCGGATCTGATGCGAGGTCTGTGGTTGGAGCGCGCTTTTGAAGGGAGCTTCCAATGAAGAGATCCAGTTGGCATAATGCTCAGCATATTTTTCAGAGGCTAGTTCTTCTTCCGAGGGATGTGATTGGAGTCGGGTAAACGCATATTGGCGGACCAACTCATGCAGATCGTATCGGTCTGGATTTTTGCTGTGGCGAAGAAGGGACTTATCTACCAATGAAGATAATAAAGAGAGCGAAGTTCCTGTTGCGGCATTGGCAGCTTCGCGGGTAAATCCACCTTGAAACACGGACAACTTCATTAACAGAGAGCGTTCATCATCAGTGAGCAACTTCCATGAATGATCGAAAACGGTTTTGATCGAGCGATGGCGTAGGGGAACATCGAGTTTGCGGGTCTCAAGAAAGTCGAGGCTTTTTTCAAGTTCCTGCATGATCTCGCGGCAGGAGAGAATTCGCACCCACGAGGCGGCGAGTTCGATGGCGAGCGGAAGTCCGCCGACTAGTTTGCAGATGAGGACGAGTGCCGCCGTGTCCTCTGCCTCCAACGAAAAACTTTGCGATGCCTGACGGGCGCGTTGGATGAAGAGTTGGATCGCGCTGTTGTTTTCAAGGACTTGAGAATCGGTCTCTTCAGGGATGGGAAGTCCCTGCACTTCAAAGAGCCATTCCCATTGTAGGCGCAATTGCTCGCGTGATGTGACGATCATTTTGACATGCTGCGTTTGTTGAAGAATTTCGCCAAGCAAACTTCCGCCTGAAAGCAGATGTTCCATATTATCGAAAACGAGGAGTATTTGCTTTTTGCCAAGGAAGTTGGCGAGCTGCACAATGGGATCGGCAGGACCAGAGAAACCCAGCCCGAGCAGATCAGCAATGGCGGATAGCATCGAATCAGGCGTGCCGATGCCAGCGAGCGAGATGAAGTACACGCCGTCTGCAAAATGGGTTTCGAGTTGACGCGCCACTTCGATGGAGAGACGCGTCTTGCCAATACCGCCAGGTCCCGTGAGTGTGAGCAGGCGGCAGGCGGGTTCAAGGAGTTGTTTGGTGATGACGTTAAGTTCGTGCTCGCGCCCGACGAGCGGGGTGGGAGAGATAGGCAAGTTGCCAGGATTCTGATTGGGAGCAGAATCAGGCTCAAGCGCGGAAAGAAGCGGAATCGTCCCCAGATTGGCGATGCTCTTTTCCTGTCGAGCAGTTTTCAAAAAGTTGGGACGTTGTTCGGGGGGTATTTCCAGTTTTTCGGCGAGCAGTTCCGCCATCTGACGTGAGGGGCGGCGTTCGTCGGATTCTATTTTGAAAATAAGGGAAGGGGAACAACCGATCTGCTGGGCGAGTTGCTGCTGGGTAAGGTCCAGCGCTTTTCGCCTGCGTTTTATCCATGTACCAAATGAATAATCCATGATCTATCCTCGCTGCTCATACCAATAAAAGTGGGTCAATTTTTATATTGTACTATTTTTTGTACGATATTTTGTGATTTATTTTGACACCCAACAAGGCTTGTTTTTCTGTATAAAGTGAGCATGGAAAGGAGCCAAATGAGATTAACAAATATCAATTGTTCAGGATCAAAATTAACCATATAAATTTTTAAAGGAGAAAATATCTTGTCTACACTTACCAGTACCATTTCGAACGAAAAAGGCTTTTCAGTTTTTATCAAAAACCATCCACTGGTTTCCTACTTTATCCTCGCGTATGGCGTAATGTGGTTCTTCATCTCGCCAATGGTGATCGATGCCCTTGAGCTTGCTGCTGTCCCAGAGGCATTGAGTTTTGCGTCTTTCGTTCTCAGCTCGCTTCTGGGACCAACCGTTGCTGCTTTCTGGGTGACAGGCGTGCTCGAAGGGAAAGATGGAATGCGCCGCCTCTTCCGCCGCATGTTCCAGTTTCGAGCTGGTTTGCAGTGGTATGCGGTCATCTTCATAGTTCCGATTGTGATCTGGGTTGGCGCTTATAGCTTCATCTACAACGGCGCTCCAATTGCCAACCTTATGGCGAACCCGTCCCTGCTTCTTTCTGTATTCCTGCCTGGCGTGTTGATCGGTTTGGTGATCCCCTCCATTGGGGAAGAACCAGGCTGGCGCGGTTTTGCGTTTCCACGTTTGCAAAAACAATATGGACCCATTGTTGCGACCTTGATCCTCGGAACGCTGCATGGGATCTGGCATCTGCCCGCCTTGCTTACGCCTTTGTTTGATCCGTTTACTTTGGAAGGCTTTGCACGTTTCGTTTTGACATCCATGGTTGCAACCTTCCTCTATAGCTGGGTGTACAACGGCTCGCGTGGCAATGTGTGGATCGCCATCGTGCTGCATGCTTCCGGCAATGCGGCTACCCAGTTGACGAATGAACTTGTCCCGAAGGATGTTGAATTCACGGGCTTTATGAAAGTGTTGGAATCCGGCTGGGTCAACATAATTGCCTTTGGCATTGTTGCCATCCTGCTCCTCGTTCTGACCCGCGGCACTCTTGGATACCGCCCTGAACGGGAAGATGTAGCCTAGGCCGTTCCCCACATCGCTCTTTCGAGTGTGACACTCGAAAGAGCGATGCGTTTTTTCTGCCTAAAACTGATTGTGCTATTTTTTGTCCAGTGAAATGTGCGAATTCTTGATACCAATTCTTTTGGAAAAGAAATAAAGTAGGGGAAGGATGAAGAACACTTTTATAGGTATATGCAGGATAAGCGAAATGGAACTCAAAAATCAACCCGCTGGAATGGAAGAGTTATGGATAGAGAGTGCGTCGAATGGCGATCTGGATGCTTTCAATCAACTGGTCTTGAAACATCAGGAATGCTGCGTATCATCACGCCCTTGCGATGTTGAACGATGAATGGCTGGCAGAGGAAGTGACGCAGGATGGCTTCCTGAAGGCGTTCCAAAATATCCGCGGATTTCGCGGCGGTTCGTTCCGCGCCTGGTTGATGCGCATTGTGACCAACACGGCATATGACTGGCTGAGGCAGTCGGCGAGACGACCGTCCCAACCGCTTTTCCCCAAAGATGAGTATGGCGAGGAAATGGAAACTCCCTATTGGATCGCCGACCCGAATGCATTGGTGGAGGACGCCGTTGAACAAAATGAAGATCATGAGTTTCTATATCGCAATCTCGATGAGCTGCAGGATATTTACCGAGACATCATTACATTGATCGATATTCAGGGCTTTGATTATCTGGAAGCCGCGCAGGCGTTGAATGTCCCTGTGGGAACGGTGAAGAGCAGGCTCGCCAGGGCACGAATTCAGATGAGAGACAAACTTAGGGATGTTACGAACCTTCAGGGCGAGCTGTACCCCGTTACTGCAATTTATGGATAGATCGATTTTATTAAGGAGAAGTTATATATGTCTACGATCAATTTTGAACCTCAAGGTATGATCGCGATCGGCATCATGGGGCTGATCGGTGTCTGGTTATCGATGCGCACGGGTTTCCCCAATGCCTGGGATGCCAGAGTGTCCAACAAACAGCGTCTGATCATTCCGATCATCACAGGTCTGCTGCTCGGAAGTCTCTTTCTTGCAACCGATCTGATTACTGGTATGTCCCGATTGCAACAGGAGCAGTTGAATATTAAGTCAACTGATGTTGCATTCCCCGCTTCGATCTTTGTTTATTCAGCCGGGGCAATTTTTGTTGAAGTGGTTTATCGTTTATTGACCATCCCTCTCTTACTTGGAATGATCTCGATCTTTGTTCGTAGTCAAAGTGCCCGCGAAAAAGTCTTTTGGATGCTGGCGATCCTGACTTCGATCATTGAACCCCTGAACAAATACTGCTGCGTCACAGGTGCTTGCGCCCCTCGCTTTGACCTTTGTGCTTGTTCAATCTTTTTTAGCGAACTTTCTTCAAGCTGTTTTCTTTCGTAAATACGGTTTTGTTGCAGCAATTCTTTTGCGGGTTGCCTTTTATATTCCTACTCATGTAATTGGTTCCTTCTTGAAGTAAGAAAATATCCTGATTTCAAATAAAGGTAAAGAAATGAAAAATTCAAAACACAAAATATTTGTCAGGTTTTTAATGGCATGCCATTTGATCAGCGTAATTGGCTTTGTGGATGCGCTCTGATCGCCAGTAGAATCCAATCACACGAGATGGTCGTGAAGGAGCGTAACTACACTCCGGGAGACCCTGCGGGATATCTTTTCGCGCAAAATGCCGACCTGTTGGAAGGTTCTTCTGTGGATGGCTCAGTGATTATGCTGTGCTGTAATCTAATCGTCAGCGGAGAAGTGAAAGGCGATGTATTCCTGCTAACCGGAAACCTCAAGGTCGAAAATCAAGCCGATGTAAACGGCGACATAAACGTTCTTTCAGGCAATGTATCCAAATAACATACGAAAGTTTAAAGGTAACCATGAACACAACTGATCAACACAACATGCATGACCATTCGAACCATGCCAGCAAACCGATGGAGAATCATTCCGCACATGGCGGCATGGATCATTCCATGCACAACATGCCCGCAAAAGCTGAAATGTCCCACGAAGAAAAGCAGAAATGTCTCACGAAGACCACTCCGCTCATGCAGGTCACGGCACAGACCACAGCGGACATGAGCAGATGTTCCGCGTCCGCTTTTGGTGGAGTCTGTTGTTGAGCATTCCCGTGCTCGCCTACAGCGGAATGATCCAAATGTGGCTCGGATTTATGCCGCCCATGTTCCCATTCGCCGAATGGATTCCGTTCGTCTTCTCGCTCGTCGTTTTTGCCTATGGCGGAATTCCCTTCCTGCAAATGGCAGTCCCTGAATTAAAAGAACGCAAGCCAGGCATGATGACGCTCATCTCACTGGCGATCTCCGTCGCGCTCATTTACAGCGTCGCGGCACAGTTCATCAACCTGGGCGAAGGCTTCTTCTGGGAACTCGTCACGCTGATCGACATCATGTTGCTCGGTCACTGGCTGGAGATGCGTTCCGTGCGTCAGGCATCTGGTGCGCTCAATGAACTCGCCAAACTCATGCCCGATACCGCCGAGCGCATCCATCACGGCGACATGACCGAAATGGTTTCCGTCTCTGCGCTCAAACATGGTGACCTGCTTCTCGTCCGCCCTGGCGCGAGTATTCCCGCCGATGGTGAAGTGGTTGATGGTCACTCCAATGTCAACGAATCCATGATCACAGGCGAATCGATTCCCGTGCATAAAATGTATGGCGCGAAAGTCATCGCTGGCACGATCAACGGCGACGGCAGCCTGCGCGTGAAAGTCACTGCAACAGGGAGCGAAACCGCGCTGGCGGGTATCATGCGTCTCGTTGAACAGGCACAGCAATCCAAATCCAAAACGCAGGTGCTTGCCGATAAAGCCGCGGGCTGGCTCTTTTACATTGCGCTGGCTTCCGCGCTGCTCACTGCCATCGCGTGGACTCCGCCGATACCTTCAACATCGAAGTTCTCAATCGCGTTGTCACCGTTCTCGTCATCGCCTGTCCGCATGCGCTCGGACTCGCGGTTCCGCTTGTCGTTGCCATCACCACCGCAATGGGCGCACAGAACGGCATCCTCGTCCGCGACCGTCTTGCGCTCGAAGCCGCGCGTGAAATTGACATCGTCATCTTCGATAAAACAGGCACGCTCACGCAAGGTCAATTCGGCGTTGCAGATATGACCACAGCGGATGGCTGGGACTCAGCCCGAGCCTTGGCTCTCGCCTCTGCGCTTGAATCTGACTCCGAGCATTTGATCGCTCAAGCCATCCGCCGCTTCGCACGCGACCGACAACTGGTCATTCCACCCGTCAGCAATTTCTCCGCCTTGAAAGGACGCGGCGTCCAAGCCACCTACGATGGACAGACCTACTACATCGGCGGACCGCGTCTGCTGGAAATGCTTGCCTTGTCTCCCGCATCCAACATCAAAACATTCACAGACTCTGCCAACAGCAATGCGCAATCCGTTGTGTATCTGACCACAAAAGAGAACATCATCGCCGCGATCGCCGTTGCGGATGTCATCCGTCCCGAAAGCAAAGGGGCAGTGGATGAATTAACAAAAATGGGAATTCAAGTCGCCATGCTCACAGGTGACAGTCACGCCACTGCAAGCGCGGTCGCAAAACAGCTTGGCATCAAACGCGTCTTTTCCGAAGTTCTGCCAGAACACAAAGACCAGAAAGTCATCGAACTGCAAAAGCTCGGTAATCGCGTGGCAATGGTCGGCGACGGCGTGAACGACGCGCCCGCGCTCACTCGCGCCGATGTCGGCATCGCCATCGGCGGCGGCACAGACGTTGCCATCGAATCCGCGGGCTTGATCCTCGTCAACAGCAACCCGCTGGATGTGGTCAAGATCTTCAAACTCAGCCGCGCCAGTTACCGCAAGATGATCCAAAACCTGTGGTGGGCGGCAGGCTACAACATCGTCGCCATCCCGTTGGCGGCAGGTGTGCTCGCGAACTGGGGCGTTCTGCTCTCGCCTGCGGTGGGTGCGCTGCTCATGTCCATCAGCACCATCGTAGTTGCTGTCAATGCGCAGTTATTGAGAAGGACTAAGTTGTAGAGATCGAACAAACCCACACTGAATATCCAGTGTGGGTTTGTTCAAATCATGATATTTAGACGATATTGCAATGCCTCCGTCAAATGTAGTGACCGTATCTCTTCACTGTATTTTTCGTAATCCGCTCTTAAAGCTTCAATATAAATGCCGATACGCTTCAGGATGGTTTGCAAAATTTATGTTTGTGAGTGGCCAAAAGAATGAGCTTTGATTGACCACGAAGGCGCAAAGGATTCTTGGGGGGTGCCTGCCTATCATCCCTTAAACGGAGCATGTGGGAGGACAGGTGTGCGACTTCGTGCTCTTTGTAGGCAGCCCATGGAGTTGGCCGCTTCCCTTCATAATTGTCTCTATGCCGTTTCCGATCCTGTTAACGAAACTGTACCCGCCGCTGCCAGCAGAAGGATTTGTTCATCGACACAGCTTGATGGATCGCGTGCAAGCAGGCATAAATGGCAGGGTAACCATCATCTCTGCTCCGCCAGGGTTTGGAAAAACGACGTTACTCTCGGCGTGGATTTCGAATAAACAAAATAAAAAAGTGGCTTGGTATTCATTGGACGAAGACGACAATGAACCAGGTCGCTTTTTTACTTATATCGTGGCTGCATTCAAGCCCATCGAATCCCGCTCATCCAGGCAACGCCATCAAAGACGCACTGCAACCACGGGCGGGTGAACCGTTGATCCAGAAAAACGTCAATAGTGCCTTCATCGGCACAGATTTGGAGCGGCAACTTCGGGAGATCGGATGTAACTCGCTTGTCATCGTCGGTCTCACCACCCCGCACTGTGTTTCCACAACGACGCGCATGGCAGGCAACTTCGGCTTCGAAACCTACCTCGTCTCAGATGCCACCGCAGCCTTCGATCTCACTGGTCACAATGGACGAAAATACTCCGCGCAAGAGATCCATGATGTGACACTGGCAACTCTGAATGGCGAGTTTGCCACAGTTGTGGAAACCAACGCACTGCTTCAATTGATTTTGGAATAAGTTATGGAGATAACCATCTACCTGAAAGACCGAGGGGTTTCTCGCCATCCATCAGGGAAATAAACTGACTTTTGTTCGTGAATTTGGCTTGCCGACTTTGTTGCTGCTGAGCTTTTATAATCCACACGAGAGCCTATCTCTCTGTTGTTGCTCATTGCCCGTCTTTTTGTGAAGTACTGGTTATAATAAATTTATGTCAACGCCAATTTTAGCGACTAAGCTTTATATCCCCCCGCCTCGGCCACAATTGGTTATACGTCTTCGCCTAATCGAACGGCTGAACGAAGGGCTATCATCCAGACGAAAGTTGACTATCATCTCTGCCCCCGCAGGCTTTGGTAAAACTACGTTGATAAGCGAATGGGTTTCCGTTTGCGAGCGACCAGTCGCGTGGTTGTCACTGGACGAAGGGGATAACGACCCTGTACGCTTTCTGACTTATCTCATTACTGCTTTGCAGACGATTGTTCCGAATATTGGAGCAGGGGTGCTACGTATGCTCCAATCCACGCAATCACCGCCTATCGAAACGGTCCTGACAATCCTGCTTAATGAAATCGCCACCATTCCTGATAATTTCATCTTCGTTCTGGATGACTACCATGTGATTGAAGACAAAGCGGTTGGTAATGCTCTAACCTTTCTACTGGAGCACCTGCCGCCACAAATGCATCTGGTCATCACTACCCGTGAAGATCCAAATCTACCTTTGGCTCGGTTGCGAGTCCGTGACCAATTGACCGAATTGCGCGTTGCCGATTTGCGTTTTACTTCATCAGAAGTTGCTGAATTTCTCAACAAAGCAATGGGGTTAAACCTCTCAGCAGAAAATATCTCCGCGTTGGAGGCACGAACTGAAGGTTGGATCGCTGGTCTGCAACTTGCTGCGATTTCAATGCAGGGACACGCTTCGCGAGACGCCTCCAGTTTTATCAAGTCGTTTACAGGTACTCATCATTTCGTATTGGACTATCTGGTGGAAGAAGTCTTGCAGCAACAAACCGAAAGCGTTCAGAACTTCCTGCTGTGTACATCCATTCTCAGCCGCATGTGCGCTCCGCTTTGTGATGCAGTTCTGCTCGATTCGTCTACTCGCGGACAGGAAACTCTGGAATATCTCGAACGCGCCAATTTGTTCATTATGGCTCTGGACAATGAACGGAGTTGGTATCGTTATCATCATCTCTTTGGGAGTCTATTGCTTCAGCGACAGGGACAAAGCCTGACACCCGAAGAGATCGCCAAATATCATATCCGCGCCAGTGAGTGGTATGAAAAAAATGGTGATGCGGCTGAGGCGTTTCGCCATGCCATCGCTGCTAGGGATTTCAGTAGGAGTGCGCGATTGACTGAAAAGTACTGGCAGGGAATGAATGAAAGTTTTCAGTCTGCTGAGTGGCTTGGTTGGGCAAAGCAGTTACCAGAGGAGTTGATCCGCACCCGTCCGGTGTTGTGCACGCAGATTGCATGGGCGTTCATGGATGCCAGCGAAGTGGAGTCCAGTGAATCCCGTCTGAGGGATGCTGAACGGTGTCTGGAAGATCCATCCGATAAAATGATTATTGTGGATGAGGAACAATTTCGTATCCTGCCAGCCAGGATCGCTTTTGCCCGCGCTTACAATGCCCAGACTCAACGTAATTTCCCTGACACAGTGAAGTATGCGAAGCTGGTTATCAAACTCGCCCCCACTGAAGAAGGCTATTTCTTGCGCGCCCAAGCCACTGCGATTCTGGGAGGTACATACTGGGCAAATGGTGATCTGGATGCCGCCTGCAAGTCCATGAGCGACTGGATCGATAGTTCACAAAAGGCTGGCAATTTTATTTTCGCCATTGCCAGTGGCTCTGGAAAAGCGGATATTCTGACAGAGCAGGGACATCTCCGTGAAGCGTTAAGAACCTATCAACAATCATTACAACTTGCTTCCGCACATGAAAGCGAATCCCAGCGCGTCATTGCGCATCATTATTTGGGGTTGGCAATGCTATACCATGAGATGGGGGATGATGAATCTTCTGCGCAACATTTTCAAAAAAGCCTTGCATTGGGTGATCAGTCCACTCTGCGGGATTGGTCTTATCGCAGGTGTCTTGCTCTGGCGCGGCTGAGAGAGTCTGAGGGAGACCTCGACACCGTGCTCGACCTCTTGGATGAAGCCAAACGCTTGTATGTCAGGTCTCTCATTCCAAATACACGCCCCGTTGACGCTATAAAGGTGAGAATCTATCTCAAGCAAGGACGATTGTCCAATGCGCAAGAGTGGATGCGTGAGCATGAACTTTCGATTAACGATGAACTTAGTTACTTGCACGAGTTCGAGCATATCACCCTGACTCGTGTGCTGCTCGCTGAATATCAGAGTAATCACGAAGAACGAACCATTCTTAACGCCTTGACTTTATTGAAACGTCTCTTGAAGTTTGCAGAGGATCAAAAAAGAATGGGCAGCATGCTCGAAATACTGATAACGACGGCTCTTGCCTACCATGCGCAGGGCAACACATCCCAGGCATTCGCTTCGCTGGAGCGTGCTCTGTATCTTGCGCAACCCGAGGGATACTTCCGAATCTTTGTGAATGTGGGTGAACCCATGCGGTCATTGCTTTTGGATTTTAGTGGGTCACTTGAAAAGCAACCGCGCGGCAAAGACCATGAATTGCGGGGCTATGTAGATAAACTCCTGTCTGCGTTTGTGCAAACCAACGATATACCGCAATCAAATTCGAACGAGCTATTAAGCCAGCGCGAGTTGGAAGTGCTGCGTCTCATCGCCCAGGGGCTTTCAAACGACGAGATCAGCCAACGGCTTTTCCTTGCCCTGGATACGGTCAAAGGGCACAACCGCAGGATTTATGGCAAATTACAAGTTCAAAGACGCACCGAAGCCATAATCCGCGCCCGCGAGTTGGGCTTGTTGTAAGCGCAAGTATTCCCCAATATTTTTCCCCAATCATCGGCAGATTGCTCTCTGCGCCGTCCTCGGCGCAGGATTACGAGTAAAACGCCGCCGAGGACGGCGGCTAGAGCGTATAGTTGTTGTTGTAAGCGCAAGTTTTCTCCACTATTTTTCCCCCAAGCATTTAAAACAACACCTGCAACAACACCAAAGTGTCTATACCCGGCACTGTGTTGCAGATATATTACTTGTACATGG
The DNA here is from genome assembly GCF_016705895.1 of Candidatus Villigracilis affinis. NCBI lineage: Bacteria > Bacillati > Chloroflexota > Anaerolineae > Anaerolineales > Candidatus Villigracilaceae > Candidatus Villigracilis > Candidatus Villigracilis affinis. Next base: position 570,396 of record NZ_JADJKT010000036.1, on the reverse strand, counting down.
AGCAAGCGGCGCAGGCTTTTATGACCAGCCGCAACAGGTACACAGTAATGTCAAACAAACTCAACCCAAAAACCAACCCGAGTCAACCACCTATCTACCAGATTAAAGTCAAAGGCCATCTCGGTCAGCAATGGGCGGATTGGTTTGAAGGTCTGACCATCACGCGGGAAGAGGATGGCAATACGCTTCTTACTGGACCTGTAGTTGATCAGTCTGCCCTGTACGGATTGCTAAAAAAAGTGCGCGATCTGGGCATGACATTGCTCTCGGTCAACGGCGTCAATCTCGATCAGAAAGAGGCGCCTGATGTCAATCAAAATTTCTTATTGTCAAATCAAAACAACCTCGGAGGAATACTTATGAAAGCAATTGTGTACACAAAATTTGGATCACCAGATGTCCTTGAAATGAAAGAGGTAGCCAAGCCTACCCCCAAGGACAATGAAGTGCTGATAAGAATCGTTGCGACAACAGTCGCAGCAGAGGATCCCGGAATACGCGCCCGCCCAGGTCTTAATGGTTTTTTGAAACCCAAGAAACCCATCCTGGGATTTTATCTGGCTGGCGAAGTGGAAGCCGTTGGGAAAGATGTAAAACGATTCAAGAAAAGCGACAAAGTGTATGGAAATACCGGGCTGGGCTTATTAGGTACATATGCTGAATACATTTGTATGCCTGAAGAAGCGGCGCTTGCAATGAAACCAGCCAATATCACCTATGAGGAAGCCGCCGCCCTTCCCAACGGAGCATTAACAGCCTTGCCTTTCCTTAGAGATAAAGGAAAAATCAAAAGCGGACAAAAAGTTCTTATCAATGGAGCATCTGGGGCGGTAGGAACCATTGCCGTACAGTTTGCCAAATACTTCGGGGCAGATGTCACCGGCGTATGCAGCACCACGAATTTGGAAATGGTGAAATCGTTGGGAGCTGACAAGGTCATTGATTACACCCAAGAGGATTTTACAAAGAATGGTCAGACGTACGACATCATTTTTGACACGGTTGGCAAGAGTTCTTTTTCAGGCTGTAAAGGCTCGCTAACTGAAAATGGGATCTATCTGACAACGGTCCCTTCGCCAGCGACCATGATTCAAATGTTGTGGACATCCATGACAGGTGGAAAGAAGGTAGGGATTGCGGCTACAGGGTTGAGACCGTCCAACGAAAAGACCAAAGAATTAATTTTCCTCAATGGACTGATCGAGACAGGGAAGATCAAAGCGGTTATTGACCGAAGCTATCCGCTCGAACAGATTGCCGAGGCTCATAAGTATGTTGAGGCAGGGCACAAAAAGGGAAATGTCGTCATTACGATAGACCATAACGCCAAAATTTAGAAATTTGACTACAGCCAATAAGGAGATAAAAGATGAATTCAATCAAAAGAGAAAATAACGTAGCTACAAAAGTTAACACATACAGAACGACAGCAAAAGTGGTGGGCGCGCTATACATTTTGGGATTCGTTGTAGGTATTGCAGGATCGGCGCTTGGTACACCAGGTCAGCTTGACACGGTTTCTGCCAGGAGCATGATGATCGCTATCGGCGCATTGCTCTGGGTACTCGCCGCCGCTGGCGACGCCGCTCATGGGGTGATGATGTTCCCGATTTTGAAGCAAAACAACGAGCGTATCGCGCTCGGTTACCTCAGCGCCAGGCTCGTCGAAGCCGCTATCATTGCCGTCTCGGCTTTATTCATCCTGCTTCGAATTCCACTGGGTGCCGAGTTCCTGAAAGCCAGCGCCTCCGAGACTTCCTATCTTCAATCCCTGAGCGCTCTGTTCACACAGTCACAGGCTTACACCTACCAGATCGGCATGGTCACTTTAGGGATGGCTGGCTTGACGCTTTGCTACGGTTTCTATCGGGCAAAATTGGTTCCGCATTTTTTCATTATTTGGGGCTTCATTGGATACGTGAGCTTTTTAGGCGGATCTATGCTGGAAATCCTGGGCTTCAATCTGCAACTGCTCCACACACTTCCAGGCGGATTGTGGGAGATGTCCATTGGGGTTTGGCTGATCGTCAAGGGATTCAATTCCTCTGCATTCGTTTCCGAATCTGTCGAGTAACACTCCTACGAGGAAAACAAAATGTCATTTGCCACCTTTTGGATCGAAGATACTTTTGCACCGATCGCGCCATTACCTGGATTTACAGCCAGTCCCGCCTCTGACTGGGATGAACTTGCGGAAATCAATCACATCACTCTCGCAGAGGTCATGGGCCGACTAAATAATGGGCATCGTCCGTATGTTGCGCGAATGGATGGACAACCGGTTGCATATGGCTGGCTCGCTACAAGCAAGGTGTCCATTGGCGAACTCGATATTAATGTTGAACTTTCGCCCAACGATCGCTATCTCTGGGATTTCGCCACTCTTCCAGATTGGCAGGGTCAAGGACTTTATCCGCGCTTGCTCCAATCCATCCTTGAACAGGAAATCCAAAACGCTAAAAGATTTTGGATCATCCATGCGCCAGAAAATCTCCCCTCCGGCGCTGGTATGAGCAAGGCAGGTTTTGAATTTGTGGGGCAACTCTCTTTTACTGTGGATGGGAAAGTAGGACTCGCACCCTACTCGGATTCAACTGAACGTGCCCGCCTCGGTGCGGACCTGTTACAGGTTCCCCTCATTGAATCGGTCCTAGCTCCATGCTGGACCTGCGGGGGAATGGTTGCAAAGCACCCAGATAAGGCTGATGCCAATTCGTGCTGGCCACCCAAAAGATCGAATGAAAGCGGATGCTGCTGTGCGAAGGAAGTCAAAAAATCAAATAATGTAATCAGTATTGTTTGATCACTTATAGCCATACTCATCAATAGCGCTTTCAATAATGAGTGTGATGGATATTTATTCTTAGTGGTATGGAGGCTGCACAATGAACGGTCAGAATCAGAACGGAAAGGTAATTTCTTCCAAGGGTAAAGGTCGCGGTTGTTTGACTTGGCTGGGCCGAATTATGCTTTTGATCATAGGGTTATCGATCGTGGGGTACATTTACGAGCCTATCGTAGAAGCCGCCGAAATGAAAGCTTATCCCCCTCCGGGTCAAATGGTGGACGTTGGCGGTTATCACCTGCATATCCACTGCACGGGTACTGGCAGTCCTACTGTAGTGGTCGAATCTGGCTGGGGCGATATGTCTGCATCTTGGGGTTGGGTACAGCCCGAAGTTGCCAAGACCACGCGCATCTGCACCTACGATCGAGCAGGCATGGGGTGGAGCGAGCTCAGTCCCGAGCCGCGTACTGCTCGGGAATATGCAAAAGAGTTGCATACCCTGCTGGTAAAAGCCAATGAACCCGGCCCGTATGTGTTGGTCGGTCATTCGATGGGCGGGTTCACCGTGATCGTGTACGCTCATGACTATCCAGACGAAGTCTCCGGATTGGTGCTGGTTGACACCCAAGACCTGCCTACTTCGAACGTCGCCACTTATCGCCCAGCTCCGAAACCCGGTGGAACGCCTATTCCAGCGTTGCTGGCACGCATCGGCTTAGTGCGCCTGCTGGGGGGACCCCTTGGCTCTGTTGAAAACCTGCCAGATGGAGATAAGCAAGCCTATACAGCTTTCGCGGTGGCTCCTCGTAGCGTTCAAACCTTCATAGATGAATTAAAGGGAATGCCCGAAGGCGGGGCACAGGCCAGGGCTGTGACCTCGTTAGGTTCATTGCCCATAATCGTTCTGTCGCGTGGTAAAGATCAGGATGCTAAACACACCGCCGCACAGACCGCCCTCCTCCAGTTATCGACTAACAGCCAGCAACTCTTTGCCGAACAAAGCGGTCACCCCATCCATATTGAACAGCCCCAGGATGCGATTGCAGCCATCGTGAAGATGGTAGAGATAGTTCGACAGGCGATACAGAAGTAAATTTTAGGTGAGATGATGAATCAATATGAAACCTACCCGCTTCGAAAAATCATTCTGCTAAGCATTGTGATTCTGTCTATCGTCTCACCCATGCTCAGAGTCAGCCCGGCCTTTGCTCAGGTTACACCTGCTAATTTTGATGAAGTTGACAATTACATTAGTTCCAAGATGAAAGAACTTGGGATTCCCGGCGCGGCGCTTGTCATTATACAAGGCGATCAAATCGTTCACCAGAAGGGGTTCGGGGTTGCTGATGCTTCGGGTCGCCCAGTCACGCCGCAGACACCATTCTTCACCGGTTCGACGGGCAAATCATTCACCGCACTTGCCATCATGCAGTTGGTTGAAGCAGGCAAGATCCAATTGGATGCGCCGGTTCAAACCTACCTGCCGTGGTTTCGAGTCGCAGATATCAAAGCCTCCGAAGTTATCACAGTACGTCAGCTATTAAACATGACGAGCGGAATCCCCAAATCCATTGGGCAGGAGCAACTAGCAATTGTCGACTTAAGCGATTTAGCGATCGAAAACAACGTGCGGGCATTGGCAAAGATCGAACTGATTGCGCCACCTGGTGAACAATTTGAGTACTCCAATGCGAACTATGTTACTTTGGGCATGATCATTCAAGCGGTCACAGGTCAATCCTATGAGACGTACATCAAAGAACATATCTTCCAACCGCTGGATATGCAAAATAGTTTTGCATCAAAAACCGAAGCCCAACAAGATGGGCTCGCGGCAGGCTACCAGAAATGGTTTGGCATTCCTGTGGCATCACCGGACCTGCCTTTCTCGCGCGGTTCGCTCCCGGCGGGTCAACTCATCCTGAGCGCTGAGGATTTCGGACATTATCTCATCGCACAACTTAACAAGGGAATCTATCAAGGTGTATCTTTGCTGTCGCCTGCGGGCATTGCCGAGATGCATCAGCCACCTGTCGCCACCTCGTATGCGATGGGCTGGGAAGTGCAGCACTTTCAAAATGTGCAGGTGCTCGCTCACGATGGGGCGGTCCCGGGCTATACGACAGTGATGTTCCTTGTGCCTGAAAAAAACATGGCGATTGCGATGGTCATGAACACCTATAGCCCCATGTTGGGGTTCCGTATATCCAGACTTCCCGGCAACGTATTGCGAATGTTACTGGGTCAGGTTCCCATTCAATTGAATGAAATCCTTTTCAGGCAGATAGTCTATGTTCTCGTGATGTTGATTCCGCTGCTGCATTTCCTCGCCGTCGTAATGACGGTGCGCCGTGTTCGTTCCTGGCGGAGCGGCGCACCCCTTTCATCACAGGCACAGATCTCGCGTGATGTCGCCATGCCGTTGATCTGGAACGCCGCCATCGCCTATGTGCTTCTTGTGACCTTGCCAAAAGCATTCGAGGTCGATATTTCGACTATGATTCTTCTCCAGCCTGATGTTAGTTGGGTGGCCGTTGCTAGCGGCGTCTTCGCGATGGTGTGGGGACTCTTGAGAACAGGCATTGTTATTGCCGTAATGAGTAAAAGCCGATTTCGATTATCTTGGAAACTGCCAAATTTTTGATTGTTAGTTTTATAATGAATCTATGTCGGCGCCAATTTTAGCCACCAAACTTTATGCTCCACCGCTTCGGCCACAACTCGTCCGCCGCCCTCGCCTGATTGAACAACTCAACATGGGCCTCCTTTCGGGTGGCCGACTGACCCTTATCTCTGCCCCCGCTGGTTTTGGGAAAACCACGCTAGTCAGTGAATGGGTCGACAGTTGTGAGCGGCCTGTTGCCTGGCTGTCGCTGGACGATGGGGATAACGAACTTGCACCTTTTCTAACTTACCTGGTAGCGGCTTTACAGATGGTCAATGCGGGAAATGGCATGGGTTTGTTGGCTGCACTTCAGTCCTCTCAACCACCGCCAATCGAATCGATTTTGACAACCCTGATTAATGAAATCGCCGCTGTCCAGAATAATTTCATTCTTGTTCTGGACGACTACCATGTGATTGACTCCAAACTGGTTGACGAAGCCATCACCTTTCTGGTCGAACATCTGCCGCTGCAAATGCACCTGGTCATTGCAACTCGTGAAGACCCGCCACTACCCCTGGCCCGCTTGCGCGCCCGCGGCCAACTGACCGAATTGCGTACCGCAGACCTGCGCTTCACCCCTGCCGAAGCCGCCGAGTTTCTGAATCGCGTGGCAGGACTGACCCTCTCAGCAGAAGACATCACTGCTTTGGAATCCCGCACCGAAGGCTGGATCGCTGGCCTGCAATTGGCCGCGCTTTCCATGCAGGGACACGCTTCGCGAGACACTGCCAGCTTTATCAAGTCTTTCACCGGCAGTCACCATTTCGTGCTGGACTATCTCGTTGAAGAAGTTCTTGGACAGCAGTCGGAACGCATCCAGACCTTCCTGTTGCGCACATCCATTCTTGATCGTATGTGTGCCCCTCTTTGTGACGCTGTTTTACGCGACTCATCGATTCCCGGGCAGGAGACTCTCGAACGCCTTCAACATGCCAACCTGTTCATCATTCCGTTGGACAGCGAGAGACGCTGGTATCGCTATCACCATCTCTTTGGGGATTTGCTGCGCCAGCGATTGGGAAAAAACCTTGCGCCAAACGAAATCGCCGAACTAAACATCCGCGCCAGTGATTGGTATGAACAGAATGGTCTGATGCTTGAGGCCTTCCACCATGCCCTGAACGCTGGGGAGTTCGTGCGAGCCACACGCTTGGCAGAAGATGTCTGGCAGGACATGGAACGTAATTTCCAAACTGCTGCCTGGCTTGGCTGGGTGAAAAAACTGCCCAATGCGATTGTTTGTTCCCAACCTTGGTTATGTGTCCACATTGGGTGGGCATTTTCGGATGTCGGAGAATTGGAGCCAAGTGAAACGTACCTGCAGAACGCCGAGCGCGCCCTGGAAGGCATGAAGGACCAGGAGGAGTTCAAGTCCATGCCAGGGAACATTGCCCTGATCCGTGCCGGTAATGCCCAGATAGAAGGGAACCTGGCTGAAACGGTGCGATATGCAGAGCTGACCATTCAACTCCTTCCCGAGAATGATAATTTCCTCCGTGCTCAGGCTGCCATCACACTGGGATTTACCCATTGGGCTACCGGAAACGTGGTAGCCTCATTGCAAGCCATGCATACCTGGATGGAGGATATGCAAAAATTGGGCAACCAAATGTATACGATTGCCAGCACCTTTGTTGTGGCTGATATGCAAGTGATATTGGGTCACTTGCATGAAGCCGAACGGGCTCTTCAACAAACTATACAACAAGCCGCCGCATTGGGCCCGGAAGCGGAAGTTGTTACAGCCCACCACCATCTTGGGTTGGCCATGCTCGCCCATGAACGAGGCGATGATACAGCGGCGACACAGTGCTTGCAAACGGTTGCCGATCTGGGTCCACGCACGACCCTGATAGACTGGCCGTACCGCTGGAGTTTGGCTCAGGCTCGGCTTAAAGAATCCGCTAGGGAGTGGGATGGAGCGCTCAAATTCCTCGATGAAGCGAAGCATGCCTACATCAAAAACCCAATCCCCATCCTTCAACCGATCGAGGCCCATAAAGTGCGGAACTATCTCAAACTAGGGCAGTTGGACAAGGCCCATGCCTGGGTGCGGGAACGCGGCCTCTCGGTCACGGATGAAGCGAGCTATCTGGGCGAGTATGAACATCTCACCTTGACGCGGGTGTGTCTGGCCGAAGGTTCCTTCACGGGTGTCCATGAATTGCTCAGGCGCCTGCTGACATTGGCCGAATCGCAAAAGCGGACGGGGAGTGTGATCGAAATTCTGTTGACACAGGCGCTTTTCCACCAAGCACAAGGCGACCATCCCAAAGCCTTTGCTGCACTGGAACGTGTGCTGACACTGACCGAGCCTGAGGGCTACATCCGCGTTTATGTGAATGAGGGCGAACCAATGCGAGTGTTGATCTCTGATTTTCGACACTTACACCGAACTGCGGATGCAATGCAGGTGTTGACGATCGCTACCCGCGCTCACCCTTTGATTGGATATGTAGACCGCATTTTGGAATTTTTCCCGCGATCAGCAGAAGTCACTCCACAATCCAAAATCGTAAATCCAAATTCCCAAATGATCGAACCCCTCACCGACCGCGAACTCGAGATCCTGCGCCTCATCGCCGAGGGGAAATCCAACACCGAGATTAGCCAACGCCTTTACCTGGCGCTTAGCACGGTCAAGGGGTATAACCTGCGGATCTTCAACAAACTGCAAGCCCAAAATCGCACTGAGGCCGTTGTTCGCGCCCGCGAGTTGGGTTTACTCTAATTCCCCAAAACAATACTCCAATCAATACTTAAGTTGCTACCCGACAGTACCTTCCTGCCGGTATATTCGTTCACGTTGATTCAAAAGCGTGAGGCGATGACCCAATTCTACGAGATACACATCGAAGGACACTTGGACGGTCAATGGGCAGATTGGTTTGACAGCATGTCCATTACCCTGGAGGAAGACGGAACCACGCTTCTTTCTGGACCTGTGCCTGATCAGCCCGCCCTGTACGGATTGCTACGCAAAGTGCGCGACCTCGGATTGACTCTCGTCGCAGTGAAGCGGGTAACCGAAGTTTCGAATCCACAAAGCACAAATCAAATAAGGAGTAATGCAAAAATGAACGTAAACATCACCAAAAAACTGGACACCAAAGTCCTGCTCTCTACCTTATGGATCGTGGTCATGATCAACATGCTGAAAGCGGACATCCTTTCGCTTTACATCCCCGGCGCGGCGGAAGAATTGTCAAGGACATCCGCCAGCGCGGGCGCATCCATTCCCCAACTGATGTTGATTGGCGCGGTCATGGGGCAACTCGGCATTGCCATGATTGTCCTGTCACGCGTGTTGAAGTATGGGATCAACCGCTGGGTCAATATCGTCGTGGGCATCGTCACCATTGCCTATATCTGGGGCGGCATGGCGTCGTATCCCCATTATATTTTCATTGCCACGGTGGAGACTCTCTGTCTGCTGCTGATCGTCGGGTTCGCATGGACTTGGCGCAGCATCGAAGCCTAAGCTATTCGAAATAAAGGAGAAAATCATGAAAACCCTACAGAAATCTGGCGGCATCGCCGCGCTGTATATGGCAATCAGCCACCTGATCGGCCTTATCATCTTCATCCTGGTATTGGACTATATCAACATCACTGACCCAATGCAAAAGCTCGCCATGAACATCGAAAAACAATCGGTCATCTTCTCGACCAACCTGCTCATGTACGTATTCTTTGGCTTCGCGCTGATCGTCCTCTCGCTGGCCTTGTACGACCGCTTGAAGTCTGGCGCACCCGCGCTCATGCAGGTGGCAACCGCGATCGGCATCATTTGGGCTGGTTCACTCATTGCCAGTGGCATGGCTGCAAACGCGGGACTCTCCACTGTGGTCGCACTCTACGCCAAAGACCCTACCCAGGCCGCGTTGACCTTTCAGGCAATTGAGGCCATCACGAACGGGTTGGGCAACGCCAATGGCGAAATCCTCGGCGGATCGTTGACTCTGTTGGTCAGTCTGGCCGCATTGCAGACAGGCGGACTTCCAAGAGGGCTGAACATCCTCGGCGCATTGGTCGGCGCGGTCGGCATCCTCACCATCATCCCAGCGTTGAACGCTTTGGTAGCTGTGTTCGGCCTGGGTCAGATCGTCTGGTTCGTCTGGCTGGGGACTGTGTTGCTGCGCACCCAACCGCGCGCGACGACGTAGACAGATTCTGGAGGATCAAATGAAAACTTACCGAAAGACAGCAACGCTTGTTGGATCTGCGTACTTGTTCTCCAACATTACTTTCATCCTTGGCACAATCGTGATGGTGGAATCGATCCTCGGTTCCCCCGACTACCTCAACCTGATGTCCGCGAGCAGGGCACAGGTAGTTTTGGGCGTGCTCCTCAGCTTTGCTAATGGGCTGGCCTACGTTGGGATCGCCGTGCTCCTGTTCCCGATCCTCAAGCCGCGTTTTGAAAGCCTGGCTTTGGCATATGTTGGTTTCAGGGTGGTTGAGTTCATCACCCAGATTCTGGCAGATGTTAGTCCGCTTGCGTTGCTGACTCTCGCTGGAGATACAGGCAAGGTGGGCGCTATGCAGGAGTTGGGAACATTACTTCTCGCTGAGCGTTTCTGGGCGTTTCAAATGCTCAATCTCATATTTAGCCTAAGCGCGCTGCTGCTGTATGTAATGCTACTCCGCTCGCGGCTGATTCCTGGGTTCATCTCCATTTGGGGATTGATCGCCGCGGTACTGGTGCTGTTCAACACCGTGCTCGGTTGGTTCAACCCAGGCTTGGGAGAAACGCTCGGAATGGTGACGGGACTGCCCATGCTTTTGAACGAAATCTTCCTGGGCATCTGGCTGATCGTCCGCGGATTCAATCCATCTGCCGCCGCCATCGAACCTACCAGACAGCTCGCATTGGAGGCTTGAGATGAAAGCCAGCGTTTACGCTCAATATGGTTCCCCAGAAGTGTTGCGGCTGGTGGACGTTCCCAGACCGACGCCGCGCGATCACGAAGTATTGGTCAAAGTCCGTGCTACCACGGTCACCATAGGCGACACGATCATGCGGAGTTTCAAACTGCCAAACATCACTGGCTGGCAAAAATTCATGGCACGTCTGATCCTCGGATGGAACAAGCCCAGACGTCATATTCTCGGCATGGAATTGGCTGGAGAGATCGAGGCTATCGGACGAAAGGTGACCCGCTTCAAACCCGGGGACGAGGTGTTCGCATCCACCTTCGATGTCGATTTCGGCGGACATGCCGAGTACAAATGCCTGCCCGAGAAGGGAGTGATCGCCATCAAGCCGGTCAATCTCACCTACGAGGAAGCCGCGGCCATCCCAGGCGGGGGACAGACCGCATGGCATTGCCTCCAAAAGGGAAGGATCCAGCCCGGGCAGAAGATCCTGATCTACGGCGCGTCCGGAGCGGTAGGCACATTTGCCGTCCAGCTTGCCAGCCGCTACTTTGCGGCAGACGTGACCGGAGTGTGCAGCGGCGCGAATGTGGACTTGGTCAAATCGCTCGGGGCGAGTCGCGTCATTGATTACACCCGGCAGGATTTCACCCAAAGCGGCAAAACCTACGATGTGATCTTCGATGCCGTCGGCAAACTATCCCCGTCGCAATGTAAAAAGGTGCTCAAGCCGGGCGGCGTCTACATCAATGTCCATGCGGATTCGAATGGCGGTGAGAAAGTTGAATACATGCTGATTCTCAAAGAACTGATCGAAGCAGGCAAGATCAAACCGATCATTGACCGGGTTTACCCGTTCGATCAGATTGTCGAGGCACATCGCTATGTCGAGCAAGGGCATAAAAAAGGAAATGTAGCTATTACGGTAAATCATAATACTAAAATCTGACAAGTTTACGATGCAGACAATAAGGACTTAGCGAAATGAAACAAGATCAAATCGAAAAGGACCAAGTTACGGATTAGGTATAAATTATTTCAGAAAGACATTAATCATTACATACTCGATGATTTTTATATCTGTTGCCCAAAATGAAAGGCAGGTTCGCCCTCTTGTTGCATAGCTTCCTGTTTGCAGTTCAACATGTCTTTACATCCTGGAGATTATCGCGAGAACTCTTGTTTTTTTTACCAATACTCTTTGGGGTAAAAGAGAAGAACGCGCCAAAACTATTATTTTGCTATAGACGTTTTAGTTTCTTGTTATTTATCCTTTGTTCACCCCATCATGATCTTGGGACGGTATTGTAAAGCCTCCGCCAGATGTGGAGACTGTATCTCTTCACTCCCCGCTAAGTCCGCGATGGTGCGCGATAACTTGAGGATGCGGTGATAGGCACGTGCCGACGAGTTGAGTTGACTCATCGCCGCCCGCATCAAACTCTGACCTTCGGGCTGTAACTGACAAAATTGCCTGACCTCGCCGATGCGCATGTCTGCGTTAGAGACAATGTCGATGGAATGGGTAAAGCGGTGATTTTGAATATCTCTTGCAGTTTGCACGCGCTTGCGGATCGACTCACTTGATTCGCCGAGCTTATTCCCGCTGAGTTTTTCATAATCTACACGCGGCACTTCGATGTGAATGTCGATGCGATCGAGTAGGGGGCCGGAGATGCGCTTTTGGTATTTGGTCACCACGGCTGGTTCGCAGGTGCATGGTTTTTGTGAGTCGCCATGAAGCCGCAGGGCAGAAGGGGTATACACAAGAGGAAAGGTTCAAAAAGGGTCTTTGCTCAAAATACATCCGAATTCTGTTATAGACAAATCATGCTAGTGATGAGAAAGAGACCACCAGATAGTAGGCTGTGTGTTTATAATATCTCTAAATAAACCTTTTATGAATACACTGCATACCTATATTCCACAAGATCGCCTGCACGCTTTGGTGCGAGGCGAAAGTTTGCCTGATTTTACATCTGGCAGTGCTCTTTTCGCTGACATCCATGGCTTCACACCGATGGCACGTGCCTTTGCCAAAACGCTCGGACCCAAGCGAGGCGCAGAAGCCCTTTTGGGATTGCTTAACCCGCTATTTGATGCGCTTATTGAGCCGGTACATCACTATGGTGGCAGCGTGATTGGGTTCGTTGGCGATGCAATTACCTGTTGGTTCAACATCCCTTCACTGCATTCGGAGCAGCCTCTTTATTATTCGTCCTTGCAAGCAACAGCGGCTGCTCTAGCGATGCAGTCGGCAATGAAGCCATTTGCTATCGTGTATACGCCTGATGGCTCGTCAGTTACGTTGAGCATCAAAGTAGCTATATCGTCTGGTACGGCGCGGCGATTTGTAGTGGGTGATCCAGCAATTCAGCAAATAGATACTGTTGCGGGTGCAACGTTGTCCCGAATGTCGGATGCGGAGAAATATGCTGGTCAGGGTGAGGTGGTAGTCAGCCAAGAAGTTGTCGAGAATTTGGGAGATGTGCTAAGCGTTAGCGCATGGCGTGCCGAGAAAAAGTATGCAGTTGTGGACGGTTTGAGTACTACAGTACAGGCTGCTCCTTGGCCATCTCTGCCAGAAACCGCATTGAGCGAAGATCAAGCCCGCCCATGGATACTCCCGTCGATCTTCGAGCAATTGCGCAGTGGAGTTGATAGCCTGGGTGATTTGCGTCCAGTTACTCCGTTGATGGTTCAGTTTGGCGGCATTGACTTTGATACCGATAAAGATGCTGGAGCCAAGTTAGATGCCTTAGTGAGTTGGGCACAACGAATCGTTCATCGTCATGGAGGCAGTTTCCTTCAATTAACGATCGGTGACAAAGGCGCGTTTATGTATGCCGCTTTTGGAGCACCCCTGGCACATGAAAATGACCCGGCACGAGCATTACAAGCGGCTTTGTCCCTGCGTAATGAGTCGGTTGACCAAACCGCTTACATCACACCACTACGCATCGGATTGACACGTGGTACGGCATGGACTGGCAACTATGGTGGTTATGGACGTTTTACGTACGGTGTTATCAGTAGCGATGTAAATCTCTCAGCTCGCCTGATGGGGAAGGCAGAGCCGGGGCAAATTCTCGTTTCGGAGAGAATGGGGCAGTATCCTGGTTTTCGTTTTGAGCACATAGGAGATCTGGTTTATAAGGGTTTCGAAACCCCATTGCCAACCTATAGTTTGTTGGGCGAACAGGTAGAAGATAGGCGGATATTTCAAACGGCAATGGTGGGGCGCGAAGCCAAGCTGGAGAAACTTGAGATGTTCGCCCAGCCGCTCTTTCAGAACCGATTGGCAGGTGCGGCGATCATCTATGGTGAGCCAGGCATCGGCAAGTCGCGTCTGGCATATGCCTTACAGCAAATGCTGGGAGAACGGGTTTCCTGGTTTACTGGGCAAACTGACCAGATACTTCATCAAGCATTCAATCCCTTTGTTCACTGGTTAAAACGCTACTTTAACCAATTGTCCGACTCCACACCTGAACAAAACAAAACTAACTTTGAAAGCCGCTTAAACCAGATTGGCGACAACTTGCGCTCCATGGTCGTCAAGCCGCGGCCTTCAAGCACTAACCTGCAAACGGAACTCACCCGCACCCGATCGTTCCTGGGTGCGTTGCTGGGGCTTTATTGGACAAACTCGCTTTACGCACAATTGACCGATCCAAAATTACGTTACGAGAATACCATCAACGCTATCAAAACGCTATTGTTGGCAGAAAGTCAGCTACGCCCCATTGTATTTGAACTGGAAGATGGCCACTGGCTGGATGAACCGTCACGCGAGATGCTGTTGGCGCTTAGCCGTAATGTGACTGCATACCCCCTGCTCATTATTATCACATCGCGTTACAACGATGATGGCAGTCAGCCAGCCTTTTCTTTGGATCAAGAAATGCCCACACTCATACTTGATCTTGAAGCACTTCCTCACGAGGCTCTGGTACAGCAAGCTGCTACCATTCTTGAAGGAACAATATCTTCAGCCTTGATGACCTTGTTATGGGAACGGAGCCGTGCCAACCCATTCTTCGCAGAGCAGATGCTGTTGCACTTCCGCGAAACCGGCGCATTAATCCAAACCCCAACAGGCGAATGGGATGTACAGCCGGGGTCCATCACCATGTCTGCCGATGTTCATACAATGCTGGTTGCACGCATTGACCGCCTGACACATCAGGTCAGGCAGGTCGTTCAGGCCGCTGCTGTTCTTGGTTTCGAATTCGATGTGCAATTGCTCTCGAAGATGTTGTATACAGATATTTTTGTAGAAGTATTGGAAGCAGAGCAAGGACAGATTTGGCATCTGTTGAGCGAACTGCGCTATATCTTCAAACATGCACTCCTGCGTGATGCAGCCTATGACATGCAATTGCACTCGCGGTTGCGAGAACTGCATTACCTGGCAGCCATGACTACGGAACAGGTATATGCTGACCAATTGCCTTCCTATTATGACATACTGGCATATCACTATAAAAATGCTTATCAATTGGGCATGGATGCCGCAGCAGAGCGGACACTTCACTATTTGCGCAAGGCGGGTGAAGCGGCGCAAAAGAATTTTGCGAATGTTGCCGCGTTGGATTATTACGAACAACTGTTGCCCTTGCTCCAGGATGCATACGAACAAGCCCAAGTGCATTTGCAACGCGGTGCGGTGTTGGAATTGCTTGGTAATTGGGCGGATGCCGAAAATGATTACCGCGCTGTATTAACGCTAATGAGGGCGGGTGTTGCAATGCATGTGAGCGCGCAACTGGCGTTAGGCAAGTTGTGTCGCCTGCGCGGCGATTTTGCCCTCGCATTGGAATGGTTGACACAGGCGCGAGTGAGTTGGGCGGCGTTGCAGGATTCGGCAGGTTTGAGCCAGGCGCTGATTGAAGCCGGCATTGTTTTTTGGCGCAAAGGGGACTTTCCAGATGCCCGGAGGCATTTGGAAGAAGGTCTAACATTGGCTCGAGGGCTTCACGACCAACACGGCGTGGCGCTGGCGCTCAATAGTCTAGGGATGGTGGCACATGCTCAGGACGATTATGCGGCAGCACAGGCATTGCACGAAGAGAGTTTAGCACTCCAGCGTGAACTGGGTGATAAGCTGGGGATCTCGTGGTCACTCAACCACCTTGGGAATGTGGCATGTGTTCAAGGAGACTATAAAGTGGCGCAGGCACTGTTCGAAGAGAGCCTGACACTATTTCGCGAACTAGGTGACAAGTTCGGAATTGCAGACGCTCTCGAAAATTTGGGGAAAACTATGCGGTTTCGGGGCGATTGGGCAGAGGCGCGGAGGCTGTACGAAGAGTGCCTAGTGCTCAACAGGGAAATGGGTGATAAATCGGCCACCGCTTGGGCGCTATACAACCTAGGGGCTGTAACGCAAAGCCAAAAGGAATATGAAACAGCGCGGGTATTGTTGGAGGAGGGGCTGACCCGTTTTCGTGAATTAGGTCACAAAGCAGGCACTGCGTGGGTACTCTCTTTTTTAGGCAGACCCTTGACCCATTTGCAACAATTCAGTACAGCGCGCCTCGTTTTTCATGAAGCGCTGGTTGCTTTTCACCAATTGAAATCTGTCATCGGCGTAATTTTTTCTGCTGAAGGTATGGCGGGCTTATCCCTTGCCCAAGGGCGGTTGAAAGAATCTGTGCAAATATTTGCCTGGACTATTGCTACCCGGAAAGCCATTAACAATCCTCTCCCCGCTGGCGAAGAGGAAGAAACTGAATCTGCACTTGCAACCCTTCGTGCCGTACTCGGTGACGCCGCCTTTAACACGGCATGGGCGGAGGGCGAGAAGATGACATTGGAAGAAGCCATTGAATTGGCATTAATGGATGTTTTATGATCCAACTCTGTAACTGCCCTTTGTAAGATCATTTGCTTATTCTGGTGTTCTTAAAAGAGTTTTAGGACATATAATTCCAGCCATGTCTCAGACAAAGAACCAGCTACTTGATATACAACGCATCCTGACAATCAGCCAGGAACTCGTTGCTGACCGCCCGTTCGATGAGATCCTACATCGAATTGTTCAGGTTGCAGCCGACCTGGTCAATTGTGAGTCAGTTGGGATCCTGTTGTTGGATGAGCCAACAAATACTCTGCGCTTTGTAGCTGCGACTTTGTATCAAGATCGTCTCTTTGATTTCCCAGTGCCGATCGAATCATCCATCGCTGGGGCGGCTATTACAAGTGGTCAACTGGTCAGCGTGCCAGACGTTCGGATCGATCCACGGTATTACCCAAGAATCGCTGAACTGCTCAACTTTCCCGTGCATTCGCTTCTGGCCGCACCACTCAAATTCAAAGATCGTAAGATCGGTGTCTTAGAAGCGGAAAACAAAAAAGATGGGCTTGAATTTGATGAGACAGATGCACAAATCATGACAGCGCTCGCCGCACAAGTGACCATCGCCCTTGAAAACGCGCGGCAGATAGAACGTTACAAACAACTGGCTCAAGACGAACAAGACCAACGTAAGACAGCTGAGGCTTTGCAGTTAGCCAGTGCCGCATTGACCAGAACCCTGGACTATGACCAAGTGATCGACAACATCCTGGAACGAGTTAGTACTGTTATTCCGTTTGATACATGCAATGTAATGATGATTGAAAAAGGAGATATTGCCCGGGTATACCGTGGACGTGGCTATGAACAGGTTGGTACAGCGTCCACTTTGCAAAGCACCACCCTGAATGTCTCTACTGTAATCGGCTTGCGCCGTATGTACGAAACCCGCCAACCTATCTTAATCCTTGATGCGACGCACGATTCAGAATGGATTTATTCCCGCCCTGAACACAATTGGATCCGTTCATACATTGGCGCGCCCATCATCCTGCGTGACACAGTGGTTGGTTTTCTTAACGCCATGAGCGGAACGCCGAATCTATATAACCAAGTTCTTGCTGAACGTTTACAAGCCTTTGCTTACCATGCTGCTATTGCCCTCGAAAATGCTCGCCTTTACAAGCAGGCTCAGGAAGAAATTGCGGAAAGGATCAAGATTGAGGATGAATTGCTTCATCATCGCCATCATCTTGAAGAACTGGTTAAAGAGCGGACAAGGGAAATCCACCGTATGGCGATTACCGATCCGTTAACCGGGATCTTCAACCGTCGGCATTTAATCAGCTTGGGGGAACGGGCGATAAACCATTCGAAGCGGTATAGCCATACCCTCACAGCCATGATGATCGACATCGACTACTTCAAAAAAATCAACGATACCTATGGTCACGCCGCTGGAGACGAAGCCTTGCGTAAACTTGCCGACCAAATACGTCAGGCGTTGCGTACCACTGATATTCTTGGACGTTATGGCGGCGAAGAATTTGTTGTTCTAATGCCGGAAACCGACCTTGCCAGCGGGCATAAAATAGCTGAACGCTTATTGCACATGGTCCGAGAGCTGAATATTCGCAGTGACAAAACTGAATTCGGCATTACCATCAGTGTTGGTTTGGCAGAACAGTCCCAGGCAAATGCTCAAACGCTCGACGATCTTATTGATCAAGCAGATAAAGCCTTGTACACCGCTAAACAATCTGGACGCAACCGGGTTGTACTCCAGTCAGGGCTTTAGTTGATCATACTATTACATTCAACCACAATAGACGAAGTCTTCATTAGCTAATCATCAACTTCGGACGGTATTGGAGTACTTTATTTCCGCTAAGTTTTTCGTAATCGCCTCAGGGGGCTTTGATCCCGCCATAACCATGCGGGGCATTATCGCTACCCCATCATGATCTTCGGACGATACTGCAACGCCTCCGCCAAATGCGTGGACAAGATCTCTTCACTCCCTGCCAAATCTGCGATGGTGCGCGATAATTTGAGGATGCGGTGATAAGCGCGCGCTGAAAGATTCAACTGACTCATCGCCGCCCGCATCAAGCTCGGACCTTCAGCCTGCAACGGACAAAATTACCTCACCTCCCCGATGCGTATGTCTGCATTAGCTATTACATTTTTTGCCGCACTGTTAAATCTTGTGGCAATTCTCTCAAGATAAGAAACATGAAAAATCTGTCTGGATATTTTTCTGTGTTTTCCCTGATAAATATTATTTACGTATTTATGAAGCGTTGTTATACAACTCTCTTAATCTTCGTTCAAGGAACTCTCGTTCAGATTTTTGTTGAGTTAATAAAAGTGCCCGTTCATAGGAAGCACGGGCCTCTGCTGTTTTCCCCAGGCGACGGCATAGATCTGCGTGTGCGGAATGGATGAAATGATAATCATTGAGATCACCACGTGCGAGAATGGCTTCAATGATCACAAGGCCTGCTTCGGGGCCATCGCGCATAGCAACCGCAACGGCACGATTTAATTCAATGATCGGGGATGGATCCGCCTGGATCAAAATATCGTACAACGCGACGATCTGATTCCAATCTGTCCCATCTGCTGTGGCGGCTCTCGCATGAACGGCAGCGATCGCGGCTTGAATGGTATAAGGACCGAAGCGACGGGAGGCGAGCGCCTGTTGGATCAAGCTCAAGCCTTCGGTGATTTGAGCGCGATCCCACAGCGAACGATCCTGCTCATTGAGCAGAATCAGCTCTCCCGTCGGTGAGACGCGCGCGGCCCGCCGCGATTCCTGTAAGAGCATCAAAGCCAGCAATCCAATGGCTTCGGGTTCCGCTAACAACTCCACCAAAAGCTTTCCAAGCCGGATGGCTTCGCTGGAAAGATCGTGACGGGTGAGGGATTCACCGAAAGATGCGGAATAGCCTTCATTGAAAACCAGATAAATGACATGCAAAACAGAATCAAGCCGATCCGGCAGATCAGCATGCGATGGCACTTCATAGGGAATGCGTGCATCACGGATCTTTGCCTTTGCACGTACGATGCGTTGCGCGATGGTGGGCGGAGGAGTGAGAAACGCGTGCGCGATTTCTTCGGTGGTGAATCCGCAGACGGTGCGCAGGGTTAACGCGATCTGCGCATCTGGAGATAATGCAGGGTGGCAGCAGGTGAAGATCAAACGTAGGCGTTCATCTTCGATATCTTCATCCTCTGTTTCAAATGGATTTTCCGTATTTGGCCCCAATTCATTAGCGATCTGTGCGAGCGAAGAGTCGAAGCGCGCGCGGCGGCGGATGTTATCGATGGCTTTGAAGCGTCCCACGGAAACCAGCCAGGTGCGTGGATTTTTAGGCAGACCTTCGCGCCCCCATTGTTCCAATGCTGTGGTGAAGGCTTCATGTAAGGCTTCTTCTGCAAGATCGAAATCCCCTAGTAGACGAATTAAAGTAGCGAGAACGCGGCGTGATTCAAGGCGATAGATCTCATCGATCGTCTCACGTAATTTTTCGCTCGCGTCCTCACTCATTTTCAATGTTAGGCCGTTAGAAATGCCAGTTCCGTTTCCCATTTGCTCATATCGGGTTCAATAGCCGGGTCGGAGTAATACCATTCCACACGCCCGCCCCAGCGTTCGCCGTCCATCTTCCATTGGATGTTATTCTTTTCTGCCCAGGCCAATAGGTTTGCTGTGGCTTCTTCGAGCTCAGCAGGATGCCCCGTGTGCAGCATCATGGCATAATGCCCGGCAGGCAAAATGTCCGCGATGATCTGCCCATCCCCTTTGATGGGGGATGCAACGGGCACAGCCACATCGATCTCAAGTTTTTTATCCATCTCCACGACGTTATAGCGCCAGAATACTGCGCCTGATGGTTGGATCCCTTTTTCCGCAAGCCAGGCAAAGACATCGTCGCTCAGGGGAGGCAGGGTGGGGCCGATCTCAGCCATGCTGACGAGTTTGCGGATCGCTACATAATGTTGTTCATTGCGATCCACGAGTTTGGGTTCTGTAATGTTGATCATTGTTTTTCTCCTTGTTATTTTAATCGACTAGTGCGCCACAGGTTAAGTTTGTAACAGATGCGGTTATCGCGTTCGCACCATCCGATATCTTGATGGCCTACTTCTTTTCCAATTCCCAGATCGGGCGGACTTCAATGCTACCAAAACGGGCCAGCGGAATTTTTGCGGCGACCTGGATGGCATCGTTCAAGTCCCTGGCTTCGATCAGGATGAAGCCGCCCAGTTGTTCCTTGGTCTCCGTGAATGGGCCATCGGTGGTGGAGATCTTCCCGTTACGCATCCGTACGGTGACGGCAGATTTTACAGACTCAAGTGCCTCTGCAGCGATGAAATGGCCGCTGCGTTGAAGCTCTTCGTCATAAGCCAGCGACTCGTTGTCAAAAGCGATCTTTTCGGTCTCCGACATTTTGTCGAGTACCGTCCCGTCAAAATAAACCAGACATAGATATTTCATTGTGTACTCCTTTAAGTAGATTTGAACTTGCTTTCAGGGAATAGTCGTTTGGCATAGCCCAAAATCGACAATCTGAAAAAAATGCCTACTTCTTCTCAAATTCGTACACGCGGCGGACGTGAATAAACCCCATGCGGGCGGAGGGAATCCTGGCAGCGACCTGGACTGCTTCCTCCATATCCTTTGCCTCGATCAGCACGAATCCGCCCAATACTTCCTTGGTCTCGGCAAATGGCCCATCAGTGATGGAAATCTTCCCGTTTCGCATGCGCACCGTCGTGGCGGTTTCCACAGGCTGCAGGGCTTGGGCGATGAGCCAATGTCCGCTCTGGCGCAGGGTTTCATCGTAATCAAGGTGCTCATTGACAAGGTCATCTGCTTCCTTCTCGGTCTGTGGGCCCAGCCCATTGTTTGGTTCCTCATATACAACACATAAAAATTTCATCATGGACTCCTTTTTTATTGAATAGTCGTTTGAGAAGGTTTGAAATCGACAAAACATCCGTTCGAAAACTGAACTGGTGTGAAGGATAATGGGAAATAATGGGGTTGAGTGAAAATTGAGCGGTATTAACATGTATGAGAACCTCCCAACAAAAACACCCCTAGATACAGAGGTGCTAAACTATTTTCGGATATTTTCTTCTTTTTATGGTGGGGTATAAATCGCGATTACCTAAATTTATACCCGTATAGAATTATTTCCCACTACATCTTTTATCCTAAGCCTGAAGATTTGGGTTTTTATCACCCCATCATGATCTTCGGACGGTACTGCAACGCCTCCGCCAAATGCGTGGACTGGATCTCTTCACTCCCTGCCAAGTCTGCGATGGTGCGTGAGAGTTTGAGGATGCGGTGATAAGCACGCGCCGACAAATTGAGTTGACTCATTGCCGCCCGCATCAAACTCTGACCTTCGGGCTGGAGGCTGCAAAATTGCCTTACCTCCCCGATGCGCATGTCTGCGTTGCAGACAACATCTTTAGCTTCTCCATTAGAGAAACGATTATTTTGAATATCTCTGGCGGTTTGAACGCGCTTGCGGATAGCTTCACTTGACTCACCAAGTTTGTTGCCGCTAAGTTTTTCGTAATCCACGCGCGGGACTTCGATGTGAATGTCGATGCGGTCGAGCAGGGGACCGGAGATGCGTTTTTGGTATTTGGTTACCATAGCAGGCGCGCAAGTGCAGGGCTTGAGGGAATCGCCGTAGTAGCCACAAGGGCAGGGATTCATGGCAGCGATCAATTGGAAGTTTGCTGAAAAAGTTAGTGAGCCTTTGGCGCGGCTGATGGTGACGACTTTATCTTCCATGGGTTGCCGCATTACTTCGAGAACGCGTGTGCCGAATTCGGGGAATTCATCGAGGAAGAGCACGCCGCGATGCGCAAGGGAGATTTCGCCGGGCTTGGGAATATTCCCGCCACCGACGAGACCCGCATGTGAAATCGTGTGATGCGGTGATCGAAATGGACGATGTTTGATTAAGGGTGTTCCAACGGGGAGTTGATCTGCAACAGAATAGATGCGCGTCACATCTAAAGATTCTTCGATGGACATTTCAGGGAGAATGCCGGGCAGGGCGCGCGCGATCAATGTTTTGCCAGCGCCAGGACTGCCGACCATCAAAACGTTGTGCCCGCCCGCGGCCGCAACTTCGAGTGCGCGTTTGACGTGTTCCTGACCTTTGATTTCGGAGAAGTCAGTGGGGGTGAAGAGCGGTTCGAGAAAATTCTCTGAGGGTTGATAAGGCTGAATTAAACGCCGACCCGCTAAATGGTCGTAGAGATCCGCAAGCGATTTGACCGGGATAATTTCAAGGCCGGGAATCAAGGCCGCTTCGGGCGCATCCACTTCAGGGACGAACATCCGCTTGTATCCATTGGCGCGGGCTGTGGCGGCCATTGGCAAAATGCCGCGCGTGTGACGGACGACGCCATCAAGTGAAAGCTCACCGACGACGAGTGTGCCATCCACGACATCATGAGGGAGGTGGCCTGCGAGGAGGATGACACCGAGTGCGATGGGCAGGTCGTAGGCGGGTCCTTCCTTGCGGACGACTGCGGGAGCGAGATTGACAACGATGCGGTGACGGGGGAAATGCAAGCCCGCATTCTTGACTGCGGTTTGCACACGCTCACGACTCTCTTGCACGGCGGCATCGGGCAGGCCCACAATGGTGACACCGGGCAGACCGTTGGTGTAATCGACTTCCACTTCAACGATGACGCCTTCAAGACCCACTACAGCGCAGGAGTAAACTCGGGAGAGCATGGTTTTATTTTACATGATGTTTTGACTTTATGATGGATGTGTTTACCCGAAGACGACAAAATCAAGCGGCTCAAGTTTGAGTTCTTTGTGACGCGAGGGCGTGCTGCGTCCGTGTAATTGCTTGATGCTCGTTACAGAATATTGTTCGATGATGCGTGAGACGATCATTTGCGGGGCTTCGGAAAAATTCGCGAAGATGACGGAGCGTTTGCCCGCGTGCATGCGCATGAATCCCAGAACGTGGTCGTTCTCGGTTTGGATGATCTCCAATTCGCCGCCTGAGAAGACGTTGTGTTTTTTTCGCAGGTCGATCAACAGTTTAAGCCCCTGATAAACACGCCCTTCAATGGTACGGAAATCGTTTCGCCTTGCATACTTCTCCCAATCCGCTTTTGGGCGGTGTACCCAGCGGCTGTCGCGTTCATGGGCTGGATCGTCGCGGTAGGTGTAATCGTTGAGCGTGCCGATCTCGTCGCCGAGATAAATGAGCGGAATTCCGCCAGCGGTGAGGATCACGCCGTGGATAAGGAGAATGCGCCGAACGGCCAGTTCCACTTCGTGTGCGCCTTCTTCCTTTAAAGCCTTCTCCAATCCTGCGAGCGAAGCGCCCGTCCCGCTGATGCGGCAATCACCTGTTTTTGGATTCTCTTGAAAGGGAAGTCCGCGTGCAAAACTGCCTTCGAATCGGCCCCTGTAAAATTCATTCAGGAAGCGGCGATGGTCGTTGCCGTTGATGCCAAAGGAAGCGGCATCTTCGTCGGAGAAGGTCCAGCCGATGTCATCGTGGACGCGCACATAATTGACCCAGGCTGTGTCGGGATGAAGTTTGAAACGTGTGGCGAGAGAGTGTGAAAGTAACTTCACTTCGCGTGTGGCAAGCGAATTCCACAATAATGCCATCAATAACGGATTGTAGGAAAGCTGGCATTCGTCTGCTGAAATGTATTTGACCACGTCATCGGGATGGACGATGGCTTCGGATTTGAACAGCAATGCGGGCGAGGCGATTCGGGCAACGGCATTGAAGGCTTGAATTAATTGATGCGCGCCCTGCAGGTTTTCGCAATTCGTGCCGAGCTGTTTCCAGATGAAAGCTACAGCGTCGAGGCGAATTACTTCAACGCCCTGATTGGCGAGAAACAACATCTCTTCTGTCATGCGATTGAAGACGGCGGGGTTGGCGTAATTCAAGTCCCATTGATAGGAGTGGAAGGTTGTCCACACCCAGCCGCCATCTTTGAACAGGTCGGGGAAAAATGTGAATGCGCCTGTATGTTCCTCGGGGAATATCTCCCTGAGATTCTGTTCATAGATGTCGGGCATTTCACGGTTGGGGAAGATGCGATAAAAATCCTGATATTCTTCGTTGCCCGATTTCACACCGCTGGTCCACAGGTGTTCATCCGAAGTGTGATTGAAAACGAGATCCACAACAAGGCTAATGCCTGCACTGCGCAATTCATCTGCAAGGGATGCGAGTTCTTCCATGGTACCGAGCGGCGGATGCACTTCGCGATAACTGCTCACGGCATAGCCGCCGTCGTTCTCGCCTTCGGGCGCTTTGAACAACGGCATGAGATGCAGATAGGTGAGGCCGAGCTCCTTGAAGTAGGGGATCTTGGATTTCACCCCTTCGAGATTCTCTGCGAAAAGGTCGACGTAACAGACTCCGCCCAGCATCTGGTTCGATTGAAACCAAAGCGGATTCTTCTCCCGGGCATTGTCCAGTGCGCGCAAATCGGCGGGGCGTTGAAACCATGAGCGCGCCAGGCTGGTGATGAGGTCTTCCAGATGGAAGAAGAAATCATACTGACCGCCGTACATTCCAAGATATAAACTGAATAACGCGGGGAAATATTTATCCAGGCGGTTTGAGAAATCCTGCCAGCCATTTGGGTCGGCGGCAACGGAACTTTCCAATTCCTTTTTTACGCGCGGAATCAGGCGCTGCAGGGCGCGTTTCGATTCGTTTTTGAGTTGGGTTATATCATTCATGGATTTGAAAATTTATTCTCTTTTCAACCAGAGATGGTCGTAGGGTTCCAGCGTGATCGAGGAATTGATCTGCTGTCGGATATTGGAGAGCAGTTCAATATAGTCCGCGTGGAGTTCGGCGGGAAGAGAAACAGTTTGCGCGGAACTGCTCAGATTATTGACGATCAATAATGTTTCACCCTGATATTTCCGTATGTAAATTGCCATGGACGGATTGTTTGTTTCAATCCATTCCATGCTGCCGCGGCCAAATACATGATGTGCCTTACGGGTATTGACCATGCGGCTGATGGCGTGGAACAGCGAATCTTGATCTGCCATTTGACTGGCGACGTTGATATGTTCGTAGCTTCGTCCATCTTTGACAAATTCGGTGAACGGTTTTCCGCTGGTGAAACCCGCATTGGGTGAATTATCCCATTGCATCGGCGTGCGGACGCCGTTGCGGTCGAAGAGGTCAAGGTTGTCGCCCATGCCGATCTCGTCGCCGTAGTAGATAATTGGTGAACCTGGGAGCGTGAATAGAATGGAGTTGGCCAGCTCGATCTTGCAGCGATCGTCATCGAGCAGGGATGAAAGCCGCCTGCGGATGCCCAGATTTAATTTCATATTCGGTTCGGGTGCATATTGCTGCCACATCCAATCGCGTTCTTCAGGGGTGACCATTTCGAGGGTCAATTCATCGTGGTTGCGCAGGAAGATGCACCACTGGCAATTTTCAGGAATGGTCGGTGTGCGGCGCAGGATCTCGATCATGTCATCGGGGCGTTCCTTTTTGAGCGCCATGTAGATGCGCGGCATGATGGGGAAGTGGAAGCCCATGTGGAATTCGTCGCCATCACCGAAGTAGGGACGAACATCTTCAGGCCATTGGTTCGCTTCGCACAGCAGAATCCTGCCGGGGTAATTCGTATCCATGAAAGTGCGCAGGCCCTTGAGGTAGATATGTGTTTCAGGCAGGTTCTCGCAGTTTGTGCCTTCACGCTCGAAGAGATATGGAACTGCGTCAGCGCGAAAACCGTCAATGCCGAGGTCGAGCCAGAAACTTGCCACGTTGAGCATTTCTTCCTGAACTTTTGGGTTATCAAAATTCAAGTCGGGCTGGCTGGCGTAGAAACGATGCCAGTAATATTGGCCTGTCTTTTCATCCAGAGTCCAATTGGAGGGTTCGGTGTCCAGAAAGATGATGCGTGTGTCCTTGTATTTTTGGTCGGTATCGCTCCAGACATAGTAATCACGATATGGCGAGTTTTTATCGGAGCGGGAAGCCTTGAACCACGGATGTTCATCTGAGGTGTGATTCAGCACGAGGTCCATGATGATGCGGATATCGAGTGAATGCGCCGTCTGAATTAGCGACTTCAAGTCATCCAGGTTTCCATACATCTCGGCCACGTTGCAATAGTCTGCGATGTCGTAGCCGTCATCGCGCAGGGGAGAGGGATAGATCGGCATTAGCCAGATGCAGTCGATTCCCAGATCGCGGATGTATTCCAGTTTTTGTTCGAGTCCGCGCAGGTCGCCATAGCCATCCCCATTGCTGTCTTTGAATGCGCGTACTGAGATTTGATAGAAGACAGCGTCTTTGTACCAGGTTGTTTCCATGTTTTAATATAAAAAATGGACTGGGTTTTGCCCAGTCCATTTATCTCCTTTAACCTTTGACTGAGCCTGCAAGCAATCCCCTCACGAAGAAGCGTTGCAAACCGAAGAATACTGCGAGCGGCAGAAGCATGGTGATAAATGCGCCTGCGGTGAGAAGATGCCAGTCCTGTCCGCGTGAGCCGACGATCTCTGCCAGCCTTTGGGTGAGCAATTGATTTGTGGGCGATGCGCCGATGAAGATCAATGCCACGAGGTAGTCATTCCATACCCAAAGGAATTGGAAGATCGCAAAGGAAGCCAGCGCAGGGACGGATAACGGCAGGATCAACTTTGTGAAGATCGTAAAGTGCGAAGCGCCATCCACAAATGCAGCTTCCAAAATATCTCGTGGAAGTTCGCTCATATAATTGAAGAGCAGATATGTCGCCAGCGGCAGACCAAACCCCGTATGGGCCAGCCAGACTGCGAGGAAGGTGCCGTTCAGATCAAGGCGGACGTAGTCGCGCAGGATCGGAACCAATGCGATCTGCAAAGGCACGACCAGCAAAGCCACCACGAGTGCAAATAGCATTTTACGCGCTGGGAATTTCATCCACGCAAAGCCGTAGGCGGCAAAGGCCGCCAGTGAAATGGGAATCACTGTGGCTGGAATTGCGACTGCGAGACTGTTTAGGAAGGCGCGGTTCATATTGTCGCCACGCTCGGTGACGGTAGTTCCATCGGCCAGTGTGGCAGTGTAATCATCGCCTGCCAATACCTGTTTGTAGTTTTCCAATGAGAAGTTTGAGGCTGCCGTCCAGCCGTATCTTTGAATGTCAAGATAACCAACGCGGCGATTGCCGACCCACTTGAGGCGCAAATCTTTTGTTTCGATTCCCTGGCTGAATTCCTCGAATGTCGCGGTGATGCCTTCGAAGGTCATCGGTTGATTGCGGTCCACTTCGGGACCTGGTTTTACTTTTTCAACGGAGACCCAGTCTTTGTGCGGGAAGATCGTCCACCAACCCGTACGGTTGATGTCGATGCGGTCACGGAAGGAGGAAATGAGCAGGCCGATCGTGGGCACGGTCCAGCATAGGCAGATGACGGCGAGCACGCCATTAATGAGGAGGCTGTTGAGCATTTTTTTATTCTTCATTAGAACACCTCCCGTTGTGCGAACTGACGCAGGTTGTATGCCATGACAGGCGTGACCGCGATCAAAAGAATAATGGCGATGGCGGAGCCGACGCCGTTATTATTATAGGTAAAGTATTGACGATAGAATTCGGTCGCGATCACGCTGGTGCCATACTGGCCGCCCGTCATGACGATGACCACGTCAAATATTTTCAAGGTGAAGATGATGATGGTGGTGGATACGGTAATGATCGTCCCCATGATCTGCGGGATCATGATGCGGAAGAAGAGCTGGAGTTCGGTTGCGCCATCCACGCGGGCGGCTTCGAGGATTTCACTTGGGACGCCCTTGATGGCCGCTGAGAATAGCACCATGGCATAGCCCGTTTGAAGCCAAATGACGATCACGATCAGGAAGAAGTTGTTCCATGGTTGGAAGAAGGCTGTCCACGCCTGGGGCTGGCCGCCGAAAAATACCACAATCGAATTAAGCAAACCGATCTGCGGTGCATCCACGGGTTTTACGGCATACACAAAATTCCAGATGACGCCTGCGCCTACGAATGAGATCGCCATCGGCATGAAGATGAGCGCCTTGGCAAACGATTCAAACTTACTGCGGTCTGCCAGCACAGCGATCAACAGCCCCGTGGAGACGGTGAAGATCGTTCCGAAGATCATCCACATTAGGTTGTTGCGGAAGACGGTCAACATCGCATCATTGGTAAAGACGAATTTGAAATTCTCAAACCAAACGAAGTTGGCGCTGCCTTCATCGTAAAAACTCAAGACCAATGTGCGGATGGTCGGCAAGACCAATGCCCAGACGAGCATTAGGATGGCCGGGCCTACGAATAGCACAGGCTGGAGTCTTCGCACCCATGCATCTGATAGTTGTTCAATAAAGAAATTGGCAGTTGTAAAAAGAAGGATCACACCACCAACACCCCAAACGATTGCCATAAGCACAGTGACAACCTGGGGAATATTTGAGTCTTTGGCCAGTTGGATATCGCGTAAAAAGAAGAACCCCCACACCAAAACAGCCAGCGATGCGAGCAGGGGAATAAGGGCCAGTATCCCCGTAATGGTCCTGTTGCCAGACTTGGAGCTATGAGGTGTTGTAGATGTCATGGGATTTGCCGCCGATCCTTTCATATAAAAGAATAGTTGAGCGGTGATGAATGAATTGATTCGTGCTATTGTATCAGGTGATGTGTCATTAATTACCTGTCGGCTCGTGTGAACGAGCCGACAGGTTTTGTTGCTATTTTATTACTTGGGCCAGGAGGCGTCGATGTTGGAAAGTGCAGTATCCAGATCGGTTGCGCCGGAGATGTAGTTGGTCATTTCGGACCAGAAGGTACCAGAACCAACGGCACCGGGCATGAGGTCGGAACCATCAAAGCGTACGGAGGTGGCGTTCTGGATGATCTCAGCAACGCCGCGTTCGATGTCGTTGCCATACCAGCTCAGGTCAGCATCCTTGTGAGGAGCGATCGCGCCGCCTTGTTCCATCCACACCTTGAGGTGTTCACCCTTGGTGAAGTATTCCATCACTGCCATCACTTCGGGGCGGTCATTTGTAGCAGCCCAGATGTCACCAGCGACGAGAACAGGCTTGCCATAGGCTTCGTCTTTGCCGGGGAAGTAGAAGAAGCTGTAGTCTTCACCGCCAACTGTCCCTTCGGGGAAGAAGGATGTGATGAAGTTACCCTGCTTATGCATCCAGCACTTGGGGCCATCTGCATCGAACATGGGCAATGGGGCATCGCCGAAACTTGTTTCAACAATGCTGGCGCGTCCGCCGTACACATATTGATCAGCCCAAATGCTGGTCATCACTTCAGCGGCATTCTTAACTTCAGGTGAATTGAAGGGAAGCTCGCCCTTTACCCACGCATCGTAGTTCTCGAGGGAGGTGGTGCGGAGCATGAGTTCTTCCATCCAGTCGGTGGCAGCCCAGCCAGTGGCGGCGCCGGATTCGATACCGATACACCACGGGGTGGAACCATCAGCAACCATCTGGTCCATGAGAGTGGTCATTTCATCCCAGGTTGTTGGGATTGCATAACCAGCTTCGTCCCATGCCTTCTTGGGATACCAAACGAGGGATTTGCCGTTCACACGTTCCCAAATACCAGCCATGATCGGGCCATCGGGACCTTCCATGGTGGCCATGTCCAACCAGGATTGGTTGTAGTTGGCGGCAACAGCTTCCATATCGAGGTATTGGCTCACATCAACGATCTTGCCCTGTGCAACGAAGGTGGAAAGAAGACCGGGCTGGGGGAAGTCGATCAGATCGGCGGCGTTGCCAGCGTCAATGGACGCCTTGATGGAGGCTTCGAATTCCTTGGAGCCTTGATATTGGATATCGATACCGGTGGCTTCTTCGAAGGAGGCCATGGTGGCATCGAACTTCTGGGCATCCGCATCCACGAACGGACCTGTGGCGGTTACAACAGTACCGGAAAATTCGCCAGCATAAGCGCGTTCGAGGAAGGTACCGGTGGCAGCGGGAGCTTCAGTAGCGGCAGGAGCTTCGGTTGCGGCGGGAGCTTCAGTCGCAGCGGGTTCTTCTACAACGGCAGGGGCTTCAGTGGCGGGGGCACCGCAGGCAGAGAGCAACATAGAAGCCAGAACGAGCAGGCTCATCAAAGACCATAACAGGGATTTCTTGTTCATTTTTCTCCTCATTATTTTGTTCAAGATATTTCAATGGTTGACGGACGATGGGGGGGATTCATACTTTTGTTTGTAAAAGTACACCTCCTGAAGAGGAAGGGAAAGTATCTGAAAGTGTTATCCTGAAAGCACTTTCATATTTTAGTTTAGCACTTTCATTTACCCGAGTCAAGAGGCAATTTCAATTTTTTGGGGAAGGAATATTTATATTGAAATGATCAGTTATCAGCTGGGATTGAAGCGTTGAATCTGCAAGAAGTTGCTTTGTAGCTTCTACAATCCATCTTGATGTTTTGATGGATGTTATGCGGTTTGACGTTCGATGAGGGTGAGCGGAAGATGGATATTTTGCAGTATCCTACCTGGGTCATTGATGCGCGCCAACACCATTTCAGCAGACAGCCGACCTGAATCATCCAGATGCTGGCGGATGGTGGTGAGGTCTACATATTCTGCCATATCGATGTCGTCAAAGCCGATCACGGCAAGGTCTTCAGGGATCCGTAAATTCAACTGGCGGGCAACTTTCATAATGCTGATCGCCTGAATATCTGATGCGGCGAAAATAGCGGTTGGACGTTTGCTCATATTGAGCAATTCCAATGCGGCTTCGCGTGAATTTTCCTGGCTATAGTATGCCTGTTTGATATATTTTTTAGAGAGGTCTATTCCCGCTTCATTCAATGCCTCTTTAAACCCTTGTAAACGAGACCTGACTGGGTGAATGGCATAGCGTTCCGGGGGTTCGATATCTCCTATAAATCCAAAGGATTTGTGCCCTTTGCCGATCAAATGCTCGGCGGCAAGTCGTCCACCGTGCGCATCATTGATCACGATACTGTTCAACAAGCTGTTTGAGTATTCTATAAGAACAGTGTGCATTGCATTATCGACCAGACGCTGTGCATCTTTTTCGTCGATGGCCAGCGACATAATGATCAGTCCGTCCAAGTTTCTCATGACAGGAATAGAGGAGATGTATCCCTGAAGGTGTTCGGCTGAATCGACGGGATAAATGACCAGCTCGTAACTTGCCTTGGATAAAGTTGCTGCAACTCCGCGTAAACGCTGGACAAAGGAAGGCGCAGTGAAGAAGGGTGTGATGACACCGATGCGGTTCGTGTAGCGCATGGCACGGGCGCGTGCTTCGGCCTTGGGAACAAAGCCCAACTGGTCGATCGCATCCATCACTTGTTGGCGGGTCTTGGGATTTACCTTATCCGGTGAATTAAGAACGCGTGAGATGGTGGTGATGCTTACGCCGGAAAGTTTAGCTACATCGTAAATTGTGGGGGTCTTTTTAGCAGATGTCATAATATGAAAGTTGGGTGAAAGCACTTTCAGTTTAACATAGTTATGAGGAGTTGCCAATAAGGTTTTGAAAAGGCCAGCCGGTGGCAGGTAACCATGCTGTTTACAGAGTCGCGAAGGTTTATAATTTCAGCATGTCTTTTATCCCCCAACCTGTAAAGATCCCATTTCTTTTGAGACTCGGAATTTGGATGTCTGAAAAGATCACTGGCAGAATGATGCTGCCCCCGCGTATCCTTGCCTGGTATCCGAAGGCCGCCATCGGCTCGGGCATCATGGAGGCACTTGTTGCTCACGAAGACGGCCGCATGGACCAGCGCATGCTCAAGTTGATCCGCATGACGGCTTCGTATGCGGTGGCCTGTCCATTTTGCGTGGATATGAATTCGTATGAATATCGAAAGTACGGTATTAGCGATGAAGAAGCCGAGGCGTTGCGTGGAGACCCTGAAAAGTGGGGAGTTTTTCGGAACGTGAAAAACTGGCGATTGCCTACACCCGCCTGATCTCCGAAACACCATTGAAGTTTCGGCCTGAAATGGTTGAGAAAGTGAAAGCGGCATTTTCAGAGCGAGAATTTGTAATTCTTGTCAGCACCGCGGCGCAGGTCAATTTTTGGGCGCGGTTGATCCAGGCTTTGGGGATTCCGCCTGCGGGATTTGGAGAATGATTCGCAAGATAACCTACTCCATACTTTAAGTAAAAACAGCGCGGACATTTGTCCGCGCTGTTTTTGAATTGCAGATTATTAGTCGAGCATGCTGGCGGGGATGTTGCCGCCGTTCTCGGCGATCTTCTTGAGAACGGTCTTGTGCAGCCAGACGTTCATCTTGGCCGAGTCGCCCATCAAATCGGCGGGACAACCGAGTTCCTTGGCGAGTTCGTTGCGGGCTTCGCGGCTGCTGTCGATCTCGAGAAGCTTGAGCAAGTCTACAATGGAGACTTTCCAGTCGAGGCCTGAGCCTGCGCCGAGGGTTTCCAACTGCTTAACCACGTCTACTTCCGAGATGGCTTGCACAACGGGCTTCATGGGCTCGTGATTTACAGCCATGTCGTCCTGTACGCGGCGATCAGTCACAGTGCTTGTGCCTGCGGGTTTGGGAGTGGCAGGAGCAGTGGTAGTAGTGGTGGGGCCGTATCCTACGGGCGGTTTAGCGGGTGCGGCGGTTGAAGTGGTTTGGGCGGGAGCGGCGGCAGGGGGTGTCGCTACGGGTTCCTCTTTTTTGAGGCCGAGCTTTTGGAGAATGGTGCTGAAGAAACTCATGGTGGTAATCCTTTCCTTTTGTTTGAATATGATGAATGATTAACTTTCGTAATCAATAAAATAATTATAACCGTTTGTATCCCTGAAAGGTTAATGAAGAGAAAAGATTTAAGCTATATGTGTGGAATAGTACGAAGGACTTCCCTTTATTTTTTTATCATGAAATATAATCTGCTGCATGGAAAATAAAAAGACACCCTTTTGGACTCGTGATTCATCCATTTTGCTTGGCGGATTCTTCGTCACTGTTTTTTTGATCGTGTACATCTGGTGGCCGCTCGCAGAGGAGGTTCTTTCTTACATCGATTGGAACGGTCCGTGGTGGCTGTATATGGATTGGCTGCTGCTTGGCGTGTTTTTTTTCATGTCGGTCACCATTGTGGCGCGCGCGAATCTCAAGACCGATGTGTTGATCGTCTTCGTCGGTATTTGCGGCGGGCTGGCCATCGAATCGTGGGGCACTCAGACCAACCTCTGGCATTACTACACTGCTGAACGCCCGCCCTTGTGGATCATTCCTGCGTGGCCGATCGCGAGTCTCTCAATTGATCGAATCACAAGGTTATTAGGTTGGATAATCGATCAATTCGATAAAAAGATCAAGCTGACTATTAACCATTCACTATTTGCCATTCTCTATTGGATCATTTTCGCTTCTTTCTTAATCCTGATGCTGGTTTTTGTTTCCCCGACATTCGACAAATCCTATACATGGCTCGCGACGATCTTATGCATTTTGCTGATCATCACGCCCACGGACCATCGTTTTGCATTGTTGACCTTTATCGCGGGGGCAGGGCTTGGTTACTTCCTCGAATTGTGGGGGACCACCCGCGAATGCTGGACGTATTACACATTTCAAAAGCCGCCGTTGTTCGCGGTGCTAGCGCATGGCATGGCGGCTGTCGCTTTTTGGCGGGCTGGGTTGATGGTGAAGATGGTAATGGAGAAAGCAGGAATGGCGCGGGAGCAGAGAATAGTGAGTAGCGAGTAGGAAATGTTTGAAATCCACGAGCGGCCTCGTGGATTTTTTATTTTCGGGGAGAGACTGTTCGAGAAAACCGAGCAGGTTTCGGTGGAGGGGGAGGCGCTCTTTTCCTTATTAAGAATCCTATTGACACCGGTATTCGCCAGATATATAATCCTGAAAAATAAACCGACCGTCGGTTTATAAAAGAGGTGTTATGCCTAGAGTTGTTAAAGAAGAAGATTATGCCGCCAGACGCAATGAGATTTTGGATGTGGCTCGAAAGCTGGTTTACACCAGGGGCTATGAGCAGATGTCCATTCAGAATATTTTGGATGCATTGAAGATTTCGAAGGGGGCCTTTTACCATTACTTCGACTCGAAGCAATCATTATTGGATGGTTTGATCGAACGAATGTTGGATGATGCCGAGCAGGTTTTGCGCCCGATCGTTGATGCAAAAGATCTATCTGCCATTGAAAAGATGCGGCGGTATTTCGATACCGCCGGGCGGTGGAAAGTGGCGCAAAAGAAGTTCATGCTCGACTTGTTTCGTGTATGGCGTGCAGATGCAAACGCCATCATGCGCCAAAAACAGGAAGTTGCCTCTATTAAGCGGATCGCGCCGATGCTGACGGAGATCATCCGTCAGGGAATAGACGAGGGCGTGTTTTCTACAAAATATCCCGAACAATTTGGGAATATTTTTGTGGGGTTGTCGCATGGATTTGAAGATAAGTTTGTCGAATTGTTGCTGACAGACCATCCGCCTCCAGATGCAGTACAACAGCTTGAGGCTTTGATCGGCGCTTATTCTGACTCGGTGGAGCGGATCCTTGGCGCGCCGTCAGGCTCTTTGCCGTTGGGTAATATTGCCACGATGAAAGAGTGGCTGCCAAAGTAATAATTGTTTTTGAAGATCAACTCTCGTGTTTTCGAGAGAAAAGGAGTAAGAATGCAACTTTATCTGCGCCTTGCATGGCGCAACATCTGGCGGCATAAACGCCGCACGATCATCATCGTCCTGGCGATGTCTTTGACGCTGGCTTTGATGATGTGGTATGACGGGCTAATGAACGGGTTCACCGATGCGATTTACGGCAACGCCGTGAAAATATTGGGCGGCAACGTTCAAGTTCATGCCGAAGGCTACCGTGCCGAGGCAAATTCAAATCCGCTTTTTCCATTGGTTGATCCGCAAGCGGTGATCAATGCTGCGGAGGCGAATCCACTGACGTTGGCGGCTACACAGCGCATCAGTACGGGTGGGTTGGTCACCAGCCGTGAGGGCGCGTTTTCAGTGGGTATCATTGGTATCGAACCTGAAAAGGAAATGACCGTCAACATCATCGGGCAGAATGTCAAAGAGGGGCGTAACCTCACCAGCAACGATCTCGACAGTGTCTTGATCGGCAAGGGCCTTGCCGATGCGATGGGCGTGAAAGTAGGTGACCGTATCACCATGGTCGGGCGTTCACAGCATGAGCAAATGCGTCAACGTACAATGACCGTTATCGGTATTTTTGATTTAGGACTGACAGACATTGAGAAGCAAAGCGTTTATATCTCACTTGGAGAGGCGCAGGCGCTTTACGAAGTGACAGGTTCCACTGAAGTGGCGATCTTCCTTGAAAAGCTGGGTCAGGAAAGCGCTGTGATCGAATCGATGCAGCCTGGTCTGCCTGGCTATGAGATCGAATCGTTTCAGGCGAATTATCCTGACCTCGCTTCTGCGATCAACACCAAGAGTGGTGTGATGGATGTCTTCAGCATCATCATTATTGCCATCGCGGGTGTTGGTATCCTCAACCTGCTGTTGATGGCGGTTTATGAACGCACGCGTGAGATCGGCGTGTTGGGTGCGATGGGACTCAAGCCGAAT
Source organism: Candidatus Villigracilis affinis (assembly GCF_016705895.1). Lineage (NCBI taxonomy): Bacteria > Bacillati > Chloroflexota > Anaerolineae > Anaerolineales > Candidatus Villigracilaceae > Candidatus Villigracilis > Candidatus Villigracilis affinis. Next base: position 534,647 of record NZ_JADJKT010000036.1, on the reverse strand, counting down.
CAAATTTCCATGCTGTTCGTTCTTGAGGGCATGATGATCGGGCTGGTCGGCGTCGCGGCAGGTATTATCCTGGGACTGGCGATCAACGGCTATTTGATGAAAGTCGGTCTCGATTTTGGCAATATGACCCAAGCCGCCAGTTACATGGCGTTGATTCAAAGCCGTGCTTACCCAACCTGGGGTATCGAGAAACTGCCTTTGCGCGTGTCAATGATCTTGATCATTTCCGCGCTGGCGGCGCTTATCCCTGCTGCAGAAGCCGGGCGGCGCGAACCTGCCGAAGCCCTGCATTTTGTATGAGGCATTCCTATGATGCAAATTCTTAAAATGGCTTTTCGGGATCTGGGCCGCAACCGCCGACGCAGTTTCTTTTCTGCGCTGGCAGTGGGCGGCGGACTTGCGCTGTTGATTCTTATGTCGTCTGTTGTTGCAGGCGAGATGGGCAGCGCCATTGAGTCTGCCATCAACCTCCAAACCGGGCACATCCAAATCCGCGCGGCGACGTATGATGAAAATAAATCGAGTCTCAAATGGGAAGACCTTGTCTCCAATCCTGATGAGGTCGCAAACAAGATCGCCGCGCTCGATCAGGTCGAAACCGCAACACCGCGCTTGTACGCAAGCGGATTCCTATCCTCAGGGACTCAATCTGCGGGCGCGAGAATCACGGGCATTGACCCGCTTTCACCTGCGAGCGATCCCTACCGCGAAGGGGTTATTAGCGGGGATTATCTTAATCCCGATGACCGTGACGCCTTGTTGATCGGCAAACCGATGGCGGATAAATTGAACTTGGAAGTAGGCGACAGTGTCAGCTTGTCACTTAATACCGCCGACGGTAATGTGCAGGATCAAACTTTTATTGTAAAAGGAATCTACACCACCCATACGTATTCTTTCGACAGTGCGACGGTTTTTCTGCCGCTGGCAAAAGCGCAGGCGATGACGCGGACGGAAAATCATGCCAGTACGATTTTTGTACTGCTTAAAGATACAACATTGACTGATAGCGTTGTCCCCGCGTTGAGCGTTTCTTCAAATTTGGAGATCAAGACGTGGAAAGACTTGAACGTATTATTCGTTGAATATGAGACATTCGCGCAAAGTTACATCGCGATCTTTTACATGATCATTCTGGCGATCTCTGCCTCGGTCATCATCAATACATTGATCATGTCGGTCTACGAACGTACACGTGAAATCGGGGTCCTCTCTGCAATTGGAATGAGAGGCGGGCGCATCATGATGCTGTTCCTCGCTGAATCTTCAATGCTGGCTGTCGGCGGTGTGATGATGGGATTGATCATCGGTGTATTGGCTACCCTGTATTTCAACATCAATGGATTCTACATTGGCGACATGGGATTGAGCGGGATGACGATCGCCGATACGATCTATGCCAAGTTGACGATGGAGAACCTTGTCAATCTGACCATCATGACCTTTGTAGTGACCTTGTTGGCCGGGCTTTACCCGGCAGTGATGGCTTCCCGCATGCAACCGGTCGAAGCCCTGCGCGCAGAAAAATAGACGCGGATCCGAGTCCGCGAGGAGTGCAAAATGGAAGTTGTAAAAATCGAAAATGTAACTCGTGTATATCAAATTGGAAAATTGGAAACCCAGGCATTGCGCGGCGTCAACCTGTCCATCGAAAGTGGAGAATTCACCGCGCTGGTTGGACCTTCCGGTTCTGGCAAGACCACGCTTTTGCAAATGATCGGCTGTCTTGACCAACCCACAAGCGGACGGGTGATCATTGGCGGCAAGGATGTCACCAAACTCAATCGCAACCAGCGCGCCGATATGCGCCGCGGAACGATCGGGTTCATCTTTCAGTTCTTCGCGTTGATCCCCACCCTCACCGCATATGAAAATGTGGAGATGCCCCTCCTGTTGAATGGTCATTCTCCCAAAGAACGCCAGGAGCGCGTCATGGAGCTGCTCAAAGCAGTGGACTTGACCGACCGCGCCAACAACCGTCCCGATCAATTGAGCGGTGGTCAACAGCAGCGTGTGGCAATTGCGCGCGCATTGGCTTCCAAGCCGACGCTCATTCTAGCTGACGAGCCAACGGCTAATCTTGATACGACCAACGGCAAACAGGTGATGGATATTATGAAAAAACTCAACAAGGAAACGGGTGTTACCTTCGTGTTTGCCACTCATGACCCGCGTGTCATCAGCTATGCCTCCCGCGTGGTCACCTTGCAGGATGGTTTGATAGAAAAAGATAGTAGTTCGTAGCGATAAAACGTGTTGGTTTCCGACACGGTGTGATAAAACTTGTTGAAAGAAAATACTTGCCGGGAGCGATCCTTTGGCAAAACCAGTAATGTGGAGAACCATGAAAATGAGAAAGAATCTTTTGATCGTACTGATATTAACTGCCATCGCACTGACTGCATGTGGGGCGCAGGCAGCGCCTGAAGCCGTTCCCACGGTTTCGCTCGACACCACGTCACAATCGTCGTCGGGGAATGCCACTGCTTCCGCAATTGTTGTTCCAGTAACCAAGGTCGAATTGTCGTTTCCGCTTTCAGGCGCGGTGAAAACTGTTGAGGTTACGGCGGGTGATTCAGTAACCGCAGGCCAGCCTCTGGTCACGTTGGATACGTCGATCCTCGAAGCGCGTGTTGCCGAGGCTGAGGCAAATGTCGTAACGGTGACAACTCAATTGACATACCTTAAACGCACAGGCACATCGCAAGAACGCCTTGACGCCGCACAGGCAAACATTGACCGCGCGCAAGCCGCTGTTGAAATTGCCAAAGCGCAATTGACTCAGGCCACTCTCGTTGCGCCGTTCGATGGCACGATCGCTTCGGTTGAAATTTCGCCCGCCGAGTTTGCAAGCCCGGGCCAGATCATCATCGTGATGGGCGATCTCACACACTTCCAAATTGAGACCACCGATTTCAGCGAAAAGGATATTCCTTCCGCATCCATCGGCCAGGCTGCAACAGTTTATATCGAAGCGCTCAATCAGGAATTCACTGGCAAGGTCACCGATATCGCGCGCGTTTCCGAAACTGTCGGCGGTGATGTTGTTTTCAAAGTGACGATCGAATTGGATGACCAGCCTGATGGTTTGCGCTGGGGTATGAGCGCCGAAGTGAAGATCGAAGAAAAGTAACGAGGCGAGAATGAAAAAAAATATTTGGATGACGTTCCTCGCTGCGACTTTGATTCTCACGGCTTGTGGAACGCCTGCCACCCCGACCCCGCCTCCCGTACAGACCGAGGAGCCTGCCACAACACAAACAGGTTTTACCTCGTCTGACGCAGTGATTGCTTCCGCGGAGATCATCCCCGCGCAGGATACACAGATCAGTTTCGTCATTTCCGCGCCGGTGAAGGAAGTGCTCGTGAAGGAAGGCGACGTCGTGACAGCGGGTCAAACCTTGATGACGCTTTATTCGCCCGATCTCGAGCTTGCTGTAACCTCTGCAGAACTTGAATTGAAGGCCGCGGAACTTGAATTCACCTATTGGATTCCTGCCCGCCATGATCGCCCGCCAGAACGGCGGCAGCAAGCCGAAGCAGAACTTGAGCAGGCGAAGAAAAAACTTGAAACAGCCAAAGCCACATTTGCTCAAACATCCCTGTTCGCACCATTTGACGCCACGGTTGTAGATGTGAATGTTCAAGTGGGTGAGCTTGCCCAGGCTGGACGTGCTGTCATCGCCCTGGGTGATATTGCCCACATGCAGATCGAAACAACGGACTTAAGCGAGCGCGATATTCCGAACGTGAAGATCGGTCAGAGCGTGAATGTTTACATCGAAGCACTGGATATTACTGTAACAGGCAAAGTCCTGCGCATTTCTCCCGTTTCAGAAACCGTTGGTGGAGATGTTGTTTACCCTGTCACCATTTCATTGGATGAACAACCCGAAGGTTTGTTTTGGGGGATGAGCGCTGAAGTGGAAATACAAACGCAGTAAAGTGTTTGGGTATGGAAGTAAAATAAGCACGCTGGATTTTATCCAGCGTGCTTATTTTTTGGGCCGCCATCATAAATGCGACACATCCCATAAAAAGGAGAAAAACATGACCACCATCACCGTTATTGGCGCAGGAAGTGCATCGTTTGGAGAAAACACCCTCTCGGCATTGTTGCGCTCGAAAAAACTAAAAGGCTCCACGCTTCGCCTTGTTGATCGCAATGCGCAAAGCCTTGATATCGTTCACAGGCTTGCGAATCGCTTGAATAAGGAGTGGAATTCGGGTTTCAACATCACTGCGCATACAAATCACAAAGACGCATTGGATGGCACGGATTTCGTTGTCTCTGCCATCGAGGTTGGTCCACGTGAGGAATTATGGAAAGCAGACTTTGATATCCCGATCAAATACGGCGTGCGTCAGCCTTATGCAGAAAATGGCGGCCCCGGTGGTTTTGCGCACACCGCCCGCAATGCGATGCCCGTGTTGAGTATTGTCCGCGATATGGAGCAGGCTTGTCCGGATGCGTGGTTTATCAATTTCACCAACCCGATGGTGCGCATTTGTGACCTGGTGAATCGTCACAGCAAGATCAAGGCAGTTGGATTGTGCCATCAGATATTTATCGGTTATTGTTTTGTGGGAATGGTGCTCGCTGAAGAACTCGGCATTGAAGTCCCTAAAGGCATCACAGGAATGCAAGCCGATATGGTGGAGCATGACCTGCGGGACCACGTTGTTCATCAAACCCTGCCGCTGGTGGATCTGCGCGCCGCCGGGACAAATCACTTCACCTGGATACTTTCCCTGCGCGATAAACGCACAGGCGAGGATTTGTATCCGCGGTTCAGGGAGCGTTTTAAGGCCTATGACCCAGCCTTCGAGCCTTTAACCCGTGAAGTCTTCAATGCCTTTGAATTGTTTCCCGTCCCTGGTGATACGCATTTGTGCGAATATCTCCCCTGGCTCAGCGACCCTGTCACCAAACCGTGGGAGAAGTTCAATATCCGCTTGTACGATTGGGATGAGCGTGCCACCCTGCGCGATGTCAGCCTGGACCGTTTGAATGACATGGCCGAAGGCACAGTCGCTATTGATGGTTTGTTGAACACAGATTCTGAAGGTGCACTCGAAATGATTGAGAATATTGCTTATGCAGGCAGTCATTATCATCTTGCCGCCAATCTGCCGAATGTCGGTCAAATTGCGAACCTGCCATTGGGCTCAACGGTGGAGACACCCGTCCATGTCGATGGGGCGGGGATTCACCCCGTGCATGTTGGCGCGTTGCCTGAAGCCGTTGCAGAGTTATGTCGGCGCGAATTGATGGTTGCGCAGCTTTCCGTCGATGCCGCTGTGGAAGGTAGTTATGAAAAAGCATTGCAGTGTCTTTTACTTGATCCAGTCATTACAGATATGCACGTTGCAAAGACTACGCTTGATGATTACTTGATGGCATACAAAGACCATCTCCCGCAATTCCATCGGTGATGGAATTGCGTAATGCAAATGCAATTCGTGTGTTTATCAAGGACGAGCAGAGAACGCTCGTCCTTGATTCTTAAAAACGTTAAAGACATTAATGATTTTGTAGTGCTTGTTGATGATAAAACAATAAAATTGTATTAACATTATCATAATATTTTAAGATAATTGTATGTTCAAAAACCTTTACATCTTTCAATAGTTGTATACAATAAACATATGATAATAATTAATTCATTGATTACAAATCAAATGATGATTGATTATCGATTGAGTGATGAATTAAATAAAAACAATTCGCTGAATTGAATCAAAAATAAAACAAAGAAGGATAATAACAAAGGAAATATTATGTATATCTGTGTATTGACAAGCGTTCCAGACGAAAACGATATCCCCTACGATCCATCTCCATACATGAATGGATATCGCTGGAAGCAACATCTGGTGGAACCAAAGAACGTTGAAAAGCAAATTCGTGATCTTATGGATGAGGGTGTTGACGTGTTCATCAATTTATGTGATGGCACTCCCGATGATGCTCTTTCAGGCATTGCTCTCGTGAATGCGCTCGAAAAACATAACGCCGCTTTTTCAGGCGCCAATTCGAAATTCTTCGATCCCACACGCGATGAGATGAAGAACGCCGCACGCCGCGTTTCGGTTCCCACACCGAATTGGGTTTTCGTGAACCGTGTTGAAGATGCCGAGAAGGTCGCAAAGCGCTTGAAATTCCCCATGCTTGTCAAACCGCCGCACGGATATGCCAGTGTTGGCATCCGCCGCAATTCACGTGTCGAGAATGTTGATCAATTGCGCGAACAGTTGAAACTTGAGATCAACGAATTCGGGCGTGCCTTGATCGAGGAATTCATCGAAGGCCGCGAATTCACCTGTTTGATCGCCGAGAATCCCGAAGACCCGAAGAAACCGCTCACGTTCACCCCGGTTGAATTCATTTTCCCCAATGGTGAATCGTTCAAACACTACGATATGAAGTGGATCGAATACGAAAAAATGTCTGTGGCTGTGGTTGCAGAACCGAAGATCCAGAAAACCTTGCGCGAGCAAACCATGCGTGTCTTCAAAGAGTTGGGCGGCAATGGCTATGCCCGCTGCGATTACCGCATGGATGCCAATGGCGATATTTATATGCTTGAGATCAACCCCAACTGCGGTATTTTCTATCCGCCTCACGAACCGGGTTCGGCTGATTTCTCACTTCTGAATGACCCGGTCAATCATACGAAATTTATGAAGCTGATCATTCGCAATGCCCAAATGCGACAGACCCGCATTGCCGCTGAAAAGATCATCAAACGTCAATCTCGCAAACGCCCCATCGCCGTTGAACAGATGGCATACAGCTAAAACAAAAATGGACACGTACAACGTGTCCATTTTTTATTGCAGTTATCTTTGGATGATGTCTGCGCCGTCACTGGCTTTGCAGACGTAGACACTCGCTTCCAACCCCGACCTTTGCCTGTATGCGGCGGAAACGGCAGTTGTGAACTCTTCGGCATGTTCCTCTTGCACGAGAGCCACAGCGCATCCTCCAAAGCCAGCGCCTGTCATGCGCGCGCCATGGCAGTTGGATTGTTCCTGCGCGCACGCAACGATCTGATTGAGCGCTTCGTTGGTCACCTCAAAATCATCGCGCAGACTGTTGTGACTGGCGTTGAACAACTCGCCCAGCTTTTTAATGTCATTTTGTTTCATCGCTTCAACAGCTTCAAGCACGCGCGCATTTTCGGTGACGATGTGTCGGGCACGTTTGAAGGCATTGGCATTCAAATCGTTATTCTCTTTGGTTCTCGTTTCAAATTCAGCCACACTGACATCTCGCAACGCCTTCACGCCAAACCAGCGCGCGGCTTCTTCGCATTGATTTCGTCTTTCGTTGTAGGCTGAGTCAACCAATCCGCGCCTTGTGGATGTATCCAAAATCACCACGGCCGTACCGTGGGGTAGGGGGGCAAGTTCATATTCCAATGAGCGGCAATCGAGGAATAGTGCATGACCAGCCTTGCAGGCTGCGCTTGCCATTTGGTCCATAATGCCGCAATTGACACCGACCCATTCATTTTCAGCTTTTTGTGCAAGCCTTGCCATTTGCGCTGCATCCCATTCAAAGCCTGAGACTACAGCGAAGGCGCGCGCGGCTGCCAGTTCCACGGCGGCAGAAGAGGACAAACCTGCGCCGCGGGGAACATCGCCTGTCATGATCGCGTCAAAGCCGCGGAGATCGTGGCCAGCATTTTGTAATTGATATGCCACGCCCTTGATGTATTCAGCCCAGCCTTTGCCTTTCGTGAGGGAATGCAGATCGAAGGCTGAATCAGGTCCCAGGTCCGATTCGACCGCGTTTGAACTATCCAGCGAATGAATGCGGACTTGTGAATCCGTTCTGGGAGAAAGCGCGATCCAGACGGCGCGGTCAATGGCCATGGGTAGGACGAATCCATCGTTATAATCAGTGTGCTCGCCGATCAAATTGACACGCCCGGGCGCACGGACTATAAATTCAGGTTTGGTATTAAAATGAGTCAAAAAGGATTGTTCGAGGTTTTTTGTGTCCATGCTTGCTTTTATACCATAGAGGCGATGTGACTGAGCTTGAGATTCTTGAAAAATATGAGCCTGTGCTTCGTTTTGCAAAGAGCGAGCGTTTTTTTCCGATGGCGGTTGAACCGTATCTAGAACAATGTTTGATCTTTCCGAGCGGGCCGCATGGTGTTGTAGAGGCTCTGCTGCATTTAAATGAACCACTTGTTGCGCGGATCGGCAAGTTGAAGAGCGAGCAATTCTTTTTGCGGTTCATCAATAAGCCGTTGAACGATTCTGATGTTTGGGTATGGTGGGCGTTGCTTTCGGCGGCAGGAATGGTGGGGGGATGGTTTGCTGCCAATTTTGCGGGGATCGAAGCTGTTCTTGCGCTTTCATTGCTCGGTGCTTTAGTGATCTTCATGCTTGCCTCTCCGATACGATTGCGGATCATTCCAGCCGCATTGGCCGTCCTGTTCTTTGTTGTTGCGGAGGTTGTGCCTGTTTGGTTCTTTCTTCATCCAAGCCGGTATATCAGTGTTGCGGTGGAATATCTTATCCTGCTGCCAATCTATCTGATTGTATTGTTCTATCTTTCCGTGCGGACGATGAAATTCATCCTTGACCATTTGATTCCGGAGGCTCCCGGCATGGTGATGGATATGCTTTCACAGGCCACAGAGAAGATCGCGCGCGAGTCGTATTTTGAATATGCAAAAATCCTTGAAAAGGATCCGAAGCCGGTCTATTATGGACGCGTCTTGCGGGAAACTGATGCCGAGGCGAATCATTGGACAATTCTGCAATATCATTTTTTCTATGCATTCAATGATTGGCGGCTTGCTGCGAATGGGATGAACCATCACGAAGGGGATTGGGAGATGGTGGCTGTTTACCTGAAAAATGACGAGCCTTATGCGGTTCTTTTTTCACAGCATGGCGCAGGCAATATCGAAAAATGGAGGACGGTCCGTAAGGCTGTGGATGAGCATGGAAATGACACGACACATCCTGTTGTTTATGTGGCGCTTGGTTCACATGCAAATTACAGCAGGCCGGAGGTGATCCGCTCGCCGGTGATGTATAAGCCGGGTAGGCTGCAGCAACTCCTTTTCTGGGTCGATGGCTTTATTCATTATTTGTTTTTATTGCTTAATCCGAATCAACGGGCGCGTCAGATCGCGCTGCGACAATTCTGGACACAGGGCGGAAATTTTCTCACCGAGGAAATGTTTGCCAGCATGCGCGATGAGACCGATCACTACGTGGTGACTTTGCCGATGGAGATCGCTTCCGGGGATGGTCACCGCATTGGGTTGGATGGCCAGAATACACGCGAGGGAATCCTGAAATCCACCAGTTATATCAAGCGGATCATGTCGGACCGGCAGACGACACGCCCGCATGTGAAGGAGTGGCGGCGCGTGCTCTTGAATCCTGAACCGGATTGGGTACAATATAAAGGTTTATGGGGTGTGAAAAGCATGTTAAGCGAAGAATCGGGGCCGCCCGGTCCCAAGTGGGATAGACCAAGGAAGGATCAAATCGGCGTTCAGGAACGGAAACGCTGGGGCAGGCCTCTGGAATGGCTCGCTGAGTTGGAAAATACAGTGCCTAACAAAAAATAAAACATCATATCCAAGGAGAGAAACATATGTCCATTTCGCTGGTTCTCGAAGTTGCTGTTGGTCTCATCGTCGTATATTATATTTTGGGCTCTGTTGTTTCGTTGATCACGCAGTGGATCAATGAGTTCTTTGAATCACGCGGCAGGGCGCTGGAGCAATACTTGATCAAACTGGTTGGCGATAAAAAGATAGGTGACCTGCGAAGCCTGCCGCAGATCCAGTCTCTGCGACCGATCCGATATAAAAACCCGTTGAGTGTGTTTGGGTCTGTTACCGAACCGAAGATGATCGAGAAGATTCCAGTAGCCACTCTGGTGGATGCTTATTTTGACCTTGCAGGCTTGACCGCAAAAAAGGAAATGGAACTGCTTGAATTGGCCGAGTTGGTGGATAGGCTGCCAGATTCGGAAGGTAAGAAGGCATTTATTATCTGGATCAACCAGGGTGTGACCAGCCTTACTGAATTGCGCACGCGTACCACCGCATATTTCAGCGGTATCCTCGAGCAGGCTTCCTCGACATTCCGCGCGCGTGCCCGTAGTTTTGTGATCATTCTTTCCATTGCCATTACTATTTTATTCGGCACGGATACCATTCAACTTGCCAGGAATTTATGGACAAATGCCGAGCTGCGTGCCATTGCCGCCGCACAGGCAAATGCTGTGGTGGCAAGAGAAGGCGCATCAGCTGACCTTTCTGACTTGATCGATGACTTGAGTAAGTATTCGATAAAAATCGGCTGGTGGCAGACTCAGGAGTTCCCAGAAAGCAACAATGTAGGCGACTGGATGTTGTTTATTTTTCTGAAGATGCTTGGATTGGGTGTCACTGCCGCAGCGGTTTCACAGGGATCATCGTTCTGGTATGACCTGTTGAAGAAATTATCTTCTCCCTCCACAAGCACGAGCAGCAGTAAAAGCAGCGGGAGTGGGAGCAGCAGCACAAGCAGCAGTAGCAGCGGATAATCTGGATGAAATAAAAAATTCCGAGGTGATGAGCCTCGGAATTTTTTATTTGGAAGACCATCTCGCGTAAACTGCCTGCGAAAGCAAACGGTTCGCGCTCGTTTCGCGCGTAACCAGTTCGCCGCTGTCTATATTTCCCTTGTATCTTTTCATCATCTCATCCATAGCCTGTGCGATGTGAATGGCGGATGCGCGAACCGCATAAACCGTAACAATGACAAAGAGCGGATTGTCACTCAAACAGGCACGGCACATGTCTAATAAGCTGGGCAGGGATTTGTATACTTCCCATACTTCACCTTTCGGGCCGCGTCCAAATTTGGGCGGGTCGAGAATGATGCCGTCGTATTTCATGCCGCGCTTTTCTTCGCGCTGAACATATTTCACCGCATCCTCCACGATCCAGCGGATGGGTTTTTCGTTCAGGCCAGATAGGCCTTGGATTTTCACGCGCCCACCCCACAGACTTTTTGGAGGCGTCGACGTGAGTCACTTGTGCGCCTGCTGCCGCGGCCGCAAGAGATGCAAGCCCTGTGTATCCGAATAGGTTGAGCACTTTTGCAGGCCGACCCGCTGTTCGGACGGAATCAGCCATAAAGTCCCAGTGAGAGGCGACTTCTGGAAATACGCCGAGGTGACGGCCGGGCGTCGTCATCACGGAGAAAGTCAAATTCTGTACATGGGGAAGTGGATACTTCATCTCCCATTTTTCGGGCAGCTTCTTTTTCTCGACCCAATGCCCGCCGCTTTCTTCGGCTGTGGGCTGGAACACAGCATGGACATTGTTCCACTCTGAGGCAGGCAGCGCGCGACTCCACATGGCCTGGGATTCGGGGCGCGAGAAAATGTATTTGCCGAAGCGTTCCATTTTCAAGCCGTCGCCTGAATCGAGCAATTCATAATCATGCCAGTTGGCGGCTTCAAGTAAGGTGAAGGTGGGGGAGGTTTTCATGAGTCAACAATGCCTTTGCAATATAGGAATGCCCTTCTGCCACTTGATTTCTGCCCATAAAACAGTATAATATGGGAAGAAGTGGTAGAAAGTGGTAAGAGCGCCGGGATGCCCGGCGTTCATCGCATTAAAAGGATAAGTAGCACAAATGTTCTTAGGCCAGTTCCAACACAATCTTGATGACAAAGGGCGCTTGATGATACCGGCGCGCTTCCGTGAGATGTTGGAAGGCGGGGCCTTCATTACACAGGGCTTTGATAAATGCCTCATGGTGATGACCGAGACATATTTCAAGCAGGTCTATGAACGCATCGAAGCTATGAACCTGGCTGACCCGACCGCCCGTTTGCTGCGCCGCTTGATTCTTTCCAATGCTTATCCAATCGAAGTGGATAAGGTTGGGCGCATCCTCGTTCCGCAAAACCTGCGTGCCTTTCTCGGCATTGAGAATGGCGAACTGGTTGTAGCGGGGCAGGGCGAGTACTTCGAAGTGTGGACGCCTGCACAATGGAGCGAGCAAATGACCCAATTGCAGGACACTGAAGCCAACAATGCGCGCTTCTCCACGCTGGATCTTTCAAAGAGTAAGCCATCGTAGTAACGGCTTTAGCCGTTAGGGGCGACTGAAGTCGCCACTACTTATGCAGCATAAACCTGTACTTTACCAAGAGATTATACACGCTCTGCAACCCCGCAATGGCGGGCGGTATGTAGATGGCACTCTGGGCGCGGGCGGTCACGCTCGCGGGATTTTGGAGGCTTGTACGCCAGATGGGCTTTTGCTGGGTCTTGATGTAGACCCGCAGGCTTTGGCGCTTGCTCGTGAGACCTTGGCTCCTTACGAGGGGCGCATTCATCTCGTGCAAGCCTCCCACATTACCCTCAGCCAGCAGCTCGCCGCGCTGAAATGGGACTCGATCGACGGCATCGTCCTCGATCTCGGCGCATCGTCCATGCAATTCGATAACGCCGAACGCGGATTTTCATTCATGCAGGACGGTCCGCTCGATATGCGTTTTGGCGTCAACGCCACCATGAGCGCGGAGGAGATCGTCAACACCTTTGAAGAACGGGAACTGGCCGACATCATCTTCCGTTATGGCGAAGATCGCGACTCAAGGAAGATCGCCAAGGCCATTGTGAGGAATAGACCGCTTCGCACCACCCGTGAACTGGTCGCTGCCATCGAACAGGCTTCTCCCCGCCACGGTGACCGAGTGCACCCTGCCACGCAGACCTTTCAAGCCCTGCGCATCGCCGTCAACGATGAATTGGCCGCAGTGGAGAAAACGCTTCCGCAAGCCGTGGCAGCTTTACGGTCAGGTGGAAGATGCGCGGTGATTTCCTTCCACTCTTTGGAAGATCGCATCGTCAAGGAATATTTTCGAGAGCAGAGCAAAGACATCGTCAATCCGCCTTACGAAAGACTTTACGAAGAGGAACGCAAGGCAGTTGTGAAATTGGTCAATAAAAAACCGCTCACGGCCTCCGAGGAAGAGATAAAAGATAATCCGCGGTCGCGCAGTGCAAAACTTAGAGTTATTGAAAAGATATAAATAGAGAGAGAAGAGCAGTGAACATACCGAACGTCAACCACTACATTCATGCTTATAAGATCGCTCCCTGGCGCGTACAGCGTCAGTGGATCGGCAACGCATTGCTTGCCGTGGTTGCGCTTGCGATGGTCTCCACACTTTACTTGGATGTGACCTCGCAGGCCGCCATTGCCGGCCGCGAAATACAGGATCTCACAGCTTCGATCATCGTCAGCCAGCAGTTGAGTGGTGATCTGCAAACCCATCTCGCTTCATTGACTTCTGCCAGTGTGATGCAGCAGCGCGCACTCGAACTTGGTTTCCGCCCGATGGAATCTGAAGAGGCGGAATATCTTGTGGTGCCGGGCTACGTGGTCCTCGAACCCGATATCCTTTCCTCTGCGCCCCTGCCGCAATTGAGCGCGCTGACTTTCCCCCCCGAATACAATCAATCCCTTTTGGATTGGATGGATAACAAGATCACATCCTCCTCTTCGCGAGGCACACAATGAGACAGCAGTATGCGCGCCGCGCGCAGGTCTTGACCTTCGTCATGGGGTTGATCGCGCTTGCCATCGTCGTGCAAATGACTCGCATTCAGAACAGCGCCGAAGCCGCTGTGTTTCGTCAGCAGGCCTCGAATTATGCCTATGAATTGCGCACGTTCTATCCCGATCGCGGCGAGATCTATGACCGCAACGGTCACTTGCTTGCGGGGAACAAATCCGTTTACGAACTCGGCGTGGATTTGAACACAGTCAGAGACCCGCACGCCATCGCCTTTGCGCTCAGCTCTGAACTCGGCGAAAACTACGACCGCATCATGGATACGATCATTAATCCGCCCGATGGCCTTTCTTATATAGTTGTCGCTGATTATGTCGAATCTTCGCAGGCTTTGAAGTTACAGGAATTAAAGAAGGCTTTGCAGGAACAAGCCCCGGAAGGCACGCTCGGCGGCTTGACCGGTTTGCAGTTTAAATCTCATCCGCAGCGCAGTTACCCTGAATATTCCCTTGGCTCCAATATCATCGGGTTCGTCAATCGTGAGGGGAAGGGATATTTCGGCGTCGAAGAGAAATACGATACCCTGCTCGCTGGAAACCCGGTGCAGGTTCTCGTCCCTACTGACCCGAACAAGGCTTTTGAAATTCCGCGTGTGCCCAATGGCACGACCCTCGTCCTCACCATCAACCGTGATTTGCAATCCGCCGCCGAAGACATCCTCGATCGGTCTCTCATCGAGTATGGTGCGCAAGGCGGCACGATCGTCATCATGGACCCGCGCAACGGCGAATTGCTTGCCATGGCTGTCACCCCGCGCATGGATTTGAACGAGTTCTGGAATTACGGCTCGATCTACGACAACGCCAGTGATTTCAACCCTGCCATCTCCATGCCGTATGAGCCTGGCTCGGTCATCAAGATTTTGACCATGGCCGCCGCGCTTGATTCAGGCACCGTCGTCCCGGAAACAACCTATCTTGATACCGGTTCCATTCTCGTTGGTGGAGCCACCATTCAAAATTGGGATCAGGAACCGTGGGGTGTGCAGGATATGACCGGTTGTTTGCAGCACTCGCTCAATGTGTGTATGGCAACACTTTCCACGCAAATGGGCGCAGGCAGCTTTTACAGCTACATGGATAACTTTGGTCTCGGTCAACTCACCGGCGTGGATCTGGCCGGGGAAGCACCGGGCAGGCTCAAGATCCCCGGCGATGCGGATTGGTATCCTGTTGATCTCGGCACCAATTCATTCGGTCAGGGGATGACAGCCACACCCATGCAGGTGATGATGGCCGCCTCTTCCATTGCCAATCATGGCCGCGTGGTCACACCCCATGCGCTCTACGCCATGATGCGCGACGGACGCCAATACAACGTACCCGCGCAATTCGCAGGCACACCCATTTCACAACAGACCGCCGACATTCTTTCTGGTATGCTTGCAGTTTCACTCGAATCTGAAGGCTCGTTGGCGCTTGTGCCCGGGTATCGTGTTGCAGGTAAAACCGGTACCGCACAGATTCCCGTCAACGGGTTTTACGACAGCACCCAGACCAATGCCTCTTTCATTGGTTGGGGACCCATTGACGACCCGCGTTTCATGATCTATGTCTGGCTTGAACGACCTTCTTCATCGATCTGGGGTTCGGAAACCGCCGCCCCCGTCTTTGCAGAGATGGCGCAAAAAACCGTCATCCTTATGGATATCCCTCCCGATTACATTCGCCAACAACTCGTAGCAAAATAATATGCTCACACTTGCCGACGCCCTTGAAGCCATCACCTCGATTCGCATTGCGAACGCAAATGCCGTCATTACTGAAGCGGCCATTGATTCGCGTCAGGTGATTCCCGCTTCGCTGTTCGTGGCTATTCCCGGTGAAAAAATGGACGGGCATGACTTCATTGCCGATGCATTCAAGAGGGGGGCCTCTTTTGCTTTAACCCAGACAGAGATGCCCGATTCATTTCGGACCCTCGACCTGCGCAATGGCCTATCGGCAGAGTCTCCCCTCGACCTTTCAACTCCTCTCTGCCTGCGCGTGGACAATACCGTCTCCGCCCTGCAGCAGATTGCGCGCTTCTGGCGCCGCAAACTGGATCTGCGTGTGGTTGGCATCACAGGCAGCGTGGGCAAATCCACCACCAAGGAAATGATCGCGGAAGTGCTCGGCACCCGCTATCGCACTCTGCGAAACCCCGGCAATTTGAATAACGAGATCGGCCTGCCTCTCACGATTTTGAAACTCGGTTCGGGTTACGAACGCGCTGTTTTAGAAATGGGTTTTTATGTACCCGGTGAGATCCAATTCCTGTGCGATATTGCCCAGCCTCAAATTGGCGTGGTTACGAATGTCGGCACAGTTCATGCCGAGCGTGCTGGTTCGCAGGAAGCCATCGCCCGCGGAAAGAGCGAATTGATCCAGGCACTTCCCGCCGATGGCGTTGCCATTCTTAATTTCGACGATCCCTGGGTCCGCAAAATGGAAGAGAAATCCAAAGCCCCGGTCTTCTTTTACGGGCTTTCCCCGGAAGCTGATCTGTGGGCCGATGGCATCGAAGGCCTCGGTTTGGATGGGATTCGTTTCCGTTTGCACTACAAAGGCGAGACCGTTCATTCGCACATCCCGATGATCGGACGTCATTCCGTGCACACTGCCTTGCGCGCCACCGCAGTTGGGTTGAGCGACGGGCTGACCTGGCAGGAAATTTTCGATGGTCTTCTGCAGGGACATGCGCAATTGCGTCTCGTTGCCGTTCGCAGCAAAACAGGTGCTTTGATTTTGGATGACACCTATAATGCCTCGCCTGAATCCATGCTGGCCGCGCTTAACCTGCTCGATGAAATGGACGGACGCAAGATCGCCGTGCTGGGCGATATGCTCGAACTGGGGCCCTATGAAAAGCAGGGACACGAGATGGTCGGCATGCGCGCCGCTCAGGTCGCCAGGACTTTGCTCACGCTGGGTCCGCGCGCGCATATGATCGCTGATGCCGCGCGCCGTGCTGGTATGAAATCTGCCAACATTTTGGAATTCGAATCTTCCGAGCCGATCATTGACTGGCTAAACAAGCATCTCACCTCGAACGACGCTGTGCTCATCAAAGGCTCACATGGCTTGCGCATGGACCGCATTACCGCCGTATTGGAGATTCAATCTTGAGACAGATCGCCCTTTCACTCAGTCTGGCAGGCCTCTCTTTTGTGATGACGGCCATTTGGGGTGGTCCTCTGCTTCGCATTCTGCGCCATTACAAGATCGGTAAGATCATCCGTGTGGAGGAACCCGGTCATCATGGCGTGAAAATGGGGACGCCCACCATGGGCGGAGTCATGTTCATTTTTCCGGTGCTGCTGTTCAGTGGTTTGCTCAATGCGGCGGCGTTGATCGGCGGGCTTTCCGGCGCGGTGGGGGTGGGACGTTCCATTTTGCTGCCGATGGCGGTGATGGCAGGATTTGCCGTTCTCGGCGCAGTAGACGATTGGGAAGGCATTCGTGGAAAACGCAAAGGCGACGGTATGCGCGCCCGCACGAAGTTCATGTTTCAGGTGCTTCTTGCGCTCGTGGCTGCTTATATTTTGAAATATCAAATGGATGCGCCGGATATGTATTTCCCCGGCATTTTCTTCAAGATTGAGCTTGGCTGGTGGTACGTGCCGATTGCCGCCTTTATCATCGTGGCTGAATCAAATGCGATCAACTTCACAGATGGTCTTGATGGCCTGGCTGGCTTGATCGCCGCGACAGCCATCGCCGCATTCGGCGGCATCGCTTTGATGCAGGAACAGGTTTATATCGCCCGCTTTTGTTTTATTTTGGTCGGCGCACTTTTCGGCTTTTTGTGGTTCAACGTGCACCCCGCCGAATTGTTTATGGGTGACACGGGCTCGCTCTCGCTTGGCGCGGTGCTGGCTGTGGTCGCATTGATGGAAGGTCAGTGGCTGATGCTGCTGATCATCGGCATCATCCCGCTCAGTGAAATGTTGAGCGTGGTGATCCAGATCGGTTATTTCAAATGGACAAAGGGCAAGCGTTTCTTCAAAATGGCGCCCATCCATTTGCATTTTGAATTGCTTGGCTGGAGCGAAACACAGGTTGTGCAGCGCTTCTGGCTCATCGGCCTGATGGCCGCGTTGATCGGAATAGGATTGTCGCAAGTTTAGAGAATAGTGAATAGGTGCGGGTTTCAAAAACCTGTAACCTGCAAACTTTCAAACAATGATGACCAACTGGAACGGAACCCGCACCCTCATTCTCGGAGCAGCACGGCAGGGAATTGCCCTTGCCCGCTGGCTCTCCCGTCACGGCTCAAACGTGACCTTGAGTGATTCGCGCTCACTGGAGCAGCTCGCTTCCGCTCGTGAATCCCTTGCGGATACGAATGTGACATGGGCGGCGGGCGGTCATCCGTTGGAATTGCTGGATACGACCGATGTGCTTTGTCTTTCCGGCGGCGTGCCGTTGACATTGCCCATCGTGCAGGAAGCGGTCAAGCGCGGCATTCCGCTCTCGAACGACACACAGATATTCATGGAAGTCGTTCCATGTAAAACGATCGGTATCACCGGCTCGGCAGGCAAAACCACCACGACGACGCTGGTTGGGAAGATGGCGCAAAGAACAAAGGATGAAGGCGGAAGGATGAAGGATGAAGAGAGCAAAAATTCATCTGCTGTGCAAAGCATTCATCCTTCGGTTTTTGTCGGCGGCAACATTGGTGACCCGCTCATCAACTACGTGGACGACATGACTGCCGATGACCTCGCCATTCTCGAAATTTCATCCTTCCAATTGGAGCAGATGACGATCTCGCCGAACATCGCAGCCATTTTGAATATCACGCCGAATCATTTGGATCGCCACGGCACGATGGAAGCGTACACAAATGCCAAGGCGCGTATTTTGGAATTTCAAACTGAAAAAGACACTGCCATTCTCAGCCATGACGACAAAGGTGCGTGGAATTTACGCAACAAGGTCAATGGCAAGCTGCTGACATTCAGCCTATATGATCTGGCCGAAGGCTTGAACGGCGCGTATATGCACGAGGATGGATTGTTAAGCCTGCGCGATGGGTATGCCTACCTGCCTTTGATGCTGCGCGAGAAAATCAAATTACCCGGCCTTCACAATGTGGCCAATGTGCTGGCGGCCTTCACCATCGGTCACGCGGCTGGATTTAAATTGGATGCCATGCTCGAAGCTGTGGAAGAATTCCGCGGCGTGGCGCACAGGCTGGAATTTGTCCGCGAATTGCGCGGCGTGCGCTGGTACAACGGCTCGATTGCCACTGCGCCAGAGCGAAGCATGGCAGATATCCATGCTTTTGACGAGCCCATTGTGCTCATGCTCGGCGGGCGTGACAAAGACCTGCCCTGGGATGAAATTGCAAAACTGATTCACAAGCGCGTGGATCATGTAGTGCTCTTTGGTGAGGCGGCGGAACTGATTCAGAAAGCCATATCAGCCGTCGGCGGAGAGCGAAGCGTTGATCTTCGTCGCGCAGAGCATCTTAAAGAGGCTGTGGCCCTCGCGGCGGAAGTTGCCAGCGCAGGAGACATCGTCCTGTTTTCGCCGGGCGGTACGAGTTATGACGAGTTCAAGGATTTTGCTGAGAGAGGAGAGAACTTTAGAAAATGGGTACAGGAGCTTTCGTGAACGGACAGACCTACAAGAAGCCGCGCTTCACCGGTGGCTTTGACATGCCGCTGCTGGTAGTGGTGGTGTCTTTGGTCGTGTTTGGTTTGTCCATGCTTTATTCCTCTTCGTGGGATTTCTCGCTCGGCGCCTATGGCGATGCGATGTACATGTTCAACCGCCAGTTGACCTGGCTTGGACTTGGACTATTTGCCGCACTCGTACTTGCGTTCTTCGATTATCACAACTGGCGCAGGTTTGTGGTGCCAGCCATGGCGTTGACCATTGGTTTGTTGATCGTCGTTTTGTTGATGAATGAAATTCGTTTCGGTGCGAAGCGCGCCATCCTCGGCGGTTCGGTGCAGCCTTCTGAATTGGCGAAACTGGTTTCGATCCTTTATCTCAGTGTCTGGCTGTATGCGAAACGCCAACATCTGCACGATATTTCACTTGGTTTGATCCCGCTGGGCGTGATCCTCGGTGTGGTGGGTGGGTTGATCTATCAACAACCCGACCTGAGCGCCGCTGCGACCGTGCTCATGCTGGGCGGTTTGCTTTTCTTCCTTGCAGGCGGTGATTTGAAACAGATCGGCGTTTTGCTCATCGTTGCAACTATTGCCGCATGGTTTGTAGCTTCCATTAGCGCCACGGGTCAACAACGCGTGGGTGATTTTCTTGCAGGCATCAAAGACCCGTTGCAGGCTTCATATCATGTGCGCCGCTCCTTTGAAGCCATTGTCAATGGCGGATGGTTTGGTGTGGGCCTTGGCCAATCGCAATCCAAACTCACGGGGTTGCCCGTGCCTCCCACCGACAGCGTCTTCGCAGTTGTGGTTGAGGAACTTGGCTGGTTTGGCGCGGTTGGTTTGATCGCCTTGTATGGTTTTCTCGTCTGGCGCGGATTGGTCATTGCGCGCCGCGCACCTGACATGCTCGGCACACTGCTCGCCACCGGGCTGGTTACATGGATCGCCATTGAGGCCCTGGTCAACATGGCGGTGATGGTGGGCCTGCTGCCCTTCGCAGGCAACGCCTTGCCCTTTATCAGTGCGGGCGGTTCGAATCTTGTAGCCACGCTTGCCGCGCTCGGCATTATCTTTAATATCTCTCGCCAGACAGGCGAAGGCACGATCTCAGATGACGAATGGAGGTCTTACAGTGCGGTTGTTAATTTGCGCTGGTGGAACGGGCGGCGGGGTTTATCCCGCGCTCGCCGTACACAACGCGCTAACCAGTCAGCGCCCGAAAGTTGAAACACTTTGGGTCGGTGGTGAAGGCGGAATGGAGGAGGAACTCGTGAATCGCGCGGGCATCTCTTATCGCTCCATTCCTGCGGCGGGTGTGCATGGCGTTGGCTTGCGCGCACTGCCGGGTAACATCGCAAAGCTCACGCGCGGTGTGCTGGCTTCACGCCGCATCCTGCGCGAGTTCAAGCCCGATGTGCTCTTCTTCACCGGCGGCTTCGTTGCCGCACCCATGGCCGTTGCTGGAAGAAATATTCCGACCGCGTTGTACGTGCCCGATATCGAACCCGGGCTTGCGCTCAAGTTCCTTTCCCGTTTTGCGGATGTCGTCACTGTGACCGCACCCGACTCGAAAAAGTATTTCACTCGCCCGGAAAGACTCGTCCTCACCGGCTATCCGCTTCGCTCCGACCTTTCAAACTGGTCCCGCGAAAAAGCGACTCAGCACTTTGGGCTGAATCCACAAATGCCCACCCTGCTCGTCACCGGCGGAAGCAAAGGCGCGCGCTCGATCAATATGGCCGTGTTGAAACATCTCCATGAATTGCTCGGTGCGGCGCAGATCATTCACATCACAGGCTCATTGGATTGGCCTGTCATTGAGAAAGCCGCCCAGGAATTGCCCGTGGATTTGCAGTCACGCTACCATGCCATGCCTTATTCTCATGAAATGGGCGCTGCCCTCGCTGCCGCAGATTTGGTCATCTCGCGTGCGGGAGCTTCTGCACTTGGAGAATATCCCTTCTTCGGTCTGCCCGCTGTGCTTGTGCCGTATCCATATGCATGGCGTTATCAAAAAGTGAATGCAGATTTCCTTGTTGAAAAGAACGCGGCAGTCCTTTTGCAGGATGAATTCCTGCAAGAGAAACTTCCGTCTGTTGTGAAAGATCTATTGTTGAACAAGACCAAACTCGAATCCATGCGCGCCGCAATGCAGGCTTTATCGCACCCTGACGCGGCGGGCAGTATCGCCAGCCAGTTGGTTAAATTGGCAGGAGCACAGCCCTTATGATGAGCGTTGTTTATATCTTCTGGATGTATGTCCTCCTCTTTGGCATCGTCGGCGCCATGCGCGGATGGGCCAAGGAATTGATGGTCATCTTCAGCGTGATCACCGCGCTGGCGGTCAACCTTCTGCTGGAGAAATACATTCCCCTTGTCCGCGACCTCGATAAAACCACCAGTTCCGTTTTTTGGATCCGCAGCATCATCCTGATCACACTGGTTTTCTTCGGGTACCAGACTGTGAACATCTCGCGCTTTGCCTCCAAGGCTGCACGTGAGCGTTTACAGGATTCCATGTTTGGCTCGGTACTGGGCGGCTTTAATGGCTATTTGGTTGCAGGTTCCGTTCTTTTCTACAACCATATGGCAAACTACCCGTATCCGCACATCATCAGCCGGGCCGTCGACCCTGCCATCGCCCAGGCAATTGAAACGATGATGAAATACATGCCCCCGCGCTTTTTGGGCGAACCAAGTATATACTTTGCAGTCATCATCGTTTTGATCTTCATTATCGTGGTGTATATCTAGCGGTTGGCTATGAGCGATTGGCTTGTGGCTAGATCCCAATCGCTAACAGCAAACAGCTAGGAGCTAAATTATGAAACGCGTTCACTTCATCGGCATCGGAGGTTCAGGGCTTTCCGCCATCGCACGCCTGCTCAAAGAGAGCGGCTACGATGTAACGGGCTCTGACCGCACGCTTTCGCAGTTCGCGATCGACCTGCAGAATAGCGGTGTCAGCATTTATGTGGGTCATCATCCGCGCAATGTTTCGGGCGCGGATATCGTGATCCGTTCCTCCGCCATTCCCGATGAAAATGTCGAAGTGGATGCTGCCAAACGTGCAGGCATTCCTGTTTACAAGCGTTCCGATTTCCTCGGTCAGTTAATGTCCGAGAAGACCGGTATTGCGGTGGCAGGCACACACGGCAAAACCACCACTACTGCCATGATCGCGTGGATGTTAACTGCGATGAACCGTGATCCTTCCTTCATTGTGGGAGGCACGTTGAACAACCTGAAGGTCAATGCGCGGGCGGGCAAAGGCAGCCCCTTTGTGATCGAAGCAGATGAATATGACCGCATGTTCCTGGGACTCAAACCGCATATTGCCGTGGTGACCAACCTGGAACATGACCATCCTGATTGTTATCCGACCTTTGATGACATGTATTCCGCTTTTCAAAGCTTTGTAGATCTGCTTCCCGCTGATGGCACATTGATCGTCTGTGCAGAGGATGAAGGCGCGGTCAGTTTGCTTTCTTATGCCCGCAAAAAAGGTTTAAGTGTGATCTCCTACAGCGTGCAAAGCGAGTTGACCATCAATAGTCCGCAGTGGATGCAGGCGCGCACCCCCAAACCCAATGATCGCGGCGGCTTTGATTTCGCTGCGATGACGAATATGGGCACTGATTCCGCTTCTGTTGTGAATGTCTCATTGCAAGTGCCGGGACAGCATAATGTGCGAAATGCACTGGCGGCCCTGTCTGTGGCTGCCACTCTCGGTCTGCCGCTTCAGGAAGCTGCGGATGCTTTGGGTGAATTCACCGGCACTGGACGCCGTTTTGAGATCCGCGGTGAGCAGAAGGGCGTGACCGTGATCGATGATTACGCTCATCACCCCACCGAGATCCGCGCGACACTGGCAGGTGCCAAGGCGCGTTATCCAAACCGCCGCATTTGGGCGGTCTGGCAGCCTCACACCTATTCACGCACGCAGACCCTGTTCTTTGAATTCTCCCGTGCATTCAGCGATGCGGATGAAGTGCTGGTGACCGAAATTTATGCCTCGCGTGAAGCAAAGCAGGAATTTTCCTCTGCCGAAGTGGTGGGCTCCATGCCGCATGCATCTGCGCGTTACACCGGTTCGCTGGATGATACGACGAAGTATTTATTGAAAAACCTGCGCTCTGGCGATGTTCTCCTGGTGCTTTCTGCTGGCGATGCGGACCAGATCAGCACGAACGTTTTGAAGAGTTTGTGAAATGAATATGTTGGAAAATGAAAAGCAAACCGTCCAGTTTGAGGTGATCGCGCTTCCGCCGTTGAAGATGGCACTATTCCATGCCGTGGATGAGTACCTGACGCGGGCCGCGCTTGAAACGGCCACCCGTAAACTCTCAGCAATCCCTGTGCTGGGTAATGAGAATTTGGAAAAGCAATCACTCGAAAAGATCATCGAGCATCTGGAAAAGAAGTAATAAAGAAATGGATATGACCCGATCTGCCCTCAATATTGAAATGCTGCGCCGTCAATTTGGCGATGCCGTGCAGGAGAATGTCTCGCTTGCGCCGTATACGTCTGCGCGCATTGGCGGCCCGGCGGATGTGGTGGTGACGGTTAAATCGGCAGAAGAATTTGCCAGTGCGATGAAATTCATTTGGGAAAACGATTTTCCGTATTACATCCTTGGCGGCGGGTCGAATGTGCTGGTCAGCGACCTGGGTCTGCGCGGGGTGGTGATTTTGAATCGGGCGAAGGAAGTGCGTTTCGAAAGCGGCGACCAGCCCACAGTCTGGTGTGAAGCGGGTGTTGTTTTCAGCAACCTCGCGAATCGCTGTGCATCCAAAGGTTTGGCAGGTTTGGAATGGGCGGCGACAGTCCCCGGTACGGTTGGCGGCGCGGTGTATGGAAATGCGGGCGCGTTCGGCGGAGATGTGTCGATGAATTTGATCTGGGCCGATGTGCTGACAAAAAACGGACGTGAACGAATGTCTGTTGAGCAAATGGGATATGGGTATCGCACCAGCGTTTTTAAGCGTGGTGAGATTCATGCAATAGTACTTTCGGCTTTGTTGAGATTAAAAAATTCAGCAAAAGAGGAAGTGTCTGTTAAAATCGAACAATTCAGCGAACGCCGTAAAGCCACGCAGCCGCCCGGTGCGAGCATGGGTTCAATGTTCAAGAATCCTGAAGGCGATCATGCAGGTCGTTTGATCGAAGCTGCGGGACTAAAGGGTACGCGTATCGGTAACGCTGAAATCAGCACGCTGCACGGAAATTTTTTTATCAACCACGGCGAGACCAGGGCGGATGATATTCTCGCCTTGATTCGTTTGGTGCAAAAAACTGTACGCGAAAAATTCGGCGTTCAGTTGGAGTTGGAAGTTGAGCTTGTTGGAGAATGGAACGAATAAGCGTGCAAGCGCTTAACGTGGAAACGATATGAATAAACTTCGAGTGGCAGTGTTGTTTGGTGGTCGTTCCGGTGAACATGATGTTTCACTCATGTCTGCGCGTTCCGTGCTCAATGCGCTGGATCCGGAACGCTACGAGGTGATTCAGATTGGGATCACTTTGGACGGCAACTGGCTGACCGGCGAAAACACACTGGATGCATTTGAAAAAGGAAATATCAAGGAACTTGATCGCGTTGTGCCTCCCTCGGAGCCTGCTCATCAGTCGTTGTATGTAGTGCGTTCCACAAAGCTTGGCGATAAACTCGAAACTTTGAGCGGGGTGGATGTGTTCTTCCCCGTATTGCACGGTCCTTTCGGCGAAGACGGCACGATCCAGGGTTTGCTTGAACTGGCAGATGTGGCCTATGTGGGGGCGGGTGTGGCTGGTTCATCGGTGGGCATGGACAAGGGCATCTTCAAAGATGTCATGCGCGCGAACGGCATTCCCATTGTGGATTCGATCCTTGTTCTGCGCGGCGAGATCGAGAAGGATATGAATGCGGTCATCGAAAAGGTCGAACAGATGGGCGCGTATCCGTTCTTTGCTAAACCTGCCAATCTTGGTTCTTCGGTGGGAATCAGCAAATGCAATTCACGTTCCGACCTTGGCGAAGGGTTGATGGAAGCAGCGCGCTATGACCGCCGTATTGTGGTCGAACGCGGCGTTGGAAATGTGCGCGAGATCGAAGTCAGTGTGCTGGGCAATGAGCATCCGCAGACATCTGTGTGCGGCGAAGTGCTGCCGAGTCGTGAGTTTTATTCCTATGAATCCAAATATATCGATGGCACTTCCGGGCTGCTTATCCCTGCAAACTTGCCATCGGAAATAAGCGATAAGATCCGCGAGTATGCCGCGCGTGCATACAAGGCGATTGATTGCGCCGGTATGGCGCGCGCCGATTTCTTCTTTGATAACGATATGAAAAAGATATACCTGAACGAATTGAACACACTGCCGGGCTTTACCTCCATCAGCATGTATCCGAAGTTGTGGCAGGCCACCGGCCTGACATATCCGCAGCTTGTTGACCGCTTGATCGAACTTGCATTTGAGCGCAAAGCACAGCGCGATCACACCGAACGACGGAGGGCGGCATGAGCGATCGACAGAGACCCACCCGTGCCGAGATCGCACGCCAGCGCCGTAATCAGCGCACCAGAAAAGAACTGGAACTGACCAGCAAACGTGCATTGAAACCCATGCAGTCCGTCACTTCGCGCGTGCCTGAAATCGTTGTGGCTCCCAAGACCCGCCAGGCCGCACCGCGCCGCCGATTTAATATCGCGCTGGGATTGCCGGAGATCCACCTGCACAAGCCCCAGTTTCGTATACCTCAGTTTCGCATGCCGCGCATCCGCCCGAGTTGGCGGTTGACCTCTTTCCTTATCATCGTATTTTTTGGCGCGGCAATCTATTTTTCGTTGACCCTGCCTTATTTCCACGTGCCGAACATCACCCTGCTGGGCGGCGGACGCTTGAGCCGTGAAGAGATCGAAGCAGTGCTTGGCGTGAACGGCCAATCTATTTTTACGGTTCAACCTGATGAAATGGAAATCCGCCTGCGTATGAATTATCCGGAATTGGCTTCAGTGGATGTCAATGCTTATTTGCCGAACCATGTTTACATTACAGTAGTAGAGCGTGAGCCTGTCATCCTGTGGCAGCAAGGCGGTGGATTTACATGGATCGACGCAGCCGGTGTGGCATTTCGTCCGCGTGGCGCTGTATCGACTCTTGTCCCTGTGAACGGTCTTTCCACGCCGCCAGCTGGTCTGGCCACATCTGACGATCCGCTTAGCCCGATGCCGTACATATCAAAGGAATTGGTGGAAGCGATCCTCATTCTTGCTCCGAATGTGCCCGCCGGTTCAACGATGTTTTACGATGCGGCCAATGGACTCGGTTGGGAAGACAGCCGCGGCTGGAAGGCATATTTCGGCACGAGTGCCAATGACATGCCGTTGAAGGTACGCGTGTATCAATCCCTCGTTGCTTCCCTTGAGGGCCGTGGAAAGGTTCCAGTATTTATCAGTGTTGTATATCCCGATGCACCTTTTTATCGAATGGCTGATTTTGAAGAGGATGCAACAGAAGTCACAACAGAAGACTTGACCGTGGAAGATGGACAATAATAAAGATGGATGAAATCGTAGTTGGCATAGATGTAGGCACAACCAAGATCTGCACCCTCGTCGGACGTGTGGAGGATGCAAAGTCCATTCGGATTCTTGGCGTGGGTATTGAACCCTCCGACGGGATCCGCAAGGGGATCATTGTCGATCTTGCTGCCGCATCGCAAGCCATTAAACGTTCGGTTGAAAAAGCGGAGAATACCTCCGGGTTGGAAATTACCACTGGATTGGTCAGCCTGGCGGGCGCGCATGTTTCATCAGTGAACAGCCGCGGCACGTCTGGCATTCCCGGCGGAATCATCGATGCAATGGATATTGCCCGCGCGCTTGAACAGGCGCAGGCGGTGGCCATTCCGCATGACCGCGAGATCGTGCATGTGATTCAGCGCGGCATGACCGTGGATGGACAGGAAGGCGTGCGGACTCCCATCGGGATGCACGGCTACAAGATCGAAGTTGAAACACACATTATCACTGCGGCTGCGGCCACGGTGGATAACCTTCGTCAATGTGTTGGCGCGGCTGGGGTTGAGATTCAGCAATTCGTCTTGAATCCGCTGGCCTCTGCTGAAGTGGTGCTGACAGAACAGGAACGTCAGATGGGTGTCGCAGTCTGCGATATCGGCGGCGGTACGACCGACCTGGCGATCTATGTGAATGGCGATGTCTGGCATACGATGGTTCTGGCCGTTGGCGGGAACCACGTCACACAGGATATCGCGCACGGCTTGCGCCTGCCAATGGCTCAGGCTGAAGATGTGAAAAAGCAACAGGGATATGCAATTCGGTCCGATATTGCGAGCGATGAATATTTCTCCATCCGCCCGTTCGGCGAAGATCATGATGTGAAGATCAATCGCCAGGACCTTGCCCACATTATCGAAGCCCGCATCGAAGAGACCTTTCGCCTGATTCTGCAGGAAGTGAAACGCTCCGGCTACGACGGATTGCTTCCCGCTGGCATGGTGTTGACCGGTGGTACATCGGCATTGCCGGGCATCAAACAGATCGCCAGTGAAGTATTGGGCATGTCGGTACGCACTGCGCAACCGGAGAATCTGACGGGTCTTGTTGACAAACTTGGTTCCCCCGCGTATTCCACAAGCGTTGGTTTACTGCGCTGGGCTACGACCATGCGCGATCACGATATGATCGTTACAAGCGGCAACAAGAATCGCCGCAGATCGAGAGGAGAAAGCTCTATGAATTTGGATTCGATCAAAAATTGGATGAAGCGGCTGCTACCCTAGTAATTGACTTTCTTCTTCAAAAAGGAAGAAGAAAAGTTTAATGAGAAGATTCACAAAGATCGTTTAAAACCTTTTAAAAATCGGCATTCTCGTTTAAGATTGGCATACCCTTGCCAGGAGGAACACATGGACTCGAACAAAAGAAATCCAAATACCGAAGCCTTCGCCCGTATCAAAGTGATCGGCGTTGGTGGTGCTGGTCAGAACGCAGTCAACCGCATGATGGAAGAAGGTATTCAGGGAGTTGAATTCATCTCCTGCAATACCGATGCGCAGGCGTTGACTCTTTCACGCGCGCCCATCCGTGTGCGCCTCGGCGACAAACTCACACGCGGGCTTGGCGCGGGCGGCGACCCTGAGATCGGCCGCAAAGCCGCGGAAGAATCTTCCGACGAACTCTACAACGTGCTCAAGGGTGCGGACATGGTCTTCGTCACGGCTGGCATGGGCGGCGGTACAGGAACAGGCGCTGCTCCTGTTGTTGCGCAGGTCGCCAAGGAATGCGGCGCACTCACCATTGGTGTTGTGACCCGTCCGTTCACCTTTGAAGGCGGAAAGCGCACCCAGTCCGCTGAGGCGGGTGTGACCAAGATGAAGGAACACGCGCACACCCTCATCTCGATCCCGAATGATCGTTTGCTCCAACTTGCAGATAAGAAATCATCCCTGCAGGATGCCTTCCGCATGGCGGATGAAGTTCTGCATCAGGGCATTCAAGGCATCTCCGAACTCATCACCATTCCTGGTTTGATCAACCTCGACTTCGCCGATGTTCGTGCGATCATGTCCGAGGGCGGCGCGGCATTGATGGCAGTAGGCCGCGGCTCAGGCGATGAACGCGCCAAGACCGCCGCCGAGCAGGCCATCTCCAGCCAGTTGCTTGATATCACCATTGACGGCGCGCGCGGCGTGCTCTTCAACGTGACCGGCGGCTCCAACATGACCCTCTTCGAGGTCAATCAGGCTGCGGCCATCATTCGCGAAACCGCGCATCCCGATGTCAACATGATCTTCGGTGCGGTTATCGATCCTGAAATGGGTGACGAGATCCGCTGTACCGTCATCGCGACCGGTTTTGAGCGCACCAGCGTTCCGCGCCGCGCCTTGGAACGCCCCGTCCGCAATGAGAAGCCTGCTGCTTCGGCTGGTTCATTGTTCACATCACGCCCGAGCGAATCGGTCAGCGTCAGCGCCGATTACAAAACCCCGAGCGAATCCAAGTCCGCGTCACAGCCTTCCATCAGCAATGACGACTTGGATATCCCGACCTTCTTGAGAAATAGAAGATAAATAATAAAGATGAGACCCTAAAGGTTTTCGAAACCTTTAGGGTCTTTTTGTTTAAAAGAATAAATGCAGCGCACCCGTCTACTTATAAATCTTCTCTCATTACCCCTGCAAATTGCAAAATGAAATCTGCACCGTAGGCTTTGCTTGGGGTTTGAAAACCAATTTTGTAATCTTCAGAAGTGATACGTTTCATGATTTCGACAGCCGTCAACGCGGTCAGATGATAGGCTTCGGGTGTGCGCAACTTCGCGCGGACCGTTTGTTTTCCGTCTGTTGCTTCGGCGATCATCAGACTGAATCCATTTTCGTTTTGGTTGCGTGAAGGACCTGTCTTGAGAAAAATTCCGATCAGCCATTTGATGAAATCTTTTGCGGTGCGGTTGTACAACAAGAATCCAAAATAACGCGTGAGGCGCATCCCATTGACCATCGCAGCGGGGAAGCCCATATACGCCGTCACATTCGGGATGCCCGTGCTGTGATACGCCGTGCTCACATCACCCCAGCCGACCGAAACCACGCGCGAAGGCCCGCGCCCAAAATCCACCTGCTTGCTGCCCCACACATTTGGAACGGAGACGATCTTTCCATCGCGGCGGATACGTCCCTGCCGCTGCATATTCTCGATGCCAGAACGGGCCGTGCCGCGTGAGACTCCGCTGCCAATACTTTTGATGTAAATTTCAAGATGGGTCGCGCTTTCAAGTTTTTTCGCAACATGCGCGATCAAACAATCCGATGGCACCACGTCAAAGCCGCCGCCGGGCAGCAGCATAATGCCTGCACGTTTTGCTTCTTCATCCATCGCGGCCAGCGCTTCAAACCCTTCGATCTCGCCGCTGATATCTACATAATGCCGTTTCGTGCGGATACATGCCTCCGCCATCTGGCGATACGTCAACACGAACGGGCCTGCGCAATGCAGCACTGCATCCACTTCCCGCAAAGCCGAGTCAAGCGCGGCTGTATCATCAATTGAAAACGCACGATATTCCAGACCGAATTTTTCAGCCTGCGCTTGCAACAATCTTTCATCACGCCCCGCAAGCAATGGCCGCATTCCCTCTTTAACAGCCTGTTCAACGATCAAACTTCCAGTATACCCATACGATCCGTAAATCAGAAATTTTTTCATGACCTCTCCGTCCATGATGGGTGTGCATATTTTTCACGGACGAGTTCTTCCGCTCTTTCGGATTCGGATGTAGACATTTCCCCGCGCTGAAAGCGGATTCCCAACTGCGTTTCAAACCCTTTAACGAGGGCTTGGGCTGCTGTTTCCCAATCAGTTTTCACGCCTAAAGTGGATTCGACAGTCGTCGCTCGTGCCAGCAATCGTTGAGCCGCATTTTCTCGCGCAGCTTCATCCCTGAAGACTAATGCCTGACAAATACGAGTCAGATCTCCCGTAAGAGGAAGCGAGCCATGTTGCAGTACGCCTTCCTTTTTTCGAGCCTGCGCCGAACCGATGAGCTTTTTTCCTTCCACAGTGATTTCATACGTGGACGGCACTTCAAAGCAGACGGGGTTAAGGTTTAAGGTTGCAGGTTCAGAGATATGTTCCTTGATTTCAACAGGCAGCCCCAACTCGCGGATGGCGAATAACAAAGCCTGCGCGAGACGGTTATAGGATTCCAGAACGCCGCCTGCCAGCACGGGTTCATCTGCACTGCCAGTGACTGAGTAAGTCAATTCATCAGTGTGCAAAATGGCCCGCCCTCCCGTCACACGGCGGACGACTTCCCAGCCGTTCGCCTTCAATCGTTCCACATCCACATCTGCAAAGGATTGCGCGTGGCCCAAAGACAGGCACGGCGGATCCCACGAATACAACCGCAGCGTAGGCAGCGATTCTCCGCGATGGATATGTTCAAGAATGGATTCGTCCACGGCCATGTTCCACGCGCCGCTGGATGGGGGAGTGTAAAGGAGACGCCAGTTCATTTGGGTTTAAAGGTTGAAAAGTTTGAAAGTCGGGTGGTTGAAACTTGTAAACATTTCAACTTGCTAACTTTCAAACTCTTGCAATATTTGATCTTCAAGTTCGGGTGAAATTGATTCCAACGGCGGGCGGACGGTCCAGCGCGGCATGTCGTGCAGTTTATGCAACAGCGCCTTCAATGTGGGTGGGAAGGGAGTGTATTTTTCGAGGGCATGCCTTTGTTTTGCAACCCGCGCCTGAATTTCAGACGGGTCTTTGCCTTCGTTATACAAATCCCAAATGTCGCGCAAATCATTTCCAATTAAATTCGCCATCGCGGTGATGGCGCCCTGTGCGTGATTCTTCAATGCGTGATGGAAGTGCGAATCCGTGCCGTTGAGCACGAGTAGGTCTTTGCCAAAGCGTTGACCAACTGCCGCTGAAAAAGCCTCATCGTGAGAGGAATCTTTGATGCCTGCAAATTGATTTGGGAACGCATCCTTCAAACGGGCGATCAAGTCAAGTGAGAATCCAATGCCCGCAGCACTGGGGATGTGATAGCCAAGTAAATATTTATTGGCTGGCACGGCTTTGGTGATCAACTCACTGAACCATTTGAACAAACCTTCGTCAGTGGCTTTGCGGAAGTAATACGGAGGCAGAACCACCACACCGTCATAACCGAGATCGAAGGCGAGCTTGGTCAATTCGATCGATTCGGAAAGGCTGGGCGTGCCTGTACCTGCCAGCAATTTGAATCCAGGCAACTGATGACGATACACGCGTACGGAACGCAGCAATACTTCACGCTCCTTTGGCGAGAAGGACGGGCCTTCGCCAGTGGTGCCGAAGAGCAACGCGCCGTGGCATCCGCTGGCGGCGAGATAACGCAAAAGAGCAGGAACCGCTTCAAGGTCCAGCGATGAATCGTGTTTACTCCCTTTGGGAGGTGCTTCGAGAAGGGGAGTTACTGCCGCAGCGTAGACTCCTGCAAGTGGGTGTAAGTCAGTCATGGATTATTTCTTTTTCTTCTTGACAAATTTTTGCGCAGCTTCCTCGGGCGGCAGCAACGGCTGTCCCTTTTCCTTGGACAAATAGTGCTGATGATCCAATGTCCATAAATAAAGGTCGCCCTCGGTCTTATCGGGGAAATTCTTCAGAATGTCGCTCTTGCGAACGACCTCGATGATCGGCAGATACACTGTATCATACCAATGTGCCACAGCTTCCTCATCAGTGACATCGCGTTGCAGATCGATCCCCATGAAATAACGATGAACGGCGATGTGTTCGAGCATGCGCTCAAAGCCATCAGGGATGGTCAGCTTGATATTCGCATCCGGGCGGATGTGATCAAGCGATGAACGTTCGAGGAAACGCACTTTGGTGCCGAGGATTTCGAGGTCTTCGGGCTGGATGTTCGGCGTAATGTTCACGCGGGTGGCACATTCGCGGATCTCAGCCTCGATAAATTCCTGCCCCTGTTCGCGCGCCACAGAAACACGGTGATGCCCATCGACAACGAAATACACTTCGCCTACTTTATAAAGAACGACAGGCGGGAGATTTACATCCTGATAAAAAGCGCGGTCGACCTTTTGCCAGCGGTTGGCAAGCTGATCTTCACGCGGAAGGAAGGCGCGGTCGAATTCATGATAACGATTCAAACTACCCGCGATCTGCTCCACACGAATGGTTTTAACTCCCCGATAAATGGGACCGCCGATGTGCAGTTTCTCCTTGACATCGTCGTAGGAGAGCAGGGTGGTGGGGCGCTGTCCCTTCAGGACGGCAATAGCCTGGTTGATAAAGGATTTGAAACGTGCCTTGCTAAAATCGGCACGCACTCGGGAATTTAATTCGTCAGACATGGTTAATGGCTCACTTCTATGGTTTTGTAGGGATAAACATTAATAATCTTTGTAAGACCAAAGTTGGCTTCAACGTTCTCAAGGTTTCTTTTGTATACATGGGTATGGCCGTGAAAATGATAACGCGGCTTTGCAATGCGGATCAGCCAGTTCAAGGCCTTCAACCCCTGATGGGCTGGATCTGAATCGTCATGGATGCCGAAGGGGGGCGAATGGCTGATGAGGATATCCAGTGCGCGGCCGTATTGGAGGCGGTTAAGCAGCAGGCGGGGCAGCATGAGCATTGCCCGATAGTAGGCGTCCGTTTGGCTGTATTGATTTATGCCATCGGGCCGGTATCGGATGCTTCCGCCAAAGCCGCCGATCAGGAACTTGTTGTGGCGCGCAGTTTCCAGGTCCAGGTTGATGCCGCCTTCGGGGCGCAGGGGATTCTGGCGCGGGTCATGCCGCGGGTCGTGATTGCCCGGCACGTAGAACATCGGCACGTTCAGCATGGTGACGAGATATTCCAGATATTCGAAGGGCATATCCCCGCAGCCGAGGATCAATTCCACATCTCGAAAGTGGCCGCTGGCTGAGAGTGTGTAGATGCGATCAAGAGCCTGGTCACTTACTGCGAGGATTTTCATAACTTCTACATTTTGCCGTAGAAAGCATTTCCCCGCAAGCCAGTTTACCGACGAAATTGCAATTTCCGGCATTTGCAATTCCATTAACCACACACTATAATCAAAGAATTCGCAGGATGAACGCAGGAGTCTTCTCTGGAAACCAGAAATATCACCTCTCCCATTGGGTCAGATTCAGGCAGTAATTCCGCCTCCCGCCAGCAGATACAATCTGGCATTACACTCGTGGATCGTTACAATATCCAGGATGTAATCGGTGTGGGAGGTATGGGATCTGTTTATCGCGCCCGTGACCTGCATTTTCCAAACGTGGTCAAGCTGGTGGCTGTGAAGGAAATGATCAACAGCGCGCCAGATCCGCTTGTGCGCCAAACCATTGTGCAAAATTTCGAGCGCGAAGCAAATTTGCTTGCCACACTTAATCATCCCGCCATCCCCCGTATTTACGATTACTTTTCCCTGGATGATCGCTCCTACCTTGTCCTGGAATTTATCCACGGTAAGGACCTTGAAGCGGTTATCGGTGATTCAAATGGTTTCCTGCCGGAAGATCAGGTGATCAGTTGGGCGGTTCAACTTTGTGATGTGCTGAACTACATCCACGGTCACAAGCCAGACCCGATCATCTTCCGCGATATGAAGCCTTCCAACGTGATGATCAATCACAATGGGGATGTGGTGCTTGTAGATTTCGGCATTGCCAAGACTTTCCAGTCCGGGCAAAAAGGGACCATGATCGGCACCGAAGGATATTCACCGCCCGAGCAATATCGTGGCGAAGCCACCCCGTTGGCAGATATCTATTCCCTTGGCGCCACCCTGCATCATGCTATTACGAGACGCGACCCGCGCCTTGAGCCGCCTTTCTCTTTTGCAGAGCGCCCCATCCGCCGTATTAACCCCAATGTTTCAATGGAATTTGAAGCCGTGGTAAATACGGCGTTGCAATATAATCCGAATGACCGCTTCTCCAGCACAGCCGCCATGAAAGATGCTTTGCTGAATGTTGCCCGCAAGACGGGAACGTTGGACAAGGTTGCTGCTGCTTTGCCGGTTTCCAGCGGTGGAGTTAAACCGCTCTGGACGTTCAAGTGCGAAGATGAGATTCGCGGCACGCCCGCTTTGCATCAGGGCATGCTGTTCATCGGCTGTTACGATAACAATCTGTATGCCTTGAACGCAGCCGACGGTCAATTTCAATGGAAGTATGCCACAGAGGGCGGCATCGTTGCCCGTCCGACCATCTATGATAATAATGTGATCTTTGGTTCAGAGGATCATCGTTTGCATGTGGTCAGTGTGCGCAGTGGCAAGGTGGTTTGGACGTATTACACCGAAGGTGAGATTTATTCCTCGCCGCGTATTGCGGATGGACATATCTTCTTCGGCTCAGATGACCAGGATATGCACGCGGTCAACGTTACCAGTGGCCGCGCAAAATGGAAATTTGCCACAGATGCGCCGATCCATTCCACACCGCTAGTGGCAAATGAAATGATATTTTTCGGCACCGAGTCTGGCGGTTTTTATGCTATTGATTTCCGCGGTGAACAGAAGTGGCGTTTTCAAAGCAAGCGCGCGGTCACATCCTCTCCGATCATCAAGGGACAGGCCGTTTATTTTTCGTCTGTGGATGGCACCCTGTACGCGCTAGATTCAAAGAACGGCTGGCCGATCTGGAAATTCCGCATGGGCAAGGGATCCATCTCCTCCCCGTCGCTTGCAGATGATTTCATCTTCGTCGGTGCGGCTGACGGCTTCATCTATTGTGTTGATACACGGAACGCCAAGGAAGTATGGCGTTTCCATACTGAAAACCAGGTGAGCGGCTCGCCCGTGATATACAAAGATTCCCTGTACTGCGGCTCCATCGATGGAAGTTTGTATTGCCTGGAATACCGCACTGGCCGTTTGCGCTGGAAGTTCGAAACACAGGCCGCTATTACAGGTTCACCGGTCGTGTTCGATGATATTGTTTATTTTGGTTCTACAGACCACCAAGTTTACGCACTGTTTGCCTAAAAGGAGTCTCTCGTGGCTGATTTTTTTCGAAAACTATTTGGTACAAAAACAACTGAGGAACCTGCGAAACCAAAGCAGGTAGATATGGCCACAACTGCGCCGCTTTCAGACCAGCAGATCAACTCCATTATTGCGAACCAATATGTGAAGTATGAAACGAAACAGGTTATCGCCAGTGTGGGCCAGTCTGTAGGGAAGCAGCGTGAGCATAACGAAGATAGTTTGCTCGCGATCACATCCACCATTTCCGGAAGCACGGAAAGCATCCCCTTTGGGTTGTACATCGTGGCCGACGGCATGGGCGGGCATCAGTTCGGTGAGGTGGCAAGCAATGCCGCCGTTCGCATTATGGGTGGCAACATTACCAAAAAATTCCATTCCTATCTTTACAACCTGCCGACTCAGGCCCTTCAAGAGTCTCTGCAAGAGGTGATGGAATCGTCGGTTATGGAAGCCCATCAATACGTTCAGAAGGAAGCGCCGGGCAGTGGCACCACAGTTACCGCCGCGCTGGTTCTCGGTCAGCAGGTGACAATCGCGCATGTGGGGGATAGTCGTGCTTATTCCATTTATCCGGATGGAAGGATCGAGCCGATCACACGCGACCATTCACTGGTCAAGCGACTGGAAGAGCTCGGACACCTCAGCAAGGATGAAGCCGCCAATTTCCCCCATCGCAACGTATTGATCCGCGCGTTGGGCCAGGGCGAATCCCTTGAAGCCGATGTCTTCACGGTTCCATTTCCGCAGGCTGGTTATCTCATGATCTGCAGCGATGGTCTTTGGGGTGTTATCAGCGAAAAAGATATCTATCGCTCGATTGCCGAAGCGCCAAATCTCCACCGTGCCTGTCAGAACATGGTTGAAGCAGCCAATTTAGCCGGTGGTCCCGATAATATTACAGTGATCCTCGTTCAAATGGTTGGATAATCATGGCCTCCAACAAGCCGGATCATTACGCCACGTTGGGTGTTTTTCGCGATGCCTCATCAGAGGAGATAAAGCACGCTTATTTTGAAGCAGCCCAGCGATTACATCCGGATAAGAATGTGGCTGCTGGTGAAACCGAGCTTTTTCTCGAGATACAACAAGCCTACGAAGTCCTCTCGAATCCCAAGCGAAAAAATTTATACGACGCCACCCTCCCCCCGGACCTCAACTTCAGCACTGTTGTAAAGCATGAAGTGACCTTTAGCCGCCCAAATCTCGTAAAGTTGGGTGAGCCGCAATTGCTTTATGCCCTCCTCGAAGTCAGTCCGCGTGAGGAAAAGGAAAGCCTGCCCACTCCTCCGCTCAACATCTGCCTTGTGCTGGATCGTTCCACTTCCATGCAAGGCGACAAGATGGACATGGTGAAGGCCACTGCCATTCAATTGCTGCGCAGCCTGCGGCAGGAAGATGTCTTCAGTGTGGTGGCTTTCAGTGATCGTGCTGAAGTGATCATCCCCGCCGCATTGAATGCAGATAAAAAGAAACAGGAAGGTCGCATTCAGATGATGCAATCATCGGGTGCG
Source organism: Candidatus Villigracilis affinis (assembly GCF_016705895.1). Lineage (NCBI taxonomy): Bacteria > Bacillati > Chloroflexota > Anaerolineae > Anaerolineales > Candidatus Villigracilaceae > Candidatus Villigracilis > Candidatus Villigracilis affinis. Next base: position 497,379 of record NZ_JADJKT010000036.1, on the reverse strand, counting down.
ACTGAAATTTTCCAGGGGCTGAAAGCTGGCTTGGAGGAAGTCCGACGGACCGTTGACCCTTCGCGTGTGAATCATATTATCCTGCTTACCGATGGCCAGACCTACGGTGATGAACTGGATTGCTTGAAACTTGCCGAGGAAGCCGCAGCCCAGAATATTGGCATTACCGGCATGGGCATTGGCCATGAATGGAATGATATTTTCCTCGACGCCCTCGCCAGCAAAACGGGCGGCTCTTCCGCATATATTTCCAAACCCAAGGACATTCAGCATCTGCTGATCGATAAATTCAACGCTCTTATCAGCACCTATGCGGATGAAGTCCTCCTTGATTTCAAAGCACGGGAAGGTATCAAGATCAGTTATGTGTTTCGGCTTCAACCGGAAGGCGGCTCCATTGCCATTGAATCTCCGATGAAGCTCGGTCCGATCCTGCGCGATACTCCGCTGCATGTGCTGATCGAATTTATTGTCGATCCTTCAGCCTTGAAGGAAGATGATGTTTCTGTATTGAATGGCACGCTGAAGTTGTCTATCGCTGCGCGCCCTACGCCGGTTCCTCCCATTCGTGTAAATCTTAAGCGTGAAGTCCACGCCAATCCTTCCGCTGAGCCACCTCCCACCCGTATTCTGAGCGCACTTTCCCGCCTTACCTTATACCGCATGCAGGAGCGGGCTCGCAGTGCTGCAGATGCCGGTCAGTTTGATGAAGCGGCGCGTCACCTACATAACCTGGCGACCCACCTTCTTTCAAAAGGTGAGAACTCGCTTGCCAAAACCGCCCTGTTTGAAGCTGAGAATCTTGAAAAGATGCATGCCTGGAGTGCCAGCGGAACCAAGGATATTAAATATCACACCCGTGCGCTCCTCATGGGCGGTTCAAAGGAGAAAGTAAAATGATTATCTGCTCCAATTGTAAAAATACAAACATGGATGGGGCGATGTTCTGCGCGGAATGCGGCTCGCAACTGGTCGGTAAAGATACCCTCATTACCCAGAACATCTCGACAAAACAATTCGAGAAGGCCAGAGAGGAAAAACCCAGACCCGGGAGCGATTCCTATCAGCCCTTTGATGGCAGCGATGCATGGGGAAGCCTGCATTTGCTTGATACCGGGCAGGTCCTTCCGCTTTCCACGAAAAACGAATTTACCATGGGACGCATCAGCGAAGGCCAGCCCATCATGCCCGATATTGACCTTTCGCCCTATCAGGCTTACGCCGCGGGAGTATCGCGTTTACACGCGGTGATCAAGCGCGAGGCTGGACGCATCATCTTCATTGACCTCGGCTCTGCCAACGGCACCTATATCAATGGCAAACGTCTCACTCCGAACGTTGAACAGATCCTCAATCACGGCGATATTGTCGCGCTTGGAAAATTAAAACTGCAGATACTGGTCAAGAGTAATTAGGAAAGCGAGATCGATATGGCTTATACAGTGATTATTCATATTTCAGGAGAGACTTCCGTGGCAGGGGAGATTGAAGAGCTCCCAAAACCTACAGATACGATCATCCTGGTGACGAATCCGCGCCAGAAGGACGGCAAGGATCTGCATTATCTTGATAGCAATGTCACCAAGGTCATCTGGCCGCTTACCAAATTGAACTTTATCGAGATACTCGAAGGCACCGGTGAAGAGAAGATCATTAGCTTCGTGAGGGAATAAGGAATATGTCCGATTCTTTGGAACGCCGTCGTATTCTTGTTGTGGATGACGAAGAGCGCATGGTGCGCTTCATCCGCATGAATCTTGAGCATGATGGTTTTCAGGTCAGCGAAGCCTTCAACGGCAAACAGGCCATTCAAAAACTGCGCGATGTTACGCCTGACCTCATTCTGCTCGATGTGATGATGCCCGATCTGGATGGATTTGAAGTACTTGAAACTATTCGGGAGATCACAACCGTACCCGTCATCATGCTAACCGCCAAAGGCGAAGAAGACGACCGCGTGCGCGGCCTCGAAGGCGGCGCGGATGATTATGTGACCAAGCCGTTCAGCCCGCGTGAATTGGTCAGCCGTGTCAAAGCCGTTTTGCGTCGCACCGAAGGCGCCACTGGCTCAATGCACGGACTGCTCGAAATCGACAAACGCCTCAAGATCGATTTCGACCGCCGTGAGATCTGGCTGGAAGGCAAGCTCGTCAAACTTCGCCCCACTGAATACCGCCTGCTTTTCCACCTTGTTCAAAATGCAGGCTGGGTCGTTTCGCATGACCAGCTGCTTCAAAAAGTTTGGGGCTATGAGTATCGAGATGAGCCTCACTATGTCCGCCTGTATATCAACTACCTGCGCCAGAAACTTGAGAAGGATCCCGCCGACCCCAAGTACATCCTCACCGAGCGCGGTGTAGGTTACCGTTTTGTAGATTACAAGCGCGGTAAAGAGTAATCGCATGTCCGAACAAAAGCCTGACAATAAGCTCATCACCATCGCCAAAATGATCGCCATCTGCATCCTTTGCTTCGGTATCGTTTACGGCATTGTTTCACTGGTCACATTTCTGACTGTGTAAAATCTCTAATAAAACGAATACAAAACGCTTGCGTTTTTTTAACGCAAGCGTTTTAAATTAAGGGCGTACGGTAAAACCAACCAAACCTGAAGGAGGTACCTATGTCCAATTTAATTCGTTGGGAACCCGCCCGTGAAATGATGACGCTGCGAGAGGCCATGGATCGCCTCTTCGACGACGCCTTCACCCGTCCGCTCAGCATGGCTGGCAATGGCTGGGCTGTGCCTGCAGTGGATATGTACCAGACCGATAACGAGGTCGTGGTCAAGGCCGCCCTGCCTGGCATGAAGGCCGAAGACGTGCAGCTCAATGTCACAGGCGAAGTGCTCACCATCAAGGGTGAGATCAAGCAGAAGGAAGAAGTGAAGGAAAAAGCCTACCATCTGCGCGAACAGCGCTGGGGCATGTTCGAGCGTTCGGTCATTCTTCCCACTGAGGTCGTCGCCGACAAGGCCAAAGCCGATTTCGAAAACGGCATCCTCACCATCACAATTCCCAAAGCTGAAGAAGCCAAACCCAAGACCATCTCGATTAAGGCGAAGTAACCACCGCCAACCCAAAACAGGAGTCGAGCAGAATCGACTCCTGTTTTGCTTTAATGGGTGAGACGTACTTTACGCGTTATGATTAATGGATAGGAGACTCATCCACATGACTGACTCTTTTTCATCTTTACGCATCAACCCCGACCGTATGCTGGATACGTTTAACCAACTGGCTTTGATCGGCGCGACGGGTGACGGCGGTGTCAATCGGCCCACATTCAGTGAAGCGCATCTTGCTGCGCGCAAATGGTTTCGAGAACAGATCGAAGCCTCTGGCTTGGAATTTCGCACTGATGGCGCGGGGAATCATTCCGCTGTTTTAACCTGTAAACATTCAAACGCGCCAACCTTGTTGTTAGGTTCGCATCTCGACTCTGTCCCCAAAGGCGGACGATTCGACGGCGCGCTTGGCGTGATGGCGGCTCTCGAAGTGTTGAGAACTGTCAAAGAAAGCGGGATCAACTTGCGGTTAAATCTCGAAGCGATTGACTTTACAGACGAAGAAGGCACACATTTGAGTCTGTTTGGGAGCAGTGCCCTGTCCGGGCATCTTCATCCAGAAGATTTGAAAAATCCATACAGCGGGCGTGAAAATTTCACGGCAGGATTGGCGCGTTCTGGCTTGACCGAAGACGGGCTGTTTCAAGCGAAACGCGCAAAGGAATCTTTGGCGGGATATTTGGAATTGCACATTGAGCAGGGCAAGCGGCTGGAACGTGCGAAGATTGACATTGGCATTGTCTCGGCGATCGTGGGCTATGGATCGTATCGCATGAGTTATGTTGGCCGCGCCGACCATGCAGGTTCGACGACGATGGAAGATCGGCGGGATGCGGGGCAGGGCGTCGCCGCTTTTATTTTGGCGGCACGTGAAACCGTGATGCGCGATTTTCCGAATTGCGTTGCAAATGTAGGTAAGATCGAGTTTGCGCCCGGCGCTTCGAATATCGTACCCGCCCGCGCAGATTTTCTGCTTGAATTTCGTTCACCTGATGAAGATCAACTCGCAAAATTGGATGCGACTTTGATGACCCTTGCGAAAGAAAAGGCCGAACAATTTGGTTTGCAATTGATCGCAGAGCCGCTCGGAAAGCACCTGCCGAATTTGATGAGCACGGAGATTCAAGAGGCTTTCAAGAATTCATGTGATGATTTGAAATTATCAAGCACGGTGCTGGCTTCAGGCGCGATCCACGATGCGCAATCGCTGGTGGATGTTTGCCCGATCGGCATGATCTTCGTCCCCTCGGTGGATGGCGCCAGCCATGCGCCGCGCGAATTCACCAAGTGGGAAGATTGTGTGAACGGTGCGAATGTGTTGTTGCAGACGGTGTTGCGGCTGGCGGCAGGGTAAAATAGGCTTGACGGTATTTATTTGTAAAAAAGAGATAGATCTCATGAAAAACTTCGACCCAAAATACAATAACATTCCCAAAACCGAAATTCATTGCCATCTTGAAGGCGCGATCCGCACGCAGACGATCATTGACATTGCGCGTGAATATAATTTAAAACTGCCTTCGTATGATGTCCGCGAATTGGATACACATGTGAAAGTGTTCGACCAGTTGCGTGATTTGGAGGCGGTGTTGGAGGCTTTTGGAATTTTCCAAAACAGCATTACTTCGCCTGCTATTTTCGAGCGGATCAGCTGGGAGTTGTTTGAGGATTGCGCGAAGCAGAATATAAAACTATTCGAAGTGCGCTTTTCTCCCGATTGGGCTTTTCATGGTCACGATTTGGATTGGGATGCCTGTCTCGAAGGCTTGATTCGCGCTAAAGATCGCGCCGAAAAAGAATTTGATATGGCCATCGGCATCATCGCCATCACCTCACGCGGCATGGGCGCGGAGTCGTGTGTCAAAACCGTGGACTGGGCGATCCGCCATAAAGAAAATATCCATGCTGTGGATCTTGCTGATGGGGAGTTGCTTTACCCGATGAGTGATTTTGTGAAGCCAATTCTGAAGGCGAAAGAAGCAGGGTTGAAGGTAACGATTCATTCAGGAGAAGATACGCCTGCTTCGGCGGTGTGGGATACGATCCACGCGTTTCAGCCTGACCGCATCGGTCATGGCATTCACAGCATCGAAGACATGAAAGTAGTTGATCTCATCAAAGAGCGTGGCATCACGCTCGAAGTCAACCCGTGGAGCAATTACCTGACGAATTCAGTGCGGACGATTGAAGAGCATCCGCTCAAGAAGTTGTTTGATTTAGGCGTGCGTGTAACCATTAATTCGGATGACCCCGAAGTGTTGGAGACGAATGTCAACAACGAATATCGAATTGCTCATGAAATCCTCGGCATGAGCATGGATGATATTGCGACTTGCAATCGTTTTGCGTTTGAATCTTCTTTTGTCGATGAAAAGGTCAAGCAAAGGATTTGGCAGAAATATTTTTTGTAGAATTGGTACGCAAGGAAAATAAAAACAGGTCAGGCTTTGCGCCTGACCTGTTTTTATTTGGCTATTCTTCTCTTCGTCTTTCATGAGCGGGATTATTTCTGTAGCGACTTTCCTTGTTTCGATACATTGCTTCATCAGCGCGGATAAGAGTCTTTTCAAGTGCCTCGTTCGTTTTGCGGGTTGCACTGCCCATTGAGAATCTTAGCTCCGGACCCTGATAGTAGCGATTGTTAAGGGCGATCAAAGCGGGCATGCGATCAATGAATTCCTGCGGGGATTCCTGGTTTTTCAAGATGGCGACAAATTCATCGCCGCCGATGCGTGCGACGGTGGCCTTGTCTGTGAATGCGGTTTTTAGCACCTCGGCGGCGCGGCGTATCAGGTTGTCTCCTGCCTGATGCCCGAGGGTATCGTTGATTTGTTTCAGTCCGTCGAGATCGATCATCACAAAACTGACTTCGCTTCCGTGGGCAGCAAGCTGTAAGATTTCATCTTCGAAAAAGGCTCGGTTATACAGCCCGGTCATCACATCGTGGGTGCCGAGGTAGCGCATGTAATCTTCCGCTTTTTTGCGCGCGGTAATATCCTGAATGGCGACCAACACCCATGAGAAATCCTCCTCGTGCCCGGGCATGAGCCGCCAATCGAGGTGGATGTTGAACGGTTCGCCGGATAGGGAATAATTGATGCCTTCGTGATCGTATATGGTCTTTCCGCTCCACATGTCGAGCAATTCGCCGATGAAGTGCTTTCCCATTTCATCACGAAAGACACGGTCAAGATTGGAGAGCAAGGCATCCTTTGATTCTGCTCCGTAGAGTTCGAGCGTTTTCAGGTTGACATCTGTAACGGCGATCTTGCTCATAAATTGGTTGACCAGCTCCGGGTTCCGAAGGAGATGCGTTTTTAGATCGGTGATTCCCTGTGCGCGCAGCGTGTCGAACATCTCGCGGATGCCGCGATAATCCTCCTCCCAAAGCGAGATGGGTGCATATGTGAACAGGTTTTGAAAGCGCTTTTCCGCCTTTTTGAGCAGGGTGATATCTTCGATGGCGACCATTACACATTCCCACATCTCGCAGCATTCCGGCAGGATCTGCCAGCGCAGACGGATGTTGAGCGGTTCGTTTTGCAGGGTGTAGTTGATGCCTTCACCCGACCAGCTGGTGTCGCCGTTCCAAAGTGCCAGCAATTCGGTGTGAAAGTGGTGCCGCATTTCATCGCGGAAGATCTTGCCGAGGTTTTCGGTCAGTTCCTCCACCGAGCTTGCGCCGAACATCTCCAGTGTCTTGAGGTTCACGCGCGTGACCTTGATCCTGGTCATGCAGGCTTCCACATCCTCGGGGTGGCGGGTGAGGTGCTCATTCAGGTCTATCACGCCGCGCTCGCGCAATTGGTCAAAGAACAGCTTGATTCCGCTGTAGTCCTCCTCCCATAATGAGATTGGCGCGTACTCGAACAGACTTTTATAATGTTCGACCTGAATTGGCATGGCAGCCTCCTGTGGATGACTTGATTATACAAAAGAAAACGATTAAAACTCAAATTGACCGAATCAGAAGCATTGGTGTATAATTCCGCGCCACTAACTCACAGACAACTCCCCCGTGGGATTTGCAATCATCTTTACATAAGGAAGTATTTCGAATGGTAAAAAGAACATACCAACCCAAGATCCGCCGTCGCGTGCGTGTGCACGGTTTTCGCTCGCGTATGGCCACTGCTGACGGACGCGCAGTTCTCAAGCGTCGCCGCCTTAAGGGCCGCTACAAACTCACCGTCAAAGCCAATGAGCATGTAAAGAAGACTCGTTGGTAGGCATTTGCGTTTTTTAGGGCGCATAGATTCATATTGAGGCACGGGTGCAGAGCAAATTTCGCCTGTCCCGATCTGAAGATTTCAAGCGGGTGCGGCGAATTGGCAAGTCCTATGCCCACCCGCTTGTTGTGTTGGTTGCGCTGGTCAGTGACCCTGCCATTCGCCACGTGCGCGTGGGTGTTGCGGCGGGCAAAACGACTGGGACTGCCGTCCATCGCAACCGGGCCAAACGACTCTTGCGCGAGGCCATGCGCCCCATGCTGGCCTCCCTCGCTTCCGGCTGGGACCTTGTGCTGATCGCCAGACCCGCACTTGTGACCGCCACTTTGGAAGATACCCGTTCTGCCCTGCTTGCCCTCCTCCAGCGCGCAAAAATTATTCCTGCGGATGAACCCTGAAGAAGAATTCCATTTACATGATTACTCCCATGAGCCGCGTTTGCGGGACATGCCGCGTAATCTGGCAAACTGGCCGCGCATTGCCGTGCTGGCCTTGATTCGTTTATATCAAATGGCAATTTCTCCGGGCCTGCCCGCAAACACCTGCCGCTTTTATCCATCCTGCTCTCATTATGGCTATCAAGCCGTTTATAAACATGGCGCGTTGAAAGGTTCGCTGATGGCAGCCTGGCGCGTTTTACGCTGCAACCCGTTCAACCCGGGTGGATACGATCCCGTTCCCTGATCATTCCCATTTCAATATCCCCGGGTTGTTGCGATTAATCTAGGAGAAGTAAATAACTTGAATACAAAACGATTGGTCTTGATCTCGCTGCTGGTGCTGGGCGCTTTGATCTTAAGCGCTTGTAGCGGCAGCCGCACGGTGTCCAATAACTGGCACGGACTCGCCGCAGATGCAGAACATGCCTATGTAGCCAGCGGTTCGCATGTTTATGCGGTGGATTTGAAAAACGGCAATGAAGTCTGGCGATATCCCGCAGAAGCCGATACCAAATTGATGTTTTATGCAAATCCCGTTCTCACTGCTGATGGCCAACTGCTCATCGGAAGTGCTGGGACAGCTCATCCCTTTGTCAGTTTGAATCCCGCAACCGGCAAGGAAAATTGGGCGGAATCTTTTACAAAAGGCAAAGGCGCCTGGCTTGCTTCTCCGCTTGTTGTGAATGATACGATCTATGCGCCGAATACCGATGGCTTCGTATATATTCTGGATATGCAGGGCAGGGAGGCCGCAGACCCCATCGAAGTTGGTGGCGCCCTGTGGTCTGCTCCTGTAACGGATGGGAACCTCATCTATATTGCGTCCCTCGATCATCATCTGCATATCATTGACCCAGCCAGCGGCACTTCGTCTGTAAGCATTGATTTGGGCGGTGCTGCGCCCAGCAGCCCCGTGGTTGCTGATGGCGGAGTCTATGTGGGCTCGTTCGCTTCTACCATTGAATTGATCCAGGCCAATGGCAGTCATGAAGTTATTGCCAAAACTGAAAACTGGATCTGGGGTTCGCCTGTCCTCGATGGCGAAACACTTTATTATGCCGACCTCAATGGCAAGGTCTTTTCATTAAATACTGCCGATGGAAGCCAGAACTGGGAAGCTGCACAGTCCGATGCTGTCGTGGCGGGACTGCTTGTTACGGCCGACCAGATCTACGTTGTGACCGAAGCGGGCAATCTCGTTGCTTTGGACCGCGACGGAGGCAGCCTCTGGGAAAAGACAGTCGGCGGCAAGTTGTACAGCGCGCCTGTTATTTCAGGTGAATTGATCCTCGTCGCGCCGTATCAGGCTGAGTTCACGCTTGTCGCTTATGATGCGGAAGGCAAACAAGCCTGGACTTTCATACCAGAGAAATAAGGAAACTAACCCATGTGGGATACCATTATTATCAACCCCATGACCAACCTTTTATTGTGGATCTATGATGTTCTCGGTCATGGCCCGCATATGTTTGGTCTTGCGATCATTTTATTCACCATCCTCATCAAGGTGGTCACCTGGCCGTTGAATGCCTCGCAGGTAAAAGGCGCCCAGGCCATGCAGGAATTGAACAATGACAAGGATTGGCAGGACATCCAAAAGAAATACGCCAAAGACCGCGAGAAGCTCGCGCAGGAACAGATGCGTATTTACAAGGAAAAGGGCATCAATCCTTTTGCTTCCTGTCTGCCCACGTTGATCCAGTTCCCGATCATCATCGGTCTTTATCAGAGCATTACGCGCGCGCTTTCGATCACACCCTTCGACATGCTCAAACTGGCGCGCACGATCTACCCGTTCCAAAATGTTGAGAACATCATTCCGCTCAACAGCACATTCCTGTGGATGGATCTGGGCCGCCCGGAAGGCATTCTGCAAAGTTTGATCCACACCTCCTTCCTGCCGAACGGCTTTCCGCTGCTCGCGCTCATCGTTGCATTGACCACCTACATTCAGTCAAAACTGACGATGCCCACCTCCAGCAATCCCAACGACCAATCTGCGCAAATGTCGAACATGATGAGCATTTACATGCCGCTCCTGCTTGGCTGGTTCGCGCTGAATTTTGCCTCGGGCATTGCCATCTACTTCATTACCAGTAACTTATTGGGTATCGTTCAATATGCCGCCACAGGCCGCGCCAATTGGAGCAACCTGCTGCCCGGCAGCAAGAAAAAATAATAGATAGGGAGGCACCATGAGCGGAACCACGCTTGAGATCATCGCCCCAACCGTTGAAGAAGCCCTTTCACAGGGCTTGGCGCAACTTGGCCTGACGGCAGATGCCGTTTCTGTGGAAGTGCTGGATTCAGGAAGCAAGGGATTATTCGGACTCGGTGGACGCCAGGTACGCGTTCGCCTGACTGTAAACCCGCCTCCCGGGGAGGAAGTTCAAACTCCTCCGCCTGCCAGACAAAAACCCGCGGATCGCCCCAAGAGCAAGCCTGCTCCTGTTCAAAAAACAGAATCAGCGCCGAAAGCACAGCGCGAACAAAAACCGCGCGTAGAAAAGAAACCCGCGCGCGAAGCACCTGCCGCCCCCGCCCCTGAAAAAACAAGACAGGCTTCAGATAGCAATGACCCGTTATTGGATACGACCGAATCCATTGTTTCCAAGTTGATCCATTACCTCGGCATGAAAGCACAAGTCTCCGCTCATTATGATGAGAGCAGCACTGACGACCGCCGCATTATTCAAGTGGACGTGCGTGGTGATGACTTGAGCGCGTTGATCGGCCGCCAGGCAGAAACGCTGAACGCCTTTCAATATGTCGCCTCGTTGATCGTCGGCAAGGAAACCCAGAAGTGGGTGCAATTGGTTGTGGACGTGGAAGGCTATCGCAGCCGCCGCGAAAAGCAGGTTCGCCAGATCGCCCTGCGCATGGTGGATCAGGTCATCAAGACCGGGCGCAAAGCCACGCTCGAACCCATGACCGCCAGTGAGCGCCGCGCCATCCACATCGAGTTACGCGGACACCCCGCCGTAACGACCGAAAGCGTGGGCGAAGAACCGCACCGCAAAGTGGTCATTCTGCCGAAGGAATAAAATTTCCAACCCAAAAGATCGCCGAAAGGCGGTCTTTTTTCTTTCATCTTTTTTCTTGAAGATATAGAAGAAAGATGAAAGAATTTACCCTACGGTATAATTCATCTATGCTGGAACTTGTTTCACTTCAACCTGTGGATTATCTCGTTGTAGGTCACGCCGCTGTGGATATTACGCCAGCGGGTATGCAGCTTGGCGGGACAGTTTCCTACTCGTCCCTGACCGCGCGCGCTTTGGGGATGCGCGTGGGCATCGTTACAGCGGTGGGGGAGGGTGCGCCCCTGCAAGCCTTGGATGGCATTACCATCGTCAACATTCCCTCGGAACACAGCACCACATTTGAAAATATCAAAACCGAAAACGGACGCAGGCAGGTGTTGCATCATCAGGCTGCGCCGATCACGTTGGAGCACATTCCACAGGTGTGGCGGAGCGCGCCGATCATTCATCTTGCGCCCATCGCCCGCGAATTGGATTTGTCTCTGCCGGAGAAGCTGGCTGGTTCGCTTTTGGGGATCACGCCGCAAGGCTGGATGCGCACTTGGGATGAAAATGGTCAAGTGGCGGCCACTGCCTGGGAAAACAAGGATCAGGCCCTTCGTTACGCAGGAGCCGTAGTCATGAGCGTCGAAGATATCAATCGCGATCTGGAACTTGCCGAAGAAATGGCGCACCATACCCGCATCCTCTGCATGACGGAAGGGGAGTTGGGCTCGGTGCTGCATTGGAATGGAGACCGCCGCCGTTTTCGTGCGCCTGTGATGCATGAAGTGGATGCGACGGGCGCAGGTGATATTTTCGCCGCAGCGTTTTTTGTGCGTTTATATTCCACGCGCGACCCGTGGGAGGCGGCGCGTTTTGCCACTCAACTCGCGGCGCGTTCGGTGGCGCGGATCGGTTTGAACGGAATCCCGACCTCGGCAGAGATCGAAGAATGTTTGATGGAGGTATTACAGTGACGCGTATTTATACGCTTGTGAATCAAAAAGGCGGCGTGGGCAAGACCACCACTACAATCAACCTCGGCGCGTATCTGGCGCAGTTGGGTCAGCGCGTGCTGGTGGTGGATCTGGATCCACAGGCCAATGCCACATCCTGTCTCGGCGTGGACAAGTTAAGTGTGCAGGGCGGCACATACGAAGCTTTGCTTGGCGATACGAATATTGCTTCTTATGTTTTATTGAATGAGCGGATCAGGTTATCCCTGCTGCCCTCTTCGCCGTCACTTGCTGGCGCGGAAATTGAATTGGTGGATGAACTGGCCCGTGAAGTGCGTTTGCGAAAAGCGATCGAACCGCTGGCGCATCAATATGATTATGTGCTGATCGATTGTCCGCCTTCGCTGGGACTGTTGACCGTGAATGGCTTAATGGCCGCCATCAACGGTGTGATCGTGCCGGTGCAGTGCGAATATCTCGCGCTCGAAGGGCTGGGACAATTAACGCAAACCATCGACCGTGTGCGTTCATTGCTTTTCCCTGAATTGAATGTGCGCGGTGTGGTGCTGACGATGTTCGATAGCCGCACGAATCTTTCCACAGATGTAGTGACCGAAGTGAATCGGCATTTCCCCGATCAGGTATTCAAGAGCGTGATTCCCCGCAGCATTCGCCTTGCGGAAGCGCCCTCGTATGGGCTGCCGATTTCCGTGTATGCGCCCACCTCTGTCGGTGCAGCGGCGTATGAGGCATTGGCAAAGGAATTGTTGAAGGGCGATAAAAACTAACCACAAAGTATCACGAAGGAAACCTTCTTAAACCTTTGTGATACTTTGTGACCCTTGGTGGTTGAAAAGGTAAAAACTATGGCTCAACGAACTGGACTTGGCAAAGGACTGGACGCACTCATTCCCGCTGGCGGAAAGACTCCGCCTGCTTCATCTGCGGGGACTGGCGGTGTTCAACAGGTGGCTGTGGAATCCATTCAGCCGAACCCGCGGCAGCCGCGCGTTCACTTTAAAGAAGCGGAACTTGCAGAACTGGCCGCATCCATCCGCGAGCATGGCGTGATCCAGCCGATCATTGTCACTCCGAAAGCGGACGGGACGTACATCATCATCGCGGGCGAACGACGCTGGCAGGCTTCTCAAAAAGCGGGCTTGCGGACTGTCCCTGTGATCACGCGTCAGGCGAATAATCAGGAATTACTTGAACTTGCGCTGATCGAAAACGTCCAGCGCGCGGACTTGAATTCAATTGAAGAAGCCGAAGCCTATCGTCAACTCGTTGAAGAATTTGGGCTTTCGCACGAAGCCGTTGCGAAGCGCGTTGGCAAAAGCCGCGTGGCTGTGACCAATACCCTGCGCCTGCTCGGTCTCGCGGATGTGGTCAAACAGGCGTTGGTGGATGGGACAGTGACCGAAGGCCACGCCCGCGCATTGCTGGCCTTATCCACGCAGAAGGCGCAGACATCCGCTTTGCAGACGATCATCAACCTTTCTTTCAATGTGCGCCAAACGGAAGAATACGTCAGAAAACTCGCGGGGCAGAAACCGATCAAGGCGAAGAAACCAATCCGCAGCGCGGACGTGAACGATGTCGAAAAGCGATTGCAAAACAGCCTCGGCACCAAAGTCGCTTTGAAGCACAGTAAAAAAGGCGGTACGGTCACCATCTACTATTACTCAGGCGAAGAACTGGATGCGCTTCTCGAAAAATTGATCTAACCCGTAGGGACACAGCGCCGCTGTGTCCCTTTTTTGTAATTCTGTTTGGTGATTTACAAATGAGATGATGGGAGGTTTTAATTCAATGCAAACGCTCAAAGAAAGAAGACCCCAGCTCGTAAAAATACTGATGGTTGTTTCGTTGATTGTGTTGTGTTGCGCTTTCGACAAACTGCGACCAAGCTTTGCAAGAATGAGGGTCGGAATTTGAAACAAGACTTTTTCATTCCGCCCAACACAAAGAAATGTTCGGTCTCTGGGCATGTCGCAAACCTGCCGCCAACACAGAATTCTTGGCCTGTACGCCCAGCAGTGGTATTGTTTTCCCGGGACGAAGGATTTACCGACAAGATGTACCTGCTGGATTTACGCACTGGGGAAAAGAGGGATGTCCCCAATGATCCGCTTTTGTTTGATATGGAGTATTTTAAGTTCGAACTGGTCTGGTTGATGGGTAGTTTGGAGGTCCAGAGTCTCCTGTTATAGGCCTCATTACATCTTGGATTTGACAGATGGTCAACGCTATGAGCTTACTTGATTTGGATTGGCTTCCACTAAAGATGATCAGTTTGATCCTAAATACTACGAATATTTCAGAATCGGCTGAAATGTTTTTTCTCCATCATTCAGGAAATGTTCTAATTGCCTTGGCACTGATTTTCGACATCATCCAGGGTAACAGGTTGTCCTTTGGTTGATATATCGCGAGTACGGGAATTGTTTGAAAAACTCATGAAAGACTTGGGGAGATGGATTACGAGATTGTGGATTTCTCCCTTTATGATGCAGATGTACCTTCCCCAACGGGGAAGTATGTTGTTCGTGGTGATGGAATCTATCTTTCTGGAACAAACACAAAATTGCTGTTTATAGCGATTGGTATTATTTCAGAGGTTGGTATTATGATGAGAGCGGAATAATAGTTCAAGGTAAGGTGGTTATTTGATTTCTGCTCCTCTTTCGGTAGTACGGTTTTTTATGTTTTTTCCCTGTTCTCAAACTGCGTCTGCCCACGCCATGAGTCCCTTTGCCACGATTTCCCTGCAATACCCTATGATAGAATCAAAAATTAAAGGTACATCCCATGAAACTTCTCTACAACGCAAATATTCACACACTCGATACATCGCACCCACATGCCTCCGCCATTTTGATCGAAGGCGGGCGCATTGTGGCAGTAGGGGAGAATGATGTGCTTGAAGCCAGCGCACATGGCAGGGTGGAAAAACAGGATATGGGCGGCAGAACCATTCTGCCGGGTCTCACCGATGCGCACCTGCATCTGCAGCACTACGGGCTTTCCCTGCAAAAAGTGGATTGCGAAACAAAGACCAAGGCAGAATGTCTGCGCCGTGTGGCGGAGCGCGCCCAAAAAGCCAAACCCGGCGCGTGGATTCTCGGTCATGGCTGGAATCAAAATGAATGGACCGATGACAGCGCCTTCCCTGCCGCCGCCGAACTCGATGCCATCGCCCCGAACAATCCCGTTTATCTCACAGCGAAATCACTGCACATGGGCTGGGCAAACACCGCCGCATTGCAGCGTGCCAGCATCACCAACGACACCCCCGACCCCAAAAACGGAGCCATTCAACGCGACGACACAGGCCGCGCAACAGGCATCCTGCTCGAAACAGCGATGAGTTTGGTGGAAAAGACCATACCCGACCCGTCAATTTCTGAAATTGAATCTGCAATTGAAAAGGCCCAATCCATTTTATGGAAAATGGGTCTCACAGGCGTTCATGATTTCGACCGCCGTGATTCTTTCATGGCTTTGCAACACTTACATGCGCAAAAGAAACTAAAATTGCGCGTGAACAAAAACATCCCCGTCG
Source organism: Candidatus Villigracilis affinis (assembly GCF_016705895.1). Classification (NCBI taxonomy): domain Bacteria; kingdom Bacillati; phylum Chloroflexota; class Anaerolineae; order Anaerolineales; family Candidatus Villigracilaceae; genus Candidatus Villigracilis; species Candidatus Villigracilis affinis. The sequence goes on along the minus strand of NZ_JADJKT010000036.1, from coordinate 482,096 downwards.
AAAGCGTTGACCATGCGAACGCGCTTGGCCTCCGCACCGGCTTCGGCGATGACTGGCTATGGATCGGCTCCGTCAAAGCTTTTATGGATGGCGCACTCGGTCCGCATACCGCCGCCATGTTTCAACCGTATCAAGATGAACCCGAGAATCGCGGCATCCTCAACATGGATGGCGAGGAATTGTTCGAGCACTGCCGCAAAGCCGCCGATGTTGGCTTGAGCATGACCGTCCATGCCATCGGGGATCGCGCCAATCACGAAGTGCTCAACGCCTATCAGCAACTGCGCGCCTACGAAACAGAACATGGGCTTCCGCACCTGCGCCATCGCATCGAACACGTGCAAGTCATTCACCCCGATGACGCGCCGCGCTTTGCCCAACTCAACGTCATCGCATCCATGCAGCCCATCCACGCGCCCTCCGATATGTACGCCGCCGACCGCTTTTGGGGAGATCGTTCCGCACATGCCTACGCCTGGCGCACACAATTGAATCACGGCGCCTCCCTCGCATTTGGATCGGATGCCCCGGTCGAATCCCCGAATCCGTTTTTAGGATTGCACGCCGCAGTCACTCGACGAAGAGCCGACGGATCACCCTCCGCCGAAGGCTGGTACCCCGAACAAAAATTGACTTTGGCTGAGGCATTATCCGCCTACACCATCGGCGCCGCCTACGCCGCCAACGCAGAACACCGCCTCGGCAAACTCGCGCAAGGCTACCTCGCCGACCTGATCGTTCTTGACGAAAATATCTTTTCCTCCGACCCGCAGACCCTGTTGACAATCGAAGCAAAATCAACGATGATACATGGTGAATGGGTACTGGAAAGTTAATACCTTGAATTTACTGGAATGCGGACTTCAGTCCGCGCTTGCAAAATGAACTGTGGGTTGAAGCCCGCTCTCCAAAACAAAGACAAAAATTTTGCCTTTGTGTAAAATCAGTTATTGAGAAACCTATGTCACAAAACCTTCCGAAACTCACCCCTGAAATGTTGATTCCCCGCATGGGCGAATATATCGTCCAAAAAGGATTGATCAGTGAATCTGACCTTCAAAAGGCGCTTGCCTATCAACAGGACCAGATGGCAAAAGGCAATCACTATCTGCTGGGTCAATCCCTGATGGATTTGAACATGCTCGACCGCGACACCCTCGACCAGGTGGTGACGGAACAGATCCTGCAATTGCGCTCAGCCTTGCAATCTGCCAACCGCAATTTGGAACAGCGTGTAAAAGAACGCACCTCTGAATTGAATGAAGCACTCCAGCGGCTTTCGGAATTAAGTCAGTTGAAATCGAATTTCGTCTCGAACATTTCACATGAATTACGCACACCGCTGACCCATGTGAAGGGGTACATCGAATTGCTGGTGGCTGGGTCGCTTGGTAGTATTTCAGATGAGCAGCGCCATGCGCTGCAAGTCAGTCAGCGGGCAACCGCAAAACTGGAAGGCATGATCGAAGACCTGATTATGTTCTCGCTCGCTTCGAAGGGCGAGATGAGCATGAAATTGCAAAAGGTGGATATCCGTCGCATTGTTTCACTCGCGGCGAAATCGGCTTTGCCCAAAGCGGAGGAACGCGGTGTGCAGGTGCTGGTTTCTGCCGTGGAGAATATCCCCACCGTGCAGGCAGACCCCGAGAAAATCGGCTGGGTGGTGAATCAACTCCTCGATAACGGGATCAAATTCACCCCGTCGGGTGGAAGCGTGGTCATCTCCCTTAAAGAAGAAGGCCACAACCTCGTCATCCTCACTGTGACGGATACCGGCATTGGCATCCCATCGAATAAATTAAAAGAGATCTTTGAGCCATTCCACCAATTGGATGGTTCTTCGACACGGCATTTCGGCGGCACAGGGCTTGGCCTTTCACTGGTGCGGCAAATTGTCGAGGCACACGGCTCTCTGTTGGATGTACAATCGGCTGAAGGAAAAGGCTCCATCTTCAAATTCCCGTTGCTGGCATTGGGTGAATAACATGGATCTGGCTACACTTTCGTTTCTGCACAAGACCTTTCAAGAGGTCCAAAGAAAACAGGATTGGCGGGCTGCCTTGGATACATTATTTGTGTCCTTGCGCGGCTCTTTTGTTTTTGATAATGCCGCCATCTATCTCGAAGATTCGCAGACCAAGGCGTCGGAGGTTGTGTACGCCCGCGCGGTTGGGCGTGGAAAAGCTGCCGAAGCGGATTCCATGTGGGGGGAGGGCATTGCAAATGAGGTGCTTTCAAAAGGGAAAATGATCTTGAAGGAGCCGCGAAAAGGCCTTAGTTATGCCAATCGTCTGACCGAGGCGCACTTGCTAGGCTTTCCCTTATATGTCGGCGGCAATATGAATGGGGCCTTGGTGTTCATCCGTTTTGGCGGGCCGCAGTATACCGAACTGCATATTCAGATCGCATCCCTGCAGGCGTTTTGGGCCACGGCGCTCATCGAACGCAAGGAATTGCAAGACGCGCGCACTGAGTTGGATTCTGTGCAAAGGCAGATGCGCTTGCAGGATGATTTTGTTTCCACGATCTCGCATGAACTTCGCACCCCGCTTGGTTTTATCAAAGGATACAGCACCAGCCTGCTGAGGCAGGACACCACTTGGGATGACTCCACCCAGCGCGAATTCCTCAACATCATCGATGAGGAAGCCGACCGACTGGCGCGGCTGATCGAGAACATGCTCGAATCGGCGCGGTTGCAAAGCCAGACCCTGCAGTTCAAATTCTCTCCCGTGCGCATCGATGCGCTCGCCCGTGATGTGGCCATGCGCATTCATACGCATCACCCGGAGATGAAAGTCAACTTTGATGTCGAGACGCTTCCCTCCATTCGCGGCGATGGCATGCGCATCGCACAAGTCTTCGAGAATTTATTCAGCAATGCCCTCAAATATGCCCCCGCTTCAGAGATCAATATCGGCATGCGTTTAATGTCGGATAAGATCCGCGTCACCTTCGCTGACAATGGCGAGGGCATCCCGGAAGATTATCTCCCCTTTCTCTTTGAACGTTTCTATCGCGTCCCCGGTGAACGCACCGTGACCGGTACTGGTTTGGGGCTTTATATTTGCAAGCAAATTGTTATGGCGCATCATGGTAATATTTGGGTAGAGTCAGTGTTGGACAAAGGCACAACGTTCATTATCGAACTGCCGGTTGATCCAACGCTTTGACCAACCTTCAACTCTTTCATCAAGGAGATCGTTATGTCCAAGCGTATATTGATCGTTGACGATGAGCCCCGTTATTTGCGTCTGTTGGAGGCGAACCTGCGTACGGAAGGTTATGAAGTGGCCACGGCACAAGATGGCGTTCAGGCATTGGATGTGTTTTCGGTGCAGCCCATAGACCTCGTTCTGCTGGATGTGATGATGCCGCGTTTGGATGGTTTCGGCGTCTGTCAGCGTCTGAGGGAATTCTCGAACGTCCCGATCGTCATCCTGACGGCCCGAGGCGAGGAACAGGATCGCGTGCGCGGCCTCGACCTGGGCGCGGACGATTATCTGGTGAAGCCCTTCTCTGCCACCGAATTGCTGGCGCGGGTGCGTGCGGTATTGCGCCGTGCGCAAGCTCCCACCGAGTCGGGGCAGGCACGTTTCTTCACTCATGACGATCTCAAGATTGATTTTGCGCGCGCTGAAGTATGGCGCGGCGAGGAACCTGTTTCACTTTCAGCCACGGAATATCGTCTTCTCCTGCAGTTCACCCATAATGTAGGGAAGATCCTCACATCAGAAGACCTGCTGACCAGTGTGTGGGGCGTGGAATATAAGAACGACAAGGAAATTCTATGGGTGAGTATTGCGCGCTTGCGCCAAAAATTGGAATCAGATGCCCATTCTCCACGACATATTGTTACACGCTCTGGTCTGGGATATCTGATGCCACCCACTGAAGTCTGACCACGGCCGTGCGCGTACCCCACGCGCGTAAAGGAATTTGAGTCATGCCCGAAAAGAAGATCCTTATTGTTGATGCAGATGTTGCCAGCCGTAACTTCATTTCGCGCAACCTCCAAAATCAAAAATATGAGATCATTCAGACGGGTTCCGGCAAAGAAGGATTGATCTATGCGTGGCGCGACCGCCCTGATTTAATGGTGATCGACCCCACCGTCCCGGACATCACCGGGGAGGAGGTGGCTCGAAAACTCAAACTGGATGCGCGCACCACGAACATGCCGCTCATTGCACTCAGCAGTGACCCAGGGGTGGCTCGGATTAAATCTTGCCTTGATTCAGGTTTCAGCGAATATATAACGAAATCAGGCCAGGCCATGGCCACCCTGAACGAAGCGATCAACCGCCTGCTGGGGATCAATTCCGCGCTGGTAAAAGAAGGAGGGCTGCTGATCGTCTTCCTCAGTGCGAAGGGCGGAGCGGGTACATCATCCCTTTGTGCAAACCTTGCCATGACCCTCTGCCAGAACCAGCCGGAGGCCCGCGTGGCTGTCGTGGATTTGGTTCTGCCCATTGGTTCCATTTCTTCCATTGTCGGCTATGAAGGGGAGATAAATATTGTCAACGCAGCGGATTTGCCCGAAGAGAAAATCACTCCTGAATATTTCCGCGATCAGCTTGCAGATACGAATATCTGGCGTTTTAATTTACTGGCAGGCTCGCCGGACCCCGAAAGCAGCAATCACCTTAAAGTGGGGCGCATTTGGAATGTGATTGCGGCTTTGAAAGCCTCCTATGATTACGTGCTGATCGATATTGGACGGGCGCTCTCGAAGATCAGCCTGCCGCTGATCCAGCACGCCGACTTGATCTCCCTGATCATCAGCACCGATATCAGCGCCCTGCCCCTGACAAAAACCGTTCTAAATTATATGAAGAATAAGAGTGTGGATTCGAACTCGATCTTCCCGATCCTGAATCGCTCGGTGGGTTTGGAAGGCTTGAGCAAACCGGATGTGGAAAAAACGCTCGAGATCCAGATCAAGGCTGCCATGCCCTACCTCGGCAGCAGTTTTGCATTTGCCACCAGTCATCATCAGCCGTTTTCTTTAAAATACCCGAACGATACGGCTTCCTTTGTGTTCCTGGAAACCGCCAGGGAGATGATTGCCCTGGCTCATAAATTACGCACGGAACATGAAAAAAAATGACCGTTGCCTGTGTTTTCATTGCTTCAAAAGCCACTTATCTTTTTCAGTAATTGTAATTAAAAATTTGTAATTTCAGTTTGGTGTATTCTGTGATACCCTGTAAAAGTTCATCCCCGAATAATGCCTGATTTGATTAATCGCCCAATGCGGGCGATCACAAGGAACCATCATCATGACAATTGAATACGACGAGAAGGGCAAGTTCTATACCGAGGTGGTGACGAAAGTCCCCACTGCTGTTGTGATCCAAACTACCACACATTTGGTGCGCGGGTTGGTGCACGTCCGCCAGGGGGAAAGGCTTAAGGATGAGCTTGAAGTGGAGGAAAGATTCATAGCGGTGACCAATTTCACCATTCACGATACGAATGATAAAGTCACTTTGTCCGGGGCCTTCCTTGCGATTTTGCGCGCGCACATTGTTTGGATCACACCCGCCGACGAAGCCAGTCATGGGGGGTGATCAGATGACAACCATTGGCCCATCCAGCAGGTTGACAGGGCAAGATCTCTCCCGTCTGAAAAAATATCTCGCCGACAATTTAATGAGTGTCATGGGGTCGGAAAAGATTCCCGCAGACGAGCGTAGCGCTTTTTTAAAAAAGAATATCCTCCACGTATATGAACAGACACAACTGAAATTGCCTGAAGACCTGAAAAAACAGATCTTTGACCAGGTATTGAATGATGTGCTTGGTTATGGTCCGATCCAGTCATTACTGGATGATGAAGAAGTTACCGAAATTATGGTCAACGGCCCTAAAAAAGTCTTCATTGAAAAGAAGGGACAGTTGACCAAAGCTGCAGTCACCTTCGATGACGATGACCATGTTCTGCGGATCATCGATCGGATCATCCTGCCGCTTGGTCGGCGTGTCGACGCTGATTCTCCCACTGTGGATGCGCGTATGCCCGACGGTTCGCGTGTGAATGCCGTCGTGCGCCCGGTGGCCATCGACGGTCCTTCCATCACGATCCGAAAATTCAGGAAGGATAAACTAAAGCCTGAAGACCTGATCAATTTCGGTTCGTTGACAAGACAAATGGCTGATTTTTTGCAAGCCTGTGTGAGAGCCCGTTTTAATATCATTATCTCTGGCGGAACAGGCTCAGGTAAAACAACGCTGTTGAACGTGTTGTCGGGCTATATTCCGGAGAATGAGCGCATCATTACTATTGAAGACGCCGCCGAGTTGCAGCTCCAACAGGATCATGTCATGCGCATGGAAACAAAGGTCGCCAATGCAGATGGGCTTCACGCCGTAACCATTCGCGAACTAGTCAAGAATTCCCTGCGTATGCGCCCCGACCGTATTGTAGTGGGGGAGGTGCGCGGCGGCGAGGCATTGGATATGCTCCAGGCGATGAACACCGGCCACGATGGTTCGCTGACAACCGTGCATGCGAACACTCCGCGTGATGCCATGTCCCGCATCGAGACTCTGGTTCTCATGGCAGGCATGGACTTGCCCCTCAAAGTAGTTCGCCAGCAAGTTTCCTCCGCTGTAGATTTGATCGTTCAGCAGACTCGCTTGAAGGATGGTCAGCGCAAAGTGACAGCTGTGACCGAGGTGGCAGGCATGGAAGGTGAGATCATTGTATTGACGGATATATTTAAATTCGTGCAAACGGGTGTCACCACCGAAGGCAAGGTGCTTGGCGAGATCAACGCCACAGGGATTCGTCCCAATTTCACCCCACGCCTGGAAGCAGCTGGATTCAAACTGACTGCCGATATTTTCGCCCCGAAAGCACCTTCCAATCAGGGCTCGCGGCGGTGAAACACTCTGCTATAATCTACACAGTATTGCATATTCGGTAAATAAAACAATGATTCTTCTTTGCAATTTCGGAAAAAGCCTGCCGAATTATGAGACAAGCGACAATTATTAACCCTATTTACGAGGATTTATGAACAACGCCCAGATCATCATACGTGAAAAAAAGCTTGGTTTGCTCATTCGTGACGCGCGTATGGCGGAACGACGCAGCATCAAGGAATGTGCCGATGCGATCGGTGTAAAGCCGGGCTTATTCCGTGCTTACGAAGAGGGACGCCGCTCGCCATCCCTGCCGGAACTTGAGACGCTCGTCTATTACCTCAAACTCCCCATTACACATTTTTGGGGCAGGGAGACCATGTCCGAATCATCCTCCCCGGTGGACTCTCTTGATACGGCTCAGCTGATCGCTTTACGTCAAAGGATGATCGGTGCGCTTCTGCGTCAGGAACGCAACAAGATCAATATGTCCATCCGCCAGCTTGCGGCAGATACAGGTATCAAGTCATCGCGCCTCAATATGTATGAGTTGGGCGAACGCCCCATTTCCGTGCCGGAGTTGGAAAGCATTCTCTCCGTCATGGGTAGCCGCATCGAAGTTTTCTTCGATCAAAACGGCCCTGTGGGTCAGTGGATGACGAGCCAGCGTGCCATGCAAAAATTCCTGGACCTGCCCGAAGAGATCCAAAACTTTGTCTGCCAGCCGGTCAACCGACCCTATCTTGAACTGGCGATGAAACTGAGCGATATGTCCAAGGAAAAACTCCGCTCCGTGGCCGAAGGGCTGCTTGATATTACACTGTAACAGGCCGAACCGTACGCACTTGCAGAACATTTTGAAATTGGGAAAATACCATGACACTCGAACCCGCCCAACTCGCTGAACAAGGCAAGCAGGCTTTCAGGAATAAACAGTTTGACGAAGCCGCCGAACTGTTTCGTCAGGCTGCGGAAGGATTTTCACTTGGCCGCGCCGGGCTGCTTGCCGCCGAAATGAAAAACAACCTGAGCGTGGCATTGTTGCAGGCGGGCAAGGCGCAGGAGTCACTGGATGCCGCAATGGGGACAGACAGCATATTCGCAGAAGCAAAGGATATCAAAAGTCAGGGAATGGCCTTGGGGAATCAAGCCGCCGCTCTCGAAGCGCTCAACCGATTTGACGAAGCCATCGCCGCCTATGAACGTTCTGCAGAATTATTTGCTGAAGCGGGCGAAGGCGACCTCCGCTCCATGGTCATGAAATCTGCTGCAGCCATCAAGCTCAAAACAGGCAAGGTCACCGAATCGGCCTTCAAAATGATGGGCTCCCTCGATGCAAAAGAGAATCCAGGATTCTTCGAACGCATTCTTAAATTCTTCCTTCGCTTCATCAAATGATCAATATCAATTTGCAGGCTCGCCGCATGGTTGCCGAAGACTACAACCAGGTCGCAAGCCTTGTCTATTACGAAACCAACAACCACCGCCATTTAGACTGGCATTCCCCGCTCGAACGGATCAACCTCCCGAATTGCTGGGTGCTCGCCGAAGGCGACAGCATTTACGCCGTTTTAGCCTGTCCTGAAGACCCGCCGAATGTGGCCTGGGTCAGTTTCTTTGGGCATCATCACAGCGTGTCTGGGGCGGAGGCATGGCTGTTGCTATGGGAAAAAGCGCGCAGCGACCTGGCATTCGAAAACAAAGAGATTTGCGTTGCCGCAATTGTCGTCCGCAAATGGTTCCAGCCTCTATTGCTTTCAAGCGGATTTATAAACAGACAGAACATTGTCCTGCTTGATTTGAGGAGCGAGAACATTCGCTATTACCTCACACCGCCAGGCATTCGCATCCGTCCGATGACCGATGGCGATATCCCTGTCGTTGCCAAATTGGATCTGGCCGCATTTGGAGAATTCTGGCATAACACTGCGGGCACACTTCAGCGGGCGCGTTTGCAATGCGCGAGTGCCACGGTTGCCGAGGATTCTTCGGGTGTGATCGGGTACCAGCTCAGTACGAAGAATCCGCTTGGGGCCCACCTCGCCAGGCTTGGGGTAAGTCCGGAAGCGCAAGGCAGGGGAGTGGGGGCCGCTCTCGTGAGTGATCTCATCCAATCGCTTGGCGGAATCCAACTCAATCGACTTTCGGTCAACACACAATCAGATAACGAATCTTCCCTGGCCCTCTATAAAAAAATGGGATTTGTCCGCACGGGCGAATATTTCCCCGTGCTGGTTTATCCATTGGGAGCAGGTGCTTGATGTCTGCCGTCAGTTTTCCAGCACACATCCTTCAGCGATTTGTCGAAACCCTTTCCGCCGAAATGGGACATGAAATTTTTACAGGCGCGCTTGCAAATGCCGGGCTGCCCGAAGAGTGGGCGCATCCCGCACACTTCTCTGCGTTGGATGATGAACGCGCTGCGCATGTGTACTCCCGTTTGCAATCTGCATTGCGCACTTACTATGGGCGCGGTGCACGCAGCACCTTGTTGCGTATCGGCGTAAAACTTTGGGAACAGCTTTTGAACGATTCGGCTTTTGGCATTAAGGCACAGGCGGCGATCATTCAAAGACTTCCAAAAAATTTGCGACGCAAACCCGCCCTGGATTTATTGGCGCGGATTTTGAGCGTGACTCCGGGAAATGTCTCGGTTCATTCTCTGGACCTTGACCTGCTTCTCGTTGACCAGGCATCTCCCACAGCGACAGATCAAACCGATCCTGCTCCGATCTGCTTTGTGACCCTTGGCCTGATCCGTGAATGTTTGTTTTGGGCGGTGGGGCAGGAACACGATATCGAAGAACGCGCCTGTCGAGCCATGGGCGCGCGGCAATGCGAATTCAAGATCACAATTGGAGGATAGAGTGAAACACTTTGAAACGAGCTGGAAAGCAAGTGACGGCCTGAATATTTTTGCACAAGGTTGGGAGCCGACTGTGCTTCAGCCGAAAGGCGTGGTTTGTCTTGTACATGGCCTCGGGGAACATACCTCCCGTTACGCTCATGTTGCTGAAGCCTTCGGAAAGGAAGGCCTGATCCTCTTTGGCCCGGATCTGCGCGGGCATGGCCGCTCCGATGGTGCCCGCGGACATATCAACTCCATCGAGGATTTTATGGGGGAGATCGACCTGCTTCTGGCACAGGCGCGCATACGCTATCCGAACCTTCCCATCATTTTATACGGTCACAGCATTGGGGGAGTGCTGGTATTGCACTACAGCTTACTGCGTAAGCCGAACGTCAAAGGTGTGATCGCAACCAGTTCAGCTTTGCATACCGCCCTGGAAAATCAAAAAGCGAAAGTGATGATGGCAAAAGTGCTGGGCTCGCTCGCTCCCAAAGTACAGATCGCCAGTGGCTTGGACCCGAAAAGCATTTCCCGCGATGATAAAGTGGTGCAGATTTACATCAACGACCCGCTCGTGCACGACAGAATATCATTTGGCTTCGGGAAAGTAATGATAGGCGTCACAAACTGGACGCTGGCTCACGCCGGCGATTTTCCGCTTCCTCTTCTTCTGATGCATGGCAAGGCCGATGCCATCGCCTTTCCTTCCAGCAGTACAGAATTTGCAGCGTCTCTGAAGGAAAAATGTACCCTCGTCCTTTGGGATGGCGCCGCGCACGAACTTCATAATGAGCCTGAAAAGGGTGAAGTTTTCAAAACCATGACGCTCTGGATGGATGCGCGCCTGCGCGAGTGAAAATAAGAGCCTATTAACGCTTTACTGGACAAATTGATTTCAGCATGGGAAAATTCGCACCCATCTATCTAAATAACAGGAGAGAATATGAATAACCCAAAAGAATTGAGCAAACGGCAGGCACGCCGTGAGCAAATGCGCCGCAAGGAACAACGGGGGCGGTTGGTCGGGATCGCTTTGATCACGCTAGGCGCGCTGGCAGTTGCCTTTTTGATCATCTGGCCGAATTTCAAGCCGATTACTGGAATCGTCACCCTTGAGCCGAATCCGCGCCCGCAGGCTGATGCCAATCATATGGGCGACCCCAACGCCCCGGTCAAACTTGTGGAATACTCTGACTACCAATGTCCGTTCTGTGAGCGTTTTTCCACCCAGACCGAGCCGCAATTGGTTGAAACCTACATCTCCACGGGCAAGTTGTACTTCACCTACCGCTCGGCGGGCAACTGGGTAAGTGACAACATCCGCGGCGGCAAGACCGAATCAGAAGACGCTGCCAAGGCTGCTTATTGCGCAGGCGACCAGAACCTTTATTGGGAAATGCACGATATGCTTTTCGAAAACGTTCTGGGTGAGGATGTGGATTCCTTTACAGACCGCCGTTTGGCTGCCATTGCTGAAAAGACCGGTCTGGATATGGGTCAGTTCAATGAATGCTACTCAGGCAATAAATACGAAGATCAGGTATTTCAGGATGGCAAGGATGCGCTTCTTGCCGGTGTGAAAGGTACTCCTGGATTTGTATTAAGCTATACCAATGCCAGCGGCGAGGAAGTTACGCAGCTGATCGAAGGTGCACAACCCTTCGCTGTATTCAGCGAAGCGATTGAAGCTGCGCTGGCTGCAGCCGCTCAATAGAGTTTGGAAAATAAAAAGGACACGGTCTCATGGACCGTGTCCTTTTTGATTCTCTGCATTTACTCGCGTGCCGTGCTGTCTCTATTGACAATGCCCTGCTGCCATGCGTAAACAGCCAGCTTTGTACGATCTGCGAGATGTAGTTTGCTCAAGATATTGCTCACATGTCCCTTGACCGTGTTTTCGCTGATGACGAGTTTTTCAGCGATCTGGCTGTTGGTCAGTCCGTTGGCGATCAATTTCAAGACGTCTGTTTCGCGGTCGGTTAGATCTGTGAATAGAGGTTGTTCCTCTCCGTTTTCACCGCGGATGTTTTGCAGAACGCGAGCAGCCACACGCGGGTGCAGGGTCACTTCGCCCTGTACCGCGCGGTGCAAAACTTCCGACAACTTTTCCATTTTCATGTCTTTCAAAATATAAGCGATCGCGCCAGCTTTTAGTGCAGGGAAAATATGCACATCTTCATGGTACGAAGTAAGGACGACGACCTGTGTGCGTGGACTGGTCTGTTTGATGCGGCGTGTGGTTTCGATGCCGTCCATGCCCGGCATGATCAGGTCAAGCAGGACGATATCGGGAATCAATTCAGCGACCATGCCAAGCGCCTCCTCTCCGGAAGATGCCTCGCCTACCACCTGGAAATCAGGAAGTGTTTCAAGATAGGAGCGAATCCCATTGCGAACCACTTCATGGTCGTCTGCAATTAATATACTTGTGCGGTGATGTTTCATATTGATGTCTCCTTGCCCTGGGTTTTGATGGGCAATTGGGCGATAAGTCGCGTCCCTTGTCCGGGCGCGCTTTGAATCTGAATGGTACCTCGAACGCTGCTGATGCGTTCGCGCATGGATCGGAAGCCCATGCCTTTTGCTCTCTGGTTCATGTCGAAGCCGTAACCGTCGTCGGCAACCATGATCTGGAGTGAATCGGAATTATAAACCAGGGAAACGTCTGCCCGTTTGGCCTTGCTGTGGCGGGCTACATTCGCCAGTGCCTCCTGAATGATGCGATACACGGCTTGTTCGATCTCCAGAGGGAGTGGCCGCTCATTGCGAATGACCAGCTTGACTTCCGTATCGTTGCGGTTTTCCCATTCGAAGATGTATTCTCTTAACGTGGTGGGTAATCCCTTTTCCTGCAATGCGATCGGGTAGATTTCCTGGATCAGGAAGGTCAACTCCTGGATCACCTCGAAAACGAGCGTCTCCGCTTCAGTTAAATGAACTTTGACGTCATTCGGCTTGGTCTTCAAAATGCCGTTGGCAGTGCCTAACTGTGCGAGTGCCGCAAATGCTTTTTGTTTGGCACTGTCATGCAGGTCCCGGGCGAGGCGGTTGCGTTCCTCCATTACCGCCAGGTCCTTGGTCTGTTCGAAAAGCTGCATGTTTGCAATGGAAAGCGCGGCGCGATTGACCAGTGAAGTGAACAGGCGAATCGTATCATCATTGAATGCATTGGGACGCGTGTATGCCACATTGAAAATGGCGATCACGTTGCCGTCCACGACAATGGGGAAGTGTGCGAAGGATTGAATACCTTCGTTGCGAATGACAGTTTGAATGTCGCCGCGCAAGGCGCTGAGTTTTACATCCATGACGATCAGGGTTTCGCCGGTCTTCATGGTTTGCCCTACCAGGCCTTCTCCCTGGTCGAAGTTGAGGGCATACAGCGTTTCGGGCCGAAATCCATGACTGACACGCGGCACGATCTTGTTCTTCTCTTCACTCCATATAAAGACCACGCTTCGGTCTGCTTTGAGCATGGATACGGATACATCCACCAATGTTTGGAAGACCTGGATGAGCGTTACATTCCTCAGAATTCTTTCATCGGCCTGATACAGGGCTTCGATCTCTCGCGTGCGTTTCTCAAGGTCGCCGGTGCGCCTTTGCACGAGGCGTTCCAATTCACGGTTGCGTCCTTCAATACTTTTTACACGCCATCGATAGCCAACGGCAACGACTGCCACAAGAAAAACCAGAAGCGAGCTTCGGAACCACAATGTTACCCAGAATGGTGGAATGACGGTGACTTTGATGGATACACCCTCTTCATTCCAGACACCGTCGCTGTTTGAGCCGAGCAAACGTAGTGTGTATGTGCCGCCAGGTAGGTTGGTATATCTTCCATTGCGCTGAGTCCCGATCATATTCCAGTTGGATTCGAAATTTTCCAACGTATAGGCATATTGGTTTTTTGACGGCTGTTCAAATGCAAGCGCGGCGAATTCGAATTCGAAAGAGTTTTGCGGCCATTGCAGGGTGATCTCCTGCAGGCTTTCGGCCGGGGTCAGGCCTGAAATCGGCACTCGATCTCGTGTGAGCGAGGTCAACACGATCTTTGGCGCAACCGTATCGCTGTCAATCGCATCCGGTGAAAAGACATTGAAGCCATTGATTCCGCCGAAATATAGGTTCCCTTTTTGGTCGATCGCGAAGGCATTTTGGTGGAACTCATTGCTTTGCAGGCCGTCGCTGGCTGTAAAGTTGCGAAAGGTGTTCGTGTTGGGGTCGAAGCGCGTGATCCCGAAATTGGTGCTTGCCCAGAGATAGCCATCCCTGTCTTCGAGAATGCCGTAAATGACATCATTGGGCAGTCCGTCTTTTTCGGTGAAGCGTGTAAATGAATCGGTCTCCGGCTCGTAGCGATTCAATCCCCCGCCAGCGGTGCCGATCCACAAGGTGCCTGCATGGTCGATGTGCAGGCATAACACGGCATTGCTGCCGAGGCTTGTGGGATTATCCGGGTTGTTGGTGTAACTGATGATCTCGCCATTGCTCGGATTGAAAAGCTTAACTCCATCATCGAAGGTGCCTATCCAAAAATTCAGGTTTTCATCTTCGAGAATGCTTGTGATCTGATTGTCATCGAAACTGTTCGGGTCGTTATCTTCCGTATCATATTTGATGAAGACCTGTGATTGCGGATCGAATTGATCGAGGCCTCGACTGGTTCCAACCCATATCGTGTTGGAATGGTCTTCATAGATCACGTTGACGGGAGCGGCCGAGAGGCTTTCCGGGTTGGTAATGTCGGGGACGAAATGAGTGAACAGTCCGGTGTCTGGATCGAGACGGTCCAATCCGATGGTGGTGCCGATCCAGAGATTTCCGCTGCTATCCAGTTTCAACGAGATGATCTCGTTGGTGCTGATCGAATTGGGGTTGTTTGGATCGTGCACATATCGCCTGAATTGATTTGAAATGGCATTGAGCCGATTTAGCCCGGTGCCGTATGCTCCAACCCATGCTGTGCCGTTTTCTCCGAGAATGATGGGCATGATGAAATTGCCGCTTAAGCTGGCGGGGTCATCTGGATTTGCGCGATAGTAGGCGAAGTGGTCCTGCTGGCGGTTGTATTTGCTCAGACCACCGCCATCCGTACCAACCCATAGAACGTTACTGCTGTCTTCAAAGATCGAGACAACCGTATCGTTTGCCAGACTATTGGGTGTAGTTGGCTGATGGTTATGGCGGACAAACCCCTGTCGTTGAGGATCGTAGCGGTTTAGCCCATTGTTGGTGCCGATCCAGATTCCAAGAGAGCGATCCTGGTATATGGCATAAATAATGCTGCCGCTTAGGCTGTCTGAATCATCCGGGAAATTGGAGAAGTGTGTGAAATAGCGGCCTGATGATTCTGAAGTATTCAATCCGTTTGCCGTGCCTACCCACAACACGCCCTGCTTGTCGATAAGAATGCTCGTGATGCGGTTATTGCTAATACTGGTAAATACATCATCGCTGTGTTTGAATACAAAAAAGGCGTTCTTGGCTTTGTCGTAGAAGTTCAGTCCTGCGTCTTGTGTCCCAACCCATAAATTCCCATTGGCATCCTGAATGATGGCGCTGATCCAGTTGCCGCTCAGGCTGTTGGGGTTTATGGAGGATGCTCGATAATGTTCGATCTTTTGCGAATCATAGTCCAGGTAGTCGAGCCCGTTCTTGGTTCCGATCCAGATCCCATCTTTATCAGCGCTGAGCGCGGTAATGTTGTTATGGCTGATACCTTCACTATTTGTGCTGCTGTAAAGAAGATGAGTGAATTTCCCTGTTTTGGGATCGTAGCGGTTCAGGCCGCCCAGACGTGTGCCCACCCATAAATTCCCCTTTGGATCTTCCGCAAGGGCTGTGATCCAGCGGTCTGTTAGGCTGTTTGGATCGTCAGTATTGGGTTTGTAAATCTTGAAATTGTAGCCATCGTATCGGTTCAGCCCATCTTCTGTGCCGATCCATAAAAAGCCCTTACTGTCTTGAAAGATGACAGTAGCCGTGCTCTGAGACAACCCTTCTTCAAGACTGAAATGTTCGAAGCGGATGTTTTGGCTGTAGGATGCTCTTGACCGATTATCCCGCGCCACATTCTGACCGCTTTGAGACGCAGAGAACGCGACGGGTGGAGGCGGTTTTAGGGTAGGGGTCGCCGCGCCGCAGGAGTTGGTCAGCAGGGCTAGAAAAAAAAAGACGGGGGCGAGGTATTTTCGCATGATTAAAGTCAATTATATGCAGTTTGTGTCTGCCCACCCCATTTGGATACCCTCCTCAGGAGGGGTTTTTTTATCCATGGGGAAGTGCAAAACAATGGGGAGAGCATGGTGGGTAAACCGTTCAGGTGTATTGGCAAAGATACTTACTCAGGTGCATGACAGTTCGGTCGGGAATTCGTATGATGATGTCAACGTTTAGCGGGCAGCCTTCTCCTCACGAAAGCATACCGCACTTTGACAGGCGAGGCGGATTTCAGCATTACGCACTGAACTCCGCCTCCCATTATATCTACCGAATAGAAACAAAGGAGGTGGTTGGTTGTAGATCTTCCATTGTCTGTGCCTTCATTTTTTCAAAATCAAAAACAAGGAGATAAGAGAATGAAACCGAAAAAATTATACATGCTGTTCAGTCTGCTCGTGGTATTTAGCATGATTCTGGCTGCCTGCGCGCCTGCCGCCACAGAAGCAGTGGAAGAGCCTGCGCCAACCGATGCGCCCGCTGCTGCAACCGAGCCCCCGATGGCCGCGACTGAAGAGCCTGCACCTGCCGCTACAACTCGCCGCGGCGGCTGGTTGGATGAGATCGATTTTTCCGTAGTCGCGGCTGATTCCGCGATCTCGCAATTACAGGCTGGGACGATCGATTTTTATTCCTTCGCCCTTGCCTCGGATGCATTCCCAGCGATCAAGGAAGCCGGGCTGGGATACACACAATCATTCGGTGGAAGCTATGCCATCAGCATGAACCCCGCCGTGTTCAACGATACCGCTGTGTTGAATCCATTTTCGAATCGCAAGATCCGCGAAGCGATGAACTGGTTGGTCGACCGTAACTACATCAACCAGGAGATCTACGGCGGAGGCTCATTGCCGAAGCTGTTTTCGATCACCACCCAACTGGTTGAATACACCAACCTCGTGGAAACCGCACGCGCTTTGGAAACCAAATATGCCTATAACCTCGATCAAGCGAATGAAGTCATTAGCGCTGAAATGACTGGAATGGGAGCCGAACTCGGCGCCGATGGCAAATGGCAGTACAACGGCGCGCCTGTAACTCTGGCATTCCTGATCCGCTCTGATGGGGATGGTACACGTCAGCCGATGGGAGATTATGTCTCCAATCAGTTGGAAGCCATTGGTTTCACCGTTGACCGTCAGTACAAAACCTCCTCCGAAGCCTTCCCGATCTGGCAGGGCACGGATGCCGCGGATGGACAGTGGAATTTATATACTGCTGGTTATCTGCCCTCGGGCCTTACCCGCGATGAACGCGCTAATTTCCAGCAATATTACCTGAACACAAGTGTTCAAGCTGCCGAGCCTTTCCTTTCCAATGTTTCCGACCCTGAATTCCAGAAACTTGGTGATGATCTGGCCCTAGGCAATTTCTCAACGAAAGAGGAACGCGATGCCATGATGGCGGAAGCGCTTGCCCTTTCTCTGGAAGATTCACTCTTTGTGTTCGTGATCGACCAGCAAACATACGCACCTTTCAATGACAATGTTTCCGTGACCTATGATCTTGCGGCAGGATACGAATCAACCTTTATGGGTAACTACAACCTGCGCTTCAAGGATCAAGAGGGTGGAACCATGAAGATTGGCACGAACGATCTCTTCACCCAGCCGTGGAATACCATTGGCGGTAGTAACTGGGTCTGGGATTCCAACGTCATGCGCGCCACAACTCAAGGCAACGATAACATTACCGGAACCGGCGGCATCATGGGCGATCCATATACCGGCCTTGCCTGGCCGCAGCGGATCGAAAGCGCTTCTTTGACCTATCAAAAGGGTCTGCCGATCACGCACAATCTCGACTGGTTGAGTGTTGAAGCCGTCGACCAGATCGATGTCCCCGAAGATGCCTGGGTGGATTGGGATGCCGCAAGCCAGAAGTTCATCACCGCTGGCGAGAAATTCCCCGATGGCACCACCGCCAAGGTTAAGAGTGTTGTCACTTTCCCCGCCGACCTCTATGACACCGTGAAATGGCATGATGGCAGTTCGATTTCCGCCGCTGACTTTGTAATGGCGATGATCATCTTCTTCGATCGTGCCAAGCCCGAAAGTGCCATATATGACGAAGCCGCAGTGCCTGGCCTCGCGGGCTTCCTGCCCTCCTTCAAAGGCTATCGCATCGTTTCGACCGACCCGCTGACCATCGAAGCTTACTCAGATTCCTACAATGCGGACGCGGAATTGAATATCCTCACCCTCTGGCCGAATTCTCCGTTTGGGCTTTCCGGTGAGAACAGCTGGCAGATCCTGGCTGTTTCGAATCTGGCTGAAGCTGCGGGTGAGCTTGCCTACTCCTCCGATAAAGCCGATGTGGCCCAGATCGAGCAGATGAGCTGGGTGGGTGGACCGAGCCTTGAGATCCTCGCGAAGTATATGGAACAGGCTCAATCAGAAAGCTTGATCCCGTACGAACCCACCATGAGTCAGTTCCTTACTGCAGATGAAGCCTCAGAACGTTACACGAACATGAAGAATTGGTACGACGAGCATGGACACTTCTGGGTTGGTACAGGCCCGTATTATCTCGATCAGGTCTTCACCACTGAGAAATCCCTTGTTCTCAAGAACAATCCTGATTTCGCCGATACCTCTGATCGTTGGGCTAACTTCAGCGAACCCAAACTGGCGAGCACCGTCCTCGATGGCCCCGGACAAGTTACCGCAGGTCAGGAAGCGATCTTCGATGTCATCGTCAACTTTGGTGACACCGCCTATGCCAATGCGGATATCAAACTCGTGAAGTACATCCTCTACGATACCACTGGCGCGGTCGTTGCTGTCGGTGAGGCTGAGGCTCTTGGCGAGGGTCAGTACCAGGTCACGTTGGATGCGGACGCTACATCCAAACTGCAAACTGGTTCAGCGAAACTTGAAGTGGCCGTCGTCCCGATCCCTGTGGCGATTCCTTCCTTCACTTCATTTGATTTTGTTGTCGTCAAATAAACTCGGCTTGTAATTTCAATACTCAGGGCGGGGCAGCTTGCTCCGCCCTGAGAAACCGATTGTGGAGGTTGCCATGTCTGTTACTGCTCAAGTCCCTGTGGAGAAATTGACAGTCAAAAAATCGATCGCCAATAGCTCTGTGTTGCGCGTGCTGCGTTTTTCAGTAAAACGTTTACTGACCCTGTTCGTCACTGTTGTGATCGGAATCTATCTGACGATCCTGATCGCCAACATGGGCGGTTTTGTAGATCAGATCATCAAGGGCCAGATCCGCGATACGGTGACGCAGAGGGTTGCCAACAACCCGAACGCACTGCAAATGGAACCTGAGCTGCGAAAAAAGTTAATTGAAGACCAGATCGCCCTCGAGGAAAAACGCCGTGGATTGAATACGCCCATTGCCGTGCGTAATTTCCGTTATCTGTCGAATGCCTTGCAGTTGGATCTTGGCCGCGCGATCAACCTGACCAGCGATAGCGGTTCAAAACAGGTGCGCCTGATCCTTCTTGAAAGATTGCCTGCCACCCTGTTATTGATGGGCACTTCGCAATTATTCCTGTTCTTTTCGAGCATCTTTATTGCCCTTTCACTTTCACGCAAGTATGGAAGTTTTTGGGACAAGCTGGTGATCGCGCTTTCTCCAACTTCGGCGGTGCCGCCGTGGTTTTACGGCATCTTCCTGATCTTGATCTTTTCTGCTGCTTTAAAGATCCTTCCCTTTGGCGGCATGGTAGATTCTCCGCCGCCGCTCAATACTTTTGATTATTCGATGAGCGTTTTGAAGCACCTGACCCTGCCGTGCCTTTCGCTGATTCTGAGCTCGTTCTTTTTGAGCGTTTACAACTATCGCACCTTCTTCCTCATTTATTCCAGCGAAGATTATGTGGATATGGCAAAAGCCAAAGGCCTGCCTGCCCGCGATATCGAACGGACTTACATCCTCAGGCCCACACTGCCAACCATCATCACGAATTTTTCGCTGCTCATCATTACCCTGTGGACGGGTGCATTGTTTACCGAAACCGTATTTCTCTGGCCAGGCCTGGGACGCACGCTTTTTCAGGCGATCGGCCAATACGATACGCCCATAATTGTCGGCTCATCCATCATCTTCGCTTATATGCTTGCCATGACCGTTTTCCTGCTCGATTTTGTATACGCCCTTGTTGACCCAAGGGTGAAGATAGGCGGCTGAGTCTATGAACAATTTACGAAGTTCATTATCGAAATTATTTCAGTACCCATCGGCTGTTGCGGGTATCTTTGTGGTGCTGGCCCTGATCGTTGTGGCTGCCTATGCCATGATCACGATTCCCTACTCCGAAGCGATCCGTTTGTGGCGCGGCGGGGAAGAGGTCTGGTATCAGAATCCGCGCTTTGCCGCCCCGGCCTGGATCAATTATTTTTCCAACCAGAAATATTCGGAATCGTTCGCCGTCAACACAACGGACGGGCAGGTGACAAAAACAGTGACGCCCGGCAGCGAAGGTGTTTCAACGATTGATATGTCCTACGAGTTCGATTATTCGTACGACGTGTATCCGCAGGAATTGATCCTGTATCTGAAGGCGGCCTACAATGAAAAGCAGCCGTTCGTTTCCGTCGAACTGCTTACACCGGATAATAGAACGATCCGCATTGGCAATTTCTCTGTCGGGAATGAATTTACCTATCGCTTCTCACAGGATGAAAAGCTGCGTACCAAATTGCGCACGGAAGAGGTCATTCCCGCATTGTTTTCCCTGCCTGATAGTAATCAGCCATTAAAGGGCAAATACACACTGATCATTCAGGGAACGACCTTCGAACCTGATTCGGATTTGAGTGTGGAATTTGTTTCGCATGGTCAGGTCTTTGGATGGGCAGGCACGGATCATGCCCGCCGTGATCTGGTTCTGCCATTGTTGTGGGGAGTCCCCGTGGCATTGGCCTTCGGGTTGATCGCTTCGATGGGAACTTCGATCTTAACGATGATCATTGCGGCAGTTGGTGCCTGGTACACAGGCTGGGTGGATGAATTGATCCAGCGCATTACGGAGGTGAATCTGGTGCTTCCGTTCTATGCACTGCTCATTATGATCGGTACGTTCTATTCACGCAGCATCTGGGTCATCCTTGGCGCGACGATTATATTGAGCATTTTTACAGGATCGATCAAAGCGTATCGTGCCATTTTTATTCAAGTGAAAGAATCGATGTATATCGAGGCAGCCAAGGCGTATGGAGCCAGCAGCCCGCGCATTATTTTCCTGTACCTAATCCCGCGCATGATCCCGTTGTTGATTCCGAGCCTTGTCCAATCTGTGCCTGCGTTCGTGTTTTTGGAGGCGTCACTTGCGGTGATCGGGTTGGGCGATCCTGTACTGCCCACGTGGGGCAAGATCATTCAGGACGCCAATTCCAATGGCGCGCTTTACAAAGGTTATTACTACTGGGTGTTGGAGCCAGCCATGTTGCTGATGATCACGGGGCTTGCGTTCGCTTTCCTCGGTTTTGCGCTTGATCGTGTATTCAATCCAAAGTTGAGGGATGTATGAACACCGTACCTGAAAAACTTCTTCATATCGAGAACCTTGTCTTGCATTTCAAAACTGCAGGCGGAAGCGTGCAAGCCGTGGACGGTGTGGATTTTGATCTGGATTCCAACCGTGCCGTGGTTATTCTCGGCGAATCGGGCTGCGGGAAGACGTCGCTTTCGAAGGCATTGTTACGCCTCCTGCCGCGCAATGTAGATAAATATTCCGGCAAAGTCTTTTTACAAGGTACGGATGTAATGACCCTCGATAACGAGGAATACCGCCAAAATGTGCGTTGGGTAGGGATGTCGCTTGTGCCGCAGGCCGCCATGAATTCGCTTAATCCCGTTTTGAAAGTGGGTGACCAGGTTGCTGAACCCGCCATGGTGCATTTGGGATTAAGCAAGGCCGAGGCCTATGTGCTTGTTTACAAGATGTTCCAGCATGTGGGCGTCCCTGCTGATTTTGTGGAACGTTATCCATTTGAATTGAGCGGCGGGATGCGCCAACGTGTGGCGCTGGCGATGGCTCTCGTGACCTCACCCAGCCTCATCGTTCTGGATGAACCGACTTCGGCGTTGGACCTTCTCACGCAGGCGAACATCATGAATGTCCTCAAACGCATCAAGCATGAGCTTGGGACATCTTTCATTTTGATCACGCATGATATCGCCACCTCCAGCGAGCTTGCCGATGAGGTTGCCATCATGTACGCGGGCCAGATCGTGGAAACAGGCGATGCCAGGGATTTTTTCCCTGCACCGCTGCATCCATACTCGCAAATGTTGATGGCAAGTGTCCCGCGCTTGCGCACGGATTCAGACCCGATGTTCATCACGGGGCAGCCGCCGAGTTTGATGAACCCGCCAAAAGGCTGTCGGTTTGCGTCGCGCTGTCCGTATCGCTTTGAGAAATGCAGCGAGGAACCTCCTGTTTTCCAAAAAGGAAATCGGAAGGTCAAGTGCTGGCTGCATGAATAGCAATCTCGGTGCGACGCATTCTCACATAAATAAAAAGGACAAATATGTCGCCACAGGCTCTTTATGATGTTCTTTACATGTTCAAGGATATTCACAGCGTTGTCCTCGATTTTGCTTCCAGACTTGAAGACGACCAGCTTCATTGGCGTCCGCGCGGATACAGCACATCCATTGGATTCCATCTTTGGCATCTGGCGCGCGAGTCAGATTATCTCAAGGCGATCATTTTGGAACGGACGCCCCAGCTTGTTCCTGAGTTTGGCAGCCCCGTGGAAATTTGGGTGAAAGAAAGCCTCGCTCAGAAGTGGGGCTTCCCCACTGGTTTGAATGCGACGGTTGGCACGGGTTTGAGTGATGAGGCCGTTGAGACCCTGCCCATTCCACGCAAGGATGAATTGATGGATTACCTGCAGCGTTCTTATGATGCAGTTGAAGAATTCGTTGAACGGCTCGATCAACGTTATCCAGATTTTGAGAATGTGGATGAAGAGTTGAAAAAGAAACTGCAGAATATTCGCTTGAACCTGCTGGTTTTTCTAACTCACGATTGCCGCCACCTCGGCATGATGGAATGTTTGAAGGGCCTGCAAACAGGCTTTGGTTCTGCAACAGAAAATAGAAAGTGACGGATATCCATGAATACAGATGTGATCACTGAATTACGAAAGGTGAACAAGATGACAGTTAATTTCGAGGAACCGAAGGAAACCTTGCTATCCATTCGTGATCTGCATGTATGGTATGAACTGCGCCGCTTTGGGTTCGGCCATGCTGGTTACGTCAAGGCGGTGGATGGTGTCAGCTTTGACCTTGCCGAAGGTGAAACCGTAGCCATTGTCGGCGAGAGTGGCTGCGGCAAATCCAGCTTGATGAAGACGATCCTTGGGCTGAATATCCCAACCAGCGGAGAAGTCATTTTTGACGGCGTCAATCTGGCCGCGCTGAAAGGCAATCTTCTGCGCGAATACCGTTTTGAAGTTGGTTATGTGCAGCAGGATCCGTATGGCGCGCTGCCGCCTTTTATGACCATTCAACAAATTCTGGAAGAGCCGCTCATTATCAGCGGCGTGAAGGATAAAGGCGAACGGCTTGACCGCATTCGCAAGGCGATGGATGAAGTGAAAATGTATCCCGCCGATGATTTCTTGCAGAAATTCCCGCATATGTTAAGCGGCGGCCAACAGCAGCGCATTGTCATTGCGCGCGCCATGATCCTTGGGCCGAAAATGATCGTGGCCGATGAACCTGTGTCGATGCTTGATGCGTCGGTGCGTGTTGAGATCTTGAAGTTGATGAAGGCTTTGCAGGAACAACATCGGCTTTCGGTCATTTACATCACCCATGATCTTTCCACAGTGAAATATTTTTCCTCGCGTATTTTTGTGATGTACGCGGGCAACTTGATCGAAAAAGCCGATACACGCCGCCTGCTCGATAATCCGCTGCACCCATATACCATGGCCTTGCTTGCAGCGACGTCTGACCCTGATGCCCGCAACGCAGATTCGTACAAGGAGGTGCCGCCTGGTGAACCGCCGAGTCTGGTGAACCCGCCGAAGGGTTGTCGTTTCCATCCGCGTTGTGCGAGGGCCATTGCAGGTTTATGCGATGAAAAGGAACCTGTGGATTTTGAACCTGAGCCCGAACATTTTGTGGCCTGCTGGCTGTATCAACCGCAATGAAATCTCCGCGCTTCCTTCTTGGCCTCGGCCTGTTTCTGATGCTCCTGGGCATTGCCCTGCCCTTTTCGATGGTCATTCACGTGATCGAGTCCACGTTCTTTGTTAATTTCTTTTCATGGGCTTCGTCTGTGATCGGACTTGCGCTCGGCATGATCGGCGCTACCTTCATGGCTGCCCGCCGTCGCGAGTGATATTAGGTCGTTAAAAAAAGCGATGACAGTTGTGCCTGCCATCGCTTTTTTACTTTTCACTTTCTACTTCCTGTCCACTGCCCTGAACCTGTGAATGAAGAAAACCGCAAGGCCGACGAGCACAATGGCATTGGCTTGATGGATCAGTGCAATGACGATATTGACGTAGGACAGGATGGTAAGCACGCCGAGTGTGATCTGGAGCGCCACCACACCGATCAACCATTTGAGCCCGTTTTGGATATCGG
The DNA here is from genome assembly GCF_016705895.1 of Candidatus Villigracilis affinis. Taxonomy (NCBI): domain Bacteria; kingdom Bacillati; phylum Chloroflexota; class Anaerolineae; order Anaerolineales; family Candidatus Villigracilaceae; genus Candidatus Villigracilis; species Candidatus Villigracilis affinis. Next base: position 457,588 of record NZ_JADJKT010000036.1, on the reverse strand, counting down.
CGGGGTAATTTTGTTTTTTTACGATGTAATATACCAGCGGCACAAGAATCAATCCCAGCCATGCGAACCAGCGATGAATGAAGACGATGGTCTGTGGGGATTCAAAGATGTTGATCCACGAGTTGAACAAGTTGGGTGGAATTAATTTGCCAAGCATCAACGGCCAGGTATCTGAAACGTGCCCCGCTTTGAGGCCAGCCGTAAATCCGCCGTACGAAACTTGAATGATAAGGATGACAAAAGAGAACGCGGCGAGTTTGGAAGGAAGCGACCAGGTCACTTTTTTGCTTGTATCGTGGAATCCGTATTTGTGTCCAAACGCGGTCCACAGGGCGAGGCTGAATAATGTGAGCGCGAGAAGCAAATGAAGGGTCAAATTCAAATGGCTGACGGCTGGGCGTTGGTCCAATCCGCTGGCGACCATGATCCAGCCTGCGACGGCTTGAGAGATGAAGAGGATGCCCATCACAAAATAGATGCCAAACTCCTTGAAGGGAATCGTCTTTTTGAAGAGGAAGTAAAACACGGGGAATGCATAGAACAGCCCTGCAAGGCGTGCAATGTTGCGATGGATCCATTCCATGTAGAAAATGAATTTGTATTCGGGCAGGGTCATGCCGGTGTTGATGAGTTTATATTCGGGTGTTTCCTGATACTTGGCGAATTCCTCTTCCCAGGCTTGCTGACCGCTGGGCGGCATGGCGCCGCTGATCGGATTCCACTCCACGATGGAAAGGCCAGAGCGGGTGAGGCGTACAAATCCCCCGAAGACGACGAGAAAAGCCACGACGAAGGCAAAGACATACAGCCATTTCATCACGGCGGTGTTTTGGGTTTTTAGCATATTGAGTTTCTCCGTTTTTGAAATCGCACGGATTATAGCATGTGAGAATGTACAAGCTGAGACTCTCCCCAATGGACAGAATCAGGCCAAAAGTTAAATGATGAGTCGAAAAAAATCCCCGCCGTTTTGATCGGGCGGGGATTTTTTCATTTTAGCTGCTTTGCATCTGAATGAGCAGTTGTCGATAGTCAGATACATTGGGCGGGTTCATCAGGATGATCTGGTTGATCACTTCCTGTGCGCCATGCTTGTCGCCGGTCTGCATGAGGTTTTCACCGAGGACATCCAAAATGGCAATGGCTTCGTCGGTGCGGCCTGCGTAGTGAAGGCGCGCGGCGAGTGCGCGTTTGAGAATCGGTTGGTCTGGATGTTCCTGCATGACCTCTTCAATAAAGCTGATGGCGAGGTCGTTCTTGCCCTGGCCTTCGAGATAGGTGATGTAATTTTCAAGCTCGCCCATGGCTTTGTCTGGCTGGGCCATGCGCAGGTTGAGCTCAACCAACTGCCTGCGGGTGGATTCGTCATCGGGGGTGATGCTGCGGAGTTGTTCGTAAATGCGCAGGGCTTGTTTCCAATCGAGGCGCTGTAGATCGATATCGGCCATGCGCTGCATGATATGCGCGTTCCAATCGCGATTGGCATTGCCTTGTTGTACGAGCCTGAGCGCGGTGGTGTAGGTTTTACGCGCCAGATCGAGTTCGGCGAGACGGTAATGAATGGCGGCCAGTTCGAGATATTCGCGAACCGCTTCATCGGTTTGTCCGCGTGCGACGAGCTGGTCAATGAGGCGATTGCGTGAGCCAAGATCCATCGGCGCAAGTTGAATGATCCTTCGCAGCAGTTTGGTGGCTTGCATCACTTCGCCGCGCACGCTGTAGACGTGTGCCACGATGCTGTATTTTGCGATCGCGTCTGCATCGCGGTTTTCCTGAACGAGCAGGTCGCCCATCAATGCATGGAGGGGAAGATAGGTGGGGGCGTACTGAACGGCATGGTAGGCTTCGTCCATCGCGGAGCGAAGGCTGCCAATACGCGCCAGCTGATTGATGCGATTCATCGATTCAAGCACCGAGCTGGATTGCGCTTCGAGGATCACATCGGCCAGCGGGGCGATCATTTCGCCTTCCTGCTTGGGCATTTGATCGCGCGTTTTGTGAAGTTGTTCGCGCCAGTCGGGGCGCATCAAAAGGCCGTTGATGTTCTCGCACACTTTGCGCAGGATGTTTTCATCCTTCTGGCTTTGGTGGGCTTCGATCAGGGGTTCGTATTGCTGGCTGACTTCATCGGCCTTTTCGGCTGGCACGGTGATCGAGTCTGCGAGTTTCAATGCTTCAAGATATTCCAGTGCAGCTTCGTCGTAAAGGGATTTCTTGACCAGCAGTTGACCGAGCAGCAGGCGTGTGCCGAGCGCGTAATCGTTGTGTTTGACGGAGTTCTGTAAAAAGCGCTGGGCGCTTTCGAGGCGATTGCCTTTGTAACGCAGCAGGCCAAGTGAAAAATAAAGCGACGCGTGTTTGAAGCCTGCTTCGAGCGCGCCTTCCAATTCTTCTGCGGCTTGCGATTCGTTGCCTTTGGTCTGCGCATCGATGGCGAGGCCGAGGTGCAGAACAGCTTTGGTTTGTTCGGATTGTTGCAGCGAGAGTCCGCCTGTGCCTTTCATGATGGCGGAGAGGCCGCGTTTTTCCTGCGCGGATGGATTATCGTCGGAAAATTCGAAGAGAAGCTCTGCCAGCTGAGTCAATGATTTTTGGCGCGCCTCAGCAATAGGGTCCAGCCCTGAGGTGCTTTGTGAAGCAGTGGGTTTCTGCAATTGTTTGACCAGCGCCATGCGGATGGGACCCGTCCCGCCTTTTCCGCGCATGGGCTTCGGGAGCAATTGTCCCATCTTCAATGAGGTCTGCGCCTGTTTTGCTTCTGGGCTGTTGGGCAAAAGCGAGAGGGCTTTGCTGACCATCTCTTGTGTTTTTTCGGCGTTGCCCGCGCGTTGAACGATGCTGGCAATGGCAAGGTATTCGATGACGGCCTGTTGAACATGGCCGAGTCTTTCATGCACTTGCGCAAGACGTGAATGGGCAACGGCGTTTTCGGGGTTGACGTTGGTGACTCGCACCCAATTTTCGAGTGCCTTTTCGGTGTCGCGTTGTTGGAGGAAGAGGTCGCCTGCGCGCATGGCCGCATCCACGGCAGTTTTCAGATCGCCGGTGCGTTCGGAAAGCTGCGAGACTTTTTCCATAGGGATGGGGTCGTCTGGCGAAAGCCTGACCACGCTCATATAGATCTGCAGGGCTTCCTCGAAATTACCGAGTTGATAAAGGGCCAGCCCCAGGCTGTTCATGGCTTTCGGGTGGTCAGGAAACTCTTCCAAGGCGCGACGATACGCGGCGCAGGCTTTGTCCCATTCCTGATCCCAGGCCGCTGAGTGGCCGTCATTCATTGCTTTTTGGAAGATATCTTCTCGTCCAGGCATATGTGTATTCTACTTTCGCATTTGCGATTGATGACAAATTATCACGTAATTATAACCGTCTATGTGGGCTGGATGAAGCGACGGCACGGCCTACTTTAGTACCGTCATTTCGCCCCAACTCACGCCCGCTCTTGCTTCTGTTTCGAGGGGAATGCTCATCGGGTAGGCATTGGTCATGGTTTCCTGCACGACCTTCGCGGTCTTTTCCACTTCCTTTTTCGGGCATTCGAGCACGAGTTCATCGTGCACCTGCAGGAGCATTTTGCCTTTCAACCCCGCCGCCTGTAAAGCGGGGGGGATTTTCAGCATGGCGAGTTTCATGATATCTGCGGCTGTGCCTTGAATGGGTGCGTTGATGGCTTCGCGTTCTTCACGGTTCTTCAATTGCATGTTGATCTTGCCCTGCAAAGCGGGGAAGTAGCGTTTTCGTCCCAACAAGGTTTCCACATAGCCGATCTCTGCGGCCTGACGACGCATGCCATCAAGATATTTTTTCACGCCGGGGAATTTTGTGAAATAGGCTTTGACAAAATCCTCGGCCTCGGCCAGTGTCAGATCGGTGGAACGGGTGAGGCCGAATGCCGACATGCCGTAGATCAACCCAAAGTTGATGGCCTTTGCGTGACGGCGCATATCTTTTGTGACGGCGCTCAATTCAATATCGTGAATCGCGGCGGCGGTAGTTGAGTGGATGTCTTCTCCCGCGCGGAAGGCTTTGAGCATGGCTTCATCTTTGGCCATGTGCGCCACAATGCGTAATTCGATCTGCGAATAATCGACGGAGAGCAGTACATTGCCTTTATCGGCGATGAAACCGTTGCGCACGCGGCGTCCCGTTTCAGTGCGGATGGGGATGTTTTGCAGGTTTGGGTTATTCGATGACAGGCGTCCCGTCACCGCGCCGATCTGGCTATAAGAGGTATGCACGCGGCCTGTGTTCGGATCCATTGCGGCAGGCAGCGCATCCACGTAAGTGGATTTTAATTTGGAGAGTTCACGGTGCTCGAGAATGAAATCCAACGCGGGGTGTTTTCCGCGCATGGCATCAAGCACATCTGCCGAGGTGGAGTAAAAGCCAGTTGTTGTTTTGCGGCTTTTATCGGGTGGTTCGAGGCGCAGGTGATTGAAGAGCACATCCGATAATTGCTGCGGAGAATTCAAATTGAAAGTCTTGCCTGCCAGGTCAAAGACCTGCTTCTCGATCTCCGCCAGACGCTTCGCCAATTCCTGTGACATTTCGGCGAAGAATTTCGTGTCGATCAACGCGCCTGTCATTTCCATATCGGCAAGCACGGGCGTGAGCGGCATGTCAATTTCGGCAAGCAGTTTCGTGCCGTTGACGCGTTCCAATTCCTTTTGCATGATGGGCATGAGGCGCAGTGTGGTCTCTGCATCGGCGGCGGCATAATTTGCGGCGGTTTCAATTGCAACTTCGGCCATGCTGATCTGCTTCTTGCCTTTGCCGATCAGTTCTTCGATGTGGGTCATCTCTTCGCCGAGGCGGTATTCAGATAAATTCTTCAAACCTAGGTTGCGCGATGACGGGTCAACGATGAATTCAGCCAGCATCGTATCGAAGGTGAGCGGGGAAATGGTCAGTCCGTAACGCGCGAGCATGATGTAATCATATTTTGCGTTGTGTGCCACTTTGCCGATCTTCGCATCGGTCATCGAAGGTGTGAGCGCGGCGATCACTTTGTCAACGGGCAGATTATCGCCAGTCACGTGACCAACGGGGATGTAATAACCCTGACCTTCTTTGATGGCAAGCGAAATGCCGACAAGTTCCGCGGTCGTTTCTTCGGTGGAAGTTGTTTCAGTGTCGAAGGAAATGACCTTCGCCTTTGCCAGTTCTTTTTTCAACGCGTTGAGTTTTTCGTCCGAATCAACAACTGTCACATCGATCTTCGATGGAGTGGAAACAATCACGGGCGCATTCACGAACATGGGAATTTGTTCGCCCGCTTTGCCCTTTCTCGGTGTAACCGCAACTTCGGTTGCAGAGGCGTGTCCGCTGATCGCGGGAACCTTGGAAAGCAGGGTCTTGAATTCCATTTCCTTGAAGAAGGCTTCGAGTAAGGTTGGATCAAATGGTTTGACGGCAGCATGATCGAGATTTAAATCGATCTTGAGATTCACTTCGATCAACGCGAGTTTGTAACTCATATACGCCGACTCTTTGCTGGCTTCGAATTTTCCCTTCCAACGATTTTCGACCTGATCGAGATTGGCGTAGATCGCATCAAGCGTGCCGAATTTTTCGAGCAATGAGATCGCGGTCTTTTCACCCACACCTTTTACACCAGGAATGTTATCGGATGTATCGCCGACGATGGCTTTGTAATCCACCACCTGATTCGGGCGTACGCCCAATTTTTTGATGACATCCGCGTCTGTGACATAAGTCTGATCATCGCCTGCGAGGTAAACAGCGGTGCGTTCATTGACCAACTGAAGCAGGTCTCTGTCACCCGTGATGATTTTCACCCCGAGTCCTTTTTCGACGGCGATACGGGCAACGCTGCCGAGGACGTCGTCCGCTTCGTAGCCGTCCATTTCGAGGCGCGGAATGTTGAAGGCATCCACCATTTCGCGGATGCGGTCAAGCTGCGGACGCAGGTCATCGGGCATTTTTTCGCGCGTACCCTTGTACTCGGGGAAGATGTCGTCACGGAAGGTTTTGCCCACGTCAAATGCAACGGCGAGATATTCGGGCTTTTCCTGTTCGAGCACGCGCACCAATTCACGCGCAAAACCATAAACGCCAGCAGTGGGTTCGCCTTTGGAATTTTGCCAGCGTTGACTGCCTCCGCCCGCAGTAAGGGCGAAGTACATGCGATATGCGAGAGCGTGTCCGTCAATTAGATAAAAGGTAGGGGGCATTGGGATTCTCTTTTTGTGTGGGGTGACTGGGCAGGTTTTCAAAAGCGACATGGATGTCGCTGTGTGATGTGAAAAATAAAAGCGCAGAGGTGATTATACTCTGCGCTTTTATTTATGTTTTGATAAATTTACTTGCGTCGCGGCTCGGAGGGGATTTCCTGTCCCTGGCGCTGGCGGGTCTGACGGATATAGTCGCGGACCAATTGCTGCGGATGAGGCTGCGTGCCTCCCATGATGAGGTAACCAGGAGCCCAGAAATCGCCCGAGGGATTTTCCCTCTTCAAGCGGGTGAAATCGGTGAATATCTTTTCCGAGGTTTGCTGGCGCATGATGCGCATGAGATAGCCCGGGGATGTGTTGGGTTGTACGTTCACCACCCATTGCAAATATTCAGGACGCACCGAGAGGAATTCCAGACGCCAGCCGAAGGCGATGCAGATATTGGGGAGCCATTCGCCAACCTGGTCGGCCAAGTCGCCGGTGAGGTAGTGGGCAGAAAAGCGCGGCACGAGCAGACAGGCATAGGTCAGGTGGTACAAGCCTGCGGTTGTCGGTTCCACCACGAGTTTGCGGGCGGCTTCGGTGGTGGGGCTTTCACGGGTGACATCCAATTCGCCGGGGGCGGGTTTGACCACCGGAGTTTCGGGTCGTTGTCTGATTCGAGAAGGAGCAGTGACATCGACTTCGTCGAGCACGGTTTGATTTTTGGGTTGGGCACTTACTTCAGGTATTGGGGCTGGTTTCTTGTTGAGGACGGGGATACTGCCGTAATGTACGGAGGGTGACGCCTCGCGTTTGAAAACGGATGCGTTCGACAACGATTCGGAGACACGCGTCTGATTCGGGTCGAATACTTCTTTTTTGCGTGGCAGGTTGAAGTCACGTGTGGTTGCGGGTTCGGGATTCGGTGCCGGTACATTGTTGAGAATATCCGAAATGGGAGGGATATTCGGTTCGTCGTCATCGTCGGTATCTGCATTTGCTTCAACGGCTTGTTTTTCAGATGCAAAAGGAGCGATGGGTTTTTGAGGTTCGAGGGCTTCGTTATCAAGGTTGGTGACAAGCTGACTGGCCTGAGCGCGGATCGTGCTGAAGGGAGTTTCTGCGTCGAAAACAAGAGCAAGCACGGTATCGGCGGCGAGGCGGGTGGCGTAGAGCATGTGCTCGGCCTTGGTGCTTTCGAGCCGAATGAATCGCAGGAGGTCGAATCCCTTTTGCCCATCCCAGTTGCGGGTGATGGTTTGCGCCACTTCCTTTGCCGCGCTTTGCGAGAGACTGCCCGCATACGCCCACAGATCGCTTTTGCGGGTAATCAAGGCCGCCTGCGCGGAAGATTCCAAGGTCAGGCGGGTGAGGTGCTGCGCCGCACGGGTTGGGTCACTTAGCCAGGGCAAAGTGGGATTTGCAGGACTTTGCGGCGGCGTGGCCGCTGGTGTGGCGGTAGTGGTGGTTGCGGTAGGTTGGGGTTGACTGATCGCGGTCATAAAGTTTGACATCTTGAATGGTTTCCGAACAAGAATCCAGGGACGCAATTCGTCAAATGGGGGAGGGGTGACATTTTCATCGCAAAGGATGATGATGTTGATGCCGGGGCGAATGGTGCGAAGGGAATGTCCGATCTCGCGGATCACGCCTTCACCAAGCGCGAGGTCAAGCATGGAGAGAGGCGCACCCACCTCATCCGCGCGAACAATGGCGGATGACTTGTTGTTGACAACATGGATGCGATAAAGATCCGTCTCTTCAAGGATGCGACGGACTGACTCTCCGAGTTGTGAAGAAGAGGTGACTACAAGAATATCCGCAGGCATTGCATAGAGTTTATCACTTATAAGAAGGCTAATCAAGTCAAATTTTTTGGGTGTGTTTACATTAATGAAAATCCCTCAAGTTGTCTATTCAACTTGTATTTTAAGCTGGAGTATGCTATTAATAATGAAAATATATTCATACAAGGGTGATTTATGCATCGTGAACGAGTTTCGGAAAATGTGTTCTGGTTTCAAAGTGAAGTGTATGCTCAGGTAACAGCCGGTGTGATCGTCGGGCCGCAGTGGGCGGTGGTCATCGATACACTGGCGTTGCCTGAGGAGACGCTTGGCATGCGCGAATTCATCGAGCATGAACTGGGTGTGCAGGTGCGCTATGTGATCAATACCCACTATCATGCCGACCACACCTGGGGCAACTGCTTCTTCCCCGGGGCTACTGTGATCGGTCACGCGAAATGCCGCGAATTGTTGATCGAGCACGGGATTCCTTCGCTGGAGGGTGCGCGTAAACAGAATCCGAATTTGAGGCAGGTGAAGATCATTCCCCCGCATCTGACGTTTGATTCGGGTGAGTTGACAATGCGGGTCGGGAAGAAAAACCTGGTGTTCTCGCAGTCCTTCGGCCACAGCGAAGACGGAATTTCGGTTCTGGTGGAGGAAGATCGCGTGCTTTTTGCAGGCGATGCTTTCATGTCCCTGCCTTATATTGTGGATGGAGATATCGACGAAATGATCGCCTCGGTCAAGCGGATCGGGCGCATGGGACTTGAGAATATCATCCAAGGCCACGGCGATATCATCCTGCGCGGTGAGATCGATGCGGCGGTCAAAGAGAATATGAATTACTTGAATAACATCAAGAAGCTCGTGAAAGCCGCTGGCAAGCGCAAGAACGCGGACGAATATCTGGATGCGATCACGATCGAGGAATGCGGAAAGAGCCGCGTGTACCTCGGCGGCCTGGCAGAGACATTGCACAGGCGTAACCTGCGCGCCTTGTATCGTCAGATGAACGGCGAATAATTTTCACTGGGAATTCTTTCTGACGATATGAAGACACTTCTTGAGAAATCCAAATATCTCGCCATTGTGGGCGTGATTTCGCTGCTTGTTGCGGCTGTGGCTGCTTTTGCATGGGGGACATTGAAGACGGTTGCCGCGGTCATGCTTGTTTTTGAATCTGCGGGCAAAGACGCGGGCATTACCATCGAGTTCATCGAGATCGTGGACAGCTTTTTGATCGCAACGGCCATTTTGATCTTTGCGGTCAGTTTGTATGAGCTGTTCATCGGTCCGCTGGAGCTGCCAGAGTGGATGCTGGCGCATAATCTGTATGAATTGAAGGGGAAGCTCAGCAGTATGATCGTGCTGGTAATGGGAGTGAAGTTCCTGCAGAAATTACTGGAAGTGAAAGATACGAACGATCTATTGCGGATTGGGCTTGCCACAGCGGTGATGTCTGCGGTTTTGATCGCATTCGGGTATTTTGGGAAGAAGGATTGAGCTTTGGAATGATGAAGGATAAGAGCGGAGAGCAGGTTGTGTTTCGTGGCGAAACATCGATGGGGGAGTGATGACCAATAGACGAATGACAAAAGGATAAAAATGAAGCCCCAAGGCAAACTGCGTAAGTTGCACCCAAATATTTGGATTGTGACGGTCACTTCCTTTCTCACCGATATCTCCTCGGAGATGATCGTGTATTTGATTCCGCTTTTTCTTTCGAATGTGCTCGGTGTGCGGATGGCGTTCATCGGTTTGATCGATGGGGTGGCGGAAACGACAGCGAGCCTGCTGAAGGTGTATTCGGGTTCGCTTTCGGATAAGCTGGGGCAACGCAAATGGCTGGCGGTGCTGGGCTACGGCATTTCGACGATCGCGAAACCTTTTTTGTATTTCGCGAATTCGTGGGGATGGGTATTGGGCGTGCGCTTTTCAGACCGCGTGGGGAAGGGCATCCGTACGGCTCCGCGGGATGCGCTGGTGGCTGCAAGCACAGATAAGGAAAATCGCGGGCTGGCTTTCGGGCTGCATCGCGCAGGCGATACGGCGGGCGCTTTTCTTGGGATTGCCATCGCGGCGTGGATCGTGTGGCTGACGCAGAAGGGCGCATTGCAGATCACTCGCGAAGCGTTTCAGATGGCGGTGCTGGCGAGTATCATTCCCGCGGTGTTGGCGGTGATCGTTCTCGGGGTGGGCGCTGTCGATGTCGCTGGGGCAGGCAAAGGCGAGGAGAAGAAGCGTCTTTCGTTTAAGGAGGTTGATCCGCGGTTTAGAAATTTCCTTTTGATCACGATCCTGTTCACGCTCGGAAATTCATCTGACTCTTTTATTATTTTACGCGCACAGGAGCGCGGATTGAATGTGCTGCAAACCCTTTTTATGTTGATGACCTTTACTGCGATCTACACGATTCTTTCGGGGCCGCTTGGCGCGCTGTCCGATAAAATTGGGCGGCGGAAGTTGATGATCGGCGGGTGGATCGCGTATGGGCTGGTGTATTTGGGATTTGCGTTCGCGAGCGCGGGCTGGCAGATCTGGTTGCTGTTCGGCCTGTACGGAATTTATTATGCGGCGACGGAGGGTGTGGCAAAAGCCTTCGTTGCGGATCTGGTTCCCGATGCACAGCGCGGCGCGGCCTATGGATGGTTCAACGCGGCGATTGGGATCACGGCTCTACCCGCCTCGCTTCTTGCTGGACTGTTGTGGCAGGGACTCGGTCAATGGGCAGGATTCGGCCCTTCGGCGCCTTTTCTTTTCGGCGCGGCGCTGGCCCTGGTTGCTGGCATTTTGTTGTGGAGAGTTATTAAATAGCCCCCCCCCCCCCTTTTTTTTTAATTTCCCCCCGGCGCGCCCGGGCGGGGGGGGTTTTTTTTTTTTTTCTTTTTGTTTTTCTGTTCCCGGGTTTTTAAAAGGTTTTCACACAATTGTATTGTGACTTATGCAAGAGGTCTAATGATTTGATGGGTGCGTCGCACTTTGCTTACATGATTCAGGATTAATGTTTATGACGAACTATACAAGACTTGGAATAGGATACCCACCCTTTCAACAAGGCGGTTTGGATTCGCTGTGCGGACTTTATAGCATTGTCAATGCCGAGCGGATCATCAACCATTCTTCTGATGAAGAGACCCAGCAGTTATTCGATGACCTCATCCATTATCTTTCGCGCCGCGGTTTGCTGACCAAGTTTTTGATCGGCGGCATCATCCACACCGAGATGCTGGTGGTCCTCAAAAAGGTGGTGGGCAAGAAGCGTATTTCCAACGCGGAGATTCGGTGGCGGGGCGTGCCCAATCCCGACCTGACCACTTTTTGGAAGTCCATGCAAAACTTTTTGGACGGAACGCCGGGCCGCGCGATTGTGCTGGGATTGCAGGGCTATCACGACCACTGGACGGTGATCGAGAAGATCACCAGCCGTTCCATTTTGCTGTATGATTCGGCGTTGATCAAACGCCTGCCGCGCTCACGCTGTACCACCGTTTACGCGGCAGGCAAGCGCCAGCATATTTTGCTCCCCGCGCAGACGTACTTCCTCTCGAATGATGATATCAATATCGGACAGTACGATATATAAGAGGCTGTATACATATGCCCATTGACCTTTCCCAGTTCGAAAAGGAACAATACTGTTACCTCACCACCCGTGGACGTAAAACGGGGGATCCACATGAGATCGAGATCTGGTTTTGCGTGCATGAGAATTCGCTTTATCTTTTATCGGGCGGCATGGACAAATCTGATTGGGTGAGGAATTTGCTCAAAGACCCGAATGTCACCGTGCGAATCGCAGGGCAAACCTTTCCCGCTGTGGCGAGTCTGTTGGATGACAAGCTGACCGAGCCGCTTGTGCGGATGGCGATGGCGATCAAGTACAACGAGTGGGAAGGTAGAAGTCCGAGCGAGTGGGCCAAGTCCGCGTTGGTGGTGAGGGTGGATGTGGGTGTATCCTGATTTTCCAGGGATACTGAGAGTAAAATTGACTTTATCGGTATCGGGTAATTTGGGTAGAAACATACGTGACGATGCAAGATTTAGGGAGGGGAGAACCAGTGAGAAGACATTTGAGTTCATGGTCTTTTCCGTGATATTTGCATCTTTGCTCGCGGTGTTGACTGGATATGTTTTGCTTAGGTTGGGGTGAAAATTGGCCGAAGAATTCCATGTGTACTTATAGCCAAAGATCAAGTATAGAGACCCAGATAAGTAGAATAGCCGCACCGTCTATTAGGACTTTCGTCCGCTTTCCCCCTTTAAAAACCCCATTAAAATACCAGCCTGAAATCCGCGTCCATCTGCGGATAAAAAGACAAAGGAGCAATACAAATGGGCGTCATGATGCAAACTTTCTACTGGGATTGCCCCAGAGTGGATGGAAAAGAATTCCAGTGGTGGAACTATATCAACCGTGAGATTCCCTATCTTGCGAAGGCGGGTTTTACTTCGTTGTGGCTGCCGCCTGTCCACAAGGCCGCCAATTTGGGCGGACCTTCGATGGGCTACGACCCATACGATTTTTACGACCTCGGCGAATTCGACCAGAAGGGGAGCGTCCCCACCTGGTTTGGAACGCGCTCGGAGCTGAGTCAACTCATTGAAAGCGCACACAGGCACGGGTTAAGTGTGATCGCAGATATGGTCCTCAATCACAACAGCGGAGCAGATGCGCAGGAAGTCAATCCCATCACGGGGCATTCGCGCTGGACTTTATTTAATCCGAAGAGTGGAAAATTTCCGCGCAATTGGGAATCGTTCCACCCGAGCATGTACGAGTCGTGGGATGAAATGACCTTCGGCGATATGCCCGATCTTTCGCATCGAAATCCGTATGTGTATGCCGAATTGCTCAGCCTGGCGCGCTGGCTCATCGAAGAAGTTGGCTTCGATGGTTTTCGTTATGACTTTGTCAAAGGCTATGGCGCGAACACCATCACCGCCATTCAGGAATATCGCTATATGAAGAACGGCGCGTATCACAAACCCTATGGCGTGGCCGAATATTGGGACAATGCGGCCAACACGCTCAACTGGGTCAATGCGGCGAACTTTTCCAACGCGAACCCTGTGGATGCGTTTGATTTTCCACTGCGTGAATTGCTCAAAGGCCTGTGTGATTCGTATGGATTCAGCTTGAAGAATCTCGTCAACGGCGAATCCATTTTGAAGGCTCAGCCGCAAAGCACCGTGACCTTCGTTGAAAATCACGATCTGCGTGATGAAGGCCGTCCCATCACCAACGACAAACTGCTCGCCTATTCCTACATCCTCACCCATGAGGGCTATCCCTGCGTTTTTTGGAAGGATTACTTCAACTACAACCTTGCCCTGCGCGATACGCCCAACGGCATCGATGCGCTCGTCGGCGTGCATGAAAAATATGCGGGCGGAGATATCTCCACGCTTTATCTTTCGGATGATCTCTACATCATGCAGCGCGGCGGTTACGGAAATCAACCTGGATTGATCTACGTGCTTAATAATCATGGTGAACGATGGCAGGGAGAATGGGTCAATACGCGATGGACAAACGCATCTTTTCAACCCGTGGCCTGGTGGAGCAAAAACGACCTTTCCCGCCCTGTTGAACAATCCACAAGTTCCGATGGCCGTGGACAGTTTTTCGCCCCTCCGCGCGGATACGCAGTGTATGCCCTGAAATAAAAATATCCCGCGACGTCAACTTGCGGGATATTCTCTTTCTCTTTTTTTTCAAGCCTGCATCTGATTCGTATCGCTATTATAATCAGCCTGTCTAGAGCCAAATCAAAATCTTCTCGTAACAAAGGTGATTTCTGAAGATCACGCTGTTCAATTCAGGAGAAATCTATGACACCCAACTCCCATCCCGCCAAAACAAATCCGCTTCTTCGCGCCCTGTTAGGGCTGTTGTTGCTTCTTCCCGCGTGTGGATTATGCGTCTCAAATCTGTTCTTGCTGACTACCAATACCTTTCTCGGCAGCTTTCGTTCCTCCACCTTGCAAAGCGCGGGGGATTTTGTCGGCTTGTTGAATTATGAAAAATTATTCACCGATCAAAAATATCTCTCCTCGTTTGGAACCACATTCCTGCTCGTCTTTATCCACGGGTTGATCGCCGCCTTCCTTCCGCCTTTGCTGGCCATTGCCGTGAATGCCCTCGGAAAAAACCTGCAGTTTAGGCTTCGCATGTTGTTCACATTGCCGCTCGCCTTCTTTGGCCCCGCCCTCATCATGCTCGGACCCGCCTTTGCGCGCGGAATGTGGGACATGGGATCACCTGGCGGTACCTACCTGCTTCTTGATGGAGCGGCCATCCTTGCAGTCACCTCCGCGCTGGGATTGCTGGTCTATTCCATGGTTCTGCGTGGGCAAAAGGAATCGGAACAAGGTGGGAAGCTGTTTTCTGCACCGTTCATCGTCACCTGGTTAATCACGCAGTTGGCGACGATGGCCTTCACCCTTCAATCGTTCTCTGTATTTTCCAACATGCTGCCAGCCAGAGACAGCGTATCTCTCGGCAGTGCCGTTTTTCTGACCATGCGAAACGCTCAAAGCGGACTGACCTTTTCCCTTTCCTATCTAGTGTTCCTCCTTGTCGCTTTGCTGGGCATTGTTGCAACTGTGATCATAATCCTTGGCAGGGTACAGTTGAAGCACGAGCCTGATATCGAGCCCGCAGTCCAACCTACCCGAAGCGGACTCACCATCCCAGGTTGGATCGTGATCGTCCTTGGAGGCATCGCCGCTTTAATGGTCACGCTGGTTCCCATGATTCTAGGCGTTGTAAAAATGCTCACTTCCCCAAGCGGTTCTTCCAATATTGAACTTTCGACCCTTTTCCAGGTTTGGGTCAATTCGATTTTGCCTCCGTTGCTTGTGATCCTCTTTATTCAATTACCTGTTGCCTACCTCGGTGCGCTTGGAATCGGTGCGGTACAGCCGTTTGGAAAAGCGAGCCAATGGCTGCTTTTGCTTTTCAGCCCATGGTTGTTTGTCACCTCCCTGCCTGTTGCCTTTGCGGCTTTTATGAACTTGCGAAAAGCCGACCTTGTGGATTCATTCATCGCTTTGGCTCCTCCAATTTTGATCAGCGTACCGATGCTGTTTATCTTCACCCTCTTCTTTAGGGGAGTGGAGTCGAAATGGCGCGAAGCCCGTGCCAGCGGAATGTCCATGCTGAACGCGACCATGAAGCATTTGATCGTCCCCTCCCTGCCCATTGTTGTGCTCATGGTGACCTTCTCGCTTATTGCCGCAACCCAGGACCTGATCGTTCCATATTTGAATGGGATGAGCCTCGACCAATCCACCGCCACTACCATGATCCTTCGGTTGTATGGAACTGGCGTCTCAGCTCCGACGACTTCGATCATTACCCTGTTCGGATTCCCTGTGTTCCTCGGATTCCTGTCCGTTTTGGTGATCTTGCAGATCTTCTATCTTGACCGTCTCACACTTTCCCGCGAACCTGCCAGCGCGGATGTGAAAGCTGCGAATTCATGACCGACATCCACGAACAACTCCGCGCATTGCTGGATAAAGAAGGCGCAGTCTATCGCGTCCTTGAACACGAAGCCGAAGGCCGCACAGAAGTCATCACCCAGATCCGCGGCAACCGCATTGAGCAGGCCATCAAGTCCATGGTGGTGCAGGTGCGTATGAGCAAAAAGGAGAATCTGTATTACCTTGCCAACGTCCCTGGCGATTGCCGCGTGGACTTTGACGCCATTAAAGCGCACTTCAATGCAGCGGGCATCGGCATGGCTCCCCGCGAAAAAGCGGAAGCGCTCACGGGCTGCGTCATCGGCTCCATTCCCCCGTTCACCTTCAACGAAAAACTCGGCCTGCTTGCTGACCCGATGATCAAAGAGAACGATGAAGTTGTCTTCAACGCGGGCAGTTTGGAAAAATCAATTTTTATGAAAATGGAAGATTACTTCCGCATCGCCAATCCGCAAATCGTGTCCATCGCCCTGCGCGGATAAAACGATATTTGTTTAAAACCATTTGCCGCGGATTTCACGGAATTGACACGAATTTTAACCAATGAATAATTTCTGTATTCCGGCAAAAATATTTTTCTCCGTGTACGAAAAAACTTTTCCTACTTGCTTTCGCCGTCATCACCCACAGAACAACAATGATTCTGAAACAACTGCCAATCGTGCATTAGCTTGGTCAGTTCCTTCAAATAGACAGGAATATCATCCCCGCTCACCACGCGCTCATTGTCTTGATACGCAGGGCGTTCACCCCCCCCCCAGCACCAACTCACGGAACTCCGCTTCGATCGCATCCGCTGACGAACTTTTCTCTTCACGATACAGAATAATCATAGTTTGTAAATTATACTCAACCTGTCCATATTGATTTTCGTTCCGTCGTACAGTTCAACCAACTTTAGAGGTGATACATGAATAACTTTGACGAGAATTTGGATAAAGCTGTTGAAAGTTACGAAAAGAATTTCGACAAGGTCGCAAACACCGTAGACAAAGTAGCAACTGGTGTAAACCGCCTGAGAATTGGCTGTATCACGCTATTCGTAAATCTATTCTTCGCGGCATTTTGTTTGTGGGGAGCCTACGCCGCATCCGTCAGTTGGAAATTACAAACCGCAGGGGAAGTCACCACGGGCACAGTCACCCGCCTTGAAGAAAGCAAAACCAGCGAAGGCTATTGCTGCCTGTACACCCCCGTCGTGGAATTCCAAGCCAACGGCCAAACCTACTCCTTCGAGAACGGCAGCGCCTCTGACTCAGTGGACTACACAGTCGGCAGCGATGTCAATGTCCGCTACGACCCTGCAAACCCCAACACCGCACAAATTGATAATGTCATTGAGCGCTGGCTGTTCCCAGTTCTCATCATCCCATCCATGATCTTCGCCGCACTCATCACCAACTTTTTCTCTTTCCGCGCCTGGAGACGGGGCGATGATTCTTTATACGAATAGCAATCCAGACAAATGGCTTCCGTCATTTGTCTAAAAATCCAAACTTTAGAGGTGAAACATGCAATCTGCAGATCAAGCTTTTCCATCGAACACCAACAAAAAAAGTCCACGCAAATTAGGATGCGCCTTCATACTTCTGCCGATCAGCGCCATCATATTGGTTGCCGTCAGCATTTGGTACACATACACGAGCTACATGTTCTTCACCACAGGAATTGAAGTGCAAGGCACAGTTACCCGTTTGGAATCTTCAAGCTCCGATGGAAGCACAACCTACTCGCCCGTCTTCAGCTACACCTATGAAGGTCAACAATACGAATACGAAAGTGTCAATTCCTCCAACCCACCCGCCAACGAAGTAGGCGACGTTGAAACACTTCTCGTTGATCCGAACAAACCAAACAAGGCACGCCAAAACAGCTTTTGGGAACTCTGGCTCCTGCCCGCCATTCTCTGCCCTGTTTCCTTCGGCATGATCGTCCTGTCCATCGGCATCCCATTGCTCGTTCGTCGCATATAATTGACTGCATGGAATTAAACCTAAAAGACAAAGTTGCCATCGTCACAGGCGCAAGCCGCGGGATCGGAAACTCCATCTCGCAGATTTTATCTGCCGAAGGAGTGAAACTGACTCTCGCGGCTCGTTCGCCCCTCGAAGAGTTCAGCGCCTCTCTCCCCGCCGAAAGCCTGCCTCTGTCCATTGACCTTCGCCACGCTGATTCAGCGTCCCGCGTAGTGGACGCCACCCTCGAAAAATTTGGCAGGCTCGACATCCTCGTCAACAACGCAGGCGCCACCAAACGCGGTGACTTCCTCACCCTCACCGATGAAGAATGGGACGATGGATATGCCCTCAAATTCTTCGGAGCCATGCGTCTCTCCCGCGCTGCATGGCCGCACCTGATGAAAAGCAAAGGCAGCATCATCAACATCATCGGCATCGGCGGGCGGACAGGTTCCGCTGAATTCGCCATCGGCGGCACAGTCAACGCCGCGTTGATGAACCTCACCAAAGTCCTCGCAGACCGCGGCGTCAAAGACGGAGTACGCGTCAACGCCATCAACCCTGGCTCCATTGCCACCGAACGCCTGCAAACCCGCATCAACTCTTTCGCCAGTGAACACAATCTCAGCCATGAAGAAGCGACCCTGCAAATGGCAAAGAACTTCAACATCCCCCGCTTCGGCGAACCAGACGAAATCGCCAAAGCAGTGGCATTCCTCGCTTCTTCGCAAGCTTCCTACATCCAAGGCGCCATCCTCGATGTTGATGGCGGCGCAACAAGAACTCTTATAAATTTTGGGCAACCCCGCCCCCCCCCCCCCCCCCCCCCCCCCCCCCCCCCCCCCCCCCCCCCACGCCCCCCCCCCCCCCCCCCCCCCCCCCCCCCCCCCCCCCCCCCCCCCCCCCCCCCCCCCCCCCCCCCCCCCCCCCCCCCCCCCCCCCCCCCCCCCCCCGGCCCGGCCCCCCCCCCCCCCCCCCCCCCCCCCCCCCCCCCCCCCCCCCCCCCCCCCCCCCCCCCCCCCCCCCCGCGGGGCCCCCCCCCCCCCCCCCCGGCCCCCCCGGCGGGCAAACTCCCCCCCCCCCCCCCCCCCCCCCCCCCGGCCCCCCCCCCCCCCCCCCCCCCCCCCCCCCCCCCCCCCCCCCCCCCCCCCCCCCCCCCCCCCCCCCCCCCCCCCCGGGCCGGGCCAATGCCTGAATACACTCCCATCCACTTTTACGATGAGCACATTGACGTGATTTTCAATACGCCGCCTGTGCATGAGAAAACTCCGCCCTGCCCGAATGGGATGATTTGGAATGGCAAAACCTTCCACATCACCGAATCACTTTCTGAGTGGGTAGATTTTTCGCGGCGCGGGAAGATGGCTAATAACATGCGTCCCGAGCACGCGGCGGTTGCATCCACGCGCGGGTCGTTGAATGTGGGCAGATTCTATTTTCAAGTAAAAGTGGATTCAGGCCAGATCTTTGAAATTTATTACGACCGTGCCATGAAAGGCGTGGATAGACGCAAAGGGGAATGGTTCTTGTATCGGGAGTTGGCATAACCAATTGCGTCGCACCAAACTCGACGAGAAAATGCCTGTCGAGTAAGTAATTCTGATTAATGGAAATCTTCCACCCGTCTGGTGCGACGCACCCTTGCGCTACTCCTTCGTGATCAACCTCACCTGATTGTCATAGAAGAAATAATCCCACGCCCAGTTGAACATCACAAGAATTCTGTTGCGGAAGCCAACGATGCGGTAGATGTGCAGGAAGACCCAGATCACCCAGGCGATGAATCCGCTGAAGGAGATGCCGAAGATGCGCGCCACGGCGGCGTTGCGTCCAATGGTGGCGAGCAGGCCAGGGTCTTTGTAATGGAATGGCAGCGGTTCTTTGCCTTCGATCAGGCGGCGGATGTTCTTCGCGGCGGCTTTGCCTTGCTGAATGGCAACGGTCGAGAGCATGGGCAGGGGTTGACCATTTCCATTGACGAGGAAAGCGGCGTCGCCGATGACGAATGCGTCAGGAAACAGAGGCAGTTGCAGGCTTGGAGTGACGCGGACACGTCCCATGCTGGCTTGTTCCATGCCAAGCGAGTCAATGATCTCAGCCGCTTTCGCGCCAGCCGTCCAGATCAAGGTTTGCGTTTCGATGGTTGACCCATCCCCCAGCGTCACACGCTGACCGTTGAAATCCTGCATCTTTGTATTCAATTGAATATCCACATTTTTATTACGCAAAAGTTTGAAGGTGGCCTCGCGCAATTCATCGGGATAGGCAGCAATCAGGCTGGGGCCAGCCTCCAAAAGAATGACCTGCGCGTCTTTGAGATCCAACCGCGGGAAATCCTTTCGCATCACATGCGTGATGAGTTCGCTCAATGCCCCTGCTGTTTCCACACCTGTTGGCCCGCCACCCACGATGACAAAGGTGAGCTTGGCTTTGCGCTTTTCGGCATCGCCTTCGTGGCTGGCCTGCTCGAACATGGACAGCAAGTGGTTGCGCGTTTTCACCGCGGTATCAAGGTCTTTGAGCTGCAGGCCATGTTCTTCAAGCGTATCGAAACCAAAGAAATTTGTGCGCGCGCCTGCTGAGATGACCAGATAATCAAAGGCGATGACAGAGCCGTTGAGCCTGATGTATTTTTCGTTGAGGTCAACCTCTGTCACCTCGCCCATTTGGAAGGCGAGATTTTTTTGTTTGCGAAAGATGGTGCGGACAGGCTGGGCAATTTGCGAAGGCAGCAAGCCCGCAATGGCAACCTGATACAGCAAAGGTTGAAAGAGGTGATGATTGTTTTTGTCGATCAGCGTAATACGCACACGCGCTTTTGCAAGTCCACGCGCGGTTTCGAGTCCTGCGAATCCTGCGCCAATGATGACGATATGGGGGAGTAGAGTTGTGTTCATAGTGCCTCAGATCTAAAAAGTGATTTATTTCACAATTATTATAACCAAAACTGTCTTATTTGTAAATAATTTCACGATAGGAAGTTAGTACTGGATGGAACGCGGACTTGGTCCGTGTTCAATGTCTACCCAGATAGCAAATGAAATTCCCTGAGAGGCTTTGTCAGCACCTGCGAGCTTTCCCCCATGAAAATCGAAATACCAAAATTTCTGGAGGACAAAATGAAAAACATCTTTTCCATCATGCCTGACTTTCTGCGCAACCCTGATGAATTTTTCAGAAGCATTCAGCGTAACGAAGATGTCAACGCCAAAGCTTGGACATTAAGCCTGGTGGCGCTTTTTTCTTTCATGGTCTATGGCTTCATGGTAGGGCTTGCCAAGGAACCGTTACAAGCGGTTTCAGCAGCGGTCAAAGTTCCGATTCTATTTCTCTCCACCATGTTGTTTTGTTTGCCCGCGTTGTACTTCTTTTCGCTGGCATTGCTGGGGACGCCATTGAAATTTATGCAGGTTCTCGCCGTGGTGCTTTCAGGCATCAGTGTTACGGCATTTCTCCTGCTTGGTCTCGCGCCCATTACGTTGTTTTTCGTATTGACCTCCACCAATTACGAATTCTTTCAGTTGCTGGCTGTGGCGTTCGTTGGTATCAGCGCATGGATTGGTGTGTACTTTCTCTGGCGCGGCATGACCCTTGTCGAAACAACCCGTGATGATGCGATGAAGGTCATTGGCAAACGTATTTTGTTTTTGTGGATTCTGCTCTACGGTTTCGTTGGCACGCAAATGACCTGGCGGCTAAGTCCATTTATCGGCAAGCCCGAAGACCCGTTCTATTTCGTCCGCCCTTCCCGTGATAACTTTTACATGGATGTTGTCCATGCCCTCGAAGGCGCGTTTCAGATCCCCGTTGCACGAGCTGAGTGGGTGACCCCGGTGATCTTCGGCAGTTTGTGCGTTGTTTCGCTGGGATTCGTTTTCTTCGCTGGCGGAATGATGATGGGAAATATGACACGCCGCCCTGCTCCCAAAGTGGATACAATGCCTGTTTCAAGTGCGGATTGAAGTCTGCATTCTGAAAATAAAAAGCCCTCCCGCTTCTTTCTACGGGAGGGCTGATTCTGGTCTCGGTCATGATCCAAACTTTGAGATTTCCTGCTCCATTACTTCGGCAGGGAAATCCATGCCGTGAGCGGGATACACGCGTTTGATTCCCATCGGCAAAATTTTCTTCCAGCTTTGCACCACAAGGTTGATGTCATCTGCCAGCACAGGCAGACCTGGTGTGAGGCGCAGGTACCAATCGTTCATTGCCATGTCGCCCACGATCGCGTCGCCTGAATCGAGCAGGATGCTCGAATGCCCCATCGAGTGACCTGGCGTGTAAACCACTTTCCCTGGAATACCATACTCAGCCAGCGACATGCCGTTGTCATCCAAAACCATGTCCACTTTGATCTTTGGCAGATGCGGATGAAGCAGTGCCTTGGCTGATGCCGCCATCATTCGCCCATACGGAGTTGTGCCAGCAGGGAAGGGCGGTTCGCCTGTCTCGACCATGAACTGGTCCCGTCCATGAATAGCGACCTTCGCCCCAGTCATCTCGCGGATATCGCTCAGACAGGTGATGTGGTCCCAATGCCCGTGTGTGAGCAGGATCAAGTCAATGGACTTTGGGTCAACGCCAAGGTTCTTCATTTCGCGCACAAAAGCGGATGTGCCGCCCCATGCACCCGCGTCAACGAGAATTGTCCGCTCGCCGCGGAGCAGGAAGCTATTGCAAATTCCAACTGGGATGCGGTGAAAAGTAAAAGACATTATTTCTCGTACCCGTTCGGATGCGATGTGTGCCACTCCCATGCGCTGGAGAGGATTTCCTGCATGTTGGTGTGGGTGGGTTTCCAGCCGAGTTCGCTTATGATCTTCTTCGGTGAAGCGACCAATCGCGCCGAGTCACCTGGGCGGCGCGGAGATTCAATGGTCGGGATGGCGTGACCGGTTACTTGTCTTGCCGTATCGATCACCTCGCGGACGGAGAATCCGTTTCCGCTGCCGATGTTGTAGATCATCTTATCTTTGGATTCCAATGCACCCAAGGCAAGGATGTGCGCCGAAACCAGATCCGCGATGTGAATGTAGTCACGGATGCAGGTGCCATCGGGGGTGGGATAGTCCGTGCCGAAGATGGTGGCAGACTCAGCCTGCCCAAGTGCGATCTGCAACACGCGCGGAATGAGATGTGACTCGGGTTGGTGTGCTTCACCGCGCCCGGGTAACGCTCCGCAGGCGTTGAAGTAACGCAGCGCTGCGAAATGTAATCCGTGGATGCTGCGATACCATTCGAGCGCCTGTTCGGTCATCAACTTGGTGTGGCCGTAGACATTGGTCGGCCCGATGGGGGATTCTTCAGTCAACGGCTCTTCGCTGGATTGATAGACTGCGGCGGTGGAAGAGAACACAAGCTTTTTTACTCCAGCTTGAACGGCGGTTTCCATCAATTGCAAGGAGTTGGTGAAGTTGTTGCGAAAGAATTTGCCAGGATCCTTCATGCTTTCGCCTGCTTCGATGAATGCGGCAAAGTGCATGACAGCGTCAAATTTTTGGGAAAGGAGGGCTTCGGCAAGCGAATGGCTGTCATCCAATGAGGCGTGGATGAAATTTGCGCCTGCGGGAACTGCAGCGCGATGGCCTGTAATAAGCGAGTCATATACCGTGACGGAATGACCTGCCTGGATGAGGGCTTCGGCTGTGGCAGATCCAATGTAACCCGCGCCGCCTGTGATAAAGATTTTCATTGATGCTCCTGAATTCAATTTCAATAAAAGAATTATATCTTATTGTTCGGTCGGCTCTTTTTGCCATTGTTTGACATACCAAAGCATATATTCGTCCACATGCGCGCTCCAGTAGGTTTCGGTGTGGTCACCGGAATAGAGATGGAATTCGTGGATGTAACTGTTTTGGGTGAGGATTTCCTCGAACAGAAGGGCGCGTGAGAGTTCCATGTCGGCATCGCCGATGTCGATCCAAAGGCGTGGATGATTCTCTTCCGGTGTGGCCTTGATGATCATGTCCAAATAAGGTGCGTTGTCTTTGAAAATAGCGGGGGAGTGCAGGCCCATTGCCCCAAACAAGTCGGGGTGTTCGAAGCCGAGTTGTACCGCCCAGCCGCCGCCGCGTGAAAGTCCGCCGATGGAACGGTTGGCACGGTCTGTCAGGGTGCGGTAGTTTTCGTCCACGTATGGGATGAGAGCGTTGATGAAGCGGTCGCCGAAGCCTGAGCCTGCTTCCACATTCCAATAACGGTCATCGGGGAAGACAATGATGAATGGGGTTGCCCTTTCGCTTTGGATGAGTTGGTCAGCCACGTTTGGCACGCCCAGCCGCACCCATTGATCCTGGGTATAGGTCTGTCCGTGGAGCAGGTAAAGCACTGGAAAGCGGGCTTCGCTGTCATGGTCGTAACACGGGGGCAGGTAGATGATGAATTGTTGCGGAGGTTTTGTGGTTGAGACGACATCCTGTTTGAGGATGCCGGGGTTTGCAAGGCAGTTTTCCGGGGTGGGGGAGGCAGGAACTGGTAAAGAAGTCTCTGTGGCTGGAACTGTGGCTGTGAATGGAAGCACTGTTTGGGTGGGGATTATTTCATTTTTTGGCTGGCAGGCTGAAAGTCCGAAGAGAAGCGGGAGAATGGCAAAAAAAAGAGTTCCTTGACGGGTTATCATTCTTCGCATTATACTCGTCCAGTTCATTTGATCGGGGCGTGGCGCAGTCCGGCTAGCGCGCTTGCTTTGGGAGCAAGAGGCCGTAGGTTCGAATCCTATCGCCCCGACAAAACCTGCAGAGACACAGGGACACGGAGGTAACTTCTCTGTGACTTGTGTCTCTGTAAATTTAACCCGCGTGTGTTAAAATTACTCAAAAGGAACTTCCATGGCAAAAAAGATAGATGGTGTGATCGAAGCAGTTCGCTATAAAAACGGACAGATCGTGCTTGTGCGTGCCTATGAACGGCGCGGCGCGACATTTTCAGATCGTGTTTTGCTGGAACGCAAAACGCTTTTGGAACGATTGAAAAAGGGTCAGCAATATATTACCGGCTCGCGTGAGGAGTTGCTTGCCAGCACGTTCAAAAATGGCAAGTCTGTGTTGCTTGTGACCCAGGATGGACATGACCTGCTTGCCACGAATGCAAATGCCACCCGTGATGAGCTTGAGGATGCACCTCTTTTCTAAAAGTGGATTTCAATGAAGATCATTGATAAGACTCCGTTACAAGATGCCAGTGGAAATATCAACCCGATTGCCCGTGTTCAGGGAACACTGAAATATGGGCTGAGTTGGTTTGCCGAGCTGGAGGCCCAAAAGGCGGTGATCACCCAATTGGATCGCCTGCTCGAGAAGGGCTTTGTGCTGATCCGCAATTTCACATTGCCGAATAGTGAGATCGTGATCCCGATCATTTTGATCGGCGCGGGGGGAATCTGGGTCATTTATGTAACGAAGGAAAAGGGAAGTTTCGAAGCGAAGGGCGATCAGTGGAATACGCTCGATAACAATGGGCGTGCCCAGCCCGCCCCGATCAATTTCATCGGCCGTGTTGCGCAATTGACCACCGCTTTGCAGAAGTACCTGAAGATCCAAAAAATCGAACTGCCCAGCCCAATCGAAGCGGTGTTGATCGCTGCCGACCCCGGCGCGCAGATCGAATCTGTACGGCCGATTGCGCGCGTGGTGCGCAGCGATGCGATCAAGCAATTCGCAACCTCGCTTTTGCAGGCGCGTCCCGTCTGGCGTACCGATTTTATTCACGAACTTGCCGACCGCATCATCGACCCCACCCCACCCGCTGAATTGGAACCTGTCAAATCAGGTTCGCCTGAGTCTGGGCTGCGCTCGCAAGGCGGCTTTGATGAATCAGCGCAGGGATTTAACGCAAATGATCTCGGCTTTGATTTTGAAGACGGCACAGCACAACCTGCTTCACAGAATTCAAACATACCCAACCCGCAACAGCCTCTTCCAGCCTCGCGCTCAAAACCTGCGGCGCCGAAAAAGGGTCTGATGGGTTTGGGGAATACACAAATTGTTTTGCTGGCTGGTATGTTGATCGTGGAATGCTGTGTCCTGATCGGATTCGGCGTCCTTCTTTACACCAGCCTATAAATTACTTTGACAACTCCCTTTTTGTCCATCATCATCCCGGCTTATAACGAAGAGAGCCGCCTGCCTCGTACTCTGGAGCGGGTTTTTGTGTTCCTTAAAACACAACCCTTTTCCTCGGAGATCATTGTCGTGGAGAATGGAAGTTCCGACCGTACACTGGAAGTAGCGCACGAGTTTTCAGAACACCATCCCAACATGAATATCATCCGCGAAGAGAAGCGCGGCAAAGGAAATGCTGTGCGGCGCGGTATGTTGGAAGCGCGCGGCGAATATCGGTTTATCTGTGACGCCGATCTTTCCATGCCTATTGAAGAGGTTCAAAAATTCCTTCCGCCCGCGATCGAAGATTTCGATCTTGCGATCGGGTCACGCGAAGCGCCGGGAGCCATTCGCTACAACGAACCTTCCTACCGTCACTGGGGTGGACGCGCCATCAACCTGCTTATTCGCCTGTTGATCCTGCCTGGCTTGAACGATACCCAATGCGGCTTTAAATGTTTTCGCGCCGATGTGGTCGAAGATCTTTTTCCGCGTCAAACATTGATGGGCTGGTCCTTCGATATCGAACTCCTTTATCTTGCGCGTCGAAAACGACTGCGCATCAAGGAAATCCCCATCCATTGGTATTTCGATCCCGATAGCAAGGTAAGCGCCGTGCGCGATGCCCTGCGCATGATCGGCGACATTTTCCAAATTCACTTAAACTCGGCGCGCGGCCGCTATGATCTCAAGCCCTGACCTTTCTCATGAACAGGAATTATGGCCTGCCTATAAATACATTGCTGGATTGGATGAAGCCGGGCGCGGCGCACTCGCTGGACCGGTCTGCGTTGGTGCAGTGATCCTGCCCGATGACGACCCGCATCTGACTCAAACCTTGAGCGGGGTCCATGATTCCAAACAGTTGACTCCCCGTAAACGCCACCAACTTACACCGCGCATCAAAGAAACCGCCCTCACCTGGGGCATCGGCCTCGCCTCGGCTGATGAGATCGATGAACTGGGAATTGTCCCTGCCACACGGCTGGCCGCCAATCGCGCAATTGAAGCACTTTCCATCTTTCCTGAATTCCTATTAACCGATTTTCGTCTTGAACTCCCCGAACTGGGCGTTTCACAGGCCGCACTCGTCAAAGGCGACCAACGTTCCTTGAGCATCGCTGCCGCATCCATTCTCGCAAAGACCGCCCGCGATGACTTGATGCGCGAACTTGATTCCCAATATCCCAACTACAGGTTGGGGATTCACAAGGGATATGGAACCTTGTCCCATCGCAGGGCGATCATACAACTTGGCTTTTCCCCCATTCACCGCAAAACATTTCAATTAAAAAAATAAACTCCAAAATCACAAGATTTTGGAGTTTATTTTTTTTGTTTCAGATTATTTCAAGATGCCGCTTCCACCAGCCAATTTGCTTTCAGGCTTGCCTGACTTCCATGCATAATAGCCAAGCCCTGCGCCGCCCAACAGAGAGCAGGCCTCCGATAATGCCGAATATGGGGGATGTCCCTGAATCGGCTTGGTCGGCTGCGCCTGGATCCACCACTACATCTTTCCTTTGCACGCCGAATGGTACTTCGGCACGGTCGCCAGCATTGACATCCAGTGAATAGTTCAGGTCCACGGTGGGATTATAGTTATCTGGAATACCCACGGTGATGTTGTAATTGCCTTCGGGGACATCCAGAAAGCAAATGCCCTGATATACATCAGGATCGGCAGGGATAAATGTCTCTTGCGCTGCGGAATACTCGCCGTTATTTTCCGTCACACTGACCGCTCCCCCGGCAACGGCAGGTTCGGTTTCCTGGCGGAGTGCATCACCGTTGGTGTCTTCGAAGAGCAGGACGCATATTTCAGTTGTACCAGTGAACGGCGTGGGGGTGACCGTGGGAGGGAGAGGCGTGGGGGAGGGACCTGCTGTTGGTGTTCCCACGATCGAAACGATACTAATCAGTAATTCCTGTCCCTCGGTCAGGCTGCAATTTTCATCCAACTCTTTGTTCAACTGGCGGAGTTGTTCGATGGTAATCCCATGCAAAGCAGCCACACGGAAACAGTTATCGCCTGCTTTTACAATATAAAGGATACGACCATCGATAAGCGGAGTAGCAGTGGGGTCGGTTTGTTGCATGTTGGGGGCAGCATTTGCGGGCAGCCACAGTCCGAACAAAACCAAGCAGGTTAATGTGAATAAGATAAATAAGCGCTTTGGATTCATGCGCAAAATTATATCAGGCATTGTGTACCCGCGCTTCGGCTGTGAGAAGAAAAATCATCTGTCTCCACTTTTGTCGCAAAGCCTTCATCCTAAGCGGAGCGAAGCTCTGGAAAATCGTAGAGCCCATCGCTCAGGGTCAAGTCCACGCGCACTGGTCTCTTAATAAAAAACTTCGGAAGTCTTTGTAACTTCCGAAGTTTGAAAGTGAAAATTTTATTCGTCGCCGCCTGCGCTGCCGGGTTGTTCCACCCGCACCAGTTCACCGTGGTAGTTGATGATCACTTTGAAACCCATCATACCGAGATAGGCGCGCATATCTTCGGGGATGCCGGTCTGCATCAGCGTATCGAATTGTTTGTCGATATTCTTCAACTGCTGTTCGATGATCGCTTTGGAGAAAGGATCTTCCTGGCCGAGCATTTTGGCGGTCTGTTCCGAAAGGATGTCTTCACTGCCTTTCATCATTTCCGCCATTTGAGCGAGTACGGCGCGGTCGATCTGTTCAGCAGGGATGTGACGACGGAATCCCGCATCATCGACTACGTAGCAGGGTTCGCTCCCGATAAACGAACTTTCTGCGGGGTGCCCATCTTCATCTATGACGAGTCCGGCGAAAAGAGGCTGATTGGGCATGGGAGAATTAACCCTGCCTGCCTTCAACTGCGGCGAGGAGGATTCCTGCGGCAAGCCCCATGCGACGATCCAGCAGGCGGCCAATATCCATGCTGAAATCCAGGTTCAATTCGTAGGTGAAGGGATTGAAATTCTGTTTGAGGTCAGCCACGCGGTTCGTGCCGAGGGTGATATCGTAGTTTTGCGGGATGAGGTTGCTCAGGAAGCGGCGCAGCAAAGCCATACCCATGCTGTCTTCGAAGAGTTTGCCGATGACGTTGTCGCCCACATCGAGAATCTCCCACTCATCGCGCAAAATGGATGCGAGTCCTTTGCGGCGGAGTGCGCCGACCTTTTGACCGGTGGCGCTGTCAACGACATCGTAGGCGGCGGAGAAATCAATGATCTGACGGGCTTTGATCATCAACACTTCCTGTGTTTTGCTTTCATCCGAATATACGCGGATATCTTCGCGGATCTTGAACATTTTTTGCTCGCTGTACAACACCAGTCTGTTGCTCGGATCGAAGAAGCGGAATTTTCCAGCCAGCGCAAAGACCTGACGCTTGAGCAGATATTGATTGAATTGAAATGCGGGATTCATAATTAGCTCCTGATATTAACCAAAATAAAATTAAACGATTTGAACGCGGGTTCCTTCACCCGGCACGTGCAGGTAATCTTCGCTGGGGGCGAGGTTGGGTCGGCTCCAGCGATATACCCATTTTGCATCTTCTGAAGGCAGGTTTACGCAGCCATGGCTGCGCGGACGACCATAATCATTGTGCCAGTAGGTCCCGTGAAAAGCATTGCCATAGCCTGTAAAGAAGGTACACCACGGCACGCCGGGCAGATCATAGTAATTCTTGATTCCTTCCTCGTCCTGATTCGTCATATGGACGGATGGGCCTTTATGATAAGTGAGGAATTCACCCGTTGGGGTGCGTGTACCTTTTGATCCGCTGGAACAACGCGATTGGAATACCATGGTGCTTCCTTCAAAGGCGGTGACCATTTGCGCGCCGAGGTCTACGTGGATCAGTTTTTCGGATTCGGGCACATCCGGGGAAAGCAGGGTCAATTCTTCGTTGGGGATCAGGCGCAGGTTGTAATGCGGTACGTAGAAGGATTTCTTGATGTGGTTGTCGAAGATCTCGTACCAGATGCTTTTCTCTTCACGCGTCACGACGACTTTCTTCACCCAATGGGTGCTGCCATAATACAGGCGATATCCGTTCTTGGCATACGTAAATGGGATCAGACGGGTTTCGCTCATCGGTACAACGATCTCGCCGAGCTGGCCTTCTGCTGGGATCTCGTACACAGGCTTTTGGAGTCTGGTTTCCACGGGTTGCAGCCAGCCGGAGTAGGTGTAACCACCGTCCAATTGATACCAGGCTTTGTTAAAGGGATTGCCTTCATCGCCTTCCACTTCGGCTCTGAGTTCGACCACTTGATCGATGCCGTAAAGATGCAGTTCCTTTGCTTTGAATGACGGTGCATCGTAAAGCGGAACGCCGCTCCAGGTGATGCGTCCCTGCGAGGAGGGGGGAGCGGCCAAGGCACGGTCAATGCCCATTTCGGAGAGAGCAAGCGCGAGTGCGCCAGAAGCGGACAGTTTCAAAAAGTCGCGGCGGGAAAGGTTAAGTTTGTTCATCATTATTTTTTGCAGACGATTTTCCAGTCATATTCTTACAGGACGATTTCCACTTTGGTGCCCACGCCGCCGAAGGAAAATTCCTTGTTCATGGAAACCTGCGGTGCGGACCAGCGGTACAGCCACTTCGCGGTTGACATGGAGAGGTTGATACAGCCGTGCGAACGCGGGCGGCCGAAGTCATTGTGCCAGAAGGTGCCGTGGAACGAAATGCCCCCTTCGGTTATGTATTGCACCCAGGGAACGCCGGGCAGGTCGAAGCCGCTCGCGGCGATGTCGCCTGCGGCCATGTGGCGTGATGGACGTTTGTAGTAGGTGATGAATGCGCCCTGCGGAGTGGTGTAGGTGCCCACACGGAAGATGCCGCCCGTGGATACCGCTGCGACGAATATGGGCAGGTCGTTTTCATAGGCGACGAGCATTTGCTCATCCAATTGCACCTGGATCTTTTTTTTGTCTACATCAGGGGAGATGGGAGCGAGTTCGGCTTCGTTCATCGGGCGCATGTGTTCGGCGCGGGCGTAATACAGTTTGTCGAATTTATCGTCGCGGACCTGATACCAGACCTGACCATCTTCCGCAGTGACGACGGCCTTCGCCCAGTGGGTGGTTTCATAATACATGCGGTAAGCCACTTTGGAGGTTTTATCGGGCGCTTCGTAGGCGTCGGTGTAAGGCACGCTGATCTCGGTGAGTATACCGTCTTTGGGAAGGTTCAATTGCGGCGCGTTGAGCAGGGTGCGCACGGGTTGAATATTGCCCGAATAGACATAGCCTTCCTTGCCGATCTCGTACCATACGCGGTTGTGCGAGTTGACATCGTCGCTGATGACGGCATTGGTGATGTTGAGCAGTTTATCGCGGTGACAAAAGGTGACTTGTGTGGCTTCGGTGGATGGCTTGTCGTACATCCAGACCATGCGCGTGGTGACACGTCCCTGCACGGCGGCAAAGGGATCGTCAAAATGAAAATTGAGCGGAGGGGTCAACAAGCCAGCAAGACCCAATCCGCCCAGTTTTAGAAAATCACGTCGCGATATTTTGGATGACTTCATTTATTAATGATTGGGTGCGTCGCACCAAACGGGTGAGATTTTTCTCTTAATCAGTGAAATCTAACGGGTTGATTTATCTTATTGATTAAGGTGCGACGCACTCTATTTTTGAGGATCTAATAATGCACATTCACCACCGTCCCTACTGACGAGAAGTTATACAACCACTCGGCATCGGGGATGGTGAGGTTGACACAGCCGTGACTCATGGGCGTGCCGAAGTTGTTATGCCAATACGTGCCATGCAATCCATAGCTGCCGTAGAAATACATGATGTAGGGCACATCAGGCAGGTAATACCCAGGTCCAGACATTGCGGCGGAGCGCAGCTTGACCCAGACCTTGTATTTGCCTGTCACAGTGGGGGTTTGCCAGGTACCCGTGGAAACGACAAATGAATTCACCAGCGTATCGCCTGCATAGGCATAGACACGCTGCTGCGAAAGGTCAACATCGATCCAGTGTTCGCCGCCGTTATCTGTGCCGATCGAAACAGGGACATTCGCAACAGCGGTCGGGGCGGTGTATTCGGGCGTGGGGGTATCTGCAACGATCTCGGCCAGCACGGTTCCAGACTCGCTGCTTGTTTCGGGTTGAGCCGCTGCCTGTTCGGCAGGCGGAACATCTGTCGGCGCGGTGACGACCGCGGCTTCGGCGCTGGTGTTCTCTGCTGGGACGATTGCCACTTCAAGGGTGGGTTCAACGATCGGCGCAACGACTTGCGGCTGCGGTTCCTGCACCGTGTTTTCCACGGGCAGCGCTGGGAGTGTGGCGGTGGGCATCGCAACTTCAATCAACGGTTGCTGCACAACTGCGGAGGATGGCTTGGCAATACTTACCTGAGCAAAGGGCTGCCGCACAGGCTGGGCCGGCTGAACCGACGGCGCGCTATTTAGAATCGATGCAAGTACAGGCGAGTTGATCGCCGACCATGCCGCGAATGCAAAAACTGTGCAGCCCACCAGGACGAGGAGGATGGGAAGCAACAGACCGCGTTTCTTTTTTCCGCTTCCTGCGTTGACCTTGGCCTGCTTCTGTTTCTCCGGGCTGGGGCGGCCGTTTGAGTTGTTGGTTGGTAAGCGATTGTTCATGGGTCACCTTCAATAAATAAAACGATTCTCTCAAAAAAACATTGGGACAATGCGAGCGGAGTGACGAGTGATTTCCGAGAAACGCCATCCTTTGGCTTTTTCAGGATGGGACAATTGAATTATACGCCTTCGACGTGCGAAACGATTCGTTTTTTACCATTGAATATCCACTGGGGTGCCGACATCGGCCCAGTCGTAGAGCAGTTGAGATTCGTAGCTGCCGAGCACCACGCAGCCGTAGGAGATGGGAATGCCGAGATAGCCAGACCATAAGGTCGCGCCGTTCGAGAGGATCGGCAGGGCGTGGATTCCGTTTTCGAGGCTGCCCGCCCAGTAGATGCCGAGCCAGTTGGGCATCCAGATATCCCAGGTGGCGCCGTAGGCATTGGGAATTTTGTCGAGCACGCTGAACGAGCCGACGCGGGTGGCGTTGTTCATGCCTGTGGATGAGACAAAACTGTATACCAGCATGTCGCCTTCGTAGACGTACATGTGCTGTTCTGAGATGTCAACGAGGATGTATTTGTTCCCACCATATCCCGGTGCGGAAATTTCAATCGGTTGTGTAACAGGTGCGGGGTAGTCAATGACCGCTGCCTCCTCCACGATCTCGGCAATGACCATCGCTTCAGTCGTCGCTGTGGATTCGGCAGTCGGTGCGGATTCCAAAGTTAAAGTTGGGGAAGCAGTTGGCAGGTCGGTGGGCGCGGCGGTGGTGACGGTGTAAGTAGGCTTTGCGATCTGCGCGAAGGCAAAGGCTTGTGCGCGGACGGTTGGGGTGGGGGGCGTCGTCAGGCCGAGTGCGGGGGAGTTGGTTGCCGTCCATGCTGCGGCGAGGGCCACCAGAGCGATCAAGACGAAGATCGAAATGGGAATCAGCAAACTGCGTCGCGGGAGGGCGGGGGATTTTTTCATGGGAAAAAGGTGGGGATGGCGGTGGGCAGGACGCTTTCGTTGTTCATGAAGCAGAGAATGCCCTGGGTCACGCCTTCGGCGACCAGCGGCGTATCTTCCGTGAGGATTTCGCGGTCGAGGTTGAGGAAGCCTGTTTCAATGATGGCGGTGATGGTGTTGGGATCGATTTCGGAGAAGGCGTGATATTCGCGCATATCGCCAGTGATGCTGTTGGCGTGGAAGATCATGCCGGTGATGCGTTCGTAACGGTCCACGAGGCAGGCGTTCAGGCGTTGGGCGCGGTTGACATCGCGCGTTTCAAGTGAGGACGCCACTTTGAAGCCCGTCGCTTCATCGTTGACGTATTCGCATGAGTCGTTGTGAATGGAAACGAGCGCCACGGCGCGGTAGCCGTTGAGACGCGTATCGAATTCGTTGAGCAGATCCACCTGATAACCTTGCGCTTCGAGGCTTTTTTGCACAAGGGTGGCGATCTCAAAATTGACGTCGGCTTCTTTCAGATCCACCTCGCCGTTTTCGTCGTAGCAGACTGCGCCCGAGTCGTTGCCATTGTGACCTGCGACGATTCCGATCCTTAACTGGGGCTGGGGCGAAGTGATGACGGTGTTCTGCCCCGCCTGTGGAGTGAGGATGAGGTTGAGCTGGTCTTGCAAATTGCTGGCGAACAGGCTGTTGGGAGTCCATGCGGTGAAGAGGGTCGCCAGCAACACAGCGACTCCCAGTGTGGTGGCAAAGGCATTCACCGCGCGCGGCTTGCGGACGGCAGGCTTGGCCTGTGGAGCCTCGCGCACCTCTTGTTCGGGCGCGGGCGGTTTTGATTCAGTTTCAGGAATGGGCTGCGGGTTTGTAGATTCCATGTTCTATGGCGTAATCTTACCGCAAAAACGGGCAGTGAAAGAAAGGCTTGGCCTAAAATTTGTATGCGGGTTTGCTTGCTTTATGTTGCTGTAGAGGATTTGTCCATAGATCGCCGCCGGGCCGGCGTGAGCGGGGCCAAAAGAAGCGAAATGTTCAAAACTGAGAAGAAATACCCCAAAGAAATCATTCGGCATTGATCCAGATTCGGTTTGATTTTTGTTCAGAATCTCCTTGATTAAGCTTGCATGCAAAACATGCAGGCACTACTTTGGTTTGATAAACGTAGAAGGATCGAAACTATATGTAAGGATCTTCCCGCCAATGATTTCTCCCATGAGGGTGGTAATGTTTTCATCTTTTACATTGGCATAAAAGAAATGGTTGGCATCAACCCACTTTAGAAAGTATCCACCGATACGAATATGTGGGCCATCGATGCCAGCTAAATAGTAGGGGTTATAAGCGATGTATTTACTGTCTGGGCTCCATGGAGAGAGTTCCTCGGCTGTCCCCCTCAAACAACTGCGTGCTCCATTATCGAGATGCCCAAAGGCATCTGAAAATGCCACTCTGCCGTCCGCGAGACAATCCACTTCATCCGGAAACACCCTCCTGCCCCCTGCGAGATGCGGGGTCTAATGGTGTTTGAACTGATAGATTGTTGGCGACTGAATAATGCCAAATGCAGAAGGCGACATGTACAGGAAAGCCGATCCGCAAATTTGGGCGCTATCTGGGATCGCTATGATGAGTCCCGCTTGAATCGGGAAGCCAATTTTGATGGAAGAATGAATCTCGAAGGGGTGCTGGGTGTGTAGGGAGGATATTTTCACGGATGACATTGCCGTCCATGTCGTATATATCCATATGCCCTGGCCAATACCAGATCATTGCTCCCGTCAGGCGAAGGCGCTTGAAATTTCCTCATTATGGTTATTTTGCCTGGTCTGCCTAGGCGTATGAATTCCGGATTTCGCCCGTATCTGTGTCGGCGAAGATAAAGTCCATGGAGCAGGGGAACTCCACTCCGAACCGCAACGGGTCTTGAGAATTTGTGGTGAGGTAAAAGGTGGGTAAATATGTCTTGGTCTTTCCTAAGGGATCGCCATTCCTTTGAAATGAGGACCTGTTCCTGCTCCATCTGTGTTGATGGAGTAAAGTTGGTTCTTTATCATAATTCCCTTGAGAAAAATAGCTTTTACTAAAAACGATCTTATATCATCTGAAACTATTGCCAAATGAGATTTCTCGCCGACATGGGTTAATTTGACAGGCTGATTATTTCCATCTTGAAAATACAAATCGCCGTCTTTGATAAATGTTAGGACGTATCCATCCCATGAGAACTTTGGCAGTACGGCTGGCAGGGGAGTTTGCATCGGTGTAACGGTTATGGGTGGCAAATCTGGCAAATTTGGAAAGGCAATGAATGGCGGCGGCGTAAACGTCGGTGGCGGGGCAAGGGTTGATGGACCTGTTGATGTTTCTATCGCCTGCGGGTTGACAGTCACATTGGGCGCGCAACTGACCAGTATGCAGGTCAACAACGCCGCAAATAGCGTTTTTTTCATGAAGTCCTCCTTTTTTGTTTGTTC
This sequence comes from Candidatus Villigracilis affinis, assembly GCF_016705895.1. Taxonomy (NCBI): domain Bacteria; kingdom Bacillati; phylum Chloroflexota; class Anaerolineae; order Anaerolineales; family Candidatus Villigracilaceae; genus Candidatus Villigracilis; species Candidatus Villigracilis affinis. Next base: position 422,105 of record NZ_JADJKT010000036.1, on the reverse strand, counting down.
GGGGTGGTGCATCGCTTCAATTATCCCCACAAGAATTTCAACCCAAATTATACAGGGTCCGCTTTTGGCGGAAGTGTCAAGCGTCACGCCTTCCGCCCTGCCTCCCACTCCCGCACGCGGACAAAAAGTTCCCCCAGCGGATTCAAACTCGAAACAGGCACAGCGAGGTTTTTTGTTTTGGTGCGGTCATATTGAAACACGCGCGAATTCGGCGCGATCAACTTTGCGCGGCGGCGGAATTCTTCACGGGTGATCCAGCCCGTCAGCGTGATGTCCATGCCGTAGAGCCACAGGTTGCCCCACTCCAACGGCGCGATGACATGCGCCTCTTTGAAAGCTGGGCTGTGAATCCCGATCCGCGCTGAAGGGATGTTTCTGACATGGATCGCCATGACCGAATAAAACGGAGCATCCACAGTCACACGCACTTTGGGCGGCAGACTGAGAACCCGCGTCACAAACCCTCGACCTTCGTCCTGTCCGCTGATCTCGACGATCAATTCCTCGTCTGATTCAGATTTCAAGGCCAACGGCGCAAGCGGAGTCCATTGATACGGCCGCCGCCATGCTTCGGGCATGAGGTGAATCAAATAGCGCGGCTGATTCGTTTCGATCACCTTTTTCAAGTCATCTTGCGAGGCGGCGATCAAGCCTGAGAGAAAAGCGAACAGATACAGGTCATTGTCCGCGTGCCCATCGTTGACGTGATGATCCGAAGGCACCAGCGCGGGCGCATTTAGAATCAGCGACGAATCGCTCCGCATTTGCGCGATCTGGTCGCGATGTGAAATGAAAAACGATTGAACGTCACAGCGCCGTCCGCCCAGCGAAACATCATATTGATCGGGGTTGGTAAATGGATTGGCGCTGGCGATCTCGAACGGAATTCCCTGCTGCGAAAGATAGCGCCGAAACGCCAATTCCACTGCCGCGCCTGCCACCGTGCGGCGGAGTTGATCGTACGGCTTGCCATTGGCGTGATCGAAACGATTGGGCAGAGTCCGCAGCGCATACGCAATTCCGCCTTCGGTGAGATCGGGCGTGTATGGGAGGTGGATGAGGTCAGCGGGGGAGAGCATGGGGGAAAGGATGAATGATGAAGGATGATGATGAGGATGAAAAAATAAAACCCTAATGCCTAATTTCTAATGCCTAATCCCTTTTCAATCGCTGGGGCAATTCCCGTGAGGTCGTGGATATCTTTTCCGAATTCATCGCGGATGGATTTTTCCCCGAATAATAAAAGCGGAACGTCGGCTTCGGTGTGTTTGCGGGTGGAGAGGTCTTCCATGTTGCCATGGTCAGAAGTGAGCAGGACGAGGTCGCGGCTGTCCCAATGTTCGAGCAGACCTTTCAGCACACTGTCGAATCTTTCCATCTGGCGCACTGCCGAACCCATATCCTGTTTGTGGCCTGCGTAATCGCTGGCCCAATATTCGAAGAAAGAGAAATCGTATTGACGGGCGAGGTCGGCGAGTCTTTTCCCTGCTTCCTCGGTTTCGAAGATCGGCGCTTCGGGAAAGTTCAAAAACTCGTGCCAGCCCTGCCCCGTGAAATCTGCCGAGAGCGCCTTGCCTGCAAAATAATCTTCGTGTGTGAAAAGCGGCAAGCCAGCATTGGTCAACGCGAGCGGGATGGCAGAGTACAACCGCTTGCCCGAATCGATCCCCTCGAAATAGCGCGGCGGATACGCATTCAATAACGCGGCAGTTTTGCCAGCCTGCACAGTTTTTGCAAAAACAGTTTTGCCATCGAGATATTGCGCCACCTCGGGGTTGGGCTTGGGGCCATAGTGATATCCGATCTCGGCGGGGATGTTGATGCCCGTCAGCAAAACGGCCTGCCCCGTTGCCGATTGTGGCGCGCCGCTCACGCCAAGCCTCGGGTCGACGGAAAACAGCGCAGCTGACTCACCTTCGCTTGATGCTGATTCTTTGAGCAGTTTCCGCCCCCCAAGCAGAGACTCAAGATACGGCATGTTCGCGCGCGCAAATGGATTGATCTCCGCGTTGTTTTCGCCGAGTCCGATGCCATCGAGGAAGAGGAAGAGAATTTTCATAGGGATGAATGATGAATGATGAATGATGAGATGATGTGTTGAGTGTTTCGATAATTACCAATTACCTTTTTCCCGCCTTCTGATACAAAAACCATGCCGATTTCCGCTCGCGTTTGTCGAATCCATCGCGGCGGGAGATTTGGGTAAATGTTTGGGCTGGGATCAGGTCCAAGTCCGCGGGGACAAGCCCGGGCGCGGTGTGATCGTCTGTCTGTTTAAAGAATCCGTACATGAGCCAGAATCCGTTTGGGGCGAGGATTCGATCCAGTTGAGTCAGATAATCCGCTTTGTTGGGGAGGCCGTGGAAACAGCCGATATCAAGCGCGAGGTCAAATTGCCCGCTGATGTTTTTCATTTGGGTTGCATCATCGGTGAAGAGATCGGCCTGCACGCCTGCGGATTTTACTTTTCGTTTTGCCATGCGGATGGCGCGGGAGGCGAAGTCGAAGCCTTGCACCTGCCAGCCTGTTTTTGCGAGGGTGATGACGTTGGTGCCCGTGCCGCAGCCGATATCAAGCGCGCGGCCTGCGGGGTGGCTTTGGATGAATTCGAAAAGTTCGGGCGGGGTGATGCCGCTATCCCAGGGCGGGCGGCGCAGATACCAAAGATTGAAAGAGATGCGGCGGAAGAAATTCATTTGAGCGAGTCGCGCACCAACTGCGGGTCGAATTCGCCGACCTGCCGCCACACTTCGTTGCCCTGCGCATCGAAGAAGATGAAGGTGGGGGTGAATTCAAAATTGTACACGGGAGCGAGTTCCATGCCTGCGGCTTCCTGAATGTTCAGGCGAATGAAGTGGATGCGTTTGCCAATGCTGATTTCGTTATTCAATTCCTGTTCGAGCTCGTCAACGACGGGCTTAATTTGGGTGCAGGTAATTCAGAAGGGGGATTGGAATTCGAGCAGGACGGGCGTGCCCGCGCCAATGAGTTCCTTGACGGCCACGGCATCGCCCATCAACGGGGTTTGGCGCGGATGCAGGATTACCCATGCGGTAATAAGGGCGGTGACAACCACCCCAAAGGCAAGGAAATCATTCCATTTTGGTTTGTTTGTGAGCAGAATGCTTCCAGCAATGACCACCAGACCGATGGCCAGCGCAAGGAATGAGTATTCCCGAAAGAGCGCCATCAAAAGTTTCCTCCAGTTTTCTGGTTGCCGGTGGAACGGCTTGTTTTCTTAATTCAAGAATTCACCCCGAGAGGTGAATTATCGCTTGTTTCATCCATAAAGTGAACTTTTACAGGAAATCGATCAAGTCATGCGATTCTGTAAATGTCATGCGCAGGCCGTGACGGTTCACACTTTGACAATTCAATTGAGTTCTTTTACAATCGTGCAACTTGTCCTTCAGTTTTGTCCGAATTTGGCTTTACTTGAGACGAGAAAACGAATTGCTTTACATCCTACACTTATAGGAAGGCTACTTTCATGAAAGAGTATACCACCGAGTTTCTTCGCAACATCGCGCTGGTTTCACATGGAGGCGCGGGGAAAACGATGTTGGCAGAAGCATTTTTACATGCAACGAAGGCGACCACACGTCTGGGAAAGGTCGAAGACGGGACCACGGTTTCGGATTATGATGACGAGGAACATCGCCGAAAGATTTCGATCTACTCAAGTATTATTCCCATCGAGCATCGCGATCATAAAATAAACGTAATAGACGCGCCAGGCTACACCGATTTTGTGGGTGAGATCATCTCCGCCCTGAGTGTCGCTGATGGCGCGGTTATTTTAGTGGATGCCGTCTCGGGTATCGAAGTTGGAACGGAACTTGCATGGCGCTACGCAGATGAATTCAATCTGCCGCGCTTTTTTGTTATTAATAAGATGGACCGCGACAACGCGAATTTCGAAGCGACTTATGACGCCATCGAAGAATTCGTGAAGGCGCATGGCAAACGTGCCATCAAGGTTCATTTGCCGATCGGTGAGAAACAGAATTTCAAGGGTGTGGTCGATATCATCGGAATGAAGTCCTATATGGGTGATGGAAACACCACGGCGGATATCCCAGCCGAATTGAAGGAAGCGGCAGAAGCGGCTCATTTTGCAATGGTGGAAGCAGCCGCCGAAGGCGAAGATGAACTGATGGAGAAGTATCTCGAAAACGGTTCATTGACCGACGCGGAAATGGTACGCGGACTTGAAGATGTGGTCTACGCTGGAGCATTTGTCCCTGTGTTCTGCGCTGCTGGCGGACATGAAGTCGGCGCGATCGCCCTGCTCAATGACATCATCGACCTGCTGCCTTCTCCGTTGAATGGGCCGAAGCGTGTGGCGCAAGGCAAGAGCGGCGAAGAGGAATTGAAGCCGTCTGATTCTGAGCCGCTGGCAGCCTATGTTTGGAAAACCACTGCCGACCCGTTCGTTGGCAAAATGACCTACTTCCGCGTGTATTCTGGTTCTGTCCAGGCCGATGGACACGTTTGGAATCAAATCAAGAGCGCCGATGAACGCGTCTCCGGTCTGCACTTCCAGCGCGGCAAGGAAGCGATCCCGGCGAAAGTGATCCATGCCGGTGACCTTGCCGCCGTTTCAAAATTGACCGTCACTGCTACAGGCGATACCCTGTGCGATAAAGGCCATCCGCTCACGATCCAGAAACCGAAATTCCCCGCCGCACTGTATCGTGTGGCGATCACCCCGAAGAGCCAGGCTGATGCGGCCAAGATCTCACCCACACTCGCACGTCTGTGCGAAGAAGATATGACCCTGATCTGGCAAAACGACCCGATCACACACGAAACCGTATTGCAGGGTATGGGCGACCAGCATATTGACGTGGCGCTGCATCGCGCGCAGGCCAAGTTCCAGGTCGGTTTATCCACCCATGAACCGCGCATCGCCTATCGCGAAGGAATTACCCGCAAGGCCAGCGCCCAGTATCGTCACAAGAAACAAAGCGGTGGCTCGGGTCAGTTTGGCGAAGTGCACCTTCGCATTGAACCTCTGCCCTCTGCTGACTTCGAATTCACCGATGAACTCGTCGGTATGAACCTGTCGAAATCCTATTTGCCCCCGATCGAAAAAGGCATTAAGGCCACCATGGAACGCGGTGCGTTCGCGGGCTATCCGATGAGCAACGTCAAAGTGATTGTGTATGACGGCAAGGAACATGAAGTGGATTCCAAACCTGTCGCCTTTGAAATTGCAGGACGTGAAGCCTTCAAACTTGCCGTGCATGAAGCGGGCCCGGTCTTGTTCGAGCCCATCATGAACGTCCGCGTGACGGTGCCAGATGCGAACATGGGTGATGTAATGAGCGACCTCAACACACGCCGCGGCCGCGTACAGGGAACGGATTCGGAACACGGAAATACGATCATCGTGGCGCATGTGCCCATGGCAGAATTGCTGCGCTACACCACCCAACTCCGCTCCATCACCGGCGGGCGCGGATACTTCACCATGGAGTTCGATCATTACGATACGGTCCCATCCCACATCACCGGTCCGATCATCGAAGCCCACAAGAAGGAAATGGAAGCCAAGAAGGAAGAGTAATTTAGTGAACGGTAAAAAGTAATCAGTAAAAAGTCCCAATGCATTTAGCTTTGGGACTTTTTTGTTTTCTAACACCTATTCACATGAAATTTCTCCGCCAAAGGCAATCAACTCGCAGTAAAATAAAATATGCCAATTATCCGCTTTCCCGCCCTGATGAAATTCTATGTCGATAATCAGACCGAGTTCGAAGTGAACGGCGCAACCGTTGCCGAAGTGCTTGAAAACATCCTCGTGCGTTACCCAGCCTTGAAACCGCATTTATATGATGCGAATGGCGAACTGCGCAGGCACTTCAATATTTTTGTAAACGGAGTGCATCTGCGCGAATTAAATGGACTTGCCACGGAATTGCAAACGGGCGATAAGGTCATCTTAATGGCCTCCGCTGCTGGAGGATAAAACGCATCATACCTAACGAGGGCCTGATTCGGTTTTCTAAAAAAGAAGCTACCTCCAGAGTGATGCGGAATTTCAGTATTGACAAATCGGGTAAGATAAGTAAAATAACGCGCATCTAATCGGAAACCTATGAAAACATTTAACTATTGCTTGTGTCTATCGCGGGGCTCGTAACCACCCGCCTGAGATAGACCTCCCCGCAGTCAACGGAAACAGACGGTTGGACGACCCCCGCTTGCAGAATTTTGCATAGTGTGGCGCTCGTTCGCCGTCTTTTTGTTTACCCGTTGACTGCTTTTGATTTAAAAGGATGACATGACCTTACTGGATATTCGATTAATAGATACAAATTCAGTTCCCCTTGATGGACTTCCTGCACATGTGGGTAACACGCCGCTCCTCCCGCTTCGCAGGCTGGGCCTCGGCCTGTCACCACGTGTAAAGGTTTTTGCCAAGGCCGAATGGTTCAACCCCGGCGGCTCGGTCAAAGATCGCCCCGCGTTGAACATTATCCAGAACGCCATCATCAGCGGTGACCTGGATAATGGCAAGCGTTTGCTTGATTCCACTTCGGGAAATATGGGCATTTCCTATGCCACCTTCGGCGCGGCGCTGGGAATCCCTGTCACTTTGGCGTTGCCAGCCAGTGCCAGCCCAGAGCGCATCACCATCCTCAAAGCCCTTGGCGCGGAATTGGTGCTCACCGATCCGCTCGAAGGCTCAGATGGCGCGATCCTCAAAGCTCGTGAAATGGCCGCGGAAAATCCAGACCTGTATTGGTACGCCAATCAATACAACAATGCTGCGAATTGGCAGGCGCATTACCTGTCAACGGGACCTGAGATTTTCGCCCAAACCAACGGACTGGTGACTCATTTCATTACAGGGTTGGGCACCTCCGGCACGTTGATGGGTACGGGACGATATTTGCGCGACCAATTACCTGATGTGAAGATTTTGGCTTTCCAACCCGATGCACCTTTCCACGGGCTGGAAGGCCTGAAGCACATGCCTAGTGCGATCAAGCCCGGGATCTATGACGAGTCAGTTGCGGGCACCCCGCTTGAGGTCCAGACCGAAGCGGCGCATGAGATGGTGAATCGATTGGCGCGGGAGGAAGGTCTCTTCGTGGGGATTTCCTCCGGGGCGGCGGCTGTTGCTGCGCTTCAAGTCGCAAGCGAATTGGATGAAGGTGTGGTCGTGACCTTGTTCCCCGATGCCGGCTATAAATATTTGAGCGATAAAAAGTTATGGGAGGGTAAGTAATGCTGGCTGTCTCAAATGATTTGATCGAGCAGATCAACAAACACGTAGAGGAAGCCTACCCTGAAGAGGGGGCTGGTTTTTTGATCGGTGTGGAAGGCGAAGTGAAGCAGATATTATCTTTGCCCAACGCGCGCGAGGACGAGGCACGCCACAATCGGTTTTTGTTTACGCCCGAAGATTATCTCAAAGCTGAGTTGAAGGCCGATAGCCTCGGGCTGAGCCTGATCGGTGTTTTTCACTCCCACCCCGATTGCCCGAATGTCCCCTCTGAATATGACCGCGAATGGGCACAGCCGTTTTTCTCCTACATCATCACGCGTGTGGATGCGGGCAAATCGATCAGTCACCGTTCATGGCGATTGCTGGAAGATCGTTCGAAGTATGAAGAAGAAGAGATTTCAGTTCAATAAAAATTCTGGCGGTTGAGAATCGCCAAATAAAAAAACAGGATACCTTAACATGACATCACAACCCTTACAAAAAGTGGATCACTCTGCATTAAAGGCAAACCAATACTTCATCATTTCGTTGGGCGTGCTTGCGTTTGTTTTCAACCAGCCGATACTCGCGGCTTTTGTCGCGTTGATGATGGGGCTTGGCACCGTTTTGAAGAAACCGGGTTTTGGATTTATCTACACGTCCCTGCTCAAGCCGCGCGGATGGATGAAACCCGATGTGTTGGATGACAACCCCGAACCGCATCGCTTTGCGCAATTCGTCGGATTTCTGTTCATGGCTGGTGGTTCCGCCGCATTGTTCCTCGGTTCGGCGGTTCTGGGCTGGACCCTGGTGTGGATCGTCGTTGCGCTGGCTTCGCTGAATGCCTTTGGCGGTTTCTGCGTAGGATGCGCCATGTACTACTGGCTGGTGCGCCTGAATGTGCCTGGCTTTGGCAAACAGCCGCCTACAGGGACTTTCCCCGGCATGAAGCCGAAAGCAGGAGCTGCGGCATGAGTTCAGATATTCTGTTGCGTTTTGCTTTTGCAATTGGTATTATATTTTTAGGCGTGGGCGTCAACTGGTTATTTAATAGGCGGTTGATCTCACGCGCAAAAGGCGGCATCGGCTCATTGTTTAACACTTTGCCGAACAAGCCCACCATTGTCTATTTCACCACGCCGGATTGTGCGCCGTGCAAAACCGTGCAGCGCCCTGCGCTTGAAAAGTTGACCAATCTGCTCGGTGAAAAATTGCACGTCGTTGAAATTGACGCGACCCAGCAGCCCGAGGTCGCGAAGACTTGGGGCGTGATGAGCGTCCCGACCACGTTTTTGCTCAATTCCCGCGGCGAGGCACGCTATGTCAATAATGGCGTGGCGCGGGTTGAAAAGTTGATGGAACAGATACAGACTTTGTAAACCGATTAAACACGAAGGACACTACGGTCACAAAGGAAAACCTTAAGTCCGTGTTTCCTTCGTGTATTTCGTACCCTTTGTGTTTAAGTTTTTTCAAAATTATTTTAGGAGACTCTACATGCCCGTTTTGCGAATCCCGACCCCGTTGCGTGCTTATACCAGCGGACAATCTGAAGTGACTGTCAGCGGCGCGAATATTTCAGAAGCGCTGACTGACCTGACCAATCAATTTCCGACGATCAAGCCGCATATATTCAACGACGGCGGGGAACTGCGTCCGTTTGTTAATTTGTTCGTTGGTGAACATAACATCAAGGATTTGCAGGGCGTGGATACGCCGATCAAGGATGGCGATAGAGTGATGTTGATCCCGTCCATTGCTGGAGGTTAACATGCTGCCCGAATTAAATCACGAAGAAATTTTGCGTTACTCGCGTCACCTGTTGATCCCCGAAGTGGGATTGGAAGGTCAACGCAAGCTGAAGAATTCGTCCGCGTTGATTGTGGGAACTGGCGGGTTGGGGTCGCCTGTTTCGTTGTATCTGGCTGCGGCGGGTGTGGGGCGCATCGGTCTGGTCGATTACGATACCGTTGACTCGTCGAATCTCCAACGGCAGATCATCCACGGCACATCCACCATCGGAAAATTAAAAGTGGAAAGCGCGAAGGCGAAACTGCTCGATCTGAATCCCGATATTCAAGTGGATACCTACAACGAGCCGTACACGTCTGCAAACGCGATGCGCATCGCCAAAGATTACGACATCATTCTCGACGGCACCGATAATTTTCCCACCCGTTATCTCACCAATGACGTGGCGGTGTTTCTCGGCAAGCCGAATGTGTACGCGTCCATCTTCCGCTTTGACGGGCAGGTGAGCGTGTTCTACGCCAAGGAAGGGCCGTGCTATCGCTGTCTCTTCCCCGAACCGCCGCCGCCCGGGCTTGTGCCTTCGTGCGCGGAGGGCGGCGTGCTCGGCGTGCTGCCCGGCACGATCGGCACACTGCAAGCCACCGAAGCGCTGAAAGTTTTGCTCGGCATCGGTGACCCGATGATCGGCCGCCTGCTGTTGTACAACGCGCTCGACATGTCGTTTGACTTCGTCAAGCTCAAGAAGAATCCCAAATGCCGCGTGTGCGGACCGAATGCCGACATCAAGGAATTGATCGACTACGAAGAATTCTGCGGCGTCCCCGGCCATGATCACGAAGAAGGATCGGCTGGCGCAGGCCTCGATATTACGTCTGTGGAATTAAAAGACCGCATCTCACTTACCCCGAGCCTGATCCTGCTCGATGTGCGTGAGCCTCACGAGTTGGAGATCTCCGCCCTGCCCAACGCCGTGAACATTCCCCTCGGTCAACTGGCGGGACGATTAACCGAATTGAACAGCGCCGATGACATGGTCGTCTTCTGCAAAGGCGGAACTCGATCCGCGCGCGCGCTTGAATTGCTCGCCAGCGCTGGCTTCAAGAAAGTAAAGAACTTGAAGGGCGGAATCAATTCATGGGCAAAGGAAGTGGATACGAGGCTGCCGATTTATTAGGGTTTGAAGGTTGCAGGTTGGAAGGTTTGAAAGTTTGGAAATTGGTGGTCGAGTAGCCGAAGGCGTATCGAGACCAGCATGTCTTGAAAAAAATAGAAGAAGAAGAACTCCCGTCGAGATTTCGGCGGGAGTTCTGTTATTTCTATCTGTATTTCTTGCTCACTGCGCGGACTCCGATCAACTCAGCCAGCAAGCCGACCGTGGCGTTTAAAATTTTCTGCGTGCGGATCGGAATACGGCCATCATAACCGCCATGCTTGCCCAAAGTTCGTAAAATGGCGAAGGAAAGCAGGGCATTTTTCGGCTGGCCGTTTGCATTGAGTTGATTCGGTCCAAGGTCTGCAATCGTGGAGAAGACGCCGAGCGTATCTTGTACCGCCTGCGGACTTGGTTTATCAAACTGCGAGCGTTGACGCATGACCAATTCCGTTTGACCGTTGTTCCACGGGTGGATGTGCTTTTGCGTGGGTGGCAATACGACTACATCTCCCGCTTTTGCATTTCGTTTTTTGCCATCCAGCCTGTATTTGCATTCGCCGGAGATGATCTCGAAGGTTTCCGTCCAGGTCATGTGAAGGTGTTCGGCAACATCCGGCCTTGCCCCCACAGGCATGTGATATTCAAGATAAAAGCCCATGCCCTTGGTTTCCACGTCCGTTTCAAGGACGGTAATCGTGGTCTTTGAACTTGGGTTGGTGATGACATGTCCGGTACGGATCATAAGGTTTGCTCCAAATTGATAAAGATTTTAGCGATATTACCATAATTGGATTTGAAGGACTGTTCAGTTATAATCCAAATATTGGGATATTTTTTCATCATTCCTCCTTTCCCCATGAGACCTCTCCGCGTTTTTCTCTGTCATGCCTCGCAAGACAAGCCCGCTGTGCGGGAATTGTACAATGCGCTCAAGTCAGAGGGTTGGATTGACCCGTGGTTAGATAAGGCAAAAATCCTGCCCGGGCAAGATTGGGAATTTGTCATTGAGAAGGCTGTAGACGATTCTGATGTGGTGATTGTTTGTCTTTCGGGGCAGTCTGTTACTAAAGAAGGCTTTGTTCAGAGGGAAATCCGTTATGCCTACGATATTGCACTGGAAAAACCAGAAGAAACGATTTTCTTAATCCCCTTGCGCTTGGATGATTGCAACGTTCCCCGCAAATTGCGGACATTGCATTGGGTGGATTATTTTGGATTTGACAAGAAAAATTCCTATGCTGATTTGTTGGAAGCCTTGAAACTGCGTTACGAACAAAAAATGCGCTTGGAAGGCAGGTTAGAGGCAAAAGAAAAGGGAAATTGCGACAGAAAGAATAAATGGACGGGAAAGAAGGAGCCCTGTGTTGAAAAAGCGTTCTGAAAAAGACTAAATTTTTCTCCTTCTCAGAACCTTTGCTGGCTTGTTGCAATAAGACTTTGGTCGTATTGACCTGAGGGGATTGTTTGCCATCTTTACTTGTCATCTGTGCTTATCACCTATTTCTTCCAACGCCGTTGCCTCACCTCACCTCCACTCCACAGCCCATGCCTTCACTCCAACGCCAACCTTGGGAATTGGTTCAACCATGATTTCTGAAAAAGATGACATGGTTTTGGTCTATGTGCCAGAAGGTGAATTTACGATGGGGAGTGATTCTTATTATCCCCAATGAAAAACCTATTCATCAAGTTAATTTGGATGCCTTCTGGATTGACCAAACCGAAGTGACCAATGCCATGTATGCAAAATGTGTTAAGTGAAGGTCTGTAAAGCTGCCAACAGAGTCGACAAATTGAGTTATTACGGCATCTGAATTTGAGAATCATCCCGTTCTATACGTGACTTGGAACATGGCAAATGCCTATTGCCCTTGGGCGGACGCAGATTGCCTACCGAAGCCGAATGGGAAAAGCCGCGCGCGGCAGATGGGCGCACATACCCCTGGGGCAATGGTTTGACGGGACAATTGTTAATTTTGTGATACAACTGTCCTTTTAGTCATGCAGATAAATCGTCCAACGATGGTTATACCGATGTTGCTCCCGTTGGAAGTTATCCATCCGGGCAGAGTATTTATGGCGCGTTGGATATGGCAGGCAATGTTTGGGAATGGGTGAATGATTGGTATGATGAAAATTATTATGTCAGTTCACCCGAAGCCAATCCATTAGGGCCTAATCTTCTTGACGGTCAATATCGGGTGCTGCGGGGCGGCTCATGGGAGGACACGGTTATATCTTGTCCGTTCTGCCACCGCAATGGATCGATCCTGGATTCGAAGCGTATCCTTCATGGTTTTCGTTGCTCCCGCTCACCATAAGAGGCCATCCACGAATAAAACCACGAATGAGGAATGGTCATTCGAGTATTCGTGCAAAATTCGTGGATGGGTTTTATTGTAAAAACAAGACCTCCGAGAGTTTCAAAACTCCAGAGGCTTTTTTTATGCCTCGCACTCCCCACCGATAACTATTCACTGTTCACTCCTCGCTGGTAAAATACCCACAACCAAAGGAGAGAGAATGACAACAGGATTACCCGAATCAAAAGAGAAACGTGTCTTTAATAATGTACTTGGCGCAATGGGCAATACGCCGCTTGTCAAACTGGAGCGGATCGGGCGCGACCTGCCTGTTCCGCTGTATGCGAAATTGGAATTTATGAATCCCGGCGGTTCGGTCAAGGACCGTGTGGGGGCGAATATCGTCGAGCAGGCCGAGAAGCGGGGCGAGATCAAGCCTGGTGGAACCATTGTCGAGGCCACATCAGGGAACACAGGCGTCGGCCTCGCGATTGCGGCGGCGCTGAAAGGCTACAAGACCATCTTTGTCATGCCTGACAAGATGAGCAACGAAAAGATTTTATTGTTGCGTGCCTATGGCGCGAAGGTGGTCATCACTCCAACCGCGGTCGGACCTGATGATCCGCGCTCGTATTATGAAGTGGCGAAGAAGTTCGCGCGCGAAACCCCCAATGCGATTTTAGCGAATCAATATCACAACCCCGATAACCCGAAAACGCATGAGTTGAGCACTGGCCCCGAGTTGTGGGAGCAGACCGATGGCAAGTTGACCGATGTCATCATCGGCATTGGCACAGGCGGAACCATCACCGGTGTGGGGCGTTATCTCAAATCCAAGAATCCGAACATTACGATTGTGGGCATTGATATCGAAGGTTCGATCCTCACCGAGATCTGGCAGAACAAAGGCATCATTCCTCCGGGCGCGTATCCCAAAACTTATAAAGTGGAAGGCATTGGCGAAGACTTCTTGCCGTCCACGATGGATATCAATTATGTGGATGCCATCGAGCGTGCGGGAGATAAAGAGTCGTTTTATTGGGCGCGTCAACTCGTACGGCAGGAAGGCATTTTCGCGGGCGGTTCCTCTGGCTCCGCGATTGCAGGCGCGATCAAATATTGCCGCAAGCTGACTCCCGACCGATTGCCCGTGGTCATTCTCCCTGATTCTGGTTCGCGTTATCTTTCAAAATTTTATGATGACAAGTGGATGCGTGAATTCGGATTCCTCTCGATGGAATTCGGAGAAACGGCTCTGGGCGACCTGTTGATTGCCAAGCCAAACAAGGCATTGATCACCGCGACAATTGGTGACTCGGTCCGCAAGGTGGTTTCAGTGATGCATCAGAATGCAGTATCGCAAATGCCAGTCGTCGGCGCGGATGGATCGTTGGTTGGTCTCATCGAAGAAGTGGACTTGCTCAATCACATGCTCGAAAAGCACGAACACAGCAACGATGAAAAGATCGATGCGCTCGTGCAAAATGCAGGCGCGGTCTTCCCGCCTGAAACTCCGCTCGAAGAAGCCATGCCCTCGCTCACATCGGGCTATGCGTTGATCGTGGTGGACCACGGCAAGCCTGTCGGCATCCTCACAAAGATCGATGTGCTGGATTACGTGGCAGGGAAGATTTAAGGTGATTTGAGTGCCCAGTTGAGAGCTAAACTTTCAACTGGGCAAGAGAATTCATGATACCTTTCCTCTTGCGAATCTGGCGCACTCTTCCTTTGTGGGTGCATTTTCTGGCGGCGAAGCTGGTGCGTCCCAGATTCCGTGCGGCGGTGGCGGCGCTGATCTTCAACGAGCAGGGACAAGTGCTGCTGTTCAAGCACACCTACCGCAAATTCGAGTGGGGCATCCCTGCGGGCGGATTGGAATATCGTGAGCAGCCTGTCGATGCGATCAAGCGTGAATTTTTTGAAGAAGCGGGGATGCAGATCCAGGTCGAGCAGCTGCTGACCGTTGTCAGCGCGCGGGAAGATCATCATTTGGGTGTGATCTATCTCTGCAAGATTTTAAGCGGCGAGTTCAAGGCATCTCATGAGATTTCAGAGATGAGATATTTCCCCGTCGATGAATTGCCTGCGATGATGCTCACCACGGAAAAAGAATTGATAAAATGGGCGGTGGAAAATCGGAAAACAGATAAACGCAGATAAACATAAGAATTATCCCCTGCTTTTCATCCACTACCATCTAATTGATCTGTGTTCATCTGTGTTAAAAAGGAAATCATTTGACCAATATTCTCCTCGTCGGCTTCGGCGGATTTATCGGTTCCATCCTGCGGTATCTTGCAAGCGGATACGTTCAACAGGCTTCGAAAAGCGTGGGCTTTCCCTATGGCACGCTCGTGGTCAATGTGATCGGCTGTTTTGTCATCGGCTTTCTTGCCCAGCTTGCTGAAACACGCGGGTTTTTTACCACCGAATCGCGTCTGTTCGTCTTTGTCGGAATCCTTGGTGGATTCACCACATTCTCTTCGTTCGGAAACGAAACGCTCAACCTTGCGCGTGATAGTCAAATGATGAGCGCGCTGGCGAATATCGGTGCGAATGTGATCATCGGCCTCTTTGCCGTGTGGTTGGGGCGCACGGTCTCGTATTTGATTTGGAGATAACCATGCACCTGCCCGAAGAAGGTTCCCTGCTCCGCATTTTCATCGGTGAATCAGATAAGCACGAGCACAAACCGCTTTATGAATGGATCGTCTTGCAAGCCCGCGAGCAGGGACTTGCAGGCGCGACCGTTTTACGCGGTATCATGGGCTTCGGCGCGAATACCCGCATCATCCACACGTTCAAGATCGAACGTCTTTCTGAAGACATGCCGATGGTGGTCGAGATCGTGGATACTCAGGAAAAGCTTGAAGCCTTTCTCGAATTGATCGATCCACATATCAAAGCGGGTCTCGTCACTCTCGAAAAAGCGCAAATCAAATTCTATCGGGCCGATCAAACCGCCCGCTGAAAACTCAACACTGGAGATCGTACATGAACTGGCTTGAAGTATCCCTTACTGTAGACGGCGAACTCGCCGAATCTGTTGCCGATGTGCTGGCGCGTTTTGCGCCCAACGGCGTGATGACCGAACAGGGCGTCAAATTCAACGATGAAGAGGATGAAGGCACAGCCACCGGCCCGATCACTGTCCGCGCTTATTTGGAGGTGAACGATCAGCTTGAAGAAACGCGACAGAAGCTCGAAGAGTCGCTTTACTATTTGGGGATGATCAAGCCTGTGCCGACCCCAACCTACAAGCAGATCGCGGATCAAAACTGGATGGAAGCCTGGAAACAGCACTACAAGCCGATTCTCATCGGACAGAGACTCCTGATCCTGCCCGCGTGGTTGGAATCCCCCGAGCCGAAACGCATCCCGATCAAAATTGACCCGGGCATGGCATTTGGTACAGGCACGCATCCCACGACGCAGTTGTGCCTTGAACTTATGGAAGTTTCTGCCGATAATCGTCAACTATCGTCCGTAATCGATGTTGGCTGCGGTTCTGGGATCTTGTCAATTGCTGCATTGAAACTCGGCGCAAACAAAGTCCTCGGCGTGGACATTGATATTGAGTCCGTCAAAAACTCGCGCGAGAACGCAGATACAAACGAGGTGGGAGAGGAATTGATCCTTGGTCAGGGTTCGGTGACGGAAGTGCTGGCAGGCCAGTTCGCTTTCAAATCTGCGCCGCTGGTGGTGGCGAATATTCTCGGTCCGATTCTGATCCGCCTTTTTGATGCGGGACTTGCCGACCTGATCGAACCCAACGGCGAGATCATTTTGAGTGGCATTCTCGACCATCAAGCTGAGTCGGTCATTGGGGCTGGGCAGGCCAAAGGGTTGAAAAGAGGCGAGATCCGCCAAATGGGTGATTGGGTGGCGATCTCCATGTCGCGTTAAGTCAAAATATTCCCCATAATGTACTATTTAGTTATTGGCACAGGCTGATAAAATCCCGCATTATATTTTTCGAGGAGAATTGAAGAATGAAACGTGCCAATAACTTACTTTTAGCGATTACCTGTCTTGCATTTGCAGCTTTGGCTTGCAATGCCGTTGGGGGCGGGGGAGCGCCGACCGCGGTTACCGATCCCATTATCCCGACCTCTGTGCCTGTTGAAGAACCGACTGCGGTTGTGGATCTTCCGGTGCCCACGGAAGAATCTCAATCCAATAGTGGTGAGATTTTGTTTAAGGATGATTTTGTCCCTGGCCGTGGTGAGTGGGGCACAGGTTCCGATTCTGACCGAACGGTAGAGTATGTGGACGATACCTTGAATATCAGAATCGCCGCTACAAATTATTTTGTGTGGACAATGCCCAACGATGAGACGTACACCAATATCCACATGGAAGTCACAGCCATCAATCGTAACACTGACCCGCATGCTGCTTTTGGTATTACTTGTAACCAACAGTTCATTGACGAATCCCGCTACTACTTTGCCGTCACCCCGGCCGGTGAATATGCCATTGTTTTGGCGGCTCTTGCCCAGGAGGACAACTTCCTCACCAACGGCGGCTGGGAAACGTCGGACTTGATCGCTAAAAACGCCGAGTCTTATCGCATCGGTGTGGATTGCGGTAACGGCAAACTGACATTGTATGTGGATGGACAGCAAATTGCTTCTGTCGACGATACCACTTATCCGTCAGGCGGCTTTGCCTTGTTTGCCTTGAGCGGTGAGCAGGCCAATGGAGCCGATGTGTCTTTCGATGATTTTATAATTACGCAATTGCCGTAGAAAATGCATGAACTGAAATCCTGTGGTCTGAATGACCACAGGATTTTTAATTTCCGCCAACGCTATTCTGTGCTATGATTTGAACACCATGAACCGCCGTAAAATGTTCCTGTACATTCTCCTCAATATTTTCGTCTCGGCGAGCGTGACGGGGGGAATGTTGTTCTGGTACGACCGCAATTACCGCGCTGTCAGCCAATCAGCGGTGACGCAGGCCACGCCTGTCAGCGGTGAAGGGGCTCCTGTCTCAGGAACAGACCTGCAAACGGACATTCCCGTGAAGATCAGCAGTGTTGTCGGCGCTGGCACAGTGACCTCAGAGATCGTTGTGGTCAAATTCGAAGGCGAGAATCAACTTGATCTGGCCTCCTGGCAACTAAAAGACGAAGACGGAAACACCTTCACTTTCCCCAAACTCACTCTTTACCAAAATGGAGCTGTTCAGGTTCACACCATCGCGGGCACAGATAGCGTCATTGACCTGTACTGGGGCATCAGCGACGCCGTATGGAATTCTGGGGAGAATGCCCGCTTATTCGATGCGCAGGGCAATTTGAGGGCTGTGTATCGAGTTCCTTAATCAACCACGAAGAGTGCAAAAGCTGCCAAGATTCATAAAAAGCCTGAAACCTTCAACCTGACACCTGAAACCTAAACACATGACCCAAGCTCTGTACAGAAAATACCGCCCCAAACAATGGGATACAGTCATTGGACAGGATCACGTCGTCCAGACGCTCATTAATTCCATCAAGGCTGACCGCGTGGGTCATGCCTATCTTTTCGCGGGTCCGCGTGGAACGGGCAAGACCACCGTTGCGCGTTTGCTGGCGAAGGCGGTCAACTGTCTCAGCGAAGATCCCGCAAAGCGGCCCTGCAATGAATGTGACCATTGCAAAGCCGTCAACGAAAACCGCTTCATGGATATGATCGAAATCGACGCCGCCTCGAACAATGGCGTGGATGACGTCCGCGATCTGCGCGAGAAGATCAACTTCTCACCTTCGCAGGGTAAATACAAAGTCTATGTCATCGACGAAGTCCACATGCTTTCTGGCGGCGCGTTCAATGCCTTGCTCAAAACGCTCGAAGAACCCCCGCCGCATGCCATTTTCGTTTTGGCCACCACTGAAATTCACAAAATCCCTGCCACGGTTTTGTCGCGTTGTCAGCGTCACGAGTTTCGGCGCGTGCCCATCGATGAGATCGTTGCAAACCTGAAGCAAATCGCCGCCTCTGAAAATATTCAAGTGGATGAAGAAGCCTTTGCGCTCATTGCTCGTCAGTCAGCGGGCGGTATGCGCGATGCGCAATCACTGCTCGATCAACTCGCATCCACAGGCACGAAGATCACGCTGGCTCTCGCGCAGCAAGTCCTTGGCACGGCTACGAGTCAAACTGTTCTCGATGTTGCCGCGTCCATTCTTGAAAACCAACCCGCGCACGGACTTGAAACCATTCATCGCGCTCTCGATTCCGGCGCAGATCCGCGCTCGCTGGCGCGTCAAATTGTTGAATATATGCGCGGGCTCATGCTCATTCAGATGGGCAATATTGAGCAGGTCGAAGCCACGCGTGATGTCAAAACCCAAATGCAGGCACATGCAAGCGCATTTCATTCCACCGATGTCCTGCGCATGATGAAGATATTCAACAACGCGGCGGTGGATTTGCGCGGCGGCTGGCAACCCTCTTTGAGTCTGGAACTTGCCCTCGCGGAAGCGTTGGACGCCCCGACAGAATCTCATCAAATTGCCGTATCATCCCCGCAGGGGGCGCCGCGTCCGACTCCGTCGAGGCCTGCTCCTGTTTCGAAAACAGAATCCCAGCCCGAGGTTAAGAGCGAAGCGCCGCCTGCCCAAATTGAATCCGCACCTGAGAAACCGATCCTCAACTCCAATGACATCGTCAGATCGTGGAAGTCGCTGGCGGCATCGCTTCCAAAATCACAGGCGAATTTATCTGCGCTGTTAAATTCAGTGAAGATGATTGACATTCAAGGCAAAACGCTTATGCTCGGCCTCGCCAGTGACGTGTTGGTCTCGAAACTCGATAAGCCCGACCAGATCGAAGCGATCCAGAAATTGATCAAAGACCATTTCCACGTGGATGTTGCCGTGAAATGTATCGTCACCAACGCCAAAGGCAAGATTCCCCCGAACGTAGCACAGGATGGCATGGTCGCTGCCGCCATTCACCACGGCGGCGAAATCGTGGATATGGATGAATAGAAGTTGGGAACCGGCCGATTTCCAAATCCCGATTCCCAAATAACAAATATCAAATAACGAGGTTTAACTATGGCAAAAGGATTTAATCGTGGCCCCGCAATGGGCGGGCAATCAGGCATGATGCAGCAATTGCAGCAAATGCAAAAGAAAATGGAAATCGCGCAGGCGCAGCTTGCCGAAGAAACTGTCAGCGCAACGGCTGGCGGCGGCGCGATCAAAGTCACCATGACAGGTGACCAGAAATGCAAATCCGTCGAAATCTCCCCCGACTTTCTCAAAGATGCAGACGCTGAAATGCTTCAAGACATGGTTCTCTCCGCTGTCAACATGGCATTGGATGAATCGCGCGCCTTGCAAGAGAAGTTGATGGGCCCGCTTGCGGGTGGGTTGCCTTTTTAGGTTTGAATGTTCAACTTTTCAACTTGTTAACTTTCCAACCTTTCGACAGATAACTCATGCTGCTCCCTGAATCAATTCAAAATTTGGTGACCGCCCTCGAACGCCTGCCAGGCATTGGGCCAAAGTCTGCTTCGCGGCTGGCTTTCTATTTGCTGCGCGCCTCCGAAGATGTGGCACAGGATTTATCCACGGCGCTGGCGAATCTCAAGGCAAACACCGCCTTTTGCCAGGAATGTTTCAACATCACCGACGCAGGCCGCGAACGCTGTGAAGTGTGCGAGTCAACCAAGCGTGATGGCTCGCTCATCTGTGTGGTGGAAGAAGCCTTGGATGTCCTCGCCCTCGAACGTACAGGCGGCTTTCACGGAAAATATCATGTCTTGCAGGGCGTTTTATCTCCCATCGAAGGCATTGGCCCTGATGATTTGAAGATCAAGCAGTTGGTGGCTCGTGTTGCGAATGGGGGAGTGAAGGAGATCATCCTCGCCACCAATCCCAGCATGGAAGGCGATGCAACCGCGCAATATCTGCAAACGCAATTGAAGCATTACGATGTGCATGTCACGCGCCTTGCACGTGGTCTGCCCGTAGGCGGTGACCTTGAATACGCCGATCAGAATACCTTGTTGAGAGCATTATCTGGAAGACAGGAAATGAATTAGCAATCAGCTCCGCAATTGCGGGGCTGATTTTTTATTTTGAGAGCAATGCTTGCAAAACCGCCGTCAACTCAGGAGATGGTTTTGTATTTTTGAAACCTGAAATGCGATGATAAACCTCTGCTGCCGCATCGTGAAATCCGACTGGCATACCCGCTGCATGAAAAGTTGCGGAAATTTCCTTCATTTCACCTTCAAATCGCCAGGCTTTTGCAGTGACACGGGTTGCTCTACGATTTACCTGTTCTGAAAACCCTGCTTCGTCCATGTCCCAATGCTGATATAGCTCTTCACGCACGCCCAGAGATTCGGCCGCCCCGAGAACTGCGCACAGCAGGGCAGTTGTCCCTTTTGAGTAGGCGGCATAGCACATCTTCAAAGCGGATGCCTTGCCAATTTCGGCGCTTATTATTTTTGTTTCGAGTGGACCGTTTGAAAAACAGTCCGCGAGTTGGCTTGCATTTTCTCCTGAAAGATACAGCCAGGTGCTCTTTGGCTCCCATGCCGGTCCGCCGATAATCCCGCCGTCAATAAAATGAATATTTTTTGAGCCGAGCATTTGTCCAATTTTGATGGCGTTTTCCGGGGAAATGGCATTTGCATCTAAATAAGAGCCTTTGAAATCATGTTCAATTACCTGCTTGGCTGTAGTCTCTGCCGCATGCGGCGGGCAAATGCAAATGATGATTTCACATATTTTGCAAAGCTCTTCAAGGGATTTCAAGTCCGCAAGTCCATGTTTTTCAGCACGGGTACGGGTTTCTTCACTTCGATTTTCTGATGCCCAGAAGACATCATGTCCGCTGTTTATGGCAGATGCAGCAATTGAAACTCCCATTTCGCCCGGATGTAAAATGCCAATTTTGCTCATGGTCAGCTCCTTTTTGCTCAGTATAGCATTGAGGTCAAGTAAAATTAATCGAATGAACATCACAATTCTCACTTACGGTTCTCGTGGAGATGTGCAGCCATTTCTTGCTCTTGCCTGTGGATTGCAGGAACGTGGTCACGTTGTAAAGCTTGCTGCTCCGCTATTTCTCGCATTGGTTTGCCACTCAAGTTTTTTGGTATGGAGGAAATGGCGGATACGGATATTCCCTTTCCAAAGAAACTTTGCTGGACCTTTGATAACCGTCCGCTTCACCTTCGGACCCCGTTGCTGTTTGCCTGCAACCCAAACATTTTGCCGCGCCCAAACGACTGGGCCGAACATGTCCACGTGACTGGATACCTCTTTCTCAAAGAAAAATCGTATCAGCCACCCGATGAACTGTCCGCTTTTCTTGATAGCGGCGATGCGCCAGTCTGTATCTCTTTTGGCAGTATGGTTAACCGCAAGGCAGAACGTATTGATCAAATTGTTCGAGAAGCATTAAAACAGATGAATAATCGTGGGATTATCCTTTCAGGTTTGGGGAGTGTAAAGAATCGATCATCGAAAGATTTGCTTTATCTGGAATCTGCACCGCATGATTGGTTGTTACCGCGCTGCAAGATGGTCATTCACCATGGTGGAGCAGGGACGACGTCCGCTGGGCTACGTGCGGGTATTCCAAATATTGTTGTGCCATTCACTGCTGATTAACTCTTTTGGAAAATCGCATCAATGCAATTGGTGTTGGGCCGAAACCGATTCTGGTAGATAAACTTTCTGTTGAGAATTTAACGCAAGCAATTGTTGAAGCTGATTCAAATATCATTCGTAAACGCGCCCAATTCTTTGGTCAAGGCATAAGAAACGAGGATGGGATCAACAATGCGATCATGTTGATAGAGTCGCATGTTTTTGAGTTCGAAAAGAATCTAGATTCTGTGTTCTAAAAAGTGTGTTTAAATTGGTGCGATTTTTTAAGGTTGAAATGTCTTGCAGCTATTGACAAAGTCTTCGAGATGCATATAATTGCCATTCGCCAGTACAAAACAAAAGATTTCGTCTCCCAGACAAATCATTGACAACTGAGTAACCGTCTTACATCAGAGACACAAAGCAAATAAGTTTTGCAGCCTGATGAACCGATGCGAAAGAAAAGCATCGGTATTTTAGTCTGTGTAAAACCTTGACAGACGGTTATAGTAGCGAGTAGAATATCGCTCGCTCAAATGGCAAGCACCTTAACAACTGAAAAGTGATAGGAAACAACATTTTTGTTGAACCAGTAAATTCCGTAACTTTAACACTCGCAAGAGTGAAAAATTTTTTGCGGAGAGTTTGATCCTGGCTCAGGATGAACGCTGGCGGCGTGCCTAATACATGCAAGTCGAACGAGGTGCTTGAGTAGCAATACGAGAGTATCCTAGTGGCGAACGGGTGAGTAACGCGTTGGTGACCTACCCCAAAGTGTGGGATAACAGTCCGAAAGGATTGCTAATACCGCATGTGGTTATCGGATTTAGAAACTGATATCTAAAGGAGCAATTCGCTTTGGGAGGGACCTGCGTCCCATCAGCTAGTTGGTGAGGTAATGGCTCACCAAGGCTACGACGGGTAGGGGACCTGAGAGGGTGACCCCCCACAATGGAACTGAAACACGGTCCATACACCTACGGGTGGCAGCAGTAGGGAATATTGCTCAATGGGCGAAAGCCTGAAGCAGCAACGCCGCGTGTGCGATGAAGGCCTTCGGGTCGTAAAGCACTTTTCTGAGGGATGAGCAAGGACAGTACCTCAGGAATAAGTCTCGGCTAACTACGTGCCAGCAGCCGCGGTAAAACGTAGGAGGCAAGCGTTATCCGGATTCACTGGGCGTAAAGCGCGTGCAGGCGGTTCGGTAAGTTGGGCGTGAAATCTCCTGGCTTAACTAGGAGAGGTCGTTCAATACTACCGGACTTGAGAGTGATAGAGGAAGATGGAATTCCCGGTGTAGTGGTGAAATGCGTAGATATCGGGAGGAACACCAGTGGCGAAAGCGATCTTCTGGATCATTTCTGACGCTCAGACGCGAAAGCTAGGGTAGTAAACGGGATTAGAGACCCCGGTAATCCTAGCCGTAAACGATGTAAACTTGGCGTCGGTGGCTTAAACTCCATCGGTGCCGCAGCTAACGCGATAAGTTTACCGCCTGGGGACTACGATCGCAAGATTAAAACTCAAAGGAATTGACGGGGGCCCGCACAAGCAGCGGAGCGTGTGGTTTAATTCGATGCTACACGAAGAACCTTACCCGGGTTTGACATGCAAGTGGTAGTGATCCGAAAGGTGAACGACCCGCAAGGGAGCTTGCACAGGTGTTGCATGGCTGTCGTCAGCTCGTGTCGTGAGATGTTCGGTTAAGTCCGCTAACGAGCGCAACCCTCGCTGTATGTTACATGTGTCATACAGGACCGCCGGTATCAAGCCGGAGGAAGGTGGGGATGACGTCAAGTCCGCATGGCCTTTATGTCCGGGGCTACACACCCGCTACAATGGTCGGTACAATGGGTTGCTAAGCCGCGAGGTGGAGCCAATCCCCCAAAGCCGGCCTCAGTTCAGATTGCAGGCTGCAACTCGCCTGCATGAAGCCGGAGTTGCTAGTAAACGCGCGTCAGCTATAGTGCGTTGAATACGTTCTCGGGCCTTGTACACACCGCCCGTCACGTCATGGGAGCTGGTAACACCTGAAGCCGGTAGTCTAACCGCAAGGAGGACGCCGTCGAAGGTGGTGCTGGTGACTGGGACGAAGTCGTAACAAGGTAGGTGTACCGGAAGGTGCGCCTGGATCACCTCCTTTCTAGAGAAAGTGAGCACACCCTACGGGGTAGTCGCTCTACAATTGCCCACACGGTGAACTTGGGCGCTGGATCGCAAAACGAGTTTCCTATCACTTCTCAGTTGCTAAGGAAGAATCCCGGGCTTGTAGCTCAGTTGGTTAGAGCACTGTGCTGATAACGCAGGGGTCACAGGTTCGAATCCTGTCAAGCCCACTAACCAGGCAAGTCCTGGGGATGTAGCTCAGTGGGAGAGCAGCGCCTTTGCAAGGCGAAGGTCGCGGGTTCAAATCCCGCCATCTCCACTGAGTTCGTAGCAAGAACAAACGGAGTAAAAATAGGTTTGATAAACGGTACGCAAACATAAAGAGGAAGTCACACCGCGTGAAGCATGGGTAATTAATGACCCGGCGGTGTAACGTCGGGTCGCTTTGTGTCTAAAATGAGTTGAAGGGTAATCGATGCCCTTGATTGCGATCGAGAGCATCGGTCACTGGTCAACAGTGAAATGAACCTTAAAAACTGAATAGCAAGATGATGTAGGCCGATAAAGAAATTTATCGAAGTAATTAATAAAGCGAAAAGTATCAATTTCTCCGTATCACGTGGAGAAGCTACTAAGAGCTTATGGTGAATGCCTTGGCGTCAAGTGCCGATGAAGGACGTGGGACACTGCGATAAGCCTCCGGGGAGCCGTGTACAGGCGTTATATCCGAGGATGTCCGAATAGGGAAACCAACTGTTGCGAACCAACAGTGTCTCTGGCTGAATATATAGGCCAGTTGACGGGAACCTGGGGAACTGAAACATCTAAGTACCCAGAGGAAAAGAAATTATTCCCCCAGTAGTGGCGAGCGAACGGGGAGAAGCCCAAACCGAATCTGCTTGCAGAGTCGGGGTTGTAGGACCGGCATATGGAAGTTACAAAACAATCAGTTAGCGGAAAGGTGTGGGAAAGCCTGCCAAAGAGGGTAATAGCCCCGTATGCGAAAACTGATCGTCTTCCGCCGTGTTCCTGAGTACTGCCGGGCACGCTAATCCGGCAGGAAGCTAGGGAGTCCACTCTCTAAGGCTAAATACACTTGACGACCGATAGTGAACTAGTACCGTGAGGGAAAGGTGAAAAGTCCCCCTGTTAGGGGAGTGAAATAGAACCTGAAACCATAAGCTTACAAGCAGTTGAAGGGCTACGACAAGTTGAGCCCCCTAGAAATAGGGACGTTCCTTGTTATGCCTGACAGCGTGCCTCTTGGAGAATGAGCCTGCGAGTTAATTTCAGTGGCGAGGTTAAGGGAGTAACACCCGAAGCCGTAGCGAAAGCGAGTCTTAATAGGGCGTATAGTCGCTGGAATTAGGCCCGAAACCGTGTGAGCTACCCATGGGCAGGGTGAAGCGAGTCTAAACACTCGTGGAGGCCCGAACTCACTAACGTTGCAAAGTTAGGAGATGACCTGTGGGTAGAGGTGATATGCCAATCGAACACGGAGATAGCTGGTTCTCCCCGAAATAGCTTTAGGGCTAGCGTCATGCGTTTAGTACTGGAGGTACAGCACTGAATGGGCTAAGGGGCTTACAGCTTACTGAACCCAATCAAACTCGGAATGCCAGTACTCCATAGCATGGCAGTCGGACTCCGGGAGATGAGTTTCGGGGTCGAAAGGGAAACAGCCCAGATCATCGGCTAAGGTCCTAAAATCTATGCTAAGTGGGAAACGAGGTGAGGTTACTTAAACAACCAGGAGGTTGGCTTAGAAGCAGCCACCCTTTAAAAAGTGCGTAACAGCTTACTGGTCTAGTGACTTCGCGCGGAAAACTTAACGGGGCTAAGCATAGTACCGAAGCCATGAGTCTCAACGCAAGTTGGGGCAGTAGGGGAGCGTTCTGTCAGCGGTGAAGGTCGATCGTAAGGGCGACTGGAGCGGACAGAAGTGAGAATGCAGGCATGAGTAGCGTACAAACACGTGAGAACCGTGTTCGCCGTAAGTCTAAGGTTTCCGACGCCAGGTCATTCCGCGTCGGGTTAGTCGAGTCCTTAGCCGAGGCCGAGAGGCGTAGGTGATGGACATCCGGTCAACATTCCGGAACCGCTAGAGAGTGCGATGGGAGGACGCAACGAGGTAGGCCAGCCCATTATTGGATTTGGGTTCGATCCATCTAGGTGTTGAGACTGGTAGGTAAATCCGCCAGTTGAGCTGAGGTGGGAGCGGGCCGTAAGGCGAAGTGGCTGAGCCTTGTTGCCAAGAAAAGTCTCTAAGCATAACTTTCTAGTGCTCGTACCGCAAACCGACACTGGTAGACGGGTAGAGTATACCAAGGCGAACGGGAGAACCCTCGTTAAGGAATTAGGCAACATGACCCCGTAACTTCGGGAGAAGGGGTACCCCCTGACGTGTCAAAGCGTCGGAGGGTCGCAGTGAAATGGCTCTGGTGACTGGTTAACAAAACCACAGGTCTCTGCTAAGCCGTAAGGCGATGTATAGGGGCTGACGCGTGCCCAGTGCCGGAAGGTTAAAGGGAGAGGTTAGCGCAAGCGAAGCTTTGAACTGAAGCCCCGGTGAACGGCGGCCGTAACTATAACGGTCCTAAGGTAGCGAAATTCCTTGTCGGGTAAGTTCCGACCCGCACGAACCGCGTAACAATTAGAGCACTGTCTCGACGAGGGACCCGGTGAAATTGAAATGGCTGTGAAGATGCGGCCTACCCGCAGCAGGACAAAAAGACCCCGTGGAGCTTTACTGCATCTTGGCATTGTATTTGGATATAATCTGTGTAGGATAGGTGGGAGGCTTTGAAGCTGGCGCGCTAGCGTCGGTGGAGTCAACGGTGAAATACCACCCTGATTATGTTTAGATCCTAACCCCATTCCGTAATCCGGATGGGGGACCGTGCCAGGTGGGCAGTTTGACTGGGGCGGTCGCCTCCTAAAAGGTAACGGAGGCGCCCAAAGGTTCCCTCAGGTGGAATGGAAACCCACCATAGAGTGTAAAGGCATAAGGGAGCTTGACTGTAAGGCCAACGCGCCGAACAGAGACGAAAGTCGGGCTTAGTGATCCCACAATACCGAGTGGAAGGGTTGTGGCTTACCGGATAAAAGCTACCCCGGGGATAACAGGCTGGTGAGATCCAAGAGTTCACATCGACGATCTCGCTCGGCACCTCGATGTCGGCTCATCGCATCCTGGGGCTGGACAAGGTCCCAAGGGTCGGGCTGTTCGCCCGTTAAAGCGGTACGCGAGCTGGGTTCAGACCGTCGTGAGACAGGTCGGTCTCTATCCGCTGTGGGCGTAAGGGATTTGAAGGGAGCTGCTCCTAGTACGAGAGGACCGGAGTGGACAGACCTCTAGTGTGCCAGTTGTTCCGCCAGGAGCATCGCTGGGTAGCCATGTCTGGCAGAGATAACCGCTGAAAGCATCTAAGTGGGAAACTCGCCCTAAGATTAGATCCCTGTATTCCAGTTAATGGAGTAAGACCGCAGGTAGACCACCTGCTTAATAGGCAGCATGTGTAAGCACAGTAATGTGTTAAGCTAAGCTGTACTAATGGTCGAGGGCTTCCTTCTCGTGATACGGAGAAGTTGGTACTTTTCAAAAAGACAAACTACATCATTTTATTCTTGCTATTTGGTGACAATCTTGTGAAATTGTCCCTTGGTGATTTGAGCGACGTGGGTACACCCGGTCCCATTCCGAACCCGGAAGTTAAGCATGTCAGCGCCGATGGTACTTGGAGGGCGACCTCCTGGGAGAGTAGGTCATTGCCAAGGGGCTTTTCTTTTTAATAAAATCAGGCGGAAATCTTCTCATTCGCGCCTGTATCGTGTATAATACACACGCAGTTTCGGCGTGGAGGATGTTTCATCTTCTCCACATAAATCATGAGGAGTGTGAAGCGCATCTTTTGATCGTATGGTCATCGAGTTCGTTTCAGGTCTTGTTATAAAGTCCTCGGCTGATTCTGTGTAACGGCCGATTTTTTTTGGACATTTTTATGCAGAAAGTAGGTGATTTCATTGGCTTCAGTTAATTTACGTAACGGCGAATCCCAGGATTCACTGCTCAAGCGTTTCCGCAAAAAGATCGTCAAGAGCGGCATCCTGAGCACTATTCGCAACAAGCGCTGGTTCGTCTCCAAGAGCGAGACGCGCCGCATGGAAAAGAAGAAGGCGATCCGCCGCATCAAGCGACGTTCGTTCAAGGATACAGAATAAATCAAGAGGCGTGTATGACAAAAGAAGAAGGCAAAATCAAAGTTGATGGTCTTGTAATCGAAGCCCTGCCTGGAACCCAGTTCCGTGTACGGCTTGATAACGGTCATGAAGTTTTGGCATATCTCTCGGGGAAAATGCGCAAGCACTATATTCGCATTCTTCTTGGTGATCACGTGTCAATGGAAATGTCTCCTTATGATCTGACCCGCGCCCGCATCACCTTCCGTCAACGTAAGAACGCGCCTACATCCTCTTCTGTTGGGAGTTAATCCCCGATTTGAAAAAATAAAAAGTCCTCCATGTACATGGAGGACTTTTTGCGTTTATTCGATTCTTTGTTACACCAGATCTCTGAATGAAGTCAGGACCTTCATATAGTTGGCTCGTTCAAATGCGGCTGGTTCCTTGACGGATTTTTGACTCATGCTGCCTTGCATTTGCTCAATCGAAACATATTCCCGTTCCTTCATCCATGCTTCGAGCTCGCTCAACATGGACGGAATTACTTTTTCGCCGTTATGCAGGAGATTGGATGCCATCATGGCGACCTTTGCCCCGGACATCATGGATTTGAGAACGTCGCTGGCGGTATGTACACCGCTGGTCAGAGCAAAATCGGCGTTGACTTTTCCATGCAGGATTGAGATCCAGCGCAGAGGGAGTCGCAAGTCTGCTGAAGTGCTTAAATCCAGATTGTGGACGATTTCCAACTCGTTCAGGTCAAAATCGGGCTGGTAGAACCGATTGAACAGTACTAGACCGTTTGCCCCAGCTTCAACGATGCGACGGGCAAAGTTCGGCAGGGCGGTGATGTATGGACTCAGTTTCACCGCCAGCGGGATCGAAATGACCGACTTCACTTCAGCCACCAACTCTACCTGCGCGTTTTCCAGTTCCTGCGCGGTGAGGTTCGTGTCGGTGGGGATATAGTATAGGTTGAGTTCCAGCGCATCGGCTCCCGCATCCTGAATTTGCTTCGCGGAACGAGTCCAGCCGCCTTTTGAGACACCGTTCAAACTTCCGATCACGGGGATGCTCAGGTTCTTTTTCAAACTGGTTACCTGGCTCAAATACTTTTCAGGACCGATCGAGTATGTGCCGTTATTTGGTAGATATGACATGGCCTCGGCAAATGAATCGGTGCCGCGTGTCAGATAATGGTCGAGTTCGAGCGATTCGTGGATGATTTGTTCCTCAAAGAGGGAATACATCACGATGGCGGAAATCCCCGCCTCTTCCAGCTTCTTTGCCGAATCAAGTTTTTTTGATAGGGGAGATGCCGAGGCGACGAGCGGGTTCTTTAATTTCAGACCAAGATAAGTTGTAGAAAGATCTATCATGATTTTTTCTCCTCGGTACCGTTGTTTTCATCATAATGCATGGATGCCATCTGCTGGTACAGGGTCCAGCGGGATTTCGCGTCGTGCTGCGCTTCCTTCATTAACATTTCAGCGCGCTCTTCATCCATTTGGGTGAGCATCTTATAGCGGGTCTCATTATAAGCATATTGTGAAATCGGAATGCTTGGTTCCTTGGATTCGATGACGAGCGGGTTTTGTCCCTGCTCGGCAAGGGCCGGGTTGTAACGATACATCGGCCAGTGACCCGATTGCACCGCGAGTTTGGTCTGGTCGAGGCTCTTGGCCATATCATAGCCGTGAGCGATACAGGGGCTGTACGCGATGACGAGGGATGGGCCATCATAGGCTTCAGCTTCGATCAGAGCCTTGAGGGTTTGCTGGTCGTTGGCTCCCATTGCAACGCGGGCGACATATACGTATCCATAGGACATGGCAATCAGACCGAGGTCTTTCTTGGGTAAGCCTTTGCCGCTCATGGCAAATTTTGCAACTGCTGCGCGCGGTGTGGACTTGCTGGCCTGGCCGCCTGTGTTTGAATACACTTCGGTATCCAGCACGAGGATGTTGACGTTGCGTCCGCTGGCGAGTACGTGGTCAAGACCACCGTAGCCGATATCGTACGCCCAGCCATCGCCGCCGATGATCCAGACAGATTTCTTGACGAGGTTGTCAGCAAGGCTGATTAGATCTTTGGCACGGCTGTCACTAGACTTGCTGAGTTTGTTCTTCAATTCGACGACACGTTCGCGCTGAGCGCCAATGCCTGTTTCGTCTTCCTGGTTGGCATTCAAAATGGCTTCGACCAACTCAGTGCTCACAGTTGATTCAAAGGATTTGAGCAACTCGAGTGCATATTCGGCCTGTTTGTCGATCGTCAGGCGCATGCCCAAACCAAACTCGGCGTTATCTTCAAACAGCGAGTTTGACCATGCGGGGCCGCGTCCATCGGCATTCTTGGCCCACGGGGTAGTAGGGAGATTACCGCCGTAGATCGAGGAACAACCTGTGGCATTCGCGATCACGGCGCGGTCACCGAACAACTGCGAGACCAGCTTCACATACGGAGTTTCACCGCAACCTGCACAAGCGCCGCTGAACTCAAACAATGGGCGCAGCAACTGCGAGTTCTTGATGGTGGAAGGATTGAACAACTTCCTGTCCATATCGGGAATATTCATGAAGAAATCCCAGTTCTTGGCTTCTGCTTCGCGTAAAGCGGGCTGAGGTTCCATGTTGATCGCCTTGCGGCCAACGGCTCGCTTATCCTTCACAGGGCAAACTTCTACGCACAAGGTACAGCCTGTGCAATCTTCGGGTGCAACTTGAAGCGTGTAGGCGAACCCGGTCGAAAATTCCTTGAACTTCGACGGAGTGTGTTTGAAGGTGTCAGGTGCGCCAGCCACGAGCTTCTCATCGTACACCTTGTGGCGGATGACTGCATGTGGACAAACCATCACGCACTTACCGCATTGGATACAAATATCAGCGTCCCAAACAGGGATTTCGAGCGCGAGATTACGTTTTTCCCATTGGGTTGTGCCAGTGGGGAAGGTGCCGTCGATGGGGAATGCGGAAACGGGGATGTTATCGCCATCTGAGTCGATAATCTGCCCAAGCACGTTCTTGACGAAATCAGGCGCTTCATTCGGGACCGGGAGCCTGCGTGTCGTCTTTGAAGTTACCGCCGCTGGGACTTTGACCTCATGAAGATTCGCGACAGTTGCATCCACAGCCTCGAAATTCTTCTTCACGACAGCCTCACCACGCTTGCCATAGCTCTTTTCAATGGCATGCTTGATCTCCGCAATGGCCGCTTCGCGCGGAAGAATACCGCTGATGGCGAAGAAAGCCGTCTGCATGATGGTGTTCATGCGTCCGCCCATGCCAGTCTGTTCGGCCACATCGTAGCCGTTGATGACATGGAACTTGAGCTTCTTGGTGATGATATCCTTCTGGACTTCCTGGGGAAGTTCATCCCAGATTTCATCGGGGCCAAACATGCTGTTGAGCAGGAAAATGCCGCCTTCTTTGGCGTATTTGAGCATATCCACACGTTCGAGGAATGCATATTGGTGGCAGGCTACGAAATTTGCCTGATTGGCTTCAATGAGATATGGAGCACGGATGGCCTTGGGTCCAAAGCGCAGATGAGACATGGTCACCGTGCCAGACTTCTTCGAGTCATAGTAGAAGTAGCCCTGAGCATAGTTTTCAGTCTCTTCACCGATGATTTTGATCGAGTTCTTGTTCGCGCCCACCGTTCCGTCGGAGCCGAGGCCGAAGAACACGCAACTGACCATTCCTTCTGATTCGAGCGAGAAGGATGAGTCCACGGTCAGGCTGGTGTTCGAAACATCATCATTGATGCCGAGGGTGAAGTGATTCTTGGGTTCAGGTTTGGCTAATTCGTCGAGGACCGCCTTGGTCATGGCAGGAGTGAATTCCTTGGAGGAAAGACCATAGCGCCCACCGATGACATTGATATCGGCGCGTTTGCCTTCCATGAGAGCGTTTACGATATCCAAGTACATCGGTTCGCCGTTGGCGCCGGGTTCCTTGGTTCGATCCAATACTGCAATGGATTTCACAGTCTTGGGCAAGCCCTTGATGAAATGTTCAATGGAGAATGGACGATACAAGCGAACGCGTAAAACGCCAACTTTTTCGCCTTTTGCAGCCAAATAAGAAACGGTCTCTTCTACAACTTCGCCGCCAGAGCCCATGATGATAATGACGCGTTCGGCTTCGGGATGTCCGCTGTAATCAAAAAGGTTGTAATGGCGGCCTGTGACTTTGGCGAACTTATCCATCATCTCCTGCACGATGGCGGGAGTGGCGGTGTAGTAATTGTTGGAGGCTTCGCGCATTTGGAAGTACACATCGGGGTTCTGCGCGGTTCCGCGCAGGGTGGGATGTTCAGGTGTGAGTCCACGTGCTCGATGGGCACGCACCAGGTCATCGTCTAGCATTTGGCGGAGTTCTTCATCCGTCAATTGGAAGATCTTGGTCACTTCGTGTGAGGTTCTAAATCCATCAAAGAAATGCATGAAAGGCACACGCGCTTTGAGGGTAGCGGCCTGTGCAATGGCTGCAAAATCCTGCGCTTCCTGCACGGAACCTGAGGAAAGCAAGGCCCAGCCCGTCTGGCGGACAGCCATCACATCCTGGTGGTCGCCATAAATGGAAAGGGCGTGAGATGCAATAGCGCGTGCAGCGACGTGGAAGACGGTGCTGGTCAACTCGCCCGCGATCTTATACATGTTCGGGATCATTAACAATAAGCCCTGAGATGCGGTAAAGGTGGTGGTCAGTGCGCCTGTTTGCAGTGCACCGTGTACGGTTCCTGCCGCGCCGCCTTCGGATTGCATTTCAATGACGAGGGGAGTGGTTCCCCAAAGGTTCTTCTTTCCCTTGGCAGACCATTCGTCGGAGAATTCACCCATCCCGGAGGATGGGGTGATCGGGTAAATGGCGATCACTTCGCTGAGACGGTGGGCAACGCTTGCGGTCGCCTCATTTCCGTCAATCATAATGATTGGTTGTTTCATTCTTGCTCCTTTGTAAGCAGGCTTACACCTGGGAATTTCTTCAATTAACAAGTGTATCCCCCTTGCGAATCTAAGGTTAGTTATTATCCGCTTAAATATATGTGCCTGTTGTCACATTTTGGACAGGAATGGTGGAAATAAAAAAACGGCGGTTGCGCCGCCGTTTTTTTCGTGCTTATGCCTGAGGTATCTCTTCAAGCGAATAAAAGATCTTCGCTCCCTTTTCCTTTGCCACACTGACCATTTGATCTGCCCCTGTAGATGCCCCGCCCACGCGCAGGACGGCATCGCATTTATCCAGCAGCATCACAGCGATGGGATGAAAAATTTCATTGAAGGGTTCATCACCGATCTGTTTTGAGCCAGCCAGTGCAACCAACGGAAGCGCGAACCATTCTCCCAATAATGGAATGTGGCCTTTGCGAAAAATGGGCAGTGCAAAGGTTTCCATCAGGTGGACATTCGCTGCGATCTTTTCAGGGTCGTCATTGGTTCCAGAACGATAGGGTCCTGCGATCAGGATCATCATGGGTTTGCTGTTCATTTACACTCCTAAATATTTTTCAAGTTGTGGTCTTGCCATTAATAATGCCGCCAGTGTTTTTGCATCTGGAAGTTCGCCTCGTTCCGCGCTGAGAATTGCCTCACGGACGGGAATTTTCTCCACCGATAAAAATTCATCATCATCCGCTTCGAGCGGATTGTGCTTCAGATTGGTTGCCAGAAAGACGCCCATGAATTCAGTGGAATACCCGGGGGCAAGGTAAAACGAACCGACCTGAATCAGCATGCCCGCTTCCATGCCTGTTTCTTCGCGGATTTCACGCGCGGCGCACTCGGCAAAAGGCTCATCGCCATCGCGGGTTCCCGCGGGAAGTTCGAGCATGTCCATGCCTGCCGCGTGGCGATATTGACGGACGAAAAGCAGATTACCATCGCTGTCTATAGGGATGATAACCACCGAGCCGCCGTGTTCAACAATGTCAAATTTTGTTTCGCGGCCGTCAGGTGTCTTCATCGTATCGCGGCGGATCTTGAAGGCACGTCCCTGCAGCAGTGGTTCTGATTTGATGAGTTCAAATGGCATGATGTTCTCCTTGGTATCAAAAAAGCCCAAGCATTTGCCTGGGCTTTTTAATCAACTAAAACGATTACGGTATTTTGATCGGCTGCCCAACGGTCAGTGTGGCCGAGAGCGAAATACCGGTCGCAGAGGCAATTGCGGCAGGGTCAACATCGCCGAATTTGCATGCAATGCTGTACAGATTTTCATCTGCAGAAACAACGCTATAGGTTGTGGGATGGGCCGCCAGCATGCGGTCACCAGGGAAGGCGCCGCTTTGGGGAATCG
This sequence comes from Candidatus Villigracilis affinis, assembly GCF_016705895.1. Lineage (NCBI taxonomy): Bacteria > Bacillati > Chloroflexota > Anaerolineae > Anaerolineales > Candidatus Villigracilaceae > Candidatus Villigracilis > Candidatus Villigracilis affinis. The sequence goes on along the minus strand of NZ_JADJKT010000036.1, from coordinate 387,487 downwards.
TCAATTTCAAGCCGGGGTAATACAGGTCAGGGCTGGTGAGGCCGCTTAAGCTGAGCAATTGATCGGGGTCCACATTGAAACGACGGGCAATACAATAGGGGAATTCACCATTTTGCAAAGTATAGGTTGCGGGGCGCACACCGGCTGGAACGGGCGTGGTGGTTGGGCCGCTCGGGGTGGACGCTGCAGGAGTTGTTGGCACCGCATTGGTGGGGGTGCTTGGTGCGCCGACAGTCGGAGTGGCAGACGGCAGGGTGCCCGGCTGTGCGGTGATGACGGTTCCAGTTGTCACCACAGCTTGCGGTGTACCGCCGTTTGCAACTGTGGTTTGAGCAGCAGCAGTTTGTTTTGCAAATTCAGCGATCAAATCCATTGGATTTTCAGCAGAGGGAAGCGGTGAAACAAATTGCCCCGTGGGTAATGCAGTTGGCGTCGCGGCAGGCGCGTTTGATGCTGACATCTGACAGGCAGAGATCAACATGTTTGATATTACAAAGATACTGACGATTAGCAAGCCGCGTTGTTTATTACTCATAGTTTCTCCTGTTTCAATATACTCAGTGGGCGATGGTAGCACATGAACTTTAAAGCGTCAAGCGGTTATTGCGGATTGCACTTAAATGTCAATAATGCCTGCTGAATCTCATTTTCGCTTCCCTTCAGACTGTCAACATGCACCTGTTCCCAAACAGTACACAAGCTTTTGCGAATGCGGGCGTCCTCTGCCAGCGCGGCAGTGGATAATTTTTCGGCGGCTCGAATATTTCCTGTCAGCGCATAGGCTTTGATGAAGACGAACCATTCAGATGGGTCGGTTGGTTTGTAGCCCAGCGAGATGGCCTCGTCGGCAAGCGACACCACAGTTTGATAATCATCGGTCTGCTCTGCCAGCCCGGCTTTGGTGAAATAGTAGCACCACTCATGCTCTGGTTCGGGGAAGAACATGGGCGCGGCGGGTGTTTCTGGGTTTGTGATGATGCGTGACGGGTCTGAAAGCGGAATGGCATCCACCAGCACATCGGGGAGTTTGGAATACACATCCATGTCGCCGCGGGAGGGGTCAAATACGTGCAGGCATCCATTTTGCGGAATGTAAAAGACAACTGCCTGGGAGGTGGAACCGTTGAACGTCCGCGTGCGGTAGGGGAAGGTGATGGGTATATTTGGCGCAAAGGATGGCAGGGTGGTGCCGCCGAGTCTCTTTTCGGTGTACAGCATTAAATAAGGGAGGTCTGCTCGTGATGGTTCGGCTGGCGCATACATCCAATTGATTGGCGCGGTGAAAGAGATGTCGGTTTCATAGTCGATGGGCATTTGATGAGTGAGGAGCAGTGTATTTGGCTTCAGCGCGGGGATGCGCCATGCCATTTGCCAGTAGATATCGCGCTGGTTTTCCCAATCGCGGCGGAAGATGTTGGCGTTGAAGAATTGTTGACCGATTCCAAGTGCAATGACCAGCGCGAAAATGTAATTTTTTACACGGCTGTTCCCAAATAAAAGCTCGATCATACCAAGCAGGAAGAGACTCCCGCCGATTATCATCGAGACCATGAAACGGTCATAGGACGATTGCAGGGTGAGTGGGAGTCCCGCCGCGAGTGACGGTAATCTTCCAAGTAGAATGGCGGGGATGCCGATCAGGATCAGCGAAATGGCGAACGTTTTCTGGTTATCTTCCGTGGTCTGCTCGGAGGTTTTTAGATACGGGACGAGAAATATAAATGAAAGCAGGATCAGGCCAAGGCTTAAGAGCGAAGCGGGCGCAGGCAGGGAGGTGAACGTCAATGGGAGGATTTGTATCCAGGCGTAGAATCCCGCTTTCCATAGGGCATCCAGCGCTTCCCGTAAAAATGAAAGGACCGTCAGCGATTGTGTGGCGGTGACTTCGTAGGATGTATAAGGCCCGAATTTATAATAGTAGATGAGCCATGCGGCATTGAGGATCCAAACAAGGAGGAAGGGCCACCAGGCCCTGAGCGTTTTTATGAAGCGTTCGACCAGGCCGCCTTGAAAAAAAGCAAAAAGCAGGAGGAAGCGGATGCCTTCGATGCCGAAAAAATATTCGGTGGGGAAGATGCCGCACAACTGCAGGAGCAATGCGATGATGATGTAAATATTTTTTTGAGTACGCAATCCCTTGAAACTGAACCCAAAGGAAAGTAAATAAAAAATTAACGGAATGAGTTCCTGATTGATGTGTGTGTATGCCACCCAATGCTGACTGTAGCCGGGAAAGATGAGGATGAAAAACGCGGCGATTAGCGCAACGCGTGGACGTTCAGGCCAGATCTGTTTGAACATCCACCAGGCGGCGATGCCGATGATGAAACGGATGACAAGCGCAAAGACCTGCCAGTAAAACGGCACAGGTGGAATGAGGCTGGTGGTGAAGTAAAAGATCGGCCCGAGGAATGGGCGAAAGGGCGCGAAGGCTGGGTTGAATTCAGCAGGCCCAAGGAATTTTGCAATGAAGGCGAAGGGCCAATCATCCCAATAGAAGCCGGTGAAGGGCAGCAACAGGCCGTAAGCCGCAAGGGTGATCGATGCGAAAACCAAAGAGGGGTATTTTTGCAGTTGGCGTATATTCATCATGTTTTTGCAATTATAAGAGAGAAGACCTTTCATTTTTGTTAGGTATAATGATTTTATTCTAAACCTTTTTACCAGAAGATGAAATTATAGTTAATGATATATTGTTGCACGCATCTCAAAAAGAGGAAATAAAGATGAAAAGAATCCTTCACATATTATTTTTGATATTAGCTTTGCTGTTGCAAGCCTGCGGTGAAACCGCAGCCCCCACAGCCGAAGTGACCCTTGCGGAGCCAACCGCAGTTGCGAGCGAAGTTGTGGTTGCGGCAACTGAAGTTGCGCCGATAATCGAAGCAACAGCCGTGCCTGTTGTTTCTGTGACACATGTTGTGATCCCGTCTGCGGGTACGAGCGACCGCGCCACCGCCCATGATAATGAGAATTCGTTGTTCTTTGATACGAAAAAGGTCAAGACAGGCGATGAGTTTTACAAGAATCGTTTCGAGCGTCCCTTCACTTCCATTGATATGAATTACCTGCCCGATCTGGATATCGTGAATTTTTCGATCACCAGCGATGAGAATTTTTTCTACGTCAAAATTTCGATGGTTGGACCTGATGCCGCTTCCCAAAGCCTGACAGGTTTTTACGGGATCGAGCTCGACCGTAATGCAGATGGACGCGCCGAAATGCTGTTAACAACCCGCCCTCCATATACCACCGAATTCAGCGCCGATAATGTCTCGGCTTATCTGGATATCAACAGCGATGTCGGCGGGAATAATATCAACCGTCCCGATACCTTCGGTGATAATGGATTCGAAGCGGTCATCTTTGACCTAAGCAAGGGTGTGTACCCCGAAAACGACCCTGATTTCATATGGGTGCGCCAAACCACAGACAGCGAACTGCCAGCAGTTGAGATCGCTTTTGCGCGCTGGATGTTCAAGGATGGCAAGGAAGCCTTCATGTGGAGCGTGCTTTCCAGCGATGCAGCCATTAACCCGACCATGCTTTATTACCATGATCATCTCACTGCCGAGCAGGCAGGCGCCGCGAATACCGACGACCCCAACTACCCGCTCAAGGAGCTTGCCGCTGTTGATAATACCTGCCGTGTGCCGCTCGGTTTTCAGGCAGTTGGCACTGAGCCGCTGGGATGTTACGTGAAAGGCGGCGAGGCCGAAGAAAAAATCGATCCGTTGGCAGATGGCCCCAACTCCACCTGCGGACAATTTATTGACCTCTGTGGCCGCATTAAAAACACCTACCAGATCTATTCTTCGCAGTAATTACGACTGAAACAAAAAGAGCCTGACGCTTTGTCAGGCTCTTTTCATTGACTGGATGTTTTCGATGGAAGTTTGCGGGACGAGGTCACAGCCCGGCCAGATGGCATCCACGCCCGCTTCTTTCGCGCCGATAACTGCCTCAGCGACTTGGGCAGGATCTCCCTGCCACAGGGTTTGAACGGGGTCGATATTCCCAAATAACAGCATATCTTTCAAATTTGTGCGGGACGCCGCGAGGTCATTTAATTGATCCACTGAGATCGCATCTGCCCCGGTCTGCGCCAGCAAATGCATGGACGTGTTCGTATTCCCGCAAACCGATAACACACGCGGCGCAGGTAATTCGGCGTTCAATTTCTTCAATGCAGGTAAAACGAATTGTTCGAACTTTGCTGGCCCGATAAACCCAGGCGAGCCGCCCATATCGTGGATGGTGATAAAGTCTGCGCCTGCGTTGAGGTAGGCTTGTCCGACTTTTGCAAGGAAAGAAGAAAGATGAAAGAGCGCATCAAGTACAACTTGCGGTTCCTTCTTCATTTCCTTAAACATATTCGCGGGATTGCACACGTACAATAGCAGGGTGTACGGCCCGGGGATTAGCCCTGAAATGACCACATCTTTTCCGATCTCATTTTTGACCAAACCGATCGCTTCACAAATTAAATTCAAACGCCCCGAACCAAGCATGCCCATTGTGTTTTCCGGGGTGATATCTCTCGAAGACTGGACCAAAGCCTTCCGTACTTGTGGAAATTGATAGTCCACGCCTTCGTAATAATTCAATTCCGCGCCCATCATCTCGGCAGGTGCGCACAGATCCAGAGGCAATGCCGCGGAAGGCATCCCCGTCAGCTTGAAGGTGCTTGCGGCGGCTTTCGCCATTTTGGCCGCATCCTTGTGTATCTCGTGAAAGACCAGCCCTTCGCGTTCCAAACCTTCAGCGGTGATATGGATCAGTCCGCTAAATGCGGGTTGGGTATCTATTTTTTTGCCTGACAACAATTCTAAGATTTTTTCACGCATGTTGCTTCCTTTTATAAAATACGGATTATGAATTCCGTTTTCCGCAACTCATAATCCGTAGCTGATTACTTTTTACTGCTTACGATTCACTAGCTCTTCACAGCTTTCACGATCGCAGCGATATGTTCGGGGGTATTCCCGCAGCAGCCGCCAACGACTTTTGCTCCCAGTTCAACATATTTCTTCGAGAAAGTCGCCATGTCTTCGGGACCCATATCATACACGCCCTGTTCGGTCTCAATATCCATGTGCGGGACGCCCGCATTCGGCTTGACCCACAGCGGGAAGCTCGGCACCGTTGCTGCATATTCCTTGATCACGGATTCCATATTTTCCAATGTGGTTCCGCAATTCGCGCCGACGAGAGCCGCGCCCAGTTCTGTATATTTCTTTATCACGTCCTTCGGCTTGACACCCATCATGGTGCGCGTGCCGCGGTCATAGCTGAAGGAGACAACGATGGGGAGGTCGGTGGCAGAACGCGCACCTTCGAAGGCCGCGTTGGTTTCTTCAAATGCGAACATGGTTTCGATCAGCAGCAGGTCCACGCCGCCATCGGCGAGGGCTTTGGCCTGTTCAGCAAAAGTCGCTTTCACATCGTCCGCATCCACGGGGCCATAGGGTTTGACCAAAGCGCCGATCGGGCCCATTGATCCAGCGACCAGCCCTCCGTTAAGTGAGGCCGCCTTGCGGGCGATCTCCGCCGCGCGGATGTTCACTTCCGGGGCGCGGTCCTGATATTTCGAATCCTTCATCCGCATGCGTGTGCCGCCGAAGGTGCAGGTCAAAATAATATCCGAACCTGCCTGTGCGAAGGAAGAAGCAAGTTTCAGAATCGTATCGGGGTCGTCAATGATCAGATCCTCGGGTGGCTTGCCGGGCTTGAGACCCATCTTTTGTAAATTCGAACCTGTTGCTCCATCCGCAACAAGAATTTCCCCGCTGTTCAATCGCTCCAAAAACTGATTCATCCTGCTCTCCTGTTTTTTTATTTGACCACAAAATTCTTCGCCATCGGGTCCGCCACACGATTTGGGATCAAATGCGCGATGTGTTCGAATGGCTCACTCATGTGCGGAAAACTCGTCGCAAGCATGAAATTGTTTTGGAATTCGGGATCGGTGGGCAGTTCAAAACGTTCCACCTTGCGTGTTACTTCATCAATCTCGTTGCGTTTCTCAACGTTCAACAATGCGATGCGCGCCCCGTCGCCAGCGGCATTTCCAACTGCGTATACATTTTCCAAAGCACAATCGGGAATCAACCCGATCAGCATGGCTTTTTCTTTATCGATGTAACTTCCAAAACCGCCAGCGAGGATTATTTTATCAGGAGATTGCATCCCACTGCGTTTTAATAATGTCCGTGCCGCAGTGAACAGGGCGGCCTTCGCCAGTTGAATCTGACGCACATCCTGCTGGGTCATGGGGATGTCGCGGCCAATGGAAGTTTCCTCCGCCCAGGCAATGACATACTCCCAGCCGCTTTCTCCCTCTCGAATGCGCTTCGAGTCTAACCCTTTCTTGAACTTGCCCCGAGAATCAACGATGCCTGCCCGGAACAATTCTGCCACCGAGTCGATGATCGCTGATCCGCAGATTCCCTTCACATGGCCCTTGAAGTCAGCGTGATCCGTGTTCCAGCCGTCAACGCCGATGACTTTATATTTTGGCTCAAGCGTCTTCTCGTCAATATTGACGCGCTCAATCGCGCCGGGTGCAGCGCGCATTCCATATTCCACGTGGGCGCCTTCGAGCGCAGGCCCCGTCGGCGTGGATGTGCAAACCAGCCGCTTGCGATTTCCGAGCACGAGTTCGGCATTGGTGCCGACATCGATCAACAGCCAGTTTTCATCCTGTTTGTGAGGTTCCTCGGCTACGATCATGGCGCTGGTATCTGCGCCGACGAAGGATGCAATGGTGGGCAGCACGTGGATATTGCCCGAGGGGTTGATGTGCAATCCCAATTCGCGCGCCTTGATATCCATTGATTTGTGAATGGCGGGTACGAACGGTGCCAGCCCCAAATCCTTCGGATGGAGATTTAATAGGATGTGGTGCATGGTGGAATTTCCAACCAACACCATTTCCAATATTTCCTCGGTTTTGATCTTTGCCGCTTTTGAAGCTTGCTTCAATAATTTATTCAGTGTGGCGATGATCGCCTTGTGCAATTTCTCCAGACCATCTGGGTATTCGATGGCATACTGAATGCGCGACATGACATCTTCGCCGTACACGATCTGCGGATTCATTTCGGATTCTGCGGCGAGCATTTCGCCTGTGCGCAAGTTGCACAAATACAGGGCGACTGTCGTCGAGCCGATATCCACGGCCGCGCCGTAGCTGTCTTCCACGTATCCAGCCTGCACTTCGATGACTTCCTTGTCCTGCCAGACCGAAACGGTCACGTTCCATTTTGCGGCACGCAGTGTGGTGGATAAACCCCGCAGGCATTGATAGTCAATTTGCATCTCATGCCAGCGCGGAAGTTTTTCATCTGTGCCGCGCACCAATGCCATGGATGTTTCGAGCCCTTTGGCGAGACGCTCCCAATCTGCAATGGGACGTTCCAAATTGGGCGGGCTCATGGTAACCAGATATTTTCGGATCGCAGGTTTGACTTCGATCTCGCGGTTGCTTGCGCTCTTGCGGACGATCTGCTTGTTGCCGCGGCTTTCTTCGGGCACATTGATCAACACATCGCCGCAGACCTTTGCCTGGCATGAGAGGCGGACTTGGCCGATCTCCCAGCCTTTGTCTTTCAATAATTTGGGCCTGCGTTCGAGATAGGCACGTTCCTCTGTGGTGACAGGGGTTACATTTTCACGCTTCGAATCGATATTGTATTTTTCGAAACGGCCTTCTTCAATTAAGACCATGCACTTGCCGCAGGTGGCATTTTCGGCACAAATGGATTCGATCTCCACGCCAAGTTCGCGCGCAGCCGAACGGACAGATATGCCTTCGTCCACTTGTCCGCGGCGGCCGGAGGGTTGCAGGATGATATTGTGTTTTTTTGTCATTTTTTGAACCGCTAAGAGTGCACACCCCCCCCCGTTCCTTCCCCTTTCTTTTTTTCCCTCCCTCTTCCTCTTTGGTCATGCTTTCTTCCGGCGGGGAATTTCAATTTTGGCAAACTCAGTTTCCAGTTCAGAGAGAAGCGCTTCTGCTACATCTTCTGGTGTACCTTCGCGCTCGACCCACGGTCCGCGTTTGTATTGCGCGCTGTATTCTTCAGTGGATGTTAACCCAACTGCCATTGCGTAGGCGTCGATTTTATTTTGGATCTTGTCGGAAAGTTGTTTTTTTACCGTGCGTCCATCTCCTTCCACTGTAAATGAAGAAGGGATGTGCTTCCAGTAAAAGATACGATATTTTGCCATGGTCATTTGCCTCTCAAAATTATATATAATTTTGAGAGCGATTTTACGTGAGGTTGGCAAAGCGGTCAATGCAAAAATAAACCCCGCAGAGCGGGGTTACAAAATTGGAAGGTTCTTTTCCCAGAAAATTAGCCAGATTGCAAACACGATAAAAAGAATAAGCAGGATGATCCCCGTTTTGGTCCAGTGAAATTCTTTGACGAAGGTGCGATCGGGAAATGCGCCGAAGCCGCGTGATTCGATTGCGAGTGCGGTGTTCTCTGCTTTGCGCAGCCCGTTGACGATGACCGTGAACATGTATCTCTGCCATAGCCGAATGCGATGGCGAATGGGGGAGCTGGAGGCGCGTCCGCGGATGGCGTGGGCGGCTTTGACGGCGTCCACTTCCTGTTGAACCACGGGGAGGAAGCGCAGCGCCATGAACACAGTGAAGGCGTAACGATACGGCATGCCGATGCTGACCAGTCCCACCATCAGGTCGCGGATGTCCGTTGTCCAGATCAAGATGAAGGAAGCCAGCACCATGATGGTGATGCGCAGAAAATATTGCAAGCCTTTATCGAAACCTTCCTTGCCAACTGAAAACCCTAAAACATTGATGGTTTGTGTGGAAGGCGCGGTAAACAAATGGACAAAGAATAACAGCGTGCCCATGATCAAAATGATCGGCATCGCCTGCCAAATAGTTTTGAGCGGCACTCTTGCGAGGATGATCATCACGAAGACCACCACCGCCAGCATGACCACACGCGAAAGATTGCTTGTCAATTGAAACGTGGTGAGAATGACGAGAATTACCCAGATCAATTTACTGAGCGCGTCGATGCGGGTGAAAAAGGAGTCGTTATCAATGTAACGCAGGGAATGTTCGCTCATTGCATCGCTCCGATGAAATCATCCACGGTGTTCAAACCTTCGGGCACAGATACGCCGCGTGCGCGCAAACCATCCACAAGGCGGCGCAGGGATGTGGTTCGCAGGGAGGCGCGTTCCACGAGTTCGGGAGATTGAAAAAGCATGTTCGGACTGCCATCGAAAATCTTTTCGCCGTTCGCCATCACAATGGCGCGGTCAATGTGTGCATCCACGAGGCGCATGTCGTGCGTGATCATCAGCACGGTGATGCCTTCTTCGCGCAGGTTGTTGATGAGTTGAATGAGTCTTTCAGTGAGGCGGCGATCCTGTCCGTAGGTTGGTTCATCCACGATCAAAAGTTTTGCGCTGCCGCCGATCAACATGGTCGCTACGCCGAGTCTGCGCTTTGCGCCAGCGCTCAACGAAAACGGATGACTGTCTGCGGTGTCGGTGATGTCGAGCCGGGCGAGCATTTCTTCCACGCGTTTGTTGACCACATCCGCATCGTCAATACCTTGCGCGAGCAGACTGTACGCCAACTCTTCGCGGACGGTGTCGCATAAAAATTGATGTTCGGGATTCTGGAAGACGAGCGCGATCTGATTCGCCAGATCCTGGACTTTCCAGCGCTTCGCACTGCGCCCGAACATGGTCATTTCACCGGCTGTTGGTTTTTGCAACCCGACAAGGAGTTTGCTCAACGTGCTTTTGCCCGCTCCGTTTTGACCGACGATGGCGACGATCTCGCCCTGCTTGATGTCAAACGAAACGCCGCGCAAGGCTTTGAAGTTATTGCTGTACGTGAATTCGACATTCTCAGCGTGGATCAAAATTTCGGGGTCAGCGACCAGTTTTTCGTCAGGTTTTGATTCGTTGAATTTCACATCCGCAAAAACATCCACGGCTTCTTCCACAGTGATCGGAACAGGCTTGTTGAATTTTCCATCCGCCTTCAAGCGCAGACCGATCTCGGTGGGTTCGGGAAGCCATACGCCGAGTTCGAGCATTTTGTCACCGTGTTGTGCGACCACATCGCGCGGCGCGCCTTGAGCAACGACGCGGCCTTCGGCAAGCAGGATCATGTCATCGGCTTCGGCCATGAATTCATCGAGGTCTTTGGTGACGAGCAAAACAGCTTTGCCTTCGTCGCGCAATTTCAGGATGAGTTGATGGACGGAGTGGGTGGTGGCGGGATCAAGGTTGGCGGTGGGTTCGTCGAGAATGATCAGCGGCGGCTCCATCGCGATGACGGAAGCAAGCCCCAGTTTTTGAGTCTGACCGCCCGATAATGCCCAGACGAGATTTTTTCTCAGGCGTTGCAAGCCCACAAAATTGAGCGACTGCTCCACGCTTTCCAAATTTGTTTGGGATCGCGGCGTAAATTTTCGGGACCAAAGGCAATTTCATCTTCGACCTTGAGCGTGGCGAACATCCACTCAGGGTCTTGAAACAACATGCCTGCGGACTGTGCCAGTTCCTGCACGGGCGTTTTTGCGATATCGTGACCATCCACAGTGATCGTGCCTGTCAGTTTGCCGCCGAGGATCTGCGGAATGATTCCATTCAACAACATGCACAGCGTAGACTTGCCCGAGCCGGACGGACCGACAAGCAGCGTAAAAGACCCGCGCTGGATGGTGAGATTCATGTCCATGAGCGCGGGGGCGGTTTTGCCGTAATGTTTATAGGTGACTTGTTCGAACCGCACGAGCGGTTCTTGTTTGGGTTGATTCAATGAAGACTCGTTTTATATGTCACCCTGAGCGAAAGCGAAGGGTCTCTAGCCTTGGATAGAGATGCTTCGCTTCGCTCAGCATGACATTGCGTAAAATTATTCAGCCCCGCGCCGTGTTGCTCGCAATAGTCCTGTCTTGGCAATCATCGTGCCGAGGAAGTAGCCAAGCAGACCAGAGAAAATGAAACCAGAGATTAGGTTGATGGGGGCGGCGATGAGGTAATCGGTGAGGGAAGTCCATCCGTAGAGAATGAAACTCCACACGGTGCCGAATTGGGAAGCGCCCGCGCCAGCGAGACCAAGAGCCAGCCAGCCGAATTTGGTGTACATGCAGAAGGCCATCACCACTTCAGCGCCGATGCCCTGTGAAATGCCCCAGCCGAGCGTGGAGAGACCCGCTTGGTTACCGAGCAGTGCTTCCACACTGGCTTCGATAATGCCGATGATAAGCATGGAACCAGATTTGCGTACGAGGAAATAGGCGAGGATGTATGCCCACATGAAGGTCCCTTGCAGGGCCGCGCCGTAGATCGGGCTGACGGTGTTGGCGGCATACCAGACGTTGCCCATCCAGGTGTTGATCACGCCCGCGAGCGCGCCCAGTACCGCCATGATGACGAGGTCGGATGTGGTGTAATTGAAATTGAAACCACCCTTGGCAGTCGGGTCAGATTTGACGGTCTTGACGACGAGGCCGAGCACAACAAGGATCACGATGTTGATGACAAGGATTACGGGGGTACTCATGGTATGGATTCCTCTTTTCTTTTTAAAACAGGATTTGGTTTTGCAACAGAGCCAATGCCCTGCAATGCACTACAGTTTTAAACCCATTTCTTTTAATTCAGTTTTGACTTCCTCATACATCTTTTGCCAGAAATCCAGCGGCTCGATCTTTACGGTATCGTACACTTCATTGAACGGCTTGCCGGGATTGCCATCCTGCGTGAAAACATGTTCGTATTTGGGGAGCAATTGGAGGACGAAATCATTCGCTTCCTTCATGGACATCTTCATGCGATGGGAAGCCAGCGCCACCTCTGCCATGAGTCGCGCTTCCAGGCCCGAGCAGTTGGGTGCGTTGCCATCGGCAGCGCCGCAGCCTTCGAGATGATTTCCGCTCACAGCGTTGACAATGGCATTGGCAGCGGTTTCGTAGAGCAGTTCCTTTGTCCCTGCGCCGGACTTCGGGTAAATATCTGCCACGATGATGGAGGGTGCATGGCGGGCAAATGCCTGCCCCGTGGCGTTGATGACCCACAACACATCGCGCGTGGATGTGGCAACATGCCGAACATGGATCGGATGCAGGATGTGATAATCCGCGAGACAGGTGATGTTCGCGATCAAATACGAAGCGACATTGATCACCGCCGAGCCAGCAGGTCCGCCGCCGAGCCCGCCGACGATGACGCAGGGCAGGGAGGCGTTGACCATTCCATATTCAAGAGAATTGACTGCGCGCGAGATGTTGCGATGATCCATTTTGAGTTCATTCAACATGGGCACAAGATGCGAATCGCACGAGCGTAGATAATCGGGATGCGCTGCGGCGAGATCGCCCAATTCGGAAACCGAACTTTGTGCGGCGAGCATGCCCATACCAGCGCGCCCAACGCGCTTCAATCCTTGACGCATGTATTGCAGTTCGCGCCGCGTGGAAACGATCTCGATCGGATTCCCCGTGCGCACTTCGCGGCCGTCCACTTCAACGAGCGTGCCGCAGGTGGCGAGGTCGATCAACGGCTCCTGCATATACGAGATGACATTGGCGAGGAATATCTTTTCAGGAATGGGCGTCCCTGGCGAGCCGCCGAAGAATAACGGAGCCCGCTCATCGTTCAGGTGACGCGCATACAGCGTGCGGGCATCCTTGCCTTCGCCCATTACCACTTCCTGCGGCATGTTGCGAATCCCACTGTCGATCTCATCTTGTGAAAGCTGGATGATGCGCTCGGTGGAGCGGCTGTAGGAGCCGAGTTCCACGGCCATTTCGTAGCCAGCCTTCCAAATGGCTTCGGAAAGCGCCGCATCGTCCGTGACCAATTCGTTGGGATTCCATTCGAGCTTGTATTTCTTCACCAGCCGACGTGTGGTCATGGCGATCTTTTCAAGATCCCAGTTCTCTTCTGAAATGTAGGGACCCGTTTGGGCGCGATCGAGAATATCAAGATAGTTCAGCATCGTTGTCTCCAATACAATAAATAAGTGCACAGAAATTCTGTGCACTTCAAGATCATGCTCCGATTTTTGCGCGGGCCAGTTTGACAGCGTCAGCGGCATTCCTTGCGGTGCCGTCTGCTCCGATGTGCATGGCCCATGATTCTGTGACAGAGGCTCCGCCGACCAGCACGATGTATTTTTGGCGAATGCCGCGCGCATCCAGCAGTTGGATCAAATCCTTCATGAATGGCATGGAGGTGGTCAACAGGGCGGAGAGACAAATAACCCTTGCCTCGATCTCCTCGGCTTTATCGATGATGGATTTGATGGGAACATCCACGCCCATATCGGTCACTTCGAAGCCTGCCGCCGTAAGCATGGAGGAAACGATGTTCTTGCCGATATCATGAATATCGGTGTGAACGGTTGCGGAAACCACCTTGCCTTTTACCTGGCTGTCGTTGTCTGCGTATTTTTCGAGCAGTACAGGCTTGACGATTTCCATGGCGCCTTTCAACGCGCGCCCGGTCAGCATTAATTCGGGCAGGAAATATTCGCTGCGCTCAAAACGCTTTCCCACTTCATCGGCAGCATCCATCAACCCTCTATTGAGGATCTCCATCGGATCGACATTGTCTTCCAGTGCTGCCTTTGTGGCTTCCATGGCATCTTCCGCCTCACCATCAATGATGGCCGTGGCAATGGCTTGCAAATGTGTGCTTTCGGGCATGGCATCTCCAGACGGTCTTTGAATTTATGAGTTGAATTTTATGATAGTTTGCCCCGGTGTACAAGCCCGTTATTTTTCGGCCTTCGTTTATCCGCTTCCCATTTCGCTCCCTGCCAGCCAGCCTGTTGTCCAGGATGATTGGAAATTGAATCCGCCGGTAATGCCGTCAATATCCAGCACTTCGCCAGCGAAGAATAACCCTTCCACGAGGCGGCTTTGCATGGTTTTGAAATCCACTTCCTTTAATTTCACGCCGCCACAGGTGACGAACTCTTCCTTGAATTGTCCCTTGCCCTGGATCATGAATTCGCCTTCGGTCAGTTCCCCGGCGAGTTTTCTTAATTCCGCTTTCGAACTATCGGCCCAGTTTTTATCGCCGATGAAATCGGTCAACTGTTTCCACAGGCGGATGGGGATTTGCGAAAATGCGGAATTCGTGGCGATCTTTTTACGGGCATTCTCGTGCCATTCCTTGCTGCGTTGTAAAACTTCCAGCGCAGAGTCAAGTTTGTAGTCGCCGAGCCAGTTGACAGTTAAGCGCGAAGCGTATTTTTTGTCGAACAAAATTCGCGCGCCCCAGGCCGAGCATCGCAGCACGGCAGGTCCGCTCAAACCCCAGTGGGTGATGAGCAAAGGGCCGCGTGTCGTGACCGAATCCATTTTGAGGGTCACGTTTTCAACCGAAACGCCAGCGAGGCCGTCGATCCTTTTATCTTTTATGTTGAAGGTGAATAATGAAGGCACGGGCTCTTCAATGGAATGCCCCAGCGATTTGACGATCTCGCGCGTTTTGGGATCGCTGCCTGTGGCGATCAATAATTTTTTTGTTTGGATGAAAAGAACCTCCGCATCTTTTCTTAACTCAAGTTTGAATCTGCCCGAGGAATTTTTTTCCACCCGCTGCAATGTCGTGCCCAGAAGCACCCGCACCCCGGCCTTTTTCGCCGCCTCGCGCAGACAGTTCGCAATGGTGTTCGAATCATCGGTGACGGGGAACATGCGGTTATCTGATTCTGTTTTCAATCTCACGCCGTGTTCCTCGAACCATTTGACCGTATCCGCGGGTTGAAAGCGTGTGAATGCGCCGCGCAATTCGTTCCCGCCGCGCGGATAAAAATGGATGAGCTGTGCGGGGTCGAAACATGCATGTGTGACATTGCAGCGCCCGCCGCCGGAGATGAGCACCTTGCCAAGCGTCTGGCTGGATTTTTCGATAATGAGCACGCGCAGGTTCGGGTTCAGCTCGGCACAGCGAATGGCCGCAAAGAAACCCGCAGGCCCGCCGCCCGCGATGAGGACATCCCAATTGGGGTTGATGAGGTTTGGCATTTTATAAAAACTCCGTGTCAGTATACACTGACACGGAGTTTAATGGTTTGAGCGGGGACGTTATTTTTGTTGAACCATTTCGTGTAAGAATTTCATGTTCAACTCGAATGCATCGGCGTTTTCCCAGCCTTCGGTGAAAGCTGGAGGGTGAAGAGCAGCGGCGCTTTCAGTTGTGCCGCCTTTGCGCCAATTCTGTTCCGCCATTTGCAGCAGAGTGTTGATGTAGCTTTCGATCAATGTCACATCTGCAAGTGTGCCGATTTCACCGTGACCAGGCACCAGGCGGGCAGGCTCAAGCATTTTTATTTTCGCAAAGATATTGAGCCAGTTGTGTGGGTTGCCATGCGTCAGGTCAGGATGATCCCGTTCTGCGGGCAGGTACAGGAATGCGTCACTTTCGGTTTGTTTTAGCGGATTGTAGGTGATTTAGTTGGGCTGATTCGGCCCAACAGGGAAGTGCGCATCCGTGTGCAGGTGGTGTTATGCAACCTTTTTCAAGCTCATTGATAATAAAATCAAGGCATCAAAAATGCCAGCATTATTCTTTTGAAATTCAACAATTGCCTCACTTTCAACAAAAAAATACCTTGTTTCTGATTCAGGGTAAAGTTCCCAGCGGAATGCACCTTGAATTGATTCGATTAACAAGTGGGGGCCTTCTCTTTCTACTTGAACGACAAAGTCCGGATAATCAGGATGTTGATATTTTCCTTCATACTGGGAATAAATATTCGGATTGACTTGAGCAACTTGTTTTTCTATTGGCAGGAAATCAGACCATTCGTAGACATTTGAAATGCTGCGCACAATTTCCATCATTAAGTGATCGCCATTGTCACTATTTGTCATCACAACCGCCCCCTTTCCGTTTCCCGTGTAAGCCGCTAAATAACTACGGAAGCCTTCGTTTCCACCACTATGACCAAAACGAATAATATTATGCCCCAGCTTTTTTACCGCCAATCCTAATCCATAATCCTCTTGGACTGCCGTAAGCATGCTGTCAGCCATACTTGCCGAGAGTATCTTATTTGACCGATTGTCATAAGATTTCATGATCTCGATGGCGAATTCTGCCAGATCAGTAGGCGTTGTCCATAAACCGGCGGCAGCTTTTTCAGGATATGTGTGCCATTTTCCTTTGATAGGCACCCCTGCGCCAACATGACCAGTAGCAGCTTTTTCTCTCAGTTGCATGGGAAGCGGCTGTTCAAAAGTGCTGCTATGCATATTTAGTTTATCCAGCACTTCGGTCTGTAATAACTCTTCAAAAGCTTTATCAGATATATTTTCAAGAATTTGCTGCATGATCGTATATCCCCCTCCAGAGTATCTGAACATACTCCCGGGCGCAACGTCCACTTGTATCGGTGCTGAATTTGCTGGCGTCTCACCATTGAGTATTTGTAATAGGGATGGCACTTCATCATCAAAGCCATATCCTTGAAAGCCGTGAACGGTTAATCCGGCGGTATGTGAAAGAATACCACGGAGGGTTACTTTATTTTTTTCTGTATGCTCATTTTCTGGGATTTGCCAGGAAGAAAGATATTTATTTGCATCAATATCTAAATCCAATTTCCCTTGTTCTGCGAGCCTGAGCACCAGCATTGCTGACACCGGCTTACTAATCGAAGCGGCTTGGAATAATGTGTCAGGCGATACTTGTGTATTTCCATTCGTTTCCAATACGCCGTAGCCACGAGCCCACTCAATGTTCGTATTGTTGATAACCGCGATACTAACACCAGGGACATGGAAGTATTTCATTCTGTTAATCAAGTTATAGGATTTTTTTGGAATCCCATGGATAGAAACAGCGGTCAGTAAATTATCTTCAATAGCTTGAATATTCTTATTGGACATATCTCACCTTTGATATTTTGACGAACCTAACGGTTTAGACATGTCTTAGATCGCAGAACATCCCCTCAAGGGGGCCTTGATGCTGGGACGGGCGGAAGTCTCACAGACTTATGATTCTCAATGAATGAAAATTATTTTGGTTGCAAGAGTTCATGCAAGAACTTCATGTTTTCCTCGAATGCCTCGGAATTATTCCAGCCATCGGTGAACGCTGGAGGTTGGAGAGCGGCGGCGCTTTCTGCGGTGCCACCTGCATGTTGATTTTGTTTTGCCATTTGCAATAGTGCGTTGATATATTGCTCAATAAGTTCCACATCTGCCAGTGTAGCGAGTTCGCCGTGACCGGATACCAGTTGGATGGGGTCAAGCGCTTTAATCTTTGCAAGGATGTTGAGCCATTCGTGTGGGTGACCGCTGGACATACCAGGTTGAAATTTCGTCGCCAGCAGATCACCAGTGAAGATAATCTTCTCTATGGGCAAATGCAAAAATGCGTCGCTGTCGGTATGTCCACCGCCAAATGTGACGAATTCGACGGTGCGTTTGGTTCCTTTGAATTCCACTCGATCGGTGAAGATGTGATCTGGTAAGCGTAGTTCCAACTGCGGAAAGGTATCAATGATTGACTGCGCAAATCGCACACCGTCTTCGAAATCCAACCGCTCGGCTTCGTCTTTCGCGACCTTTGCGCTTTCAGCCCATTCTTTCAGTTGGTTGGGCCAATGTTGTTTGAATTCAACAATATCCGCCTCGGTCTTCTCAGCGATGATCTCGCTTGTGCGTACGGTGGCGTAAATCTCCGTTTCGGGAGCGAAAGCCGCATTTCCAAAAACATGGTCTTGATGCCAATGACTGTTGAGCACATAATCTACAGGTCGCCCGGTAAGACTCTCAGCCACGTTGCGTAATTCCGCGGCAGAGGCGGGTGAGAAAGTAGTGTCGAAGATCAACGTGCGGTCACCAAGATCGACAATGCCTGAGTTGCTCGCTGCCAGGCCAGTTGTTATCACGATTGCCGCCCATACACCGTCAGCCAGTTCGTGATAGGTGAAGTGTTCTGATTGGGGAAGTAGTTTAGAAGTCATGGGAGTATCTCCTTTAGATTCTGGTTTACTTATTCAGGGCTTCCGCCTGAAACTGTCCTTCAACTGTGCCGACAGAATGGAAATTGATATACGGGTTTATACGACGTTTAATCACCTCACCAATTTCAGTGATAGCCTGCGCCGCTTCAGGCACGAAGGGCGCGCGCCTGGGATCACAGATCGCCCGTGCATTCCACGTCAATCACTGGTGACAGGCAAATCACCTGTAAAGGCATGTCTGGTTATCCCCAGAGAATGGCAGTGGAAAGCGCCAGCCCACCCCGCCAACACATTTTTCGCAGCCAGTCATAAGCCGTTAAGGCATCCTGTAAGCCGCAGGGAAGGATCTCGAGGCCTCGATAATCAATGATCAGGGTATGAATTTTCCCGCTTCAGCGTTGACCTCGTGGCCGGAATTTGACGGACCCCAGCGCATACCCCAAAAGCCGAAGGCACCGGGGAATGATCAACCATGTCAATGGTTATGTTTTCATGCAGTGATTTCGAAATTTGCCAGCTGCTCCGCTATCTGTTAGCTGGCGCAGCTTTTCGTGGGGCCGTTGTAATCGCCGGAATTTTATGTAATTCAAATATAGTTTTATGATATGACTTTGCCAGCTTGACATTTTCTTTACCTCATATATCAGGAACGTCCAAGGTTTTGTTGAGAGAATCGAGTCGTTTTCAGTTTCTGCGAACCGTTTGATAAGGTAACAGTGCTGATGTCCGGGCGGAAAATCATTCAATTGCCAAGCAAGTTCATACCCGCATTTTTGATAAAACGCAGGGGCCTGGAAGCTGTAACTGCCAATCAATATCACTTTGCAATTGCGTTCGCGGGCTTCGTTTTCGGCGGATTCCAGCAAGGTGCGCCCATAGCCATGTCCGCGCCATGAGGAGTGAACCCAAAGCGATTGAATCTGACAGGCATGTGCCCAGGTCCAACCGCAGCAGCCTGCCACAATCTCATCCTGTTCATTACGGATAAAGAAACCAAAGAGCTGACCATCCTCCTGTCCTGTTTGATCGCTATTGAATTCATACAGACGGTCTTCAAGAAATTGCAGATCGTTGGGGGAAGGAACACTTCTGGTCAGAATATGATTTGTATTCATTGTCAATTTTCCTAACTTGTCCTGTAAAAAAAACTTCCCTATTTTGAACTTCGGGCTATCCTTGTGTTCGGTGCGGGATAAATCCCTGCCTCAGTTCGTGAAAGTCGGCTAAAGCCGACTTAGCCCGAAAGGGCTTCATAGACTGAGGCAGGGACTTTAGTCCGCCGATTTCGAGAGAAAACTGAGTTGTTGTGCACGACTCTCGGTTGCCATTGAAAGGGTTTCCTTACGGCGCATGCGGGACATGCATCCATATGCAAAGTTGCTGGCATTCTTCCAATGTCAGCGTGCGTGTAACGCGGGACTGTGCCGGTGCGATCACATCCTGAATTGGCAGAAGGAAAATGGAAATCTCTGACTTGCGCCTACGGCGAGACGTTTCCATCCGGATTGAATACAGCTTTGCCAATGCCGCCGCTATCAACAGGAAGTGTCAACAAATTGACCCCATTGGTCATATCCCATATACGGGCAGTGCCATCAAGACGTGAGGTAGCAAGTAGTGTTCCGTCCGCTGAATGCGGCGAATTAACTACGCCAGTGTGTCCTCTCAAAATCGATACATATTTGCCGGTGAATGCATCCCATATATGAATGGTGCCGTTGAAACTGCCAATTATTGCTAGTTTTCCATCCAGACTATAAGCGACAGCCGAAATGAGACTATCACTGGGAAGGGTGAATATTCTCTCTCCCGTGATTGCATTCCAAATAATTCCGACCCCAATTATAGTATTGAAATCACCGCCGCCAGCGACGAGAAACCTTCCATCCGGGGCTATACGCCACGGATGTCTGATAATCGCTGTCTCCTTGAAGTGTGGACCAGGCGTTGCCTCTACCAAATCCAGATGATGACTGTGCCATCAATGCTTGCACTGGCGAGGCGGGTCTCCCATCCGGTGAAACCGATTGCAAGACTATATCTGTATGTCCTGAAAGGGTTTTAAGTTGTTCGCCAGTCTGCGTATCCCAAATGATGATGGTCTTGTCGTAATTTCCGCTGGCAGCCAATTTTCCATCCGGGCTGTACGTTGTATAAAGAGCGGGCCATTCAGTTGGCGCAGTTTTTACCAGAAGATGCGTCCCAAATCCGGGCATTCCCATCCGTATAGTCGTCAGAATGTGCTTTCCATCCGGGCCAGTAATAACATACATCGACCAACCGCTTACGCTGTATCGACAAAGGGATAAAAGCACTTCTTTGGGCGTAAGATCCCAGACACGTGCAGTGCCATCCCAACTGGCTGTGTTGCCAGACGGGCGCCATCGGGACTAAAAGAAAAGCCAAAGGGATTGTGCCTGGCGTGACCGAGAGCGTGTAATACACTTGCCCGGTGGCCCCTATCCCAAATCCTCACTTTCTGGTCATGGCAGCGCCACGGGTGCCCCATCCGGGCTGAATGCAATTTCGCTAATTTGATTTGTGTGACCGAAGTTTCCGTTTAATATTACTTTTCCGCAGCGGCATCCCAGAGTACTGCCAACACGCTGTTCGTACCACCGCCTGATGCAGCGTTTAAGCTTACCATCGAGGGCTGAATGCACCCAATAGGCTGTCGTACCACTTCTTCAGAAAGGGCAAGATGTTCCTCTCTTGTCCAGAACTATCCCATATCCTAACGTACCCATCCAGTTACTGGCAGTGCGAGCGATTTCCATCTGGACTAAAGGCCACATGTGAAATCCAATCCAAATGACCTTGCAAGGCTAGAAGTTCCTTCCCGGTTGCCACATCCCAAATACGAGCAATTTTGTCGTCACTTCCCGTTGCCAATAATTTTCCATTTGGACTAAAGTCAACGTTTCCAGCATCACCTTCGGTTGTAGCCTTTATCGTAAACAATTCCTTGCCGGTGATCGCATCCCAGATCTTTGCCGTACCATCTTGACTGCCTGAGGCGATAAGTTTGCCATCCGGGCTAAAAACCGCCTTCCAGACAATATCTGTATGCCCGTTCAATGTTAATTCCAGGCGTGAGGTTTGTACTGCGCGATGTAAGGCATCTTCTGCTTCCGGTAGAACAGGTTGACCTATCGTATAAGTTTTATTCACGGCTTGTAGCGCAAGCAATATACTGAGCTCCGGGTCAATGTCTAAATTAATATTTGCTTCACTCGATAATTCGCGCACCGAGGCGATCAATTCTTGTTGTTGTGCGATGTTGCGTTCTGCTTGTGCAATTGACTGGGCATTCAGAGCCTGTTGTGCATTTCGACTTGAACTTCTGGGTGGCTTGGTTCCAAGAATGCCGCAACATGCGCCAATGATCGCCAATGCCAGCGCTCCAGAGATGCGCCCGCGCGGGTCGTAAACAGAGATCGTCTTTCTGTTTCTGCCAGTTTTTGCGCGGTTTCCAGTTCCCGCCTTTGGCGTGACTGTTCTTCCAATTCACGGCGATCTCGTTCAACGACACTTGCAGATAAGAATGCGCGCTCGTCCTGTGTCAGCGCGATGGTGGTATTCGACGACCAGCCCTCGAATTGTTCCAGGCGCGAACCTGCCATCAGAAAACTTGCATCGCGTTGTGCAGTATTCCATTCTTGCACGGCATGGTTAAGCTGTCTTTGTGTGCGCACATCCGCGCGGCTTTCGTTGAGCCATTCGCGCAGACGAGTCCATTCGCGCAAGAGCGCTTCGTGCGCTACTTCAATGGTGGGATTACGCGTGATCGGGTCACGGTCAAAGGATAACAAACGCGCTTTGCCAAATATTTCAATTACTTTTTGAATGGCGGATTGATGATCTTCATGCAGTGACTCAATTTCATCACGTAGGACTCTGCGGCGGGTGTCTTCCGTCCCTTCGCCTAGTGTCACCAGGCGAAGGAATAACTGGCACGTTGCAGATTGAGCGGCTTCATCCAGACTGGAATAAATTGTTTCCGCACTTCGTCCCAACGCACCAAGCACACCACCAATTTCTTGATAGGCTTTGTTTGTTAATGTGCGTCCATCGCGCTTGTCGAAAAGCTCCGAGAGCGCATATTGCAGCAACGGCAATGCGCCGGGTTGATTCCCAACTTCACGAATGATCGTCGAGACAAGACCCTTTTCCAGCTTAAGTCCGACGCGCTGTGCGGGGGCTAGAATCGCACGTTCCAATTCATCCGCTGTGAGGGGTAGGATAAATTCAAAGCGGCGATTCATCAACTCACCAAAATCCACGTAGCGCAAAGGCTTGTCGGTGAAATCGGCGCGCAAGGTGATTACCACGCGTAAACGACTGCGTTCATCCAACACGGCGGATGCAAGGTTTTCCAACAGCAACGCGCGTTCGGCTTCATCTTCGATCAGTGTGAATACTTCTTCAAATTGGTCGATTACTAATACGAGTTCCACCGATGCATCCGTAGGCAAAATGCGATGCACCGCACGCAGCAAGCCGCGATTGCCATCCTTCATTTGAGATAACAAATGCTCCGGCGGATTGACAGCCACTCGCAGCAAAGACGCTTCAAGTTCTTCAAACGGATGTTTGCCCGGCAGCATATCCACGATGAACCAATTCTCGGAACCGGGCAGGCCGCCGCGACGAAGTGCGGGAATCAACCCGGCTCGGACTACTGAGGACTTGCCGCTGCCACTCGGGCCGATGACTGCCAGAAAGCGACTCAGATCGCCGCCCTCGCCGAGGCGCGCCAGCAATTGCTGAACCAGCGTTTCACGCCCGAAAAAATTATCAGCATCGGCTTCGCTAAAGGCGCGCAATCCTTTGAAGGGATTAATGATTTCGAGATCAGTTTCTTCTTCAATATGAATAATGGTTGGACGATCATTTAGCAGGCCGCTGGTTGCCTGCCGAAAATCTTTATAGAGAGACAGCGCATCTTCGTAGCGATCCTCTGGGTTTTTTGCAGTCGCGCGCCCAATGACCTTGTCTAACAAGGCAGGCAAGCCGCTATGGTGCGCCGCCAAGGATGGCATGGGTGCATTGATATGCTGTTGAATAAAGTCGATCGGCGTGGGACCCGCGAAAGGCAGGGCGCCGGTCAACATTTCGTAGAGCATGATGCCCAAACAATAAATGTCGGTTTGCGGTTTGATGGTCAGCGAGCGGATTTGTTCCGGCGACATGTAATGCGGCGTGCCGACCATCTCATCGATTTGAGTTTTATGTTCCAGGTCGGGGTCGCTGATATTTTTGGCGATGCCAAAATCTGCGAGATAGGCGTTTTGATCTTCATCCAACATGACATTGGCGGGTTTGAGATCGCGATGGATGACTCCAATACGGTGCGCGGCATTTAGGGCGGAACACATTTGTTCAAGGATGTGGGTGGTCGCTTCCAAAGAAAGCGGACCCTGACCGAGCAGGTTTTGAACGTTTCCCCCGCGTAACAAGCGCATCACCAGATATGCCACACCCGGTTCGCGCCAGTAATCATAAAGCGGAACAATGTGCGGATGCTCAAGCCGCGCCACCAACTGGGCTTCGGCCTCAAAGCGGCGAATGAAATCAGGATGGTTGGCAAAGGCAGGCAGGATGATCTTGACAGCCACTTCACGCTCAACGTTGGGTTGAACAGCGCGATAGACAGAGCCCATTCCCCCCCATGCCGATGCGTTCAGCCAATGCATATCCGCGGATGGCGCGACCTGTCAGGTCTTCGCGGCCGATCTCATCTAATGAAGGGGCGGGGGTGATGGCGGGGAAATCAGAGGCTTCAGGATGTACCGCACGAGCGCGGCGCACGAATTCGGCACGGTCATCCAGAGGAATGGCAAGTGCCATTGCCAGGCGCTCTGCGATTTGGACGGAGGGGCGTAAGTCATCGGCTTCGATCTTTCGCAACGTAATGGCTGCGCATCCCACACGCCGCGCCAACTCCTCCTGCGTTAGATCCATTTCACGGCGGCGCTGCCTGACAAAACCACCAAATGACATGTCTTGATTCATACCATCTCCTGTAAAATCTTACGCACCAATCAATAAAGAAGAGTATAGTGCATGGGAAGGGTGAATACAAGAAGTTGCATCTTTATATCGCTTTTATATCGGTAAGGTTATAATCCATTCATCACACCCTATCTGCGGGATACAAACCCATGATGCGAGCTCTCAGCGTTTTCCTTTGCCATGCTTCACAAGATAAGCCCGCAGTACGCGAGCTATATAAAACGACTTTCCGCTGAAAAATGGATTGCCCCTGGCTCGATGAAGAAGACCTGTTGCCAGGGCAGGATTTTGACCTGGAAATTATTAAAGCCGCCCGCAACGCAGATGCCATTATTATTTGTCTTTCAAAAGTATCAGTTGCCAAAGAGGGATATGTCAACAAAGAGATCAGGCGTGTTCTGGATCTGGCTGATGAGAAGTCTGAAGGCGCGATCTACATTATTCCCTTGCGGCTGGATGAATGTGAGCCTTCCTTTGAGCGCTTAAAAAATTACATTGGGCAGATTATTTCACTCCGAATGCCCACGAAAAGCTAATCAAATCCTTGTCTGCCCGTGCGCGGGCATTGAAGATCGAGATTCCCGAAAATGAGGATGTGGCGAAGGCCCCGACACCTAGCGACGAAGAACTGGGACTGCATCATTTTATTGAGATTTCAATTTTGGATGATGTAAAAGTTTCGTATCCATTCTGGATCGGGAAATACCCGGTCACCAACTCGCAATATGAACGTTTTCTGAATGCTCCTGATTTTACCAACCCGATCTACTGGCTGGATTTTTTAAAGTTCGACGAAAAATGCCAGCCGATGCCCAACTGGGGGAATAAGGGGTTTGAGTTCCTCAAGGAGGAAATCAAAAAGGGAAAAACTGGAAAACTGTTGCCGCGCTTTTGGGATCACAAGGATTTTGGGGGATCGAATCCGCATTACCCGGTTGTAGGAATTTCCTGGTTCGAAGCCAATGCGTACTGTGAGTGGTTGTTGCAGAATTGGGATCGCCTGCCAGAGGGTAGGGAAAACCCATCATTAAAACCGGAATTGATACGTTTACCCCTGGAAACGGAATGGACGGCTGCTTCAGGCGGCGTAATTCCCGCTGGTCGTTATCCCTGGGATGAAGAAGGGGTTGTGACAAAGTCCTTGAAGGTGATCTTACAGCGGGCCAATGTAGAAGAAAGCGCGATCGGCCATCCAACACCTGTGTACGCCTATCCGTTGGGAAAAAGCCCATTTGGGATAATGGATATGGTTGGGAATGTTTGGGAATGGCAGGCCAACTTTTTCATTAAAGACTATGAATGGCTGGCGTTCCGCGGCGGGTCCTGGTATCTCAACCAATTCGTCGAGCGTGTTTCCGGCCGACAGTTCTTCCATTTCTCCCGCCCCAACAAGGCATGGAGTGACTATGGATTTCGTGTGGTGGTCCTTCCCAAAAAGTAATCCTGAATAAATAAATTGTCTTCCCCGTCTATCGCACTGCGCAGACGTCCCAGTAAATACAAACATCCTTCAGACAGCCGAAACTTCGTTTCGGCTGTCGGAAGGATTATATTTGCGCCTGATAAGCCAGGTTTATTAATGGGTGCTTTTTAGACTCAGGTAAACTGTTCCGCTGCGTGCGCTGTAACTTGCCCAGATCACCTTACCGTCCAATTTGTATTCATCCAATAAAATGGTTCGGCCGTCATTACCGGTTTGTTCCACAAAACTGGTCTTGTTCACTGGCAGGCAGGTTACCTTGACCTGTTCATCCGTGGCATTTCCGGTGCGGACGAAATTTTCCACAACTCTATGTATGATCTGTTTTTCTTCTGATGACATATTATTCCTTAATCTCATGCGCCTTGGGAGACAATGCGCGATGCATATCGAGCTCGGCCTGGGCGTAGGGAATGGAAAACACGAATCCCCATTCTCCAAGCAGGGAGGTCTGTGACTGTTTCAAAACCACCTGGTCATTATCGTTAAGAGATTTTGCCTTTTGGAAGGCATGAAGGTCACAGATGATGTGACAGAGCGACTCGGTACGGCCATCCCTTTGCATTTCCTGCAGGCGGGTCTTGCGTTCGTGGCGGTCTTCAGGGAGCGGTTTGCCCGGACTCGACAGGATGTTGATCATTTTCTTGAACTCTGTCTGTGGGGTGGGTGGGCGCAATCTGGTTTCCAGTTTGGCATCCGCCGGGACCCAAACGGTCAGGTCCCTAACTTGTACTGCATAGTAAAGGGTCGTCGCTCCGGCGAGATCCCGCTCTTCCAGGCGGACGACCTGTCCAAATCCATACGTCCAGTGCATGACTGGATCGCCTTCGTGAAAATTCATAAGTTTCTCCTGACTAAAAGGTTCACATTTTTGATGGTTGAGGGTCTGTGTCGAAAGCCGTCACGACTCGCTTTACTTCGAGAAGGTTTTTGAGTATTGCCAGGTTTTCCTTTAGTTGCTTTTTCATTTTTTTTTCCAATATCCCTTCATCGGGCTGGAAAAAATTGACCACATTGGCCTGCGTCGAAATGTTGACTTTGGTGCTGCCTTCGGCCATTTCAAATGTGTACGTGGTTTGTGAAAGCAATGGGCCGGAAAGGGATTTGAAGCCGTATTTTTTATTCGGCTCGAATTCGGTCACCTCGAACGTGCTTTGAATCCGATGCCCCATCAAGTGCCCTACGCTGCGAAAAACGGTTCCGATGTTTTCGGTACCTTCGGAAAGCGTGGCTGACGCCAATGTCCCATACTGCCATTGAAAGTCATTCTCGGGCTTGCATACAAAATCGAAGACCTTTTTGATGGGCTGGTAGATTAGCGTACTGATATTTAAATTGATCATTCAACTCTTTTCTAGACTTGCGTTACTTCGTTTTAGGTTCTGCATCTTTCTGCTCGGATGCCAACCCTTCATCTTGAGCCTTTTTGGCTGCGGTTTGTTTTGCTTCATGACTATCGCGCCGCATGGAGTTGTAATAGGCTGCATTGTCTTTTTCGCTGTTGCGTTCTCCAGCCACCTTTCGCCCGCTGATGAACAAGACAGCCGCCACCGCAGTGACCAGACTGCCCATACACACACCTTGCGGCAGGGAATATCCACGCGTGTTTTGGATGAGGCTTCCCAATAGAACAGCAACCGTAAGTGCGATGGCTCCAACCACAAAAGCGCGGATGAACTTGGCCCTATCGTTATTTACATATAACTGGCTTGACCCGGAATTAAAACGTTTATCAAACCCGCCAGCAGGGGGTTTTTAGTTTTCTTGTCCATAAGTTACTCCTTTTCTAAGGAGAGAAGACGTTCCACAAATCCCCTTCCAGATCCCATGATCTCTCAATTTCATTGTAGCACGTTCACTGGTGAATCGTTCGAGCAGTTTTGTACGCCAAACATGAAAAGCAGATTTCAACCTGCCTTTAGCTGACCAAAACCTTCTGCACATCCGGGCGGGAGAGGAATATCTCCCTGAATTCTTCTGTCCCTGCATGATCGGCGATGAGCAATGCCTCGCGGTTGCCTCGTTCCTTTAATTGAATCACCGCTGATTTATTCCCTTGTTCCGCTTCCAGATTCCCAAGCATCGAACACATCGCCCATACTTCGCGGTGTGCGCCCATTTCATCGGCCAGCGCCAATGCCTCAGTCAGGCTTTGAACTGCCTCTGCTTGATTCCCGGCTGCCTTTAAAATCCTCGCTTGCAAATACAAGATGCTTGGTTTGAGATGCAGCAAATTTAGTTCATTGAATTTTTCCAAAAGTTGATCCACGCAGCGAGTTGCCCGGGCCAATTCACCTTTTGCCAGTGCCAACTCTGCCTCCGCCGCTAAAATGGAATGTGTCTCCCACCAGCCCGGATAGTTCTGTGATTTTATATCGAAATTCTCCCAGCCGGTTTTTACTGCCGCCTCTGCCTCTATTAAATCTCCGCAGTGTACTTGTAGAATGGCCAGTATTGCAAATGCGGCAGAACGCCCGGTGCTGTTGATATGGTCGTGGTATTCGATTGCTTTACGACAATATCGGATGCCTGCAGCATAAGCGCCCAGATCGTAACAGCACCAGGCCAGTTGCTGAAAAATGTCGATCCACAGCCCGGCGACGATCTGTGTCTCTGCCATCTCCAATGCAGGCAGGAGTGATTCGAATGCCAAATCGTACTTGCCGCACAAGATGTGAATCACATTATGTGTGGTCGCCAGGGCATAGACCGAGGTGGAACTTCCCAACGCTTGGTTTGTTTGATACGCCTCCTGCAAAGAAATGAGAGCAGTGTCGAATTTTCCTGTCTCCATGTAAATGATCGCCAGGTTGTGCAAGCTGCTTAATACCCTTGGGCGGTAATCGAGTTCACGATGGATCTTTGTCGCTTCCAATAAAAGCGATTCGGCCTGTTCGAGTTGACCCAACCAAAGGAACGCTACGCCCAGTTCCAGCATGGCCATCCCCAACTGCTCGCGTGAGCCAACCTTGCGCGCCAGTGCTTCTGCCGCACGCAAGTGGCCGATGGTTGGCTCGATCTGTTCGGCACTATACTTGTGGATCATGGCAAGGCTCATCTCAATCTCTGCCTGTGCCTTCAAATCACCCAGCTCCTGTGCAAGTGGCAAAGCCTGCAAAGCTAATTCCCGTGCCAGGTCCAGATTTTGCGTATCGTAATGCCCGGGGAGTATGACACAACGCGCCACCAGTGCGGCCAGTTCCATTTTACGGTTGTCACGTGCGGAAGCCTGTGCCTGCATCTCCTCATAGACATTCAATGCCTCGCGATGGTGAAACTCCATCTCGTATGCCTTGCCGAGGCTCATGTAAAGCTGTTCGAAGATGACTGGCGCCGCGTCTGTTTTCTTCTCATAGAGCAGCGAACGGGCGGTTTCGAAATGTTGGATGGCGCCTGCCGTCGCAAAAAGACGCATCGCTTCTTTCCCCGCCTGTAAACTGTGTTGAAAAGCGAAAGGCCATTCCTTCGCCGACAATGCGTGATGAGCCAATTCTGCAGGCGGCGCTTTTGATTCTGCCAGACCTGCCAAAGCTCGCCGATGAAAGATCAGCTGGCGCGCCTCACTGAGCTGGGTGTAAACGATCTCGCGGATGCGGTCATGTGAAATGGTGTAGGGACGGGCTTCATTTTTTATTTCAAGGATCATGTGCGCCAACAGCAATTCATCCAACGCATTCAGGCTGTCTTGCACATCAATGCCTGAAATTTGACAAAGGCGTTCAAAACTGCAATTGCGCCCGATCACCGCCGCCGCCGCCAAAATGGACGAAGCAGGCAGGCTCAACCATTCAAGACGCGAAACCACCACATCGCGAATGGCAGGGGCCAACGATTGCGATCCCATGGTTTTTAAGTTTGCAAGCGTGGCAGGGATATCCAGTTTGCTGGCGGGTGCTTCGCCAACCCATATCAATGCGCCGTATTCATCCAATGCGGTCAGGGTCTCGGTGAGAAAAAAAGGCTGTCCCGACGTTTCCGCCGTAAGCCAGGCGGAAAATTCAGAAGTGCCCACTGCGTTTTCACCTGCCATAGAAGCGATCAATTGACCGAGATCGTCCATATTCATGGCTGAAAGGCTAAAACGCGTGATCTGAATATCGCGGGTCAGGCCGCTCATCCAATCACGCAGGGTGGCCCCAAACCCCAGCGCCTCACTGCGCATCAGGATCAAAAGCAGGATGCGGCTGTGGCTTTTTCGCCAATTGCGGCTGAGGTAATGAAGCAGTTCCAACGTTTCCGCATCTGCCCATTGCAAGTCATCCATCAGCCAGATCAACGGCCGTTTTGCAGAAAGCGCCTCGGCAAGGCGTGCGATGGCCTCGAACAATCTTGCGCGGGCGGTGGCATCATTGCCAGCGGTCGGCGGCAGATCAGGGTAACGCTCACGCAACTCGGGCAGGATGCGGGTAAGCTCGGCAAGCCAGGCATCATCGAGCAGGTCCTCCGGGGCGTTCTCGCGCTCCAGCCGTTCACGCAGGGAGTCAATGATGGGCTGATAGGGGAGGAGTTGACCGCTGGTCTCGAAGGCGCGTCCTCGCAAAACATCTGCACCTTCGGTGCCGGCCCATTTCAGAAACTCTTCCGACAGGCGCGTTTTACCGATGCCCGATTCACCAGACACGACCACAACTTGCGGCCTGCCTTTTTGAATGTGATGAAAAGCCTGCACCAGACCTTGATATTCATGCGAGCGGCCTATAAATGGAATGTGGAACGCTTCTTCCCGCGCCTCAGCCTGCTCGGCAAAAACTGAAGCAGGAGTCTCCCCCGAGCGAATGTACGCCAGCGTTGCTTCTGTTTCCGCTGAGGGTTCAATGCCCAGCTCCTTTTTCAGCAGGGTACGGCAGGTTTCATAAGTTTGCAGCGCGGCAGAACGATCCCCGTTAAGGAAGTGCAGACGTATCAGACGCTGGTAAGCGGACTCATTAAGAGAATCCGAAATCAGCCAGCGGATGACCGTTTCGATGGCGGGTTGAATAAGATGATGTTCCAGTTGGTGCAGGGAGAGGCGGTCATGGAGAAGATTTTGGCGATGCCCCCAGTTGGCACGTTGGATTATTAACCACTCATCGAAGGCGGGAGAATCGGGCAGGGAGAATCCTTCCAGGAAGAGGCCGCGTGAGGCTTTGGAGGCATTCTCCAACCCAGCGACGTTGGGCTGTGGAACCTTTAGCGGCTGGGATTCTGTTGTTGTTTTTGCAACCAGTTCAAGGTCAAGGAAAGATGCGAGCGCAGCGTTGAATCCGACTCGGTCGCCTTCGATCCGCAGCGGCTCATCCACACCGCGCAAGGCATCCTTGATTCGTGCGAGGGTGTTGCGCAGGGCCGACTGTGCCAGATGCGTTTCGCTTTCGGGCCAGAAGAACGCCAGCAATTTTTCGCGCGGATGCACGCCGCCTTCGACCACCAGATAGGCAAACAGAGCGAGTGCCTTGCGGGTGGCAAATTTCAGCGTTCTACCGCCAAGTGCAACTTCGGGCGGACCGAGAAATTTTAGTTCCAATTCATCTGACAATCATCGTCTCCAGTTTTGGCCGCCCCCAGCGCGAGATTTCTGTTAAATCACCGCCTGAAATGGCAGCCCGAACCCGATCCTTGATACGTTTTTGATACGCTCACTTTGTAGACTGTGACTATCGCAAATGTCTGATTTGAGGTGTTAAAACACGAAAACTCGTAACCGATGTGTTTTTTTAAGTATGAATCATTATAGGGTCAAAATCAGATTTTACGTTGTGACAATTTTTCAACACTTATAAAGGAGAAAAAAATGAAACAATCCATACAAAAGAAACAAAAACGCGCGATTCCTGCCCTTTTCTGGCTGTTTGCCATTGTATTCATTCTGGCCTGTAATTTAACCAACAGTGGCGTGCAGCAACAGCCTGCATTTGACCCGACCAAGGCAGCGCTTGAGCTTCAGGCCACTACGGTGGCGCTGCAGATGACCCAGTCGGCGCTTAATGCCCAGCCTGCCGCCGTCCAGCCGACTGCGCCCCAGCGGCAGAGCAACCTGTGGCAACAACTGCGCCTGCATTGCCTCAGCCCACTGCCACGGCAGATGTGGAAGCGCGCATCCGTGCCGCGAATGTGCTCGTTTATGAGAATACAGATGAATTGAACATCGGCATGTGGGTTCAGGATGCCCTCGAAGGCATGGGCATTAAATACACTCAGACTGGTTCCTATAGTGGGCATTTCATGGAGTTTCTGAATTCCGGCAAACCCTATGACCTGATCATTGTTGATGCGGAATCAAAAGACATTATTTCTGGTGAGTTCTGGGATGTGATCAACACCCGCCTGACTCGTGACAAAGCCGCCCTGATCGCTGAAGTTTGGTATCTGGAAAGCGAAGCCAACGGTCCGATCAGCAAGATCCTAAGCGGATGCGGGGTCAGCTTCCGAAAGAGTTTTGAACTCTCCGATTCGATTTACTGGTGGGATCCTACACATCCCATTTTCAACGAACCCAATTCCGTGCTTCCGCTTTTGCACTTTGATCGCTTCTGGGCGAATGGTGCGGGGGATCAGATCCGCCTCGGTGGTTCTGGTAATGCCACCATGCTGGCGGGACTCTCAGCGAAGCAAAGCGACGAAGGTGTGCTTGCCACCTGCTATGACGGGCGAGTGATCATCCAGACCTTCTCCGACCATGATTACAAGCAGGGAGATATCATCCCGCTTTGGCAAAACTACATTCACTACACGTTGAAGAATCACTTTTTGGCTGTGCAATAAAATTGCAGATCAGCGTGGGGGTGAAGGCAAATAAGATCACTTTGAATGGGAGTGCCGACCAGGTTGGCACTCCCTGAAAAATTTAATCCAATTTTACTTACGAATACGTTCTTATTTCTAGAATATAGGTTGTTGGGGAAATTGTTGAATTTTATATGTACTACCAACTGAGCCCTGCATAATTCATGATACGCCCTTGATACGCTCATTATGTAGACTGTCTATATCGCAATTGTCTGGTTTAAGACTTTGAAATGTGAAATCTTTCGATGCATTGATGTTTTGCCCTGCAACCCAACTTCCGCGTGAACAGGTCGTTATTTTTGGGTTGAAGATGAAGTATGGCGTGAATTATCTTCCGCCCGTCGGCACCGGAACTGTATTCGCTGATGTTGGCTCGACTTACTGGGCCAAGGATTGGATCGAACAGGCTTATGTCGACGGTTTACTGCCCGCCTGCGGTTCCGACCCGGCACAGGCAAACCTTTATTCTGCCCGGGTGAATTGGTGACACGCGGCTGGGGAGCCTATGTGATCGTAAAAGCCAAGAGTCTTCCCACACCTTAGCCTCTCCGGGAGAGTGAGTTAAAAAGAGACAGTCACCTTTTCGAAAAGGTGACTGTCTCTCACCAACGATTTTCAGCTCAGGAGAAACATGATGAAAGTGGAACTTACCGAAACATTCAATTTTCCGCCTGAAGCCATTTTCACTGTCCTCGCTGATATTCCGCATCATGTGGATTGGGTGGAGGAACCGATCGAATTAACAAGCCTGATCGGCGGCCCTGCCAAACTTGGCACAAAGTGGGAGCAGAACGCCAATCGTTTCGGAAAAAGGCTATTTCTGTTGAATACATGCAATATATATGAAGCCAATCGAAAGTTTGGCTGGAAAACGGAAAAGCCTTTTCTGGCTCAGGTCACATTTTTATTGGAAGCCGACAAGGGTGTAACGAAACTTACCTGGAGTATCGAATCAGATGAGGGTGGAATCGTTCAACTCGCTGAACCTTTGTTGATCAAGCAAACCAACCTGATCATACGAAATTCATTTGCCCGTTTGAAGAAGTATCTACAATCCAGAGCATAGTAACAAAATTACACTCAACCCGTTGACATTGTGGGGGAGTTTCGATATACTGTGAAAACGCTTTCTGAAAACGCTTTCACGCATGAAAAAGACGAGAAAATACGCCACAATTTCTGATGTTGCAGAACATGCGGGGGTTTCCATCGCCACGGTGAGCCGCGTGCTGACTGGGAACACGCCTGTCATCGAGGAGACTGCCGAGCGAGTACGTGCCGCGATCGCCGAGTTGAGATTCGTTCCGCGCACGGCGGCACGCACCCTTGCCAGCCGTAAAACGAACACCATTGGCTTGATCCTTTCCGAGATTGGCGGCGCGTTTTTTCCGCACCTGCTCAAAGGCATTGAAGCGGAAGTGCGTACAGCGGGCTACGAGTTGCTGATTCACTCCACGCAGGGCGTGCGTCAACATCAACACCGCGCAGTGGGGGAACACAATACAGACGGGTTGCTCGTCTTCACCTCCAGCCTTGAACTCGATGAACTCAAACGGCTGCACAGCATGAATTTTCCACTTGTGTTGATGCATCAAACCCCACCCGCAGACTTGAATATCCCAGTCATCACCATTGAAAACAAAGACGGCGCTGAAATGCTGGTCAGTCATCTGATCGAAAAGCATGGCCGGCGTCGAATCGTTTATATGCAGGGACCCGAAGGTCACGAAGATTCGCAATGGCGCGAGCGCGGTTATCGTGAAGCGCTGGAAAAACACAATATTCCTTTTGACCCCAGCCTCGTTGTTAAAGGTGAATTCGATGAGGAACAGGCCAGTTCAACCATGCAACAAATGATCGCGGATGGGATTGAATTTGATGCGGTCTTCGCCGGGGATGATGACGCCGCGATGGGTGTGTACCGCGCTTTGAAGCTGACCAGCCGCATCATCCCTGACGATGTAGCGGTTGTCGGTTTCGATGACATTCAATTTGCCCGATACATTTCCCCCGCGCTGACGACGATCCGCGCGCCGATCGAAGAAGTGGGGCGCGAAGCTGTCCGCCAGCTGATCCACTTGTTGAACGGACAGCAGGCCCAAAGTCTGGTTTTGATGCGCACAGAGTTGGTCATCCGCAGATCGTGTGGATGTGCGCTATCCGATCATCATCAATGACCGAGGAGGTGTCGGCAAAGAGATATAGGAGAAGAAACGAAATGAAGAGTACCCATTCCATTAATCATCTCTGGAGGAGCAAATGAAAAGTAATTTCTTTAAGTTGCTGGCCGTTCTCGTGTTGACATCCCTGATGCTGACCGCATGTGGTGGGGGAGCCGCTCCCGCTGAAAAAGCCAAGGTGACGATCTTCGTAGGCTTTGGCACAGGTACCGATCCCGACCAAGTCGCTGCGCAGGAAGCGCTTGCAAAGAAGTTCAATGAATCGCACACGGACACCGAATTGGAATTTCTGATCGTCCCCGTTGAAGAATCCACGGAACGCTATCTAGCCATGGTTGCTGGCGGAAACGCCCCGCAGTTGGTGGGCCCGCATGGCATTTCCACCATTGCGAAATTCAAGGATCAATGGGAAGACGTTACGCCTTACATTGAAAAAGAGAAATATGACATGAGCGATTTCTACGGTCCTTCAACTACGCTCAATAAGTATCCCGATTTGAACGCAGGGCTGCCGCTGGGTCTGTATCCTTCCTTCATTTTTTATAACAAAGATGCCTTCGATGCTGCAGGCGTGGCGTACCCGACGCACGACTATGCCGATACTTCATGGAATATCGATGCCATGAAGGAAATGGCGATCAAGATGACATTGGATGCCAACGATAAAACTCCCGCCGATGCCGATTTTGACCCAGCCACCATCAAGCAGTGGGGCTATGCCGATACGTGGACGGATTTCCGCGGACAGATGACGATGTTCGGCGCTTCCACCAAGGGACGCCCGACCAGCGACGATTACAAGACGGCCCAGGTGAATTCTGCTGAATGGCTCTTCGGCGCGCAATGGCTGCACGATGGCGTCTTCAAGGATCATTTCATTCCTGATGCGGCAGGCCAGGGTGCGATCGATGCGGCCTCCGGCGACCCATTCGGTGGCGGTCATGTAGCCATGTGGTACAGCCATACCTGGTACATGTCTGAAGGTTTGAACGATCTGCCATTCAAATATGATATTGCCCCGTTGTTCTACAACCAGAACGGCGACCGTATTTCACGTATTCATGCTGACCTGTTCACCATGCCCAAGACCGCCAAGAACAAGGATGCCGCCTGGGAAGTGATGAAGTGGCTTGTGGCTCCCGAGCAGATCATTGATGTCTGTAAAATCTATGGATGTCTGCCTGCCCGTCAATCTTCACAGGAAGCCTACTTGAAGTATTTGAATGAACGTTATCCGGGCATTGACTATGATGTGATCTTTACTGCCATCGACTACCTGGACGATCCAAGTCACGAATCCTGGGTTCCCGAATGGGGTAAGGTCAACGATACGTTGAACAACACCCAGACCACTATTTACACCGACTCGGAAGCGGATATTGAAGCTTTGATAAACCTCACCAATGAGGATGTTCAGAAGATCCTCGATGAATATTGGGCAAGCAAGTAATTGAGTTTCCCGCTGACGTGATGAACTGCAGGGACGTAATGTCTCTGCGGCGTAAGCTAAATTGGATGGTGGAGTTTCCTTCACCATCCAATTGGAATTATTTTTTATTCTTAAGCCCAGACCGTGAAAAACGGTCTTTTTCTGGAGGCGCATGAAATCAATAAAAACGATCAGCCTCGCCCGACGCGAAGCCATGGCCGGGTATGCATTTATCATCCCGTGGATCATTGGCTTTTTGATCTTCACCATTGGTCCCATGCTGGCATCGCTTTATTTTTCGTTCACCGATTACAACATCGTGGACCCGCCGAACTGGGTTGGGTTGGATAACTATATCCGTGTGTTTTCGGGCATTCCCGAATTTTTCAGAACAGGCGATACCCGTCAATTGGGCGACCCGATCTTTTGGAAGGCGCTGCAAGTCACCATTTACTTTGCCTCGCTTGCCCTGCCTCTGAATCTCATCTTCAGTTTTTCGCTGGCGGTGCTATTGAATCAAAAGGTGCCCGGCGTGAATGTCTGGCGTACCATTTATTTTCTGCCGTCGATTATTTCGGGCGTGGCAGTTACCTTGCTTTGGATCCGCATTCTCAATCCGCGCATGGGAATTTTGAATCCGTTTTTGCAAAATGTGCTCGGCATCAATAACCCTCCGGGCTGGCTGCAGGACCCGAATTGGGCGGTCCCTGCGCTGGTGATCATGAGCCTGTGGGGGGTGGGTGGTTCCATGATCATCTACCTCGCTGGCTTGCAGGGCATTCCCACGGACTTGTACGATGCCGCCAAAGTAGACGGTGCCAACGCATGGCAGCGGTTTTGGAATGTCACCTTTCCGATGATGACTCCCGTCCTTTTTTACAACCTCGTGTTGGGCATGATCGGCACATTCCAATACTTCACTGAAGTTTACGTGGCCACCAGCGGCACAGGCGGGCCACAACGCGCCACACTTTTCTATAACTTATATCTTTATCAAAATGCCTTCCGCTATTTTGACATGGGCTATGCCTCCACTCTGGCCTGGATCCTTTTCATCATTGTGCTTGCCCTTACAGCGCTGATTTTCCGCTCTTCGGATATGTGGGTATATTACGAAGGTCAATTGAGAGGTAAACAATGAAACGGATTGCTGGCTTCTTCGGTTCGATCACTGGAAGTATAAAAGCAAGTGAGTTCCTTTTCAAAGGCATTACGACCCTTCTGCTGGCGGCGGGTGCGGTGATCATTATGATCCCGCTTGCGTTCATGGTTTCTACTTCGCTGAAGGACCCGGGCCAGCTTCGCTCGGATGCAAATACCCTGATCCCGCGCAAACCGCAGACCGTCGAGATCAATGGTGAGAAATTCAACCTGTATCAGGTCATAGTGGATGGTGTTTCGCTTGAAATGGCGATGATCAAAAAAGCCCCGGGCGGCATGGCCTTTTTTGCCGACCCAGCCAGACCCGATGAATTGATCGAACTCAAGTTGAACGAGCAGACCGCCCTTTATAGTTTCGACATCCACTGGGAGAATTACCCCGAAGCCCTGAATGCCATGCCTTTTTTCCGTTATCTGGGCAATACGCTCATCGTCACTTTTGTGGGAATGTTTGGCATGTTGTTCTCCAGCTCACTGGTGGCCTACGGATTTAGCCGTTTCCGTGCCCCCTTGGTTGAATGTGCTTTTCCTCCTCCTGCTCTCCACTATTATGCTGCCCTCGCAGGTGCGCCTGATTCCCATTTACATTTTTTATCAAAAACTTGGCTGGGTGAATACGCTTCTGCCGTTGATCGTGCCGCAGTTCTTTGCGAATGCCTACGATGTCTTCCTGCTTCGTCAATTCTTTATGACCATTCCGCTTGAATTGGACGATGCCGCCAAGATCGATGGCGCGAATCCCCTGCAGGTGCTGCTTTACATCATTCTGCCGCAGGCCCGCCCTGCGCTGGTTTCGGTGGGTATCTTCCACTTTCTTTATGCGTGGAATGATTTCTACGAGCCGCTCATCTTTCTGCACACCCGCGAAAACTGGACTCTTGCCGTCGGTTTGCAAACCTTCGATGCCCTTTACACCATCAACACGCATCTCATCATGGCGGTATCCGTGTTGATGATCTTCCCGCCGATTTTATTATTCTTCTTCAGCCAAAAGATATTCACGCAAGGCGTGGTCTTCAGCGGCGTGAAGGGATAAAGCTGAGCCGACCATAGACCATACACAGCGCTCCAAACGCGGTCATTTCACCTGAAACTTGAAACCTAAAACCTAACCTATGACAACCTACAAATTCCCACACAACTTTCTCTGGGGGGCGGCGACCGCCGCATATCAGATCGAAGGCGCCTGGAACGAAGACGGCAAAGGCGAATCCATTTGGGATCGCTTCAGTCATACCCCTGGCAAGATCTCAGATCAGAGCACGGGCGATATTGCCTGCGATCATTACCATCGCTATGAAGAAGATATCGACCTCATGCGCCGACTTGGCCTCAAAGCTTATCGCTTCTCCATTGCGTGGACACGCATCCTGCCAGCGGGGCGCGGCCGTATCAACCCAAAGGGACTCGATTTCTATGACCGTCTCATCGATTCACTCTGCGCCGCCAATATCGAACCCTTCCTCACCCTCTATCACTGGGATCTGCCGCAAGCCTTGCAAGATGAAGGCGGTTGGGAGAATCGCAATACCTGCCATGCCTTCGCCGATTATTCTGCCTTGGCGGTGAAACACTTCGGTGACCGTGTGAAATACTGGACGACGTTCAACGAACCCAGTGTCGTCGCGTTCGATGGGAATCTTTCTGGCGAACATGCCCCGGGGAATCAAGATCCGCGCATCACTTATCAGGTTGCGCACAACCTCATGGTCGCACACGGACTTGGCGTGCAAGCCATCCGCAGTGCGAATTCAAAAGTGGAAGCGGGCATCGTCCTCAATTTGTGGATGGCAGACCCCGCCACCGATAAACCCGAAGACATTGCCGAGGCCAACGCCGCGTGGGACCGCAGTGAGACCCTTTTCCTTGATCCCATCTTCAAAGGGCATTATCCGCTTGCCGCATACGACCTGGTGGGAGAGAACATGCCGAAGATCTACGATGGCGACCTGGCCTTGATCTCGCAGGAACTCGATTACGTAGGCATTAACTTTTACTCACGCAATCTTGTCAGCGCCAGCGGCAATATCGATAAAGTGCATGGTTCGGAATATACCGAAATGGGATGGGAAGTCTGTGCCCCGGCAATGCGCAGAATGCTCGTGAAGATCAATAACGAATATCGCCTGCCGCCGATCTATATCACCGAAAATGGGTCCGCGTTCAAAGATGAAGTCGGCGCTGATGGAAAAGTTCACGATCCGCGCAGGCTCGATTATTTGAAACAGCACTTCATTCAAACCCGCCTCGCCATGCAGGATGGCGTGGATGTGCGCGGCTACATGGTCTGGTCATTGATGGATAACTTCGAATGGGGACATGGCTTCACCAAGCGCTTCGGCCTCATCCGCATGGATTACGAAACTCAGAAACGTACCTTCAAAGACTCAGGCGATTGGTACGCGGAAGTGATACGAAAGAATGAAGTCTCTGGAACCTGAAGCTTGAAACCTGAAACTGGCGTTTCCTATTTTGCAAACGGCTGGCCGCATCATTTCAAACGCGACCTCGATGATATTCTCGCGCATCACTGCACGTACATCGTCCACAGTTTCAGCGAGAATGAAATGGTCTTCGCCCGCAGTCGCACCGCGCAATTTTTCAAGATGACCCGCGATGCAGGCCTCAGCTGTTGGGCGAATCCCTGGGCAGTGATGGGCCTTTTCGGCGGCGAACAATTTTCCGCATTCGTACCCCGCAACCCCGAAGCCTGCCAGATTCTTTCCACAGGCCAGCGCGCGCCCGCCGCCTGCCCCTCTGCCGATGAAACCAGAATCGCAATGAAACTCTGGATCGACATGGCGGTTGATTTTGGCGCCGATACCATTTTCTGGGACGAACCGCATCTTTACATACCAGATTGGGACGACCTGCGCTTCGCTCCTGACTCCGCCTTTGCCTGTTTCTGTCCGAGATGTAGAATCTCATTCCAGAATCGCTTCGGGCAACCCATGCCCGAAACATTGACCGCCGAAATGCGCCTCTTCCGCGAAGACCTTATGGTGAATTTTCTGGCCGAGATGATCGGCTACGCCAAAGACAAAGGTGTAAGAAATGCCATCACGTTATTACCCGTTGAAGATGAAGCCAGTGAATCTCTCCCATGGAATCGCATCGCCGACCTTCGCGGACTCGACATTTTTGGCACCGATCCATACTGGTTTTTGCACAACAAAGACTGCACAGAATACGTCTCCTCTCAAATGGAACGCACCATGCAAATTTGTGTACCGCGCCGATTAACTCCGCACTTTTGGGCGCAGGGCTTTGGAATCCCATCGGGCAGGGAAAATGAACTCGAAACAGGATTCAGCCTCGCCGTCGAAAGAGGCGCGCAATCCATCGCCATTTGGGGCATGCATGGAAATTCCGCCTGGGATGGCGCTTCCGAGAATCCTGAAAAAGTCTGGGATGTGGTTGGGAACACCTTTGGGAAATTCAGAAAATGAAAATCATTTCACTGGCTTCAGATCAACCTGCACTGATTCAACAAGCCGCGCAGATTCTTGTGGATGCCTTCAAAGATCATTCACCCGAAGCCTGGCCTGCCTTGGCCGACGGCCTGACCGAAGTGCATGAAATGCTCGCCGATGATCGCATTCTGCGTGTTGCGCTTGATGAAAACGAAACCGTCATCGGTTGGATCGGCGGCATCGAACAATACGATGGGCACGTGTGGGAATTGCATCCGCTGGTTGTGAAGCCCGGCTTGCAGGGAAACGGCATTGGCCGCGCGCTGGTGCAGGATTTTGAAGAACAGGTTCGCATGCGCGGCGCACTCACCGTCATGCTGGGCACGGATGACGAAGATAACAGGACTTCCTTATCGAACACCGATCTGTATGTGGAACCCTGGAAAAAGATCAGCGAGATCAAAAATTTTGGAAGACACCCTTTTGAGTTTTACCAAAAAATGGGTTATTGCATCACAGGTGTTGTGCCAGATGCGAACGGCGCTGGCAAGCCTGATATTTTGATGTCTAAAAAAATACCAACAAAACAGGATCAATAAAATGGAAAAACTTTTTGGCGGCATCGAGGGCGGCGGGACAAAATTCAATTGCGCAGTGGGCAACGGCCCCGAGAACATCATCGCCGAAGCGCGCTTCGCAACCACCACACCCGCAGAAACGATCGGGCAGGTCTGTGATTTCTTCGCGCCCTATGTAAATCAATTGCAGGGGATCGGTCTGGGTTCGTTTGGCCCCTTCGATGTTGATCCCGCTTCGCCAACTTATGGCTACATCACCACCACGCCCAAACCGAATTGGGCGAACGCAAATATCCTCGGCATGCTGCGTGAAAAAATCAATCTGCCTTTTGCGGTGGATATGGATGTTGTCGTTGCGGGGTTGGGCGAAGCAAAATGGGGCGCCAGCAAAAACGACAGCCACTCGCTTTACCTCACCATCGGAACGGGAATCGGCGGCGGCCACATTGTGGATGGAAAACCGTTGCGCGGACTCACCAGCCTCGAAATGGGACATATCCGCATCCCGCATAACTTTGAGCTGGATCCGTTTCAAGGGGCATGTCCGTACCACGGAGATTGCTTTGAAGGACTCGCCGCTGGCCCCGCAGTGTTGGCTCGTTTTGGTCAGCGCGGCGAAACCCTGCCTGATGATCATCCCTACTGGAATATGGAAGCAGGCTACATCGCGCATGCGTTGGTGAACTTCATTCTCTCACTTGCCCCGCAGAGGATCATCATCGGCGGCGGCGTGATGCAAAAAGATTTCATGTTTCCCGCTGTGCGCAGAAAGACGCAGGAATTGTTGAACGGCTATATTTCCCACGACATGATCCTCAATCATATTGATGAATACATCGTCCCGCCCGCGCTCGGTGGGCGTGCAGGTGAATTGGGCTGCATTGCTCTGGCAATGCAAATGGATTCATGAAAAGAATTCCAAACCTTCCAGTTGTTCACAACATGCCCTTCTCTGAAATTGACGAGAAGCGATCTGTTCTTTTGGTTACATCCGCGCCTGCCTGGAATGCGGTCAAAGCAAACCTGCGTGGACTCAACATCATCGAAACCATAGAAGTAGCTGAAGCCACAACTGATTATTGGGATAATCTTCAATCGTCAATCGCAAATCAAAAATCTGAAATCGTATATGCAGTTGGCGGCGGGCTGGTTGCTGATGCTTCCAAGTACATTGCATCC
The DNA here is from genome assembly GCF_016705895.1 of Candidatus Villigracilis affinis. Taxonomy (NCBI): domain Bacteria; kingdom Bacillati; phylum Chloroflexota; class Anaerolineae; order Anaerolineales; family Candidatus Villigracilaceae; genus Candidatus Villigracilis; species Candidatus Villigracilis affinis. Next base: position 345,292 of record NZ_JADJKT010000036.1, on the reverse strand, counting down.
AAACTGAATCTGCCGCTTGTGGTTTTACCCACAGCGCTTTCTGTGGATGCGTTCATCACTGCCGCATCGGGCATTCGCCGCGATGGATGTGTTTATTACATGGAAACAAAAGTGCCTGAGACGCTCATTCTCGATTTGGATACCATCGCCAAAGCGCCCGCTTCGATCCGCGCGGCGGGAATTACGGATGTGATGTCGATTGCCACGGGCGCGTGGGATTGGAAGTTTGCGCACGAACGCGGAATGAATCCCGCTGGCATGGAATTCATTCCGTGGGTATATGACAACGCCCAATCCATTTTGAGCGGTGTGCTTGATTGCGCCGAAGCCGCAGGCCGCGGTGATAAAGATGGACTCAAAACTTTGTACGATTGCCTTGCGATGGAAGTGCAACTGTGCAATCAGGTCGGTCACTCGCGCCCCGAAGAGGGGAGTGAGCATTACTTCGCCTACGCCGTCGAAAACGAAATGGGACACGGCTTGCCGCATGGCGATCTGGTGGGGCCTGGAATTATGATCATGTCAAAGTTGCAGGATCAGGCTGCGGGTCCGCTTGAGGCGGCGCTCAAAGCGTGCAACATTCCATTGGACAGGATTCCGCCTGAGGTGGTCAAGCGCACATTGGCAGAACTTCCCGTGTATTGTGAAAAGCACGGGCTTGCTTTTGGGCTGGCGCATACTTTGGGGAAGCAATGATCATAACTGAAAAAGAATTTCTCGAATTCATGGATGCCAACGGATTTTTGTACGAACGATTGGAACATCCCGCTGTGTTCACCTGCGCCGAAGCGGATTTGCACCATGCGGGTGTGGAAGCGGTGAGCACCAAGAATTTATTTCTGTGCGATAAAAAAGCGCGGCGATTCTTTCTGGCGGTGACAACGTGCGAGAAGACCGTGAAACTGGATGAATTAACTTCGCAGTTGGGCGTGGCTCATTTGCGTTTTGGCTCGGAAGAAAACCTGATGCGCCTGCTCGGCGTGACGCGCGGCTCGGTGACGATGATGGGCCTGGCGAATGATTCTGAACACGCCGTTGAGTTATGGATCGATGATGAAATCTGGCGCGGCGAACAATTTCTTTGTCACCCGCTGGTGAATACGGCGACGCTGATTCTTTCAAAAGCAGAGTTGCAGCGGTTCTTCGCATTGACAGGACATGCTCCGAAATTTTTCAAGGAATGAAAGGAAGTTGAATATGAAAATTGCATTTGCTGGAACAGGCGGAATCAACAAAGTCCATGCGCGGGGGGCGCAAAAGCTGGGATTGGAACTCGTAGCGGCTGTGAATCACAGACCCGAGTCGATGGCAGAGTTTTCAAAGGAATTCAGCATCCCGCGTCAATATGAAACCATCGAAGCCATGCTCAAAGATGGCGGCGTGGACGCGGTGGTGGTGAGCACACCCAACTATTTACATGCGCCGCAAACCATTGCCGCGTTGAATGCAGGCGTGCATGTGATGGTTGAAAAGCCGATGGCGATGAACGCGCGTGAAGCCGAGCAAATGTGTGCGGCGGCGGATAAATCTGGCGCGTTGTTGATGGTGGCGCACTGCTGGCGATTTCATCCCGAAGTGCAATGGTTGAAGGAACAATCTGAAAAACTTGGGAAAATCATTCGCACGAAGGCGTACAGCGTCCACGTGCATTGGGGACCTTCGGGCTGGTTCGCTCAGAAAGAATTTGCGGGCGGCGGCGCGATGGCAGACATGGGTGTGCATGCGCTCGATACTACGCGCTACCTGCTTGGCGATCCGCAGCCCGTTTCAGTTTATGCAAAAATCGGCACGCACTACGGCAGTTACGATGTGGATGATACAGGTGTCATCATCATTGAATGGGATAACGGCACAACATCCTATATTGAAACAGGTTGGTGGCAGCCGCATTCCGACAGCCCCGAAGCGGGCGCGCAACTCTATGGGCTCAAAGGATTCGGCTCGGTCTTCCCCACTCATTTGGAAATCCCAAATGAAGAAGAGCAACGAATTGACTTGATTGAAACAGGTTTCCCGCAGCAGGAATCGCATCAGCCGCAAAGCCTGTACGATGACCAATTGAAATATTTTGTCGAGTGCGTTGAGAAGAATCAAACTCCAATCCCTGGCGGCTTGGAAGGCTGGACGAATATGAAAGTTGTGGATGCGGCGTATGAGTCGAGCAGAACTGGAAAGGCTGTGGAAATCAAAGTGACAATCGAAACCATTCTCCCCACTCCCGATATTTTTTCTGCAAAGCGCATTCTTTGCATTCAGCCGCATTACGATGATAACGACATCGGCGCGGCGGGCATCCTTGCACAGCTTGCAAAAAACGGCGCGGAAATTATTTATCTCACGGTCACCAATGATCTCATGGGCGTTGTCGATTCTTCGCTCTCCGATGAAAAAGCCGCGGCGGCGCTCAAGCGCGACCAATTTGCAGCGGCGGAAATTGTCGGTGTGAAAGAGCAGTATTGGCTCGGCTATCCCGACGCGGGCGAGTACAACTATTTCGATGTGCGCCGCGACCTGCTCAAATACATCCGCATCATCAAACCCGATTTTGTTTTCACCTGTGACCCGTGGCTGACGTACGAAGGACACCGCGATCACATCCAAACCGGATTGGCAGCCTCAGAAGCGGTCATGTTTGCTGGATTGACGAAAATCGCTTCGTCCGACCCGAAAGTTGATTCTGCCTACGAGCCGCATGACATCAACGGGATAGCGTTTTACTTCACCCGTGAACCGAATGTCATTGCGGATATTTCTTCCACGTGGGAGGAGAAAATCGGCGCACTGCGCTGTTATGAAGCCCAATTCACTCCACAGGACATGGAGCAATTGCTCGTTGCCATGGATGCAAAGTCACAACAAGTGGCGCAGGGACAATCATTTCCGCGCGGCGAACCGTTGAAGGTGTTGAACACCAGCGCGTTGCATGTCGGAATATAGGACGATGAACAACAGACGATTGACCATCGTCTACCTTTGAAAGGATATATCATGAAAATTGGAATCGTCGGCGGTACAGGAAACATCAGCCAGCCTATCGTAAAACTTCTGCTCGAAAAGGGACATGAAGTCGTTGTATTCAATCGCGGGCAGACAGCGAAAGCGCCTGATGGCGTACGTGTCATTGCGGGAGATCGCAGTAACCGCGAAGACTTTGAACGCAAGATGCAAGCCGAGAAATTCGACGCGGCAATTGACATGATTTGCTTCACCGCAGAAGATGCCGCATCGAGTGTCCGCGCGTTTCGGGGAGTGGGCTGGTTCGTACAGACTTCTACTGTTTGCACCTACGGCATTCAATATGACTATCTCCCCGTGGATGAGACTCATCCCCTGCGCCCGAATACCGAATACGGGCAGAATAAGGCGGCAGCGGATCATGTTTATCTCGAAGCGTATCACCGCGAGAAATTTCCTGTTGTCATCATCAAGCCTTCCACAACCTACGGACCTGTGCAGGGAATGTTACGTCAAATCTGCTGGGATTTCTCGTGGATTGACCGTGTGAAAAAAGGCAAGCCTGTCATCATCTGCGGCGATGGATTTGCCATTCATCAGCATCTGCACGTGGATGACATCGCCCATGCCTTTGTCGGTGTGATCGGCAAGGAACACACGATTGGGCAGACCTATAACGCCGTCAATCGCGGATTTTATACATGGCTCGATTATCACCGCCTTGCAAATAAGATTTTGGGCAGGGACGTGGAACTCATCGGCGTGCCATTCGAAGATTTGCGGCGGCTCAACGTCCCTGAAATCGGCATTCTGGAAGATGAATTCGCGTTCAACGATTACTATTCCGCTGAAAAACTTTTCCGCGATGTGCCCGAGTTTCACCCGCAGATTTCTCTGGAGCAGGGAATGACACAGGTCTTTGAAGTGATGGAACGCGAGGGGCGAATTCCCAATTCAGATGAGTTGAAATGGGAAGATGAAATTGTTGCGAAATATAAGACACTGTGGAAATAGAGACCATTGACCACGGACGATGAATGGTCAACGGTCTTTCGTCCTTGGTCTCTTCGAAGGAGAAAAATGAAACCAAATCCGTATTTGCAAAAAATGGGATACAGCAATACCGACCGACTCGTCATTATCCACACCGATGACATTGGCATGTGCCATGCTTCGGTGCAGGCGTTCAAAGATTTGTGGGCAGTTGGGACGATTACCTCTGGCGCGGTGATGGTTCCGTGTCCGTGGTTCCCTGCCACGGCGCAGATGTGCCGCGAGAATCCCGAAATGGACATGGGAGTCCATGCGACGCTCAACGCGGAGTGGACAAACTATCGGTGGGGTCCTGTTTCAGAAGCAGGAGCAGGCTCGGGCTTAAGAGATGAGACGGGGTACTTCCATCAGTGGCATCAGGCAGTGTACGACAATGCCAGTCCAGAAGACGTGGAGGCGGAGGTCAATGCTCAAATCGAAATGGCGCTGAAGGCGGGCATTGATGCGACGCATGTCGATTCGCACATGGGCACGATCATGAGTCCGCTTTTTATTCAATCGTATGTTCAAGCAGCATCAAGCCGATTGCTGCCGAACATGCTGCCGCGACTCGATGCAAAGGGAATCGAGATGATGGGCGTAAGTGAAGCGGACATGATTTCGTATGCGCCCGTTATGGAAATGTTGGAGGGGATTGGCGTGCCGACTCTGAACGGAATTGTGGCGATGCCGCTCGACCAGCCCGATGGTCAAATGGAGATTGCAAAAAATCTTTTGGGCAATTTACCCGAAGGCATCACGCATTTTATTTTGCATCCATCCATTGATACGCCTGAATTGCGAGCCATTGCTCCCGATTGGGAAAGCCGCGTTTCGAATTACAACACTTTCATGAGTGATGAGTTGAAGAAATTCATCGAAAGCGAAGACATCAAGCCGATCGGGTATCGCGCGATACGAGACGCGATGCGGAAGTAATTCTTTCTTTCCTCTTTCTTCTTTCATGAGCAAGAAAGAACGCCAAAGGAGTTCACATGGAAGTCAGTAAAAAATTTCAGACCAGCACCAAAACCCGCATCCTGTATTCGCTTTCCAGTTTGGGGATCACGATCCCAGGGGAGGCGGTGGCGGGTGTGATTGCGTTTTACATCGTAGATATCAAGAACCTGCCCGTTGCAATGTATTCGACCTTTTGGTTTTTCTATACTATCTACAATGCCTTGAATAACCCTGCGCTCGGATATTTTTCTGACCGCACCCGTTCACGCTGGGGACGCAGGCTCCCGTATATTTTGTTCGGCGGGCTGCCCTATGCACTTGCATTTGCTTTGTTGTTTACTGCGCCGTTTGATGGAAAATCTGACCCGCGCGGATTGTTGATCTATTTCGGGGCCGCCATTGTTTTGTGGGAAGGTTTATATACTGCGCTTGCCACGGGATATTACGGTTTGCTGCCTGAAATGTTCGGCACCTACGAAGAGCGGACAGATGTCGCCGCGAAGATGAATATTTTTCAGATCATCGGTCTGTTTATCGGCGCAGCATTACCGCCGATGCTGGCCAACATCATGGGCTGGAGCGGAATGGCGATGCTGTTCGCGGGGATCTCTGTTATCGCGATCTATGCGGGCTACCCAGCCATGTTCGAACGCAAGGAACTTCATACCGACACGAGCTTTCCCTTTGTGGATGCGCTCAAATATACTTTTGCCAATCGCAGTTATCTCACCGCTGCTGGTGCGCAAACCATGCGTTTCTTTGCCACAGGTTCCCTGCAAACAGGGATTCTCTTCTATCTCAAATACAGCCTGAAGGTGGATGAAAGCCTCGCAACCGTCATCCTCGGCGGTGCGTTTTTCATTGCCATGCTGTCGTTGTATCCGTGGCGGAATTGGGTGGCGAATCGCCTCGACTCGCGCCGTACGCTCATGCTTGCCAATGTCATTATGATCTTTGGTATTGTGCCGATGGGATTCTCGCCCAACATCTATTTTACTTATGCAGCAGCGGTTGTGCTTGGCATCGGCCTCGGCGGACTTGTGCTCATTGGCGATGTCATCATGACCGAGGTCGTTGACGAGGACGAAGTCAAAACAGGTCATCAACGCGCGGGTATGTATTTTGGCATGAGCGGATTTCTCATCACATTGAGCGGCTTGCTCGTTTCATCTGTGTTTGGCCTGGTCATGCCTGCTTTTGGTTATGACACACTTCTCGAAGTTCAACCCGCGTCCGTTGATCTCGGCTTCCGCATCTTCCTCACTGTGCCAACTTCCATCGGCTTTTTGCTTGCCATCTTTTTATTGTGGCTGTATCCGCTGCATGGAAAATATTTGGAAGAGATCAAAACAACTCTCAAACAAAAGAGAGAATCCTCCAATATTTAATTACCAATTACTACTCACTGATGACCTCCCGACACCCGACACCCATCACTTTATTTTCTCCCTACCGCATTTGCCCCATTGGCGCGCACATTGATCATCAAGGCGGCGTGGTGCTGGGTCGCACTATCAACATCGGCACAACGCTTGAATACGAGCTGCTTGATTCAAACGAACTTCACATCACCAGCGACCAATTCGGCGAGGTGAAATTTTCCATCGGGGCGCTCGACACCAATCATTGGGCGCGATATGCCCAAGCCGCCGCACGCGTGTTGAAAGCCAAGCGCGGAATCAAGGCGCATGTCACTGGTTCGTTGGTCGGCGCAGGGTTGAGTTCATCTGCTTCAGTGGGGTTGGCGTTTCTCAAGGCGCTCGCAAATGTCAACCAAATGGAATTCAGCGATGAGCAATTCGTTCATCTGGATTTTGAACTCGAACATAACGAACTGGGTCTGCAAAACGGATTGCTCGACCCGATGAGCATCATCTACGGAAAAAGAAACGCGCTTCTTTTCATGGACACGGTAACTGGTTCTGTTTCCCCGATCATGGATCCACCCTCGGGCAGTTTCGCCTGGGTCGTGGCGTATTCGGGCATCTCGCGCGAACTCACCAAAAGCGGATTCAACGTCCGCGTGGCGGAGTGCCATGAAGCCGCATCCACACTGCAAAACGGAGCATGGAAGCTGGGCGACATTCCGCGTGAAACCTTCGAAGCAAAGAAAATGTCATTGCCAGAAAACCTCCGCAAACGAGCCGAGCATTTCTTCACCGAAGTGGACAGAGTCCACGCGGGCGCGAAAATGTGGAAGGATGCAGACCTCGAAAGATTCGGTCAGTTGATGAACGAATCCTGTCAGTCTTCGATTACCAATTACCAATCAGGCAGCGACATCCTCATCGAATTGCATGAACTTGTCAGTTCCACCAGCGGAATTTACGGCAGCCGATTCAGCGGCGGCGGATATGGCGGTTGCGTGGTTGCCTTGGCAAGCCGGGGCCACGCCGAAAAAGCCTGTGCCGAAATCGCCCAGAAATTTAAATCCGCGCACCCTGAATTGGATTCAAAAGTTTTCGTCGTCGAAACTGCCGATGGACTTGCCACCCGTCACCCATCACCCGTCACCCGTTCCGCCGTTCTTCTCGCTGCAGGGCGCGGCAAACGTCAACGCCCCCATACCGATGTCACGCCCAAATCGCTATTGCAAATAAATGGCCGCGCCACGTTGGATTATGTGCTGCGTGCCGTGTCAAAAGCTGGTGTGGAACGGGTCTGCATTGTGACAAATCACTTGGAAGAAAAAATCTTCGAGTACGTCGGCGATGGCTCAAAATGGAATCTCTCCGCTTCGTTTGCTCATCAAACTGAATTGCGCGGCAATGGCGATGCGCTCCTCTCTGTGCCAAAAGAATGGATTCAAAACGAATCCGTCATGGTCGTGGCGACCGATTACATCCTCGAAGAAAATTCCCTGCTTGAGTTGGTGCAGGCAAAAGAGAAATCTCAGGCAGAGATCGTGATGAGCCTGAAGGAATGTCCCATCGAAGAACTCACCGCCCGCTCCAGCGTGGACGTGGATTCAGAGTGGCGCGTAAAACGCATTATCGAGAAGCCAAAACCCGAGGAAATCATGAGTCCCTACGCGGCTTCGATTCTGTTCATCCTCCCGCCGCAAATTTGGGACTACCTGCCAAATATCCGCCCTTCGGAGCGCGGAGAGATCGAAATGCAAGCTGCCATTGACCGCATGATTCAAGATGGCTTCAAAGCAGTGGGTGTTTTGCAATCCGCGCCAAAAGAATGGGATGCTGCCCATCACGCCCAACTTTCAACCTGAAACTTGTAACCCTCAAACGGAGATTTATGAAATACTTTTTAGGAATAGATGTAGGTTCGTCAAAAACCCACGCACTGATTGTCGATGAGACGGGTCAATGTGTGGGGTTTGGAAAATCATGGGGCGGCAATCATCAAGGCGTTGGCTATGATGGCTTGCTGAATGTCTTGCAGGAGTCATTTGAGGGCGCGAAGAAAATGTCAGGGGTGGGGAATGCTCAAATAGCAGGAGCAGGCTTCGGCGTGGCTGGATACGATTTTCCATCCGACAGAGAATCTCATTTGCAGACCATCTCAAAGCTGGGATTATCCTGCCCCGTGGAAATCGTCAACGATGGCACGAATGGATTGCTGGCTGGCGCAACGCGCGGAATCGGAGTCAACGTGACGGCGGGGTCTTCGAACAATTGCCGCGGGCGAAATAAAAATGGAAAAGAAGGACGCATCGTCGGCAATGGACCGACCTTCGGCGAATATGGCGGCGGGATCGAGATCGCATATCGCGCGCTGCAAGCTGTGAACTATGCGTGGATCAAACGTACCCCACCCACTGTGCTGACAAAGGTTTTGCTCGAAGCAACGGGTGCGAAAGATGAAGCCGATCTGATGGAAGGCGTGTCGAACAGTCAATATCATATCTTTCCGTTTGTTGCGATCGAAGTGATCAATGCGGCGCGCAATGGCGATGCCGCCGCGCAGGAGATCATTCGTTGGGCGGGGGAGGAGTTGGGCTGGCTGGCGGTTTCGGTGGCGCGGCAAATCGAAATGGAAGATGATGAAGTGGAGATCGTTCAATCGGGCAGCATTTTCGAAGCGGGTGAGATCATCATAAAGCCGATGCGTGATGTGGTGCTAAGGCATTGCCCGCGCGCAAAGTTGATTCGGCTCGATGGTCCGCCTGTGGTGGGAGCGGTCATTCTCGGCATGGAGCAGGCTGGTTTCGATGGTTACGCCGTGCGCGATGTGGTGGTGCGGACAGCGAAGGAAATTGTGAAATGATATTTGGACCCTAAAGGTTTTTAAAGCCTTTAGGGTCAGTGAGGAAAAAATGAAAATTGGATATGCACAAACAGTCATTACGCCATCGCTCGATAAGCCCGTATATCTTGCGGGCTTCGGGCAAAACCGCCGCGCTGAAACGGTTCATGATGATCTATATGCGCGCGCGCTGACAATTCAAACGGAAGAGATCACGCTTGTGCTCGTTGCGCTTGATCTGATTGGATTTTTTCAGCAGGACATGAAGGATGTCGTGGAGGCGTTAAAGGTCTCTGATGTGAATTTGCATGTTGTCATTGCTTCCACGCACACACACCATGGACCCGACACGATGGGGCTTTGGGGGCCAGACGATAAAACCTGCGGCGTGGATTCGGATTATATGTTTGCGATCAAAAAGAAGATCGTGGATACGATCAACGCTTCGCTTTCTGACCCCAAACCTGCCTTTGCGAAATGGACATCTGTCCACGTTTCAGGTTTGGTGAAGAATGCCCGCAACCCTGAGATCCTTGATGATGAATTGACCTTGCTGCAATTCGCGGCTGACGATGGCAAACCGTTGGTCACCTTGTTTGACTTTCCATGTCATCCCGAAGTGTTGTGGGAGCACAACCCAAATATCACAGCGGATTATGTCGGCTATCTGCGCGATGAAGTGGAAAAGCAGACAGGTGCGCCCTGCATTTTCTTTTCGGGTGCACTGGGCGGCATGATGACCCCCGACGTAAAAGATCATTCCTTTGAAGAGGCGGAGTTTATGGGGAGGAAGTTGGGGGAGGAGGGTGTAAAGGCGTTAGATGCAGTGAACAGTGAGCAGTATTCAGTGGTTGGCATTCAGAAGAAGGAAATCAAAGCCAAGCTGACAAATCCGCTTTACAAGGTTGCTTTTTTGCGAAAATTGATTCCCGATGTGCGCGATAGAAAGGGATACCTCACTACAGAAGTCAATCTCATCAAGATCGGCGGGTTGTGGCTGGCAACTGTCCCAGGGGAGTTGCTGCCAAAGCTGGGCTTGCAGCTCAAAGCGTGGATGAAAGAAGCGGGGGCTCAAGTCACAGGTGTGATCGGGCTGGCGAATGATGAGGTCGGTTACATTTTGCCCGTGGAAGATTTCAAGTATCCGTTGAATCCGTTCAAGCCTGGAAAGCATTATGAAGAAACGAATTCCATCGGCAAGGGCATTGCAACGAGCGTGATGGATGCATTACGTGAAGTCATTGCGAGCCCCGAACGCGAGTCGGGGGTTACTTCGTCGCCAAAGAACGGCTCCTCGCAATGACAAAGATTGTCATCATCGGCGGCGGATCGTATTCGTGGGGACCCACATTCATGCGGGATGTTTTCGCCACGCCCGAACTCAAAGGCTCGACCATCGTTTTGCACGACATCCTTCAAGAGCGCGTGGATTTGGTGCATGCGCTCGGTCAAAAGATGATTTGGGATTTCGGTTTGGATTTTCATCTTGAAAAGACTCTTTCTCTCGAAGAAGCCCTGCAAGGCGCAGACTTTGTGATTTTGACCATCACCACAGGCAGACTCGAATCCATGCGGCCTGATTTGGAGATCCCTGCGAAGTATGGGATCAGACAATCGGTGGGTGATACCACTGGCCCAGGCGGGTTGGCGCGTGCTTTGCGGAATATCCCCGTCGTTGCACAGATTGGGCGCAAGGTGATGGAAATTTGTCCGAATGCGCTTTTCCTCAATTACACCAACCCAATGACCGTGCTCACGCGCACGCTTGCCATGCAGGGCGTGAAGGTGGTCGGCTTGTGCCATGAGTGGATCGGTGTGCGTGAGAAACTGGCGTTGATCTTCGGCACAGCACCTGAAAATATTCAAGCACAGATCGCGGGTATCAATCATCTGATCTGGGTCACAGACCTATATACCGATGGCAAACGGGTTTGGGATGAGGTCCCTGCGATTGCTGGGAAGATCCTGAGCGGCGAGATCAAAGTGGACGAAGAAGATACCTCGGTTTTCACCGACCATGCGAAAGTAAAGTCCACGCTGTTTCAGTTGTATGGCGCGCTGCCTGCCGCGGGTGACCGTCACATTGCCGAGTTTTTTCCGCACTTTATCAATGAGTCCACCCACTGGGGCACGGACTATGACCTAAAGCTCACCAGTATCGAAGACCGTGAGGCGTTGGAAGCCTTCGCAAAAATGATGATCGAATCTGTGCTGAAAGGCGAAACCGATTTGAAGCCGTTCATGGAAGATATCTCTACCGAAGCGGCGAATAAGATCATCCGCGCAGTGGTAAGCGGAGAAAATTACATCGGCATTATGAATTTACCGAATATGGGCCAGGTTTCAAATCTGCCCTGCGACGCTGTTGTTGAAACCTATGGCGTCATTAACTCGATGGGTGCGCATGCTACTTCATATGGAGAAGTCCCTGCGGGAGTGCAGAGCATTTTGCAAAAGCACATTTCGAATCAGGAGATGACCATCCGCTCTGCGCTGGCGGGGGATTGGGATCTCGCGCTGCAAGTTCTGCTCAACGATCCGCTTTCGGGCAGGCTTACCATTCCACAGGCCAGGCAGCTACTTCATGAATTGCTTGAAGCCAACAAGCAGTATCTGCCGTTGTTCTTTGGAGTCTAAACAATGTGTGATGGACAATAGACCATAAAGCTCCATCGTAAGCACCACCTTATGCAACCCACTCCTCGCTCCCTCTTTTTTATGCGCGCCTACTACCTGCTCTGGACTGGCGCAGGCGGGTTTGTCTTCCCATTCATCAGCCTCTTCTACGCACAAAAAGGGTTAAGCGGCACACAGATGGGCTGGCTCACCACCATTGGCAGCCTCATTGGGCTTATCAGCGCGCCGTTCATCGGGCGCATCAGCGACAATGCAATCAATCCGCGCCGCGTGCTGCAACTTTGTCTCTTCGGCTCAGGCGCATTGATGCTCGCCCTCGGTCAACAAAATCTTTTTATTGCCATGGCTGTCATCATTGCGATAGAAGCGTTGGTGGGCGCGCCCGTTTATCCGCTCTCTGACGCGCAAGCCCTCAGCATCTCCAGCGAAAAAGAAGGCTTCGGCTCCATTCGATTGTGGGGTTCTTTGGGATGGGCGATCACAGCCTTTATTGGCGGGTGGATGGTCAGCCGCGCAGGACTCGTCTCCATCTTCTGGGGATACGCCGCCTTATACGGACTCTGCATCCTCATGCTCGGACGCATCATCACAACGCCGAAACCTGCCTCTGCTGCCGAGGAACATCATCTTCCCCTTGGAAAAGTCGCGCGTTCCTTGGTCACCCAACGCACCCTGCTCGGACTCACCATCGCTTTATCCATCTTCTGGCTGTCCAACGGCGGACGTCACCAATTTGAAACGCTCTACATGCATCAACTCGGCGCAAGCGAACAGCTCATCGGCTGGGCATACACCTACCCCGCCTTGATGGAATTACCCATTATGCTGTGGGCAGATAAACTCGTCCGCAAACATGGCGCTGGGAAAATCCTCTCCCTTTCAATTTTGCTTGAAGGTATCTCGCTTATCGCCATCGTTGTCTATCCTTCCATTGCTTCCATTATGTTCATGCGCGCCGCGAGCGGATTTTATTACAGCTTCTATGCCATTGCCTCGGTCGGCTATGCGGTTGAAAACGCTCCCGAAGGACAAGGTGCTACTATCCTTTCCCTTTATTACGTTACCCTCAATGGTATCCTCGCACTCTTCAACGCCCCCCTTAGCGGAGCCGTCTTCGACTGGGTGGGCGCTTATCCACTCTACATCATCGCTGCCGCAGGGACACTCCTTGCGTGGCTGGCGTTGGTCATTTCACAACGAAAACCTGCGATTCAGTTGCAGGCTTCTTAAAAAGGAGAAATAACATGTCTGAATTAGCGATACTCGGTGGACCAAAAACAAGGACGGAAGCGTATCCGCAGTGGCCTGTGTGGGATCAGCGTGATATTGACGCGGTGGTCGAAGTGGTCAAATCGGGGCGTTGGGGCGGTTACCCTTACCCCGGCCCGAAGACGGCGGAACTGGCGAAGAAATTTGCGGAGCTGCAGGGCGGCGGGTATGCCGTGCCGATGATCAACGGAACGGTGACGATGGAAGTTGCCTTGCGTGCGGCGGGCATTGGCTGGGGGGATGAAGTCATTGTCCCTGCCTATACGTTTCAGGCAACGGCATCAGCGCCAATGGGTGCAGGGGCGATTCCTGTCATCGTGGATGTGGACCCGAATACGTATTGTCTCGATGTGAAGGCTGTGGCGAAGGCCATCACGCCCAAGACCAAAGCCATCATCCCTGTGCATCTCGGTTCGAATATGGCCGATATGGATGCGATCATGGAATTGGCGGAAAAACACAATTTGATCGTCATCGAAGATTGCGCGCATGCGCACGGCGCGAAATGGCGCGGCAAAGGCGCAGGGACAATTGGTCACTTCGGCTCGTTCAGTTTGCAATCTTCAAAAACGCTGACAGCGGGAGAAGGCGGAATTTTGCTGTGCCGCACGCCAGAGTTTGCCGCGCTGGCCGCATCTGTGATTGACTGTGGACGTCCGCATGCGTTGGGCGGCGGCGGTGAAGACAAGAATGGACTCGCGATGCAGGGCGGAAATTTCCGCATGAGCGAATTGCAGGCTGCGATGGCGCTTGTGGGCATTGAGCGTTTCCCTGCACAGGCGAAACAACGCGAGGAAATGGCGGCTTACATGGACGAAGCCCTGAGCGAGATTAAAGGCGTGCGTGTGATGAAACATGATGAACGCCATACCACCCGCTCGTTCTACCGCTATATCTTTGCGATCGATCCGCAGGAATTTGGCGTGGAGCATGATGTGCTGTGCGGCGCACTCGATGCGGAAGGCGTTGATTGCTGGGTCGGTTATGAGGCGATGCACAATTACGAATTGTTCCAGCCGCAGAGATCGAAATTGGCTGTGCCGAATGCCTTCCCTGAATATTTCGATTTCAAGAACATGAACCTGCCCGAGGCCACCCGCGCCTGCGAACATGAGGCGGTCTGGCTCGATGAGGCAATTTTTCGCGAAGGCACAAAGGGTGTGGATGACGCGGTCGCGGCACTAAAGAAGATCCAAAAGAATGCGGTTGAGTTAAATGCTGCCGCCGATGAGTTGAGGAAGAAATACGGTTAAGAGTTATTCAGACCTGAGTAAAGTCAAACAAAAAATTCCGCCTTCAAAAGAGGCGGAATTTTTTTGTTGAAAACAGGTTGTTATTTACTTCAAGGCTTCTTTGGCGGCGTTGATGACTTCGTCGTAGTTCGGCTCTTCGCCGAGAGTGGGGAGGTATTTGACGTAAGTCAGCTTGCCATCGCGCCCAACGATGAAGACCGAGCGGCGCAGATAGCGGCGTTCCTTGATGAGGATGCCATACTTCAAACCAAAATCGGCATCGATGACATCGGACACGACCTTCACCTTGTCCACGCCTGCGGCGCCGCACCAGCGTTTTTGCGCCATCGGGAAATCAGTGCTGATGGTGTAGATGATGATGTCGTCACCCAGTTTTGCGGCTTCTTCATTAAAACGGCGGGTCTCGCGGTCACAGGTATCAGTATCCAGTGAGGGCACGGCGGAAAGGATGATCACCTTGCCCTTGGATTCCTGAAGAGGATTCACGGTTCCCCAGCCTGTGACCACGGAGGTAAATTCGGGTGCGGCCTGCCCCACAGCGACCTCATCGCCAAGCAGGGTTGCGAATTTATCGCCTAGTTTGAAAACATCGTTACGAACGGTTGTCATTGAAAATCTCTCCTTGAGTTGATTGGTAAATGGATAGGTGTGGATGGTAAATTCTTACAAATTTCAGGGCGGATTTTACCGCCAAATACCAGACTTGTGACTGGAACGCCCCGATCAACAGTTTTTGTCAAATGGAGATGTCCAACCTAAAGAGCCACATGGTTGCGATGGTATTCACGCCACGGAGTGGTCGGAGAGAGTAGAGAATTGCAATAACCACTTCGCTGCCCTCTGATACTCTAAACCTCCCCCAAGTGGCGGAGACGAACGCTCCCCAACCGTCGGATGCGATTGGGGAGCGTTCGTTATAGGATTAAGTAACAATGTGCATTTGAGGCGTGAAAAAAAATTGAGATATTAATCATGCAAAAGCTAAAAGACTCAGAGCTTCGCTATCGCCGCCTGTTTGAAGCCGCCCAGGATGGGATATTAATCCTGGACGCAAAAACAGGAATGATCGAGGACGTTAACCCGTATTTGATAAAAATGCTGGGCTATTCGCGCGAAGAGTTTGTTGAGAAAAAGCTTTGGGAAGTGGGGGCATTCAAGGATATAAAAGCCAGCAAGGATGCCTTTGAGGCATTGCAAGAGAATGAATACATTCGTTACGAAGACCTGCCGCTCAAGACGAAGGACGGGCGGCTGATCCAGGTTGAATTCATTAGCAACGTTTATCTGGCGGGTGACGAAAAAGTGATCCAATGCAATATCCGTGACAACGCTGAGCACAAGCGCATCATTGCCGCATTACAGGAGAACGAGAAGAAATATCACGACTTGATCAACCACAGTCCAGATGGTTATTTCATCATTGAATTGTCGGGCAATATATTAACCGTCAATAAAGCAATGTGTAAGGAGCTTCAGTTCAGCGAAGAAGAATTCCTCTCCATGAGCATTTGGGATATTGTCCCGGATAATTTTTTGGATCAATATAGGGAAAGGCTGACGAAAATTCTTGAAGGGAAGAGTTTGAAGGAAGCGGCAGAATATGAGGTGCGTGGGAAGAACGGAAAGACACATTATGTGGAAGTCATATCTGCCCCTCGTTATAGTGGTGAGGATATTATCGGCTTTCAAGGAATCGCGCGTGACATCACAGCGCGCAAGCGGGCGGAAGATGCTTTGCGGGAATCTGAGGCAAAATTCCGCGTACTGGTTGAGCACCTGCCTACAGTTGTTTATATAAACGCGGTCGGAGATACAACCTCCACGCTTTACGTCAGCCCGCAGATAGAGACCCTGTTGGGGTATACCCCTGAGGAATGGCTGGCCGATCCAAAATTTTGGTTGAAAACATTGCATCCTGAAGACCGTCAGGATGTGCTGACTCATGCCGTCCGTACGGATCAGAGCAACGAACCATTCCACATGGAATATCGAATGATCGCCCGCGATGGCCGTCTGGTTTGGGTGCATGATCAAATCGTCCTGGTGAGCGATCCGCAAGGCAATCCTCAATACTGGCAGGGCATCATGCTTGACATCACCGGGCGCAAACTGGCTGAAGCCGCGGCCCGCGAAGGTCAGCAGCGTTTCAGTCAGGTCTGGGAGGCGACCTCAGACGCAATGGCGTTATCTGACCCCGAGGGGATAGTGCTTGCAGCCAACCCAGCCTATCTTGATCTCTACGGTTATAAGCTGGAACAGGTAGTCGGCAGGAGTTTCGCCGTTATTTTCCCGGAAGAAATTCAGGCACAAGCTGTCGAACAGTACAAGACTGTCTTTGCCAGCGAAGTGATCCCTCCGACCTTTGAATCCGCGATTCGCCGCGCGGATGGCTCCGAGCGCATCGTCGAATCTACCGTGGCCTTCCTGACCGTGATCGAGCAGCGCATTGCGATGCTCTCCACCATCCGCGACATCACCGAGCGCAAACAGGCGGAGAAAGCCTTATACGAAAGCGAAGATCGCTTTAAGAATGCATTCCAGTATTCTGCCATTGGCATGGCTTTGGTCTCGCTCGAAGGCAAACCGTTAAAAGTCAATTCCATGTTATGTTCCATTCTTGGTTATTCTGAAGATGAACTTCTGGGGAAAACATTTCAGGAATATACCCACCCCGATGATCTGGATGGTGACTTAAACTATTTGAACCAGTTATTGGCTGGAGAAATAAAATCCTATACGATGGAAAAAAGATATTTCCATAAGGAAGGAAAGATCATCTGGGTACTTTTGGCGGTGGCGCTCGCAAGAGATCATGCGGGCGCGCCTTTGTATTTCATCTCTCAAATAGAGGATATTACCGAACGCAAACACGCCGGAGAGGCTTTACGCGAGAATGAAGAACGGTTTCGCGCCTGGATTGAAAACTCATTGGACGTTGTCACTGTTGTGGGGTTGGACGGCATCATCCAATACGAAAGCCCGTCCTTTGAGCATCTACTGGGATACAAGCCGGAAGAGATGATCGGTGCAAACGCATTTGATTTTATACATCCCGATGACCGCGGGCAAGTCGGGGAAATTTTTGCACAAAATGTCCAAAAGCCTGAGAGCACAGCCAACGCCGAGTTCAGATTTCGACACAGGGATGGTTCCTGGCGAGTCTTCGAGGGCGTGGGGAAAACCTATCTGGATGACCATGGAGAGATGGTTGGGCTGATTAATTCACGCGATATCACCGGGCGCAAACAGGCTGAAATGGAAATCCGCCAGCGCCTGAGCGAACTGGAAGTACTTTACCAAAGCGGATTGTCCCTCAGCCAGCTTGTGAAGCCTAAAACCATTGCTCAAAAGATCATTAACCTGCTCGATCAGGAAATGGACTGGCATCATACAGCCATCCGCCTGTATCACCCTGAAAGCAAAACGCTTGAATTACTTGCATTTAATCTGCCCAAGCTGACTAGTCAGGAAGAGTACGGCGCAACGGAAAAACGATTTAAGACCATACACCGCTTCGATCAGGGTTTAAGTGGTTGGGCAGTTCAGCACGGACAAACGGTACGTTCCAGCGATTTAAAAAATGATCCGCGTTACTTCGAAACCTTTCCCGGCTTGCAATCGGGTCTTTATGTACCGATAAAAATCGCTGAACGGGTGTTGGGCGTGATCAGCATCGAAAGTGACAAACCGAATGCTTTTAAAGAAGCGGATGAACGCCTCGTAGCCACACTGTCAAACCAGGCAGCGGTTGCTTTTGAAAATGCCAGCCTGTTTCAATCTGCCCGGCAGGAAATTGCCGAACGAAAAAAGGTGGAAGAGTTGCTCGCCGATGAAAGAAATCAACTTGTGCTCCGCGTGGAGGAACGCACAGCCGAACTCAGTCTCGCCAACTCAGACCTGGCGCGTGCACTTCGCGCGCGCGATGAATTCCTTGCCAGCATGAGTCATGAACTGCGCACGCCGCTTACCGGCATCCTGGGTTTTTCAGAAACCCTGCAGCTAAAAACCTATGGCGAATTAAGTGAGAAACAATATAAGGCTGTAAAGTATATCGAGGATAGCGGACGGCATTTGCTGGATTTGATCAACGACATCCTCGACCTCTCCAAGATCGAAGCGGGCAAGCTGGATTTACAGTTCATACCGTGCGCCCTTGCGGATATCTGTCAGGCAAGCATTCAATTGACAAAAGGCATAGCGCAGCAAAAAAAGCAGACGGTATATTACGAGTCCCCGGCTGAACCGATCATGCTCCATGCAGACGCGCGCCGCCTGAAACAAATTCTGGTGAACCTGCTGGGCAATGCCATTAAATTCACGCCGGAAAATGGCGAGTTGGGATTGGAAGTACAGGCAGATAAGGCCGGAAGAAGGGTCCGGTTGACCGTATGGGACAAGGGTATTGGCATCGCGTCTGGCGACATACATGAACTATTCAAGCCCTTTGTGCAGCTGGATAGCAGCCTTGCGCGCGAATATTCGGGCACAGGACTCGGCCTGCCGCTGGTGCAGCGATTAACAGAATTGCACAAAGGCGGTATTGAAGTGGAAAGTGTAATAGGCAAAGGCAGCCGCTTTACGGTCAACCTGCCGTGGTCGCCTCAAAATACAACGCCCATCCCTTATGTGCCGCTTCACAAGCTTGACGCGGTCTCTGGGACAAAAAATCAAGTTGAACCATCTCGATTTCCCCTGGTCATGATCATAGACGATGACGAAATGGTTTTGCAAATGATCGCGGAGTTTCTCGAAACGGAACGATATCGCGTTGTAAAGGTTCGCAGTGGTATCGAATTACTTGAAAGAGTTGCAGAGATCCATCCCGATGTAATGCTGATGGATATTCAAATGCCCGGCATGGACGGGTTGGAAACGATCCGCCGTATACGCGCCCATACAGACTCAGTGATCGCAGCGACACCCATTATCGCGATCACTGCGCTTGCAATGCCCGGCGACAGGGAACTCTGCCTGCGCGCGGGCGCGAATAATTATGTGAGCAAACCGGTGAGGTTGCAGGAGATCGTAAAGATCATACAAAAGGAGATGGAGGGAAAACCATGAATGAACGAACCTGGGTGAGGCTTACGTTTCGCCGGGGACAGCTTCCACCATAATGCAACTAAAGAAAGTAGGGTAGTTATGCAAAGCACCAGTCCAAAAATATTGATCATTGACGACGACAAGATCGCCAGCGCCGCGCTCGAAGGGTTGCTGTCGAACGAGCCCTACGAACTATACTTCGCATACGATGGTATGGATGGAATTTCCATGGCGGTTTCCATCCATCCAGACCTGATTCTGCTGGATGTGATGATGCCAAAAATGGATGGGTTTGAAGTGTGTCGGCGTATCCGCGCCATACAAGATACGGCGGAAGTCCCCATCATCCTGATCACGTCCCTTGACGACCATGACTCACTTATTCAAGGATTGCATTCCGGTGCGGATGATTTCGTCACCAAGCCTTACAACAGCGTGGAGTTATTTGCCCGCCTGCAAACTATTCTGCGCCTCAACCGTTATCGCCGCATCATTGAGCAACAGCGTGATTTGAAAAATCTTCACGACGAATTATTGATTGCCTACGACAAGACAATCGAAGGCTGGTCGCGTGCCCTCGATTTGCGAGACAAAGAGACCGAGGGACACAGTAAGCGTGTAACAGAGATGGCGGTAGAACTTGCGCGCGCCTTCGGCTTGAGTGAATCTGAACTGGTGCAAGTTCGCTGGGGTGCGCTGCTGCACGATATTGGCAAGATGGGCGTCCCAGATGGGATACTGCTTAAGCCTGGCCCACTGACAGAAGAAGAATGGGTCAAGATGAGGATACACCCAACCTTTGCTTACGAAATGCTCGCACCCATTCACTATCTCCGGCTGGCGTTGGATATTCCCTATTGCCATCATGAAAAATGGGATGGCACTGGCTATCCTCAAGGACTAAAAGGCGATCAGATCCCGCTAACTGCGCGCATTTTTGCAGTGGTGGATGTGTGGGATGCATTAAGTTCAGACCGTCCTTACCGCCTGGCGTGGACGGAAGATAAAGTACGCGAACATATCCGTGCCTCATCTGGAACGCACTTCGATCCGCAGGTGGTGGGGGTGTTCATGCAGATGCCCGACTGCATTTAAGGCATCCCCCCCAAGTGGTGGAGGCTTCGTTGTATGATGAATTCACTGGTGATTATCCACAAGCCCAAATCACAAATCAGGTGTGTTTTGCTGTGAATTTCGCTAATTTTCTCGAATTGTTTTTTTAATCCGCGCCCATCTTTTAATTAAGGAGGTTATATGAAATCGCTGTTTCTAAGAATTTTTCCAATTCTGAAAGCTATCGCTGCCGATAAAGGCGGCCAAGTACTTTTGAAAACAGCAAATATCAGACACAGGCAGGCATCGTGAATGCCAACGATAAAAGACGCATTTATTACAGCGGCAAAGACACGCCAATGGGATTGTGTCTCTTGTCATAGCGATTAGCGCCACGTCTGCGGCACAGAACGGGATGGTGAATGCGAAGTTGATCTACCCTGGAAGAGGCTCTCCGTGGCGCAGAGCGTTCATGGAAATAGACGGGTATCAAATCCAAGCCAGCATCGAATCTGGAAGAAGGTATACAAGAAGCCTGCGTATTGGAAGGTTTGCCTTTACGGTTGCTCGCAGAGGGCATGAGCAACCGCGAGATCGGAAATAAACTCAGCCTCACCGAAGGCACAGTGAAAAACTATGTCCCTAATGTTTGCAAAAAATCGGCGCAAGAGACCGAACGCAGGCGCACGGCACGGACGTGAATTAGGATTAATTTGATCAGGGATTTTCCATGGCTCGTTAGCCTGAGCAACTTAATTTCTCCTACATCGGCATCGCCAAAATAAAAAAGAACCGACCTGAAAATCGGTTCTTTTTGTTCTTTCCTATACCGTATTTTTATGTCGCCTACGTTGCCGCCAACGCTTGCGGCCTAAATTTATACCCATAAACGATCAACCCACGCTCATCGCCATCGTTGCGCATCTTGCGGGTGACCATTTCAACAGGCATGCCAATCTGCACAGCAGAGTTATCTACATCGGTTAATTGCGCGGTGACCATCGGGCCTTCATCAAGCTTCACGATTGCCACAGTGTATGGCGCATTTGTATCATAACCAGCGGGGGCTTCGTAAACAGTGGTGTACGAGTAAACCTCACCTTTGCCGCTAAAAGTAAATAATTCCTTGGCTTCATCGCCGCAGTTCGGGCAGACATCGCGCGGGGGGAAAATCTTGAAATCGCAATGTGGGCAAACTTCACCCACCAATCCGTATCGTTGTTGTTTTAGACGCCAGTGTCGTGGAATTTCCATTTTTTTATTTTCCTTTCTACAAGTCTAATTTTATGCGGCGGGACTCTCAAACCCTATCAACTTCCAACCGATAAGTTGTTGTAAGCCCTGCGGATGACTGTACAAGTTTATGGAATTTTCAACATCCACGCCGATACTTCCTCTTTTGCATTTACCCAGCCTCAACACGTTCAAACTGGACCTTTGACCTGCTCCTGTTTCAACGAAAATTCTCCACCCGAAGCCCTCGAAAAGAATGCACAAATCAGAGGAAAGTTGTCCATTAATGCAATGACTTTATTCACTTATGTAAATCCCTTTTATGGCAATAATTAGTTTGGTTATCATGCACGAACTCGCCGTTACCCAAAGCATCCTTGATATTTCCATCCGCCATGCAAAAGAGGCGGATGCGAAACGTGTCACCGACATCAATATCGTGATTGGGCAATTCGCCTCCATCGTGGATGACTCAGTAAAATTCTACTGGGACCTTGTCGCGGAGGGGACCATCGCACACGGCGCAACGCTTCACTTTGAGCGCATCCCTGGTGAAATGACCTGCGAAGCCTGCGGTCATACCTTCCGCCCCGGCGACATAAGTTTTGAATGCCCCGCCTGTTCAAGTGTACAGGTGCGGATCACACAAGGTGAAGAGTTTCGTGTAGACAGTATCGATGTCGAATAAATCCGTCCAAGGCACAGCCGAAGGACGTTTACATAGTTTGGAGAATCAATGCCCACACGTATCCCAGTCGTAGAAAAAATCCTGTCTGCCAATGACCGCATGGCGGAACGTAATCAGAACACCCTTGATCAGGCGGATGTATTCGCCATCAATATCATGGCTTCGCCCGGAGCTGGGAAGACCAGCGTTATTTTGAAAACGCTCGAAACCCTGCAGGGACGCCTTCGCCTCGGTGTCGTCGAAGGTGACCTTGCCTCTTCGATCGATGCGGAAAAAGCCGCGGCGGCGGGCCTGCCCGCTGTGCAGATCAACACGGGCGGGGAATGTCATCTCGATGCGGCAATGCTTTCGGATGCTTTACCAGCCCTCCCGTTAAGTGAGATCGATCTTCTCCTCGTCGAAAATGTCGGTAATCTCGTCTGCCCTGCGAATTTTCAGATCGGCACCCATCTCAATGTGTTGATCGCTTCCATCCCCGAAGGCGATGACAAGCCCTATAAATATCCTGGCATGTATCGCGATGTGCAGGCGCTCATCATCAACAAGATCGATCTGTTGCCTTATGTGCCTTTCAACATGGAATATTTCCGCAGGGGCGTGGAAGTGCTGAACCCGGGGCTGGTCACATTTGCGGTTTCTGCAAAAACGGGTGAAGGCATGGCCGCGTGGACCGATTGGCTGGTGGAGCGGGTAAAGACGAAATAATCTCTGCGGTTGCAAATATGATTATCGCGAAACATATCCATGTGACAGGCATTGTGCAAGGAGTTGGGTTCCGCCCGTTCGTTTACGGGCTGGCTTCCCGCTTTGGTCTGTGCGGCTGGGTGATTAACACTTCGGCTGGTGTGGATATTCACATCGAAGGGGCAGAGGCGAATGCGCATTCGTTTATCGAAAAACTATCGAGTGAATTGCCCCCGCTGGCAAGCCTTGATTCGATAACGGTCAACGATGTGTTGGTTGAAAACTTTTCAACCTTTAACATTCAACCTTCAAATCATATCGAAGGTGCATTCCAACCCATCTCGCCCGATGTAGCCCTGTGCGCAGATTGCGAGCGCGAACTCTTCGACCCGAATGACAGGCGTTATCTGTATCCTTTCATCAATTGCACTAACTGTGGACCGCGCTTCACCATCATCAAAGACCTTCCGTATGACCGGCCAACCACCACAATGGCAGATTTTCCAATGTGCGATGACTGCCGCGCCGAATATGAAAATCCGCTTGACCGCAGGTTTCATGCCCAGCCTGTCGCCTGCCCCAATTGCGGACCTCTCGTGCAGTTGAGAAACCCTGCGAGCGGCCATATTTCGAATATCGAAATGCGCCTCACTGCTATTTTGAAAACGCGCCAACTTTTGGGGGAGGGGAAGATCATTGCGGTCAAAGGTCTGGGCGGGTTTCATCTGGCTTGCGATGCAACGAATGAAAACGCTGTCAATGAATTGCGCAGAAGAAAAGGCAGGGCGGGCAAACCTTTTGCGGTGATGTTCGCGAACCTTACCACCCTGAAACGCTATTGCGAAGTTAATGAAGAAGAAGCCGCGCTGCTCACAGGGCACGAAAAGCCCATTGTCTTATTGAAGATCAAGGCAAAGACGAATATTGCTCATTTTGTTGCGCCTGACATGGATACACTTGGCGCAATGCTGCCGTATACGCCGCTTCACCATCTTCTGCTTGATCAAGCGGATGAAAAATTACAGGCGCAGTATGCTCCGCCTGTGTTGGTGATGACCAGCGGAAATTTCAGTGAGGAGCCGATTGCTATTGATAATGAAGATGCGCTCGAAAGACTCGCTCCTTTGGCTGATGCATTCCTTTTGCATGACCGCGATATTCATGTGCGCTGTGATGATTCGGTGGCGAGAGTGGATGGCGAAGAACTCGTTTTCCTGCGCCGCGCGCGGGGGTATGCACCCTATCCTGTGTCACTGCCTTTTGATTCCAGACCCACACTTGCTGTTGGCGGCGAGTTGAAAAATACGTTTTGCCTCACGCGTGATCGGTATGCATTTTTGAGTCAGCACATTGGCGATATGGAAAATGCCGAGGTGTACGAATCTTTCGAGAAAAACGTGGAGCAGCTTTCACATCTCTTTCGTGTGGAGCCTGAGATCGTTGCGCATGACATGCACCCTGGTTATTTCACAACAACTTTCGCTGAACGCTTGAATGTTCGGCGTGTCCCCGTCCAGCATCATCACGCGCATATCGCAGCCTGTATGGCCGATAACAAACTCGATAACAGGAAGGTCATCGGCTTGTCTTTCGATGGAACAGGATATGGAACGGATGGTGCGATCTGGGGCGGGGAGGTGCTACTCGCTTCCTACGCGGACTTTGAGCGGGTCGCACACCTTCAATATCTGCCACTCCCAGGCGGTGACTCTGCCACCCGCCACCCGTGGCGAATTGCGGTGGGATATGCCGAAGCCCTCGGCCTCGAACTCAATGACCTGCCTTTCATGCAAGCCCTGGACGAGAAAGCTGTTGAAATTGTCCGCCAACAGGTGCGCAAGGAACTGAATGCGCCGCGTACTTCAAGCATGGGTCGGCTTTTCGACGCAGTGGCAAGCCTGGGCGGAGTGCGAAGCGATGTCAGTTATGAGGCTCAAGCCGCAATCGAGTTGGAAGTCCTGTCGAAGCGATTCGTCAACGGGGCGGCATCTTATCCATATCAGATCAAGGATGGGATCATGCTGTTGGGTGACCTGCTTCAAGGTGTGATCGACGATGTGAGATCAAATCAGCCTGCGGGGTTGATCGGCGCGCGCTTTCATCAAACCCTGTGCGCGATGGCGGTTGATATTTGTAAAAGTACGCGCAATGATACGGGCATCAACGAGGTCGCGCTTTCAGGCGGCGTTTGGCAGAATCAAACGCTGCTGACGTTGGCGCGTGAAAGATTGTCGAACGAAAATTTTGTTGTGTATTCGCACAATCAAACACCCGCAAATGATGGAGGTCTGGCGCTGGGTCAGGCTGTGATCGCAAATTACTCGTCCTGAACGGAAGCCGATTTTTTTCTCGGCTGTGATTGAAGGACGAAAAATAAGGAGATAGATATGTGTCTAAGCATTCCGGGGAAGATTCAAAAGATTTATGAAGAAGGCTCGCTCACCATGGGCAAGGTGGATTTTGGCGGGATCGTAAAGGAAGTATGTTTGGATTACGTTCCCGAAGCAAAAGTTGGGGAATACGTTTTAATTCATGTCGGTTTTGCGATCAGTGTGCTGGATGAAGAAGAAGCGCAGGTGCGTCTGGAGACGCTTCGTGAGATCGAGGCACTTGGAGAAGAATTTGGAGATGCATGAAATACATTGATGAGTACCGCGACCCTGCAAAGGTGCGCGGCTTGTTGGCAGAGATCGGCGAAATCGTCACCCAGCCCTGGGTGTTGATGGAAATCTGCGGCGGACAGACGCATGCATTCCTGCATCATGGGCTGGATGAAATGCTGCCCGGCGGTATTGAATTGGTGCATGGCCCGGGCTGCCCGGTCTGCGTCACTCCGTTGGAGCAGATCGACAAGGCGCTGGCGATTGCCGCCCGTCCCGAAGTGATCTTCACTTCGTATGGTGATATGCTGCGTGTCCCTGGCTCCACTGTGGATTTGTTCAACGTGCGCGCAAAGGGCGGGAATGTGAAGGTGGTGTACTCTCCGCTTGAGGCGTTGAAGCTCGCACAGGATAACCCTGAAAAAGAGATCGTCTTTTTTGCGATCGGTTTTGAAACCACTGCGCCGCCGAATGCAATGGCTGTATTGCAAGCCAAAAAACGGGGAATCAAGAATTTCTCCGTTCTCGTTTCACACGTCTGTGTGCCGCCTGCGATGGAGGCGATCCTGGGTTCGAAGCATAATCGCGTGCAGGCTTTTCTCGCCGCGGGGCACGTCTGCGCGGTGATGGGGTATCACGAATATCCCGTGATCGCGGAAAAGTACAAAGTGCCGATCGTTGTCACTGGTTTTGAGCCAGTGGACTTATTGCGCGGTGTGCTCATGGCGGTGAAGCAATTGGAAGCGGGCAAGGCGGAAGTTGAAAATGCTTACGAACGCGCCGTGACTTTTGAAGGGAACCAGGCCGCGCAAAAAGTTGTCAACACGGTGTTTCAGCCAACAGACCGAAAGTGGCGCGGCATTGGCATGATTCCACAAAGCGGCTGGGGATTACGCCCCGATTTTGCCGAATTTGATGCCGAGACGCGCTTTTCAGTGGGGGAGATCGTCACACAGGAATCGCCGTTATGTATCGCGGGAGAAATTTTGCAAGGTATGAAGAAACCGCCGCAATGCCCCGCATATGGAAAACAATGTACGCCATCTTCTCCGCTTGGCGCGCCGATGGTCTCGGCGGAAGGCGCATGCTCGGCATATTATCGGTATCATAGGGAATAGAAAGTAGTGAGTAGGTAAAGAGGTTATTGATGGAAAATGAAATTGATTTCGAAGGCTACACCTGTCCTGTTCCCGTTCAACCGCGGGATACTGTGGTGCTGGGACATGGCTCCGGCGGAAAACTAAGTCACGACTTGATCAACCGACTCTTTCTGCCTGATCTGGGAAAGGCTGCGCCTCGCGCACTGGACGATGCGGCTGTGTTGAATATCAACGGGCAGCGGCTGGCGCTGACGACGGATTCGCATGTCGTTTCACCGTTGTTCTTCCCCGGCGGTGATATTGGCAGGCTTGCGGTCTGCGGCACGGTCAATGATCTGGCGATGGTGGGTGCAAAACCCATCGCACTCACCTGCGGATTTGTGGTCGAGGAAGGTTTGTCGTTCGAGATTCTGCAGCGGGTAGTCAAATCCATGCGCGAGTCGGCGGCAGAGGCGGGGGTGTATATTGCCGCAGGCGATACAAAGGTCGTGCAAAAAGGCGGCGCGGATAAGCTCTTCATCAACACTTCAGGGGTGGGTTCTGTGGAGGCGGGTGTAAATATCTCTGGCACGAATGCACAAATTGGAGATGTTGTCATTATTTCTGGGACGATGGGCGATCATGGGGTGGCGGTTTTATCGGCCCGTGAGAATCTTGAGTTTGAGACCGATCTGCAATCGGATGTTGCGCCGTTGAATCATTTGGTTGAGGCGATGATGGGAGCGGGCGAAATTCACGTGTTGCGCGATCCCACCCGCGGCGGAGTGGCCACCACATTGAACGAAATTGCTTCGCAATCGAAAGTGGGGATCGAATTGCTGGAAACGACTCTACCCGTCAAACCGCAGGTGCGGGCGGCTTGTGAAATGCTCGGCTTTGACCCATTGAATATTGCCAACGAAGGCAAACTGCTGGCCATTGTCAAAGCGGAGGATGCAGAAAACATTCTCAATGTAATGAAAAAGACGCAATACGGTGAAGAGGCTTGCATCATCGGGAAGGTGATCGAAACAAAAAATCCGCAAGTGAGATTGCGGACTGCCATCGGGGGAACCCGATTGATCGATATGCTGCCAGGCGAAATGCTGCCGAGGATCTGTTAGTGGATTATTCCTTCTCCGTCAGGTAGTGGAGCAGGATCAAGCCGAGGCCTAGAAAAAGCGGGACGAAGCCGCCCAGCATCCACGGTCCGAGGTGAAGCGGGTAGTTGTTGCCAGAGTCAAAGCCCAATGGATAGAGTCCCAGTGAGAGAGCAAATCCAAGCGCGGAGATGACAATTCCCCAGCGCAGCAAACCTTTTTTGCCAGATCTGCTTTCAGGGCGGGTCAATCCCTTTTCGGCGAGGGCGATGGTTTCCTTGTAATTCATGTACCGTATGAAGGCGAGAAAACCGAAGATAATGGCGAGGGCGCCGACAACACCGAGGCAGGGAATGAGATCGTTCATGAAAAGTCCTTTAGAAAAAGTCAGGGACTGGAGATTTCTCCAGTCCCTTTTATTTTACTTGATGGCAGTGATGTTGATGCCGCCGCTGCTGGTGTTGACGATGAGTTCTTCACCGCCGCCGTTGATGCTGCCTGCAATTTGATCTTCTTCCGAACTGGAGCTTTCGGTCAATGTGACGGTGATCGGAAGGTCAGACCTGATCTTTCCAAAGTCGGTCTTGAGATCCACATCAAGTTTTGCGTCTGTGGGCAGGGCAAGGTCAATATTACCGAAATCTGATTTGACGTTATGCGGGCCTGCGCCGAGCGAGCCGCTGAACTCAATATTGCCACTGTTCGTTTTGATGTCTAATGTGACGGACTTTGCATTGGTGATTTCGATATTTCCGAAATCGGTATAGGCTTTGAGCTTGCCTTTCGCACCATCGACGGTGATTGAGCCGCTGTTGGTATGCAGATCGTAGGAGCCAGCCATTGCCTGGGTCAATTCGATGTCACCAAAATCATTCTGGATATTCAATTCCTTCGTTATGTTGACCTTGGTAATGCTGATCTTGCCGCTATTGGTATCCAATGTGAGGCTTGCCGCAGAACCATTTTCGTAGACCGTGTTGCCAAAGTCGGTCTTGATGTAGGCATCTCCCGCAGCGCGGACATTGGTGAACGTCACGACACCGCTGTTCGATGTGGCACTGACATCGTTGGCCTTGATCTGTTCCAGTGTGATATCTCCGAATTCAGTGTTGATCTCTACATTCTTATCGCCAGCATCTACAGCCTCAACATTGATCTCACCGCTGTTGCTTTCAATCGCCAATTCGCCTTCGATGTTTTTTGCTGTTACATTTCCAAAGTCATTGGTGAGGTCTACGGCACCCTGAATATCCTGTACATCAACTGAACCGAAATTGGTGTCAACGTTTACAGCGGTTTCAGTCGGGACGGTGACGATGAAATCCACGGTGTTGATATTGTTGTTGAAGTTCATCGAATCGGGTATTTCATATTTGATGGTGATTGCATTGCCGTTCTGTTCGATGGCGTACTTGATGGTCTTCACTTCCTCGTCTGCGCGGGATTGTGTGGAGTCATAAGCGGTCTTAACCACTTTGACTTCCACGGTTTTCACATCCCCACCTGTGACGGTGACATCGCCTGCTTCATCAGCCACTGTCAGGGTGAGGGGCTTATCCGCATCCACTTTGAGGGTCTTGCTTTCCTCCACTACGGAGGAAACATTATTTCGATCAAATGGGCTGTTGGTCGGGAAGCCGCCATTGACAGTGAAGAATATCACTGCGCCGATGCCAGCCAGCACGAATAACAGTGCCAAAACTAATAATGTAATTACGATGGGTCTTTTCATTTTTTTTCTCCTTATTTGCAAAGTACCGCGGGATTAAGTAAACTTGAAAATTGAGTTTTGGCTTGTGAAGCCATTTAAAGTTTCCTTTTTGAAAGACAAGCGGTATTATGTTTCTCACTACGTTTGACAGGCTTCGAGTGAAAAAGTTTCAAGAAATGTACGTCATTGCGAGGTGGATGCTATCAATCCCCAGTGCCATGCGCGAGATTGCTTTGGGCAAAAAACGTCCTCGCAATGACGAAGCCTGTTCTTCTGAAACTTTTTCCCAAATTCCCTGTCTAACCTACAGATATGGCTGATTCAGAGCAGATCCTCATCCAGAAGGCACAAAAAGGCGATCCCGATGCCTTTGCCGCCCTCGTAAATGAGCACCAACGATACGTGTATAACCTTGCCTTGCGCGTCGTCAAAGATGAAAACGAGGCGCTCGATCTGGCACAGGAAACCTTCGTGCGCGCGTGGACGGCGCTGCCGAATTTTAAAGGCCAATCCCAATTTCGCACGTGGCTGTATCGCATCGTCACGAATCTTTGCTACAACCGTCTGCCCAATCTGCGCCGTTCGCTCAACGACCTCGGCGATGATGTGATGGAAGACATCCCCGAACCGAATTTCGACAACCCCGCCAGCGAATTTGAATCAAATGAAACACGCCAGCATTTACAGGAAGCGATTGGATCACTTGACTCGAATTACCAACTACTGATCAATCTCAGATATCAAAATGAACTTTCCTACGACGAGATCGCGTCGACTCTTAATCTGCCGCTTGGTACCGTTAAAACGGGCATTTTCCGCGCGAAGGAACAACTGCGAAAAACACTCGCCCACCTGGAGGAATCATGGATTACCGCCTAACCCCCCAACAAGAGGATGCGCTCATTGAAGACGCACTCCAAACCTATCCACTTGCGCCCATGCCGCGCGATATTACCGCCAGTGTCATGGCCCGCATTCAGGCTTCTCCCGCACAGCGCCCCGTTCCGGTCACATGGAATGATTTTGCCATTGAGTCTGGTCATCACTTTTCCATTGGCGCGCTATTCTTCACCTCGCAAAACCTCCCGCCGATTGTGCTGGCGAAACTGCAAATTCAGGGAATTCTTCTCTATCAGGATTTCATTGTCAATGCCCGCTGGCTGCTGCCCGCCCTCTTTTTCGGGCTGGCCGCATTTTTCTCCGCGCCTGACCATTCCCACGCTCATTCAAATGACCTCAAGCCGCCGATAAGAGAACGGATTTCCGTCACCACACATCCCGCTGACCATGACATGTCGGCGGGATGTGTTTTTTATAACTATAATATCCATCACTTGCATATGACCGTCCCTGCCATGATCCCCACCAAGATCAATATCCCCCGCCCGCGCATGGACGTGGTCATGCGTCCGCGCATTTTCCGCATCCTCGATGAAGGCTGGGATGCTCCCACAGCGTTGACCCTGATCTCTGCCCCCGCAGGTTCTGGCAAGACCACCCTGCTTGTCAACTGGCTGCAAAACAGAGACCGTAAAGCGGCCTGGTTCTCTCTGGGAGATGGGGATGATCTATTTCCGCGTTTTATTTCGTATTTTATCGCCTCGCTTCAATCGTTGGACCCTTCGCTGGGGAGGTCTACGGCCAAGGCCCTCACAGGCGGTGATGGACAAACTCCGCAAAGTGAAGCGATCATTGCCAGCCTGTTGAAAGATCTCGCGGCGATTCAACGTCCCATCGCGCTGGTGTTGGAAGATTATCACTTCATCAAATCCGCCGAGATTCACCGCTTCGTAGCCGAAATCGCTGAACATACCCAACCGTATCTGCGGCTGTTCATCACCACTCGCAGTGACCCGCCCCTGCCGCTGGCGAGATGGCGGGTGCGCCATCAGCTCGTCGAGATTCGTTCCAGCGATTTGCAATTTACGGCACAGGAGGCGGGTGAATTTCTACACCGCGTGATGAAGATCGACCTGCCTTCCGCCGAATTAGAAACCCTCCAAAAGCAGACGGAGGGCTGGGCGGCTGGTTTACAACTGGCGGCCCTATCCATACGCAACCGAAAACAGCCAAGCGCGGACTGGTCATGGGGAGATGGCAGCCGCAATCTCTCCGATTATTTGATGGCCGAAGTGCTCGGGCAATTGCCTCCTGAAAAACAGGATTTCCTCCTGCAAACCTCTCTCGTTGCCCGATTCAGCGCTGCCTTGTGTAACGCGCTGACAGGATTAAGCAACAGCCAAAGCGTTTTGGAAGAACTTGATTCGGAGAATCTGTTCCTCGTTTCACTGGATGACTCCCGCGAGTGGTTTCGTTTTCATCACCTGTTCGCAGATTTTCTTTACAAACAAGCACTGACAAAATATCCTGCGGAAAGAATCCGGACCTTGCATCAACGTGCCGCTCGCTGGCTGGCAGGGCAGAGATATGTGACCGAAGCCATCGAACACGCCCTCGCTGCGCAGGACTATGAATTTGCCGCAGCGCTGATCGGCCCGCAATCACAGGAATGGATGCGCCGCGGCGAAGTTGCCACCATCCTTCAAAAGATGAAACAATTGCCCGATGAGATCGTCCGCAAAAGCGCGGGACTTTGCATTTGGTATGGCTGGGTGTATTCGCTTGGTGATTCGCCGCAACTGGCCGATCTATGGTCAGACCGCGCTGAGGCGGTCCTTTCACCTGATCTACAAACCGTCATGACCGACCCTGTAAAATTCGGCCCTGAACTTTGCAACGCATATGCACAGATCCTGGCGATTCGCGCAACAACTGCACGGCATCAACGCGATTATCAGACCTCAGTGAAACTTGGTGAACAGGCTTTGAAGATCGTGCCTGATGGCAACGTCCATTTGCTGACGATCGTATCGGCGGGGCTGTCCACTTCGCTGATCGAGGTGGGTGATTATGTACAGGCAGATTCCGTAACAAGCTCCACGCGGCACATGGCCTATCAAACAGGGCATTCTTTCATCGCGTTTTCCATGCTGATGAATGAGTCAATGCTTGCCATGCTGCGCGGACAACTGCATAAAGTGTACGAAGTTTCCACAGAGGCCCTGCGCCTCACGGAAACCGAATCCATGCAGCACCTCGCGTTTATTCCGCATGTTCACCTGGGATGGGTGAATTATCTCTGGAACAAATTGCCCGAGTCGCGACAGCATACTGCGTTGGGCAACCACAATCCAAATTTCAAAGAATACCCGACGAGCAGCATCATGGCGTATCTTAACCTTGCCATGCTGTATCAGGCCGAGGGTGAATTTTTGCAGGCGCAGGAAGCCCTGGAGAAGGCGCGCCGTTTTGCGCACAAATATCATTTTGCCGATCTGCATGAGCGTGCAAAAGGTTTGCAGGCGCTGTACCAGTTGTCGGCGGGGAAGATCGAAGCGGCGGCACGTTGGGCAAAATCCAGCGGCTGGGATTCCTTCGATCCCGTTCGGTCAGGTCCGCTTTTTAATGACGAATCATTTTATGCATCCTGCCGATATCGAATCGCATTGGCGAAGCCGACCGAATATCAAAAGGTGGGCGCGTTGCTTGAATGGCGGTTGGGCGATGCCGAATCGCAAAATCGGGTGGGCGTGATTCTTGAAGTGCGTTTGTTGCAGGTTTGTTTGCATCAGGCACAGGGAGAGAGCGAGGCGGCGCTGGCGGCGTTGGTTCAGGCGTTGGCGCTGGCTGAGTCTGAAACTTTCATTCGCCCATTTCTTGATGCGGGGAAAGAGATCGAAGCCTTGCTGCGACATGTGCCGCGTTCGCATCCCACGCGCGCATTTGCGCAAACCATCCTTGCCAATGTTTCAACCCAGAAAACACAACGACCGCATGTGTTGATCGAGCCGCTCAACGAACAGGAACTTGGAATCTTGCGGCTGATGGCGCAGGGATTTTCCAATCCTGAGATCGCGCAGAAGCGTTCGCTGGCGGTCAGCACTGTGCGCTGGTATGTCAAACATATTTATCGAAAACTTGGGGTGCATAATCGCACACAGGCCGCGGCGCAGGCGCGTGAGATGAGACTTCTCTAATTGGATTTCCCCCCAATTGGAGGGCGACTTTTTGAAGATGCGCCGATATATTGGGAATATGCGCATCTTATCCTTGACCTTTGTCCTGCTCTGTCTTCTGACGGCTTGTGCAAGCCCGACAGCGATTCCCACACCCATTCCAAGCCCAACCGCCACGCCCCAGCCATTGACGGGGGAGTGGATCGGTACTGCTACGAAGCCCGATGGCTCCACTGCATCGGTCATCTTGAATTTTGATGATACTTCTCCCGAGTTAACCATCGAACCGTTGACCCGCAAATGGAAACTGGCATTGAAACAGGAAGGCGGAAGGATCAGCCTTTCAACTGAGGGCCGTACCCTCGACCCGTTCAAGAAGATCGAATTCAGCGGCACGGCGGAAAACGGGAGCATCACTGGCAATATCACCTGGGATGGACATGCAAGCCAGACTCATTTCATTCAACTGGTCTCTGTGACAGAGGAAATTCTTGCCGAATACGAAGGTGTCTATCGTTTTGATTCGGGGCGGGCCTTGAGCATCATCGTCAGCCCCGAATTCTCATCCAGCGGACTTGAATACTTTGGCAGATCACTGATGATGACGGATTTCGAAAACGGCGACCTGCGCAGTTTGTATGCATTGGATGATTCCACTTTTGTGGTTGGAGTGCAGCGCGTGGTGGGCGCTCCCTTCGATGGACGAATTCAATTCATGAAAGACGAGCAGGGGAATATTGAAGGCTTGATGTGGTGGGAAACCCCGAATGACATTCTTTCTTCGCCTGTGCCTTCCGAGTATGCGGCGCGAGTCCCTCTTGTGATTGATGATGGCGTCAGCTACCTCAGCGCAGATGGAACGAAACTGGTGGGACGGCTCACCATGCCCGTATCGGCGGGTCCGCATGCAGCGTTTGTGATGCCGCATGGTTCCGAAGCGGGGACACGCGATAACTTCGGCGCGAAAGTGACGGCGCATTATTTTCTCAGCCGCGGAATCGCCACTTTGAATTATGACAAGCGCGGTGTGGGCGATTCTGAGGGGATCTATCATGAGAGCGCCGATGCTGCAAATTTGAGAAATCTGGCAGCGGATGCAAATGCCGGGGTCGAGTATCTGCTCACCCGTCCAGAAATAGATGCGCAGCGAATCGGTTTGATCGGTGGGAGTCAGGCAGGTTGGTTGATTCCGATCGCTGTAGCTGAATCCGAACATGTTTCTTTTTTTGTAATTATTTCAGGCCCTGTGGCATCCACGTTACAGGAAAACATATTTAGTAACTACACCAATGACGGCGAATCGTCGGAGAATTATGACGATGAGGAGATCACCCGCAAGCTGCGTAGTTTGGGCTTCGGTGGGTTTAACCCGATCCCGTACCTTGCCGAATTGACACAACCCGGCCTGTGGTTATGGGGCGGTGTGGATAAAAGTGTGCCTGTCACCTTCAGCAGGGAAAATTTGCAGGTTCTGATCGATGGCGGTAAGGATAATTTCGAATATCAAGTTTTCCCGAGTTCCGATCATGGTTTGAACGTCACTCCCAATGGCCTCTTCTCGGAAATGCCTTATTCACCCGGACTGGCGTTATACGGTCCGCTGACGGAATGGCTCGCAAAAAACAACATCTCTGCAAAGGAATAAATTGATGAAAAAATTTATTGTGCTTTTTCTGGCTCTCACACTGATCGCCTGTGCCGCTCCCGCCACGGAAGCGATTCCCCCGACGGAAGAACCCACGCGGCCACCCGCAACGGCCACTGCAATTCCCCCAACCGCAACTGCGGAGCCGCAGTCGTTCTTCAAAGTGTTTGGAGATGAACCCATCGTTTCAAAAGGTGAGTCGGGTACTTGGGATGATCGCTACACCGACCCCGGCGCTGTGGTCTTTTATGATGGCGTCTTTCACATGTTCCGCAATGGTTTCCGTGGGTATCCTGCTGAATCGCAGGTGGGCTATGTCACCTCAACAGATGGTTACACTTGGACGAAGCAGGGCGCTGACCCCGTATTCCTGACAAAGGATGTGCCTTATGCCAAGGTGGCGATGTTCGCATCCAGCGCGCTGGTTGAAGACGATGGCACCTGGGTGCTGTATTTTTACACCGTTGATTCGATGAACTTTCCCGCCGATGGTGTGATCGGTCGGGCAACCGCTCCTGGTCCCAACGGTCCGTGGGTGCCCGATGCCGAGCCTGTGCTCAGGCCGGGGTCCGCGCGCGAGTGGGATTCGAGAAATGTGATCGCGCCGCACGTCATCAAGACAGATGATGGCTACAGGATGTACTACAGCGGAACGGATGGAATGGGTGGATCGCAAATTGGTATGGCCACTTCCAGCGATGGAATTCAATGGACGAAATACAACGACCCCGCCACCACGGAAGTTAAGTATCAGGAAAGCGACCCCGTGCTTTTACTCGGTGAAAAAGACAGTTGGGAATCAGATCAGGTGCATCAACCACGTGTCTTTCCAAATGGAGAGGGATGGGTGATGATCTATCGAGGGTCGAACAAAAACAAAGCCAACATGGGGCTGGGCATTGCCAGCAGCGATGATGGCATTCACTGGAGCAAGTCCGCACTTAATCCCGTCTTTTTGCCCACCGAGATCAAAGGCGCGTATCAATTCTGGTTTCACAATGTGCTGCTTGTAGACGACACCTTTTTCGTTTTCATCGAAGGCGATATCAACCAGCGGACACAAATTTATCTGGCGACTTATGAAGGCGGAATGCCGTAGAGTGGAAATGACAGTGGACGGTAGATGGTCTACCGTCCATTGTCTAATCAAGTCTTTGCAAGATATGACTGACCGCCGTGGCGGCTGGCCCGCCGAGGGATTGGATCAGCGCAGTGGTTGCGCCTGCGATCTGGTTCGCCTCTGCCTGACCTCGTAACTGGATCGCCGCTTCGACGGCCTGATACACCCCGGAAGCGCCGCCAGGGAATCCGCGCGCTTTCATGCCGCCCATCGTGGCGCAGGGGATTTTTCCTTTCAACCCAATCGAACCATCGGCGGCGAGTTTCCAGCCTTTGCCTTTGATGGCGAATCCAACCGCTTCGAGCTGCAACGCGGCATAGATGCTGAACATGTCGTGGTATTCGAAGAAGTTGATCTGACCGAGCACGATGCCCGCCTGCTTCATGGCTTTGCCTGCGGAGAGTTGTGCCGTGTCAAAATACAGCATGTCTTTTCTGTCGTGCAATGCCAGCGTGTCTGATGAGGCGGCGGAGCCAGCGATCTTTACGAGCTGACTCTTCCAATTGGACGGAAGCAGGTCACGGCGAGTCAGAACGAGCGCGGCAGCGCCATCCGCATTGGGGGCCATGTCAAACATGTTGAGCGGTTCGCTGACCATTTCCGCTTTGGCGTAGGTTTCGGGTTTGATGGCTTTGCGGAACATGGCATTTTTATTTGCGACGCCGTTGGCGTGCGCGGTGAGCGCGAAGCCCGCGAAACCATCGGCGGGGACATCGTTCTCGTGCATGTAGCGTTTCATCAAAAGCGCGGCTTGTGATGTGGGGGTCATACCCTGCACGGCTTCAAAATCGGAATCGCTGGTAGTGGCGAGGGCTTCATCCACTTCGGAGCCGACCATATCTGTAAATTTTTCAACGCCGACGATGAGCGCCACATCCACCATGCCGCTTGCGATGGCAAGATACCCCTGACGAAGCGCGGCTCCGCCTGATGCGCCCGCCGCTTCGACAGTAACGGCTTCGATGCCGCCCAGCCCCGCATAATCTGCAAGCAGCGCACCGACATGCGCCTGATGCGAAAGATTCGGCGCGAGCATATTGCCCACAAACAATGCCTGCGGCTTGAGTCCGCCTGCATCTTGAATGGCGGCATGAATGGCATCATAGGCCAGATCACGCAAACCGATCTCCCAATGTTCCCCAACTTCTGTTTGTCCAATTCCTGCGATTACGACGTCTGTCATCTTTTTATGATTCCTGTATTTCAAAAACCTGGATCACTTCCAAAATTGAAACCATGACTTGCTTTCGGTTTTGGTCTTGCCAGCCGTTTTTGCACTGCCGCCTGTGATCGTTCTGACACTGGCTTTGTAATCTTTCAGAAAATGCCAGTTGATGTTTACATAATCCAATTCGCCTGCGCGAACCTTATCCCAGTTTTGCAGGGTTTCTTTCGCCACGTTTTTTCGGGGTGTGATGACCGCTTCCGTTTTTTCGTCAATGATCTTTTGCAACAGGCCAGCGTGGTAATTGACCCATTCTTCAACAGCCTGCGGCTGCTGCGCGCGCAGACTGCCCAATAATTGGTTTAACTCTGCCCGTGCTGACTTGCTTTCCACTTTGAGTTTCTCGATCAATTCCTGCGCCTGCTTTGCCTGGGCGGGGTTTGGTTTTCCGTAACTAAGATAGTCAGAGCGGTCTCCCGCTTCGTATTCAGAATCTTCGATCTTCTGGCGCAGGGTTTCAAGCTGAATGGTTTCAGGTAACATGTTTTTTTTCTCCGTGTTCGAAAGGGTTATTTCCAGATATTCTTCAAGAATTTCAACTTCTCAAGATCGTGAAAACTTTGTCCGCCTTCGTGGCCGTTGTAGGTGTAGACCTTGATATCTTTTTCGCCAGCCCAATGATTGAAGGCCGCGTACACTGTCGAAGGCGGGCAGACCTGATCCATCAAGCCAGTGGAAAATAAAGTTTTGGCTTTGGCCCGCGCTGCAAAATTGACTCCGTCAAAATAGGAAAGCGTGTTGAAAACATTCTCTACTTTGTCGCGATGGATATGGCAATATTCGGCGATCTCTTTATATGGATAGGAATCCACGATTTCGGTTGCGCGGCGATAATGACAGAGGAAGGGCACATCGGGCATGGCCACGGCGACATCGGGGACAAGCCCTGCCGCGGCGATGGAGATTCCTCCGCCTTGAGAGCCGCCTGTCACTGCGACACGCGCTTCATCCACTTCGGGATGACTGCGTGCTGCTTCGATGGCACGCACAGCGTCGGTGAAGACTCTGCGATAGTAATAGTGCTGCGGATCAAGGATGCCCTTGGTCATACTGCCTGGGAAATGAGCATTGCCGCCATCGGAATACAGGTCGGGTGTGTCGCCAGAGGACCATGTGCTGCCTTGTCCGCGCGTATCCATGACGAAGTGAGCGTAGCCTGCGCTGGCCCACAACAGCCAATTGA
This sequence comes from Candidatus Villigracilis affinis, assembly GCF_016705895.1. Taxonomy (NCBI): domain Bacteria; kingdom Bacillati; phylum Chloroflexota; class Anaerolineae; order Anaerolineales; family Candidatus Villigracilaceae; genus Candidatus Villigracilis; species Candidatus Villigracilis affinis. The sequence goes on along the minus strand of NZ_JADJKT010000036.1, from coordinate 306,603 downwards.
ATCCGAATTGACGTCCGCCGCCGTAGCCGATGAATTCAACGACGACGGGCAGGGGCACAGCGCGCTGTGCCCTTACGCTTTGTGCGGGGAGAATCAACCAGCCTTTGACGGGTTGTCCGCCAAAGCCGTTGAAGGTGACATCGAAGGTTTCCTGCGCAACGAGGCCATAATCCACTTTTTCAAATTTTGCATCGAGCGGATGTGCCCGCGTTTCATCCAATGTGGATTTCCAGAATGAGTCAAAGTCCGCGGGTTCTTCACGCGTGGGGCGGTAGTTTTTTAGTTCGGGGAGGGGGAGGTCGAAGAAGGCCATGTCAGTATGTAGTGAATAGTGGATAGTGAATAGTGGGTTTTGCAAATCCCATTCACTATCTCCTATTCCCTATTCCTTTTATTTCATCGCCAGCTTGCCGCGGAATCTCACATACGTGGCGTAATCAATTTCACTGCGGCGGGCGATGTATTCACGGGTTGTTGTGGCGAGGTTTTGCTTGGCAGTCACTTTGTCGGTGACGGTGATGTCGAAGGCGTCTGACCCTGCGCCAGAGCCGAAAGAGACGACGAGAATCCTGTCGCCGGGTTGGGCGATGTCGAGAGTCGCAGTCAAGCCGATCATGGCTGCGCCTGCGTAGGTATTCCCGATGATGGGAACCAAAAGCCCGGGCTCGATCTGCTCCATCGAAAATCCGAGTTGACCTGCGACGCGCTGCGGGAATTTTGTGTTCGGCTGGTGGAAGATCGCCCACTTGTAATCTTTGGCGGTGGTGCCGCTGGCTTCCATGAGATGGGTGGCGGCTTCGGTGATGTGTTTGAAGTAGGCGGGCTCGCCCGTGAAGCGCATGCCGTGTTCGGGATATTTTTGATATTCGCGCCGCCAAAAATCGGGCGTGTCGGTTACGTAGGAATAGGACGAATTGATGACCGCCAATGACTCTTCGGCGGGGCCGATGATATACGCGCCGCCGCCCGCTCCAGCGGTGTATTCGAGCGCGTCGCCGGGCTTGCCTTGCGCAGTGTCCATGCCGATGGCCATGGCGTAATGTCCCATGCCCGAACCAACCAATCCCATCGCAGCGACGAGGGCTTCGGTGCCTGCTTTGCAGGCGAATTCAAAATCCGCGCCTTGGGTGTTGGGGACGGCGCCGATCGCTTCTGCGACCAACGTTGAAGTTGGTTTCACCGCATACGGATGCGACTCTGACCCGACCCACACGGCGCGCAGTTCGGTTGGGTCAATTTGAGCGCGCGCCATCGCATTCCGCGCCGCTTCGATCGACATGGTGATCACGTCTTCATCGAGCCCGGGCACGGCTTTCTCTTTGATGGGCATTCCGCTGGTCTTGCCTGTCCATACACGCGCGACTTCCTTTGCAGGCAGACGGTATCGTGGCACATACGCGCCATAGCCGATAATGCCGACGGGCTTGATGGGTTTGAGGAGGGTGGGAGAGGGATTAGGGTGAGGGGTTGTCATTTAGTTTCCTTGCAGTTTTGTAAAAATGGATTTTGTATCCTTGACCTATTGAGCTTGCTCAAATGTGCATATGCCTTTAATGATCTGGTACCTTAATTGTACTAATTCCGGATAAGAATAAAAAAAGTTGATTTTTTGTTCAGGTATTGAGTTGCCTGCTGGTGGGGGCTCGAGGATAAAAGCTGTCCATGTTTCTGCACTGTCCTCCACCGGGTCTGTGGCGGCATAGTCGTTTATGAATCTGTCTTTGTACTTTTGATAGAACAAATCCAGTTCTTTTTCATATTCTGGCGAGTCCCAGTCAAGTTCGTCTAGTTCCGGGTAAATATCTTCCCAGAATTTCAGATAAAAATGATGCAAGTATGAATCTGCGGCTTGACATCCGTGAAGCCATTCCTGCCTGCAGATATTGCTTTCATCTCTTTGTGAGATATTTAACGTCAAATAATGTCCGTATTCGTGGATGACAGCATTGGTAAGGTAGAACGAATCTTCCAGAACAAGAAGGTTGATTTTCATGATCCAGTTTTCGGTCAGGGTGGTGTCGAATTTTCCATCTGATTTTGAACTTACATAAATTCCAAATGTCACCAGGTCTGGACGGGTTTCTTGGGGGAATAATGTTTTAAGGTATTTCCATATTAATTTGTGACTGTCTGTATCTTGCTGAAAAGGGAGGATATCTGGTTGAACGTTAAATGTTCTAGGTTTGTCCAGTTCATCCAAGTCGTTTATCCCGTAGTATACAAGGTTGATATCTTCTTCTGGGTATTTCGGCAAAACCAAATTTGTTTCTCTTATTTCACTGTCTACATGATTTAAACAAGCTTGAATGCATTCTCCATTTGCGCATTGGGACTTAACTTCTTCAATTGTGCCTGGCAGTGGGATGGGAGTTATGAGAGGAACAGGGGTTATCAAGCCAACGACTACATCTTTAGAAGATGGAAATCTGCTTCCAACTAAAACCGCACATATGCAGACTAAGCAAATGACATATACAAAAGAACCTGTACCTACGATTAACCAGGGATTCCAAGAAGTTTTTTTGATTTGCATTTCCCAAGGATCTCTTTCTTTGAGGCGATTTTTGCGGTAAAGCATCGAGGGCTGATGAGCAAGTCGGCTCTTGCGAAGTACCGTGTGGATAGCTGACTTTCATGAACTGAGGAAGGGATTTATCCCGAACCGAGCCAAAACTTCGATGTCAGCCCAGCCTGCCTGAAAACCTCTGCAACTTGGTCAGGCTTATTTTCTATTTATAGGATGTATATTGGTCCATCATTTCGTCCGCAAAGGGTCTGTCGCTTGCACGATAAATTTCAGTCATCTTATCCATGTCCAATATTACACGGACAAACTCCAGCCTGGGTGTTGAATTTTTCAACCGTTAGAATAGCGTATTCTGCCCAGGGATCGAGCAGATTTTGTTCGTTCGTATGTTCGGGATTGACCGCAACACCGACGCTGCCGGGGTTGAAGAAAAAATTCTGGCTGTCGCGCAGTCGGCGTGTAAATTGAAGGTGCGTGTGTCCACCTGTAAGGATATGACCTGCATACGGTTTGAGAATTTCTTGAAATTCATCCTCGGGCGTAGATGGTAAAAGGGCCTGGTCGAACGATGTGGGCGAGCCGTGAAAAGCGAGCAGGTGTTTATCGCCTCCCAGTTCAACTATGACAGTCGGTTGAAAGGAATTAATAAAAGCTCGGTCTTCATCATTTAGCTTACTCAACGACCACTCGCGGACGATGTCCAGTTTCTTGCGCCGTTCTTCCGATATTAAATGTGCATCGGTCTCGATCCCGGTCAATAGCCAGGCATCGGAATTGCCCATCACGACTGGGCATTTCAACTCGCGCAGAAGTTGGACAGTTTCGTGCGGTTGAGGTCCGCTTTGAATCATGTCGCCATTACAGACAATCTGGTCGAAGCCTTTCTTTTTGGCATCTTCCACTACGGTCTCGAGCGCCAGACAATTGCCATGAACATCAGATAAAACTATTATTCTCATTTTTCAACTCCGTGGATACCAAAACTTGGAAGTTAATCCGGCTTTCCTAAAAATCTCTGCGACTTGCTCCATGCTTCGCCCGTGATAATCCACGGACATGCGGTTGTGATACCAGAGTTTTGAGAGTTCCCAAACTTGATCGATTGTCAGCATTTCTCCGCGTTCGAGATGATTTCGCTTGCACCATTTTTCAATCCATTCCTCCGACCGGAAGAGCAGCATGGTTGCTCAGGTGAAGACGAGGTCGTCGTACCAGCGGGTGAAGGGCAGGGGGAAGTGAATCAGCAAACTGCTTGAGCCGCCGTCCTCGGCGGGGACGCCGCCTTGAGCATAATTTATAACCTTGCCATCCTTTACTTCCAATTGAATCGATTCGTTGCTTTCGGTGAAAATCGCGTCAATAACCGCGTCACTGTGCAGGGCGGCGGGGATGCCGAGCATATCCCAGGCGCAGTTGGCAAAATACGTCTTGCCATTCACATGAACCTTGAAATCCGTGGGGATGCCAGAGAACGGATTCGCCATGCGGATGGTCAATGTCTCTGGTTCAAGGAAGAAGGAGTGGCGGTTGTTCAATTCCTTGTAAAGTTCGCCAGCTTCTTCGGTTTTGATGTTAAAGTGCGCAGCAGTCTCCTCCACGCTGGGCGGACGGGTTGTGTCCGCGAAATGGCTGTAGACAAAAGCCCGTACTTGCCAGAGGATATCTACCATTTGCGCGGTGAATCTCCCTTTTCGATTTCTCCCCTTGCTCTTGCAAGTGTTTTATTCCACATATCAAGAGTCTCTCTTCCAATCTGAGCGGCTTCTTTGGTGACTTCATCTAAGTTAACTTCGTAATCGCTGTATCCACTCAGGCAAAAGAAAAGAATTGCAAAAATATCTTTAGGATGTTTATCTGATCTGCCTTCATTCCACGCCTGTAATTTCCCGATGATGATATCCGTTGGTTGAGCGACCCAGGCTGTAAATGTGTTTCCCGCAGGGTCAACAAAATTACGGTGTACTCGGCGCTTAAATGCAACCTCGTAATCAGGTTCTCGTTTTAGCGGTACAAGATCGGCTTTGATACCTTCATTTGTATCTATAATGTTGAACATGATCCCCATTTGGATGGAATTTCTCATCATTTCAGGGTCTGCATAATAACGTGGTAATGGAAATCTTTGTGACAAGGCTTCAAAATCCTGTTCGCGTAAATCTACAAGAATGTCAATGTCAAAAGTTACGCGTGTAATGCCAAAAGGATAGCCCCCAAATGCGCCGACGATCATATAAGGCGCGTCAATTTCATCCAGTGCTTGGACAATTTGTACGTAAAACGAAACTGCCGTCATTGGATCTCCATTCGCACAGGAGTTAAATAAGCCAATACTTTCATGTTGATTTCCGACATAGTTAATTCAGGAAACTTTTTTTTAAAAGTACCTCGTAAACCAGCCATTGCAAATTCTTGCGCATTTAAGCCAGGGATAAGACGTTTTTCAAACGGCATTTTCGCCAACAACTCCATTTGTACCCAATCAATAGGATCGAATCCATCCACGATGGCGGAAATTTCTTCGGGGGTGAGGAATTTCTTCTTTTCCATTTTCCTCCTACTTTCCACTTTCCATCGCCTTCAAAATCTCTTCAGCCCGGTCGCTTCTCACGACCTTCTCAGCCACCATCTGCGCGGCGACTTTTTCGATCAATTCGCCGCTCGCGCCTGCTGCGATGGCAACCTGCCTGGCATGCAGGGACATATGTCCGCGTTGGATGCCTTCGGTGGCGAGGGCACGCAGGGCGGCCATATTTTGGGCGAGTCCCACCGAAACGATGATCTCAGCCAGTTCATTGGCGGTTTTGATGCCCATTAATTTGACAGCGGCTTGCGCGGCAGGATGAACTTTAGTCGCGCCACCGACAATACCGACCGCCATGGGCATTTCGAGCGTTCCGACAAGATTGCCGTCCTTGTCCTTGCCCCAAGTGGAAAGTGAGGTGTATTTTCCATTGCGGGCGGCGTAGGCGTGTGCGCCTGCTTCGATGGCACGCCAATCGTTGCCCGTAGCGATGACCACCGAGTCCACGCCATTCATAATACCTTTGTTATGTGTCGCCGCGCGATATGGATCGGATGCGGCGAAGGCGTACGCGGCGATAATGCCATCGCGCACAGTCTCGCCTTTGAAGGATTCAAAACCGACGGTGAGTTCGCTCACTGGTATGGTACAACGCACGCGCGCAATTCTGCGGTCTGCCAGATTGGACAAAATACGCAGATGGACTTTTCCGCCTGTGATGGCTTCGATCTGCGGGGCGAGTTTTTCGCAAGCGGTGTTGACCGCGTTCGCGCCCATGGCATCGCGCACATCATAAATGAGGTGCAGGACGAGAAATGGTCCGATAGCCGATTCTTCAATGGTCCGCACTTCCAAGTCACGTGCGCCGCCGCCGAATTTTTTCAATACAGGGTCAATGGCATCGGCGATGGCAAGTAATTCAGCTTTGTGCTCGTAAATTTTTAATCGCGCTTCGTTCATGTTGACTACGTTGATGAGCTGCATCTGGCCGATCATCAACGGCTCGGTGGTGGTGGCTGTGAATCCACCGCCAGCACGGGCAAGTTTTGCCATGAACGATGCGCCCGCCACGACCGAGGGTTCCTCTACCGCAAACGGAATCAACACATCGCGTCCGTTCACCATGAAATTGAGTCCAATGCCGAGGGGCAGGGAATGCAGGCCCACCACGTTTTCGATCATGTGGTCGGCTGATTCAGCGGAGATTCCGCCTGTTGTCCACGGGAGCAGGTCTTCGGGAGTCCGATTCGAGGCTTCCGCCAGTTTGGCACGGCGTTCTTCGAGGGTCAGGTTGTAAAATCCGGGGATGCGCGAATTGGTCATTTTGATTGTCCCAAGTATAGGATTGGCGTTCTTTCAAATTCTATCAAAAAGCAACGGATTGATTATAATGTCTGGGAGGTGTCTTTTATGCTATTAACCCGTGAACAATTGCAGGAACGCTTATTCGCGCTTCATCGCGCCAGCCTTGAACTGGTGAAGGATGTTTCGCTTGAGACCTTGCTTGAGCGTATCGTCTCCACTGCTTGTGAGCAGGCCGAAGCGCGTTACGCCGCCCTGGGTGTGTTGGATGATGATGGGAAGCTCAGCCAGTTCATTTCCGTGGGCATGACGGATAAGGAAATAAAAAGAATAGTACACCCGCCCATCGGTCTTGGGTTGATCGGCGCATTGATGAATACCGAAACCCCGATCCGCATTCCTGTGATCCATGACCATCCGCGCTCGGTGGGCTTTCCGTCGAATCACCCGCGCATGGTTTCGTTTTTAGGCGTGCCCATCCGCGTTGGTGACAAGCAGCTGGGGCAGATCTACCTCACCGAAAAAATAGATGCGCCTGAATTCAGCGCCGATGACGAAATGATCATCCAAATGCTGGCCTCGTTTGCCGCCACCGCCATCAAGAACGCGCGATTATACGAGCAGATGAAACAGCGCGATCTGACGCTGACGCGCCGCAACGTGGATATGTCCCTGCTTAACGGTATCGCATCCACCCTGACCTCAAGCCTAGAACTCGACGAGATTCTGAACAAGACCCTTGGGCTTGTGATGAACTACATGAAAGTGGAAGCTGGCGATATCTTCCTTCTGGAAGAGGATAAGAATACCCTGCGCATGGTTTTGCATCGCGGTCAGGCTGCCGAGGCGTTTTGGACTCGTAATATTTTTACAGTGGGCGAGGGATACCCTGGCATTGTTGCCAAAAGCCGCCAGCCGATGATTGGCAGGCAGTTGGCTAGTGACACAAATTTTTTGCGCGATGCTGTGGTTCAGGCTGGTTTTCAACAGCTTGCGTGTATTCCTTTGATTTCAGGTGAGAATCTTATGGGTGTGATGAGTGTTGCCACCCGCGCCAATGAGCCGCTGGATGAAAGAAACATTCAAATGCTCATTGCGGTAGGCGCATGGGCGGGGCTTGCGATAGAAAATGCGCGCCTGCACTCGAATGCGCGCCGTCTTGCCGTGCTCGAAGAACGCGACCGCATCGGCATGGACCTGCATGATGGCATCATTCAATCCATTTATGGGGTGGGGTTGGGGCTTGAAGGGGCGCAGCTCATGTTGAATGAAGACCCTCAAGCGGCGAAAGAGCGCATTCATCAAGCGATTGGCGGGCTAAACCAGGCGATTCGCGATATCCGCGCTTATATTCTTGACTTGAGACCGCGTCAACTTGGTAATGAAGGCTTGTTGAACGGAGTCAAACGCCTGATTGCAGAGTATCGCGCCCATACTTTCTCAGAAGTGAACTTCACCGGACCTGAATCAGACTTGAAAGACCTGCCTCACTCTCAATCTTTAGCGCTGTTTCATATATGTCAGGAGGCTTTGGCCAACGCAGCCAAGCATGCAAAGGCAAAAAATGTTCAAGTTGCCATCTGGACCACCAACGAACGCGCCTTGTTGGAGATCAGTGATGATGGAAAAGGCTTTGATACAGAGAAGATGCATTCATCCATCGGCCATGGACTCGCGAACATGCAGACTCGCGCACATGCAGTGGGAGGTGAGTTCGATATATCATCAACACTTGGTGAAGGAACAACCATACTTGTATGGGTTCCACGCATCATTGGCCGTGTGATCAACTGAAACATGTTTTATTGCAGAATGAATCCCGGGAACTTGAGTCTCATTTAATATGTTTTAAAAATGTTAGGCCTTTTGATTTTTTAAGATAGATATGTGACGGAAGCCAGTCAATACCCCCTGATACCCATATATGGGGGGTGGAAGACCAAAAGTCGGTGTGCTTGGCTGAAACGCCTGTTCTATTGCACCACATAATTAGAATTGAATGCATAATGTTTCGTTAACGTAAGCCAACCTTAAAAAAACAAATCTTTTTAACTTAACGTAGGTGTAACGCCTTGTTATCTATGGAAAGTATCTGCTAGAATGTAGGCACGCTGATAAAATGGATTTATGCCCTCCGCATCCAAATCTCTATAAAAAATAAAAAGAGAATATGACCACCTCCGAATGAACCGCGGAAAAAAAGCGGGTTGAATTTTTGCACTCTATCGACATTATCCAAGGAAAATTTATGAACGCTGAGCAGGCCTGGCAATCAGTACTCGCACAACTTCAAATGGAAATGCCCCGCGCGTCCTTCGACACCTGGGTGCGTGATACACGTCCGATTGCCTATGACAACGGGGTTATTACCGTTGGCGTACGCAATGCCTATGCACGTGACTGGCTGGAAAGCCGCCTCGCGAGTAGTGTCAGCCGTTTGTTGATCGGAATATTGAACTCGAATGTGGCTGTCGATTTTGTCGTTTCTCAGGCGGATGAGATCGATTCACACGCTGACGCCGAAGCTGTTCCTGCTTCGATCGAAATTACCTCCCCCGAACCAAAACCGCGTCATGTTACCCTTAATCCGCGTTATACCTTTGATACTTATGTTGTAGGTTCAGGCAATCGGCTTGCTCATGCAGCCTGTCAGGCTGTGGCCGAGAAGCCCGCCCGTGCCTACAATCCGCTTTTCCTGTACGGGGGCGTGGGGCTTGGAAAAACGCACTTATTGCATGCCACTGGCAATGCCTGCCATGCCAGCGGCTTGAACGTCCTATATGTTTCCTCTGAAGAATTCACGAATGACATGATCAATGCCATTCGCACCCATACCACCCAGGCCTTCCGCGACAAATACCGCTCCGCCGACGTATTGCTGGTCGATGATATTCAATTCATTGCCGGCAAGGAATCCACACAGGAGGAGTTCTTCCATACCTTCAATACCTTGCACGGACAGGACAAACAGATCATCGTTTCGTCTGACCGCCCTCCCAAGTCCCTGGTCACTTTGGAAGAACGCCTGCGCTCCCGCTTTGAGTGGGGGTTAAGCGCCGATATTCAAGCTCCCGATTTTGAGACCCGTCTCGCCATTTTGCGCTCCAAAGCCGAGCGCACGGGCCGTCATATTTCAGATGAAATTCTGGAAAGCATCGCCAAACAGGTGCAATCCAATATTCGTGAACTTGAAGGCGCATTGAATCGCATCATCGCATTTGCTGACTTGAGCGGATCTGCCCTCACACCCAGCCTCGTGGAAGTGGCCTTGTCTGATTTAGAGGACGTGATCACAGCACAGTGTTGTATGGGATAAAGAAAATTGCAGGTGATGAAAAACTTAGAAGGCGGGCAGAAAATATATGGCCGCCTAAACAACAGGTCCAGTTCGCAAGGGTTGCATAAAAAATAACAGGAATTTTCAAGATCAAAAATCGACCTCACTTGCGAGGTGGATTTTTTTATTTGTCACATGTCAGGCTAAAAGCCTGACCTACGAAATTGATGCTTCACCATTACCAAAATGATGAACACCCCTCCTGCCGCAAGGAACAGGTAGGATTGCAGGATATTCAGATAAGAATCCGCGACGAATTTTGTAAAGGGAATCACATTTGCCGCCAGCAAATAACAAATGACAAATATGACCTTTGCCCAGAGATTCCTGCCCAGGTTTTCCCCATACCAGAGGAACAGCCCCAAACAAACGAAAATGGGGAAGAGAATGCCATAATGATGCTCCCACGCAATGGGAGAGGCTAGCGTGGCTGCCAGACCCATCAGAAGGAAGTCAGCGTGTCGCGCTTCAATTGACTGACTGTTTGTTTTGATCAATCCGACCAGCAGGATGGCGATGGTCGTGATCTGGGTAAAGGCAAAGATCCAGGTGTTGTATGGCGGGAAGTAATATCCGCGCCATTTGGTGTTGTTGAAGACCTCCGGGTAACGTATTCCGAAAATTCGCCCTGCCATCCCGTTGAAAGATTGGTTGGAATAGTAGGATTCGCCGTGTTGGGCGAGAAAACTCAAGCCGCGGAAATAATCCACGTACATGCCCAGACCGAAAACGCGGATTCCGAGGAGCAGCCCCACCGCGCCTGTGACGATCATGGCGATGACCAGTCGTTTATTGCCGCGGAATAGGCCCCAAATGATGAATAATGCATATTGTGGTTTGATGGAGGCCATCATCCCGAGCAGGATGCCTGCAATGGTCTCATAGCCGGTGAAATAACATAGGATGGCCAGCGCGAAGAAGGCATTCAGCCACACTTGAATCTGTCCGAGGGTCCCAGCTTTGACGGCAGGATAGAAGGTGAAAAGCAAAAGCGTCAGCAAAATGCCAACGACGGTCTTTTCACCTGTGCTGAGCTGCGGTGCATCCAATTTTCTGTAGGAGTACATGGTCATTGCGATCACGCTTGCGACCATCAGAAACAGGAAAATGAATGTGGTCGTGGTTGAAAAAACCAGCAGGTTGATCTGATTGTTTTCGATAAAACGGGTGATCAGCAATGCAGTGGGGGGGTACTGGAATTTAACCTTGCTGGTAAGTAGTAATTCCGAGTAGATCAGACTCTGTCCCTGAGATTCTTTCCAATGGTCAAAGGCCAGTTTCATCGGTCGCCAGGAATCGTCGCCAATCTCGCTGGTGAAGATCCAGATGGCGTGGTCCACTGCCATTTTGTTGTTCTTCAACTCGAAGTAATTGGTGATCCCCTGAATTGCGAAGGAAAAGAGCAGGTTAATGACGAAAAGGAGCAGGAGTTGTTTGAGGATTGGCTTCATATTTGTCCGTATTTTTTTCGCCAAGTATAGCATTTTCCCGTGGTATAATCCTGCGGCCTTGAAAAAGGCACATTCTGCTTGGGACGGGCAAAAGCGTCCCTGAGCGGGTCTGGCTGATAAGGCTGTATCCCCGCTAAACTCATTCTGTTCCACGCCAGTTAAACTGCGCGCTGGTGAACAGCACAAGTTAAGGAGTAATAATGGCTGTCATTTCCATGAAAGCCCTGCTTGAGAGCGGCGTCCACTTCGGACATCGCACAAACAAGTGGGATCCCCGTATGAAACCGTACATCTTCACAGAGCGTAACGGTATTCATATCATTGACCTGCAACAGACTGTCAAGTTGTTGAATCAGGGTTATAACGTCATTCGCGATACTGTTGCGAATGGCGGTACGATCATGTTTGTTGGGACCAAGCGTCAGGCGCAGGAAACTGTGGCTGAAGAAGCTGCCCGCTGCGGCATGCCCTACGTAACCGAACGCTGGATGGGCGGTATGCTCACCAACTGGAACACCATGTCCAAGCGTATTCAGGAACTGGAACGCCTTGAGAAGGTGCGCAATTCAGACGAGATCAATCGCCTGACCAAAAAGGAAGGCCTGTTGATCGAGCGCGATATCGTCCGCCTGTCAACTCGTTTGTCTGGCGCCCGCATTTTGAAGCGCCGCCCTGACCTGCTTTTCATCATCGATGTCGGTCGCGAAGAAGCTGCCGTTCGCGAAGCGAACCTGCTCAAGATCCCGATCGTGGCGTTGGTCGATACCAATTGCAATCCCCAAAACGTTGACTATGTCATTCCTTCCAACGATGACGCCATCCGCGCCATCAAGCTGTTGGTTGCCAAAGTTGCTGATGCCGTGCTCGAAGGCAAGGCCATGCGCAAGGATGAAGATCCTGAACAGTCTGCTTCCGCTGATGCCCAGGCTGAAAGCAAGCCCAAGACCCGTGGTCCGCGCAAGCCTGTTGTTGATGTGGATACCGAAGAAGTGGGTGAAGACTCCCTGCTTGGCGCTTCCACACTCGCGAAGTTGAATGTCACCCGCAAGGCAGATGATGTCCCCGCGGCTGATGACGCTGCTGCCCCTGCCACAGACGTTGCGGCTGGATAATCGAGATCAAGACGAACACGAAAGTAAGGATAGTGAAATGGAAATAACAACACAGATGATCAAGGACTTGCGCGCCGCGACCAGCGCTCCCATGCTGGACTGCCGCAAGGCCCTTCAGGAAGCAAACGGTGATTTTCAAAAGGCTGTGGATTGGCTGCGCGAAAAAGGCATGGCCACCGCTGCCAAGCGCTCTGACCGCGTCGCCTCGAATGGCATTGTGGAAATGTATTCCCACGGTGGTGGACGTGTGGGTGTAATGGTGGAAGTGAACTGCGAAACCGACTTTGTCGCCCGCGCTGAACAGTTCCGCAACCTCGCTCATGAGATCGCCCTGCAAATTGCTGCAAGCGCCCCGAAGTATGTCACCGCTGACGAAATTCCTGCCGCCGAACTCGAACACGAATCCGAGATCGCCCGCGCCCGTGCCATCGAAGAAGGCAAGCCTGAGAAGATGCTTTCCAAGATCGTTGAAGGCCGCGTTGAGAAGTACAAGGATGAAGTTTGTCTTATGCGCCAGACCTACATCCGCGACGAATCTCTCACCATCGAAAAACTCGTTTTGCAGAATGTCGCCGCCATCGGCGAAAGTGTGATCGTGCGCCGGTTCCAGCGATGGGAACTGGGTGAAAGCGCGAACAGTAACGATTAATCTTTAAAAGCCAGCCTTCGGGTTGGCTTTTTTTATAGTAGGTAATAAATATTGTTTGTCAGGCTGGGCCGGGCATTTCGGCAAGCTCACGATCACATTTGAAAAATATATCTGGAGGCATAAAATGGCTGAGTTGAAATATAAACGCGTCCTGCTCAAGTTGAGTGGGGAGGCCCTTGGCGGAAAATCTGGATTTGGAATTGATGTGGATGAGGCGGAATCGATTGCCAGCCGCATCAAAGAAGTCCGTGAAATGGGCGTGGATGTGGCGGTGGTGATCGGTGCTGGAATCTGTGGCGTGGCAAGCAGGGACTGGAACGCGGTATGGATCGCTCCACTGCTGATTACATGGGCATGCTTGCCACCGTAATGAATGCCATGGCCTTAATGGATGCGCTGGAGCGTCAGAACGTTTTTACGCGGGTGATGTCTGCCATTGAAATGCGCGCCATTGCCGAGCCTTATATCCGCCGCCGTGCGGTGCGTCACCTTGAAAAGGGGCGTGTGGTGGTTTTCGGCGCGGGAACGGGCAATCCGTTCTTCTCGACGGATACGGCCGCTGCCTTGCGTGCCACTGAAATAGACGCGGATGTTGTTATCAAAGCCACGAAAGTGGATGGCGTTTACGATTCAGACCCGAAGAAGAATCTCGATGCGAAACGTTTCGACCAGTTGAGCTATATTGAAGTGCTCAACCGTCGCCTTGAGGTCATGGACAGCACTGCGATCACCCTGTGCATGGAAAATAACCTGCCCATTCTCGTGTTAAACCTGTGGGACCCGAAGGCTCTGCTTGGCGCATTGCGCGGTGAAGCGGTGGGGACTCTGGTTGGGCCGTAATATTCCCGCTGAATTGACATAAAGCTTTACTTCCTCCTTCGCGCATGGAAGGAGGAAGTTTTATATAAATGAGAGTCTCTCAATTTTTTACATTTGCTCTCGCCTTTTGAACGCTCCCATAGCATAAATCCTTGTTTTAAGGTATCCTTGTACAGTAATTATTTTTACAGAGTGCCGCATAAATAACCAAAATGCGGTAGGAGGAAGATAGTGAGTACCGACGAAATTAAAGATCTGTTGAAAGATGCTGAAACCCGTATGACCGGCGCGATCCATTCCCTGACAGACGACCTCGCCGGAATTCGTACCGGACGTGCCAGCCCCGCGCTTGTGGAAAGACTCTCTGTGGAATATTACGGGACTCCCACGCATCTTATGCAGCTTGCATCGATCAGTGTGCCCGAACCACGTTCGATCATGATCAAACCGTTCGATGCGGCTTCGATCAAGGATATCGAGAGGGCGATCCGTGCTTCGAACCTGGGATTGAATCCCAATTCTGATGGAAAGGTCATCCACCTGAACCTGCCTCCGCTTGATGAAGAGCGCCGCCGTGACCTTGTTAAACAGATGAATCATCGTCTGGAAGAGGCGCGTGTGGCGGTTCGCAATATTCGCCGCGACCTGCACAACGACTTGCGTGATTACGAGAAGGAAAAATTGATCACGGAAGATGATCTCAAACGCGGTGAAGAAGACCTGCAAAAACTGACCGATAAATTTGTCGAAGATATTTCCAGACACGGCTATAACAAAGAAAAAGAAATCATGGAAGTGTAGCATCATTTGAGATGCCGTTTTGGGCATCGAGAAGAGTGTTTCAAACATGGCTGATATCCCATCCGCGATTCCCCTTGAAAAAATCCCCCAACACGTTGCCATGATCATGGATGGCAACGGGCGCTGGGCGATTCAGCGTGGCTTGCCGCGTCTGGCTGGTCACAAGGCAGGGACAGAGAATCTGCGCCGCGTCATTCGCGCGAGCGTGGAATTTGGTGTTAAGTACCTTACCATCTATGCATTTTCCACGGAGAATTGGGGCAGGCCGCCGGAAGAGGTGAAGGGGCTGATGTACATCCTTGAAGATGTCATCGACCGTGAGTTGAATGAATTGAACAAGGAAGGTGTTCAGTTGCGCCACATTGGGCGGCTGGAAAGGCTCGCGCCCTCCCTGCAGGAAAAAGTGTTGGATGCGATCGAAGCGACAAAGAATAATGACCGTCTCGTTTTGAATGTTGCCTTCAATTATGGCGGCCGTGATGAGATCGTCCTTGCCATTCAAAAGATGATGAAGGACGGGATTGCTCCGGAGCAGGTGACGGATGAACTGGTCAGTCAGTATCTTTTCACTGCGGGCGTGCCTGACCCGGATTTGATCATCCGAACTTCGGGCGAACTGCGTATCAGCAACTTTATGATCTGGCAGGCGGCGTATGCCGAGTGGTATATCACCCCGACCTTCTGGCCCGATTTTGACAGGGAAGAATATTATCGCGCGTTGGAAGCCTTTGCCCATCGTGACAGGCGTTATGGAAAGGTATCCTCGGGGGAACTCCAGGAATCAAATGCGTAGAAGGCTGATCACTGCTCTTGGATTGGCGTTTATTGGATTGCCGGCTATCATTTTAGGCGGCATCTTTTATTACCTGTTGATGGGTACATTTTTGATCGGTGCGGCATGGGAATATGTGCACATGTTCCGTGCGGTGAAATTTGAGCCCCAGATACATATTACCGTGGGAGGCGTGGCGCTTGTTACCCTATCGCGCATGTTCCTTCCAGATTTCGCAATGCCGGTCTTTGCCGCCACCATCCTCGTGGCCCTAACCTATCATCTTATCGCTTACGAGCGCGGCCGTGAACAGGCCGCGCTTGATTTTGTATAACCGTTGGGGGGTGGTGTATATTGGCTGGGTCGGCTCATATCTGTTCGACCTGAGCAATCTTCCGCAGGGTGGCTGGTGGTTCATGCTGGTCATGTTCTGCGTGTGGCTCGGAGATTCGGGTGCGTACTCCATCGGCAGGGCATATGGCAGGCACAAAATAGCACCGCGTCTCAGCCCGAAGAAAAGTTGGGAAGGCTACATCGCCAGCGTATTTACGGGGTTGTTCGCAGGTGGATTTTATGTGTATGTGTATACGACGTTTGGAAGCCTGCACAGTGATATCACCATTTGGCAGGGCGCAGTCCTTGGTCTGCTCCTCGGGGCGCTGCCTACGCTGGGTGATCTTGGTGAAAGCATGTTCAAACGGCAATCCGGCTTGAAAGATTCGAGCGATGTGATTCCCGGTCATGGTGGTTTCTTCGACCGAGTGGATTCCTGGATCTGGGGAGCCGCGATCGGTTATTACTTCCTCATCTGGTTCATCATATAAATCTGGAGGCAAAATGGAAGTTCGTGGCGCTACACCAACCCGTAATCTTGCGCTTGAGCTTGCGCGTGTCACCGAGGCGGCGGCGATGTTGGCAGGTCGCTATATGGGGCGAGGAGATAAAGAAGGCGCTGATCAGGCCGCGGTTAATGCGATGCGGCTCGTCCTCAGCACCGTGGATATGAACGGGGTCATCGTCATCGGTGAAGGCGAGAAGGACAAGGCGCCGATGCTGTTCAATGGCGAGAAAGTAGGCAACGGTTCAGAACCTGACGTAGATGTGGCTGTGGACCCAATTGACGGGACCCGCCCTTTGGCATTTGGCCGCTCGAATTCGCTTGCGATGGTGGCGCTTGCCCCGCGCGGAACGATGTTCGACCCCGGGCCTTTTCTTTATATGAACAAACTTGCGGTCGGACCTGAAGCAAAGGGAAAGATTGATATCGAGAAACCTATTGTTGAAAATCTAAGAGCCATCGCGAAAGCCAAGGGCAAACAGATCGAAGATCTGACCACGATCATACTTGACCGCCCGCGTCATGATGACATGGTTGCGGAAATTCCGCAAGGCTGGCGCGCGTATTCGTCAGATACCTGATGGTGACGTGGCCGCTGCGTTAATGACCTCATGGTCTGACTCAGGTGTGGATGTTTTGCTTGGCATCGGTGGTACACCCGAAGGTGTGATCACCGCCTGTGCATTGCGCGCGATGGGCGGCGAAATTCAAGGCAAGTTGTATGCCCGCGATGAAAGCGAATTGCGCCGCGGACGTGAAGCAGGCTACGATTTCGACAAGGTGTTGACGATGCATGACCTGGTCTCATCGGAAGATGTATTCTTCGCGACGACGGGCATCACCGACGGCGAATTGCTCAAAGGCGTTCGTTATTACGGCAATCACATCACCACTGATACTCTCGTGGTACGCGGCCTGACGGGAACCATCCGCCGCATCACTGCCACACATAGCACGGATAAATTGGATAACTTGAGTTCGGTGCATTATTAATTTCACTTGACATTCCTGGGCCTTGTCCGTATAATGTCGGTCGCTTTCCTGGCTAGCTCAATCGGCAGAGCGAGCGGCTGTTAACCGCTAGGTTCTAGGTTCAAGTCCTAGGCCAGGAGCCAATAAAGTCCCTCAATCGATGAGGGACTTTTACTTTAAACAAAAAATCCCCTCCGCAGCGGTGAGGGCGCCGAGGAGGGGAGAAGCGGTGTTTTTCGATTTAGTGTTGACCCAATGTCCCCAATGTGCGGACACGTTTTTCCAGTGAGCGGAATGTTGTGATGCCGATCCACAGCATGACGAACATGAAGATAACCAGCAGAAGCAATTCCAATTGAATGGAGACGATGGTCTGGGTCTTGATCAAATAATGACGGATCGCATCGAGGCCGTAGGTGAGGGGCAGCGCCAGCGCAATGGGGAGCAGGAATTTCGGCAGGGCATTGACTGGGAAATTCGAGCCTGAAAATATCTGCACGAGGAAACTGCTCATATCCACAAGGGCGTTGGCTTCACGCAGGAGCATGACCACTGCCGCGAAAGCGAAACCAAATCCATACAAGCCAAGCATCATCGGGATGATGGGGATAAATGCCCGGAACACATCGCCCGAAGCATGGAAGCCGAAGAGCAGCCCGCCGAAGAGCAGCATGCCAGCGGATGTGATCATCGTGACCAGCAGATTGGTCACCGAATGCCCGACAAGGATCAACAGGCGCGGAATGGGTGTCAGCCAATTGGATTCCATTACACCCGAGTCCATGTCGTTTTTTAAGGCGTATCCCATGCCCCAGAATACGGCGTTGATGAAATTTTCCAGCACCGTTCCAAGCAAAATGAAGGACATGAAATCGGTCGTGCCGCTGTATTGCGAAAACCCGATTGCCTTGCCATTTACACTGAACGCCAGGCCCATGAAGTAAATGGGCGCGATCCAGATCAGCGGTTGAAATACGGAAGAAACCGCATTCAGCGGATAACGCCAGTATTGTTTCCAGTCCTTGCGAATCAGCGCGGACAATGCCCGCAAGTGTGACGATAAAGTAGGTTGGGAGAGAGTTTGAATTTCCATGCTTGCCTCTTGTCATGAATTATCACAGATGAACACAGATAAAAATGATTTGAAATTCGCAGTTGTTCGATCTGCGTTCATTCAATTCATCCGTGGCTAATACTGCCCGATCGCGCCGTCTTGCGTGCGCGGCGTTCCATGACGACAAACAACACATAACCGATCGCCAGCCAGATCACGCCGAAGAATAGGATCATGCTCAAGTCATGCGAAATGCCTGCGAAGCCTTCCGTAGAAAGCGAGGCTGTCCGCACAGCGTGGATGATATAGGTCTGCGGCAGCCATTGCGCGGTGGCTTGCATCCATGCGGGCAGCATCGCCATTGGGTAGGTGATCCCGCAAAAGATCATCACAATGCCGCGCACCAAAAACACAAATGCATTGGCTTCCTTCATCGTAATGACAATACTTGCAAATGCAAATCCAAGTCCATACACTGCGGGGATGGATGCGAGAATGACGAGTATGGTCAGTAAAATACTTCCATTGAATTTCACACCGAAGAACAACGCATATTCCAAACCAGATACCACCAGCAGCGTGATCATCGAAACCATTTGCGGAACACTGCTGCCGAGTAAATAGGAAAACCTCCAAGTGGGGGAGAGCCAGTTTGATTCCAACGTGCCGCGCATCTGTTCGTTTCGCAGCGAATATCCCACCGACCATAAAACAATGTTCTGCCACATCCAGATCATTGTGCCAACCGCGATATAGCCGACATAATCCGTCAGCCCTGTTGTGTTTTGAAATGTCGTCAGCCCGCTTCCATCCACGCCGGAGAGGGCGCGCGCGGTAAGGAGATATCCCATCGGGAAGATGATCGGCCAGATGAGCAGCGAAACGATCCACGATGGGTAGCGGACGAAGACTGTCCACTCACGGCGGACGACCGCCCAAAAAGCACGGACATCCGACGAGAAGCCTGGTACTGCCAAAGAGTTAACGTTCATATTTGGACCTCATGCCTGATTCTGCTAATCGCGCAGTGCCTTCCCCGTCAGTTGGATGAAGACATCCTCCAGTGAGGGTTTGACGATGTTCATGTTGACCAATCTCGTGCCGTTGCCGCTGATGGCTTCCACGATGCGCGGCAGGGTGGCGCGGCTGTTGTTAGAGTGCATATTCACTTCCCACAAGTCGGCTTCGCCCTGTTGATGAGTGGTGAGCGTTTCAACACCTGTGATTCCCTTCAATTTATCGCCAAGGTCATCATGCCAGCCAGTCAACTCAAGGCGGATGATTTCCTTTTGATTGATGCGCTGCTTGAGGTTTTCAGGTGTGTCCAAAGCGATGACTTTGCCTGTATCGATGATTCCGATTCGGTCGGAGAGTTGGTCTGCTTCTTCCATGTAATGCGTGGTTAGCAGGATGGTGTGGCCTTCCTCTTTCAAGGTGGCGATCAACTCTCTTAAGTTGCGGGCAGCTTGAGGGTCGAGTCCGAGCGTTGGTTCATCCAATAAAAGAATGGGCGGGCGGGCAAGCAAGGCTTTGGCGATGGCGATCCGCTGGCGCATTCCTGTCGAATATTTTTCAACGAGTTCATTGGCGCGGTCTTTGATCTCCATGCGTTCGATGAGTTCGTCCACGCGTTTTTTTGCGATCGCGGCGGGGATGTGATAAAGTGCCGCGAAGTATTCGAGGTTTTCGCGTCCTGAGAGTTTCCAGTAAATGCTGCGCTCGCCTGCCAGCACGGTGCCGAGGCTGCGGCGGACGTCGTTGGCATTCTTGACCGTATCAAACCCGTTGACGCGTGCCGTGCCGCTGGTGGGCTCGAGCAAGGTACATAACATGCGGATGGTGGTGGATTTGCCCGCGCCGTTCGGGCCGAGCAAGCCGAAGATCTCGCCGCGTTTGATCTGCAGGTCAACGCCATTGACAGCGGTGAACATGGCTTGCGGTTCTTTTTTTCCGCGCTGCCACCAGGGCTTGCGTTTTGGGGCAGGGGCGGCACCTTCTGCGGGTTTATCTCCCGTCCCAGCGCGGGCGGGAAATTTTTTGACCAGTTGGCTGGCTTCAATAGCAAAATCGGACATGGGGCACTCCTTTTGGTCGGACTTCAAGAAAATCTAGTCTCAAGTTGATAATATTTACTTTTCTTGCTCGATATATTCAATATTGTACGAAAATATATTTATTTTGTCAATACCTGTATTTATAATATCAATACAGGCTTCAATATTCTTAAACAAAAATCCCGCCGAAGCGGGATTTTCTGTAAATGTACCAATTCTCTACGGCCACGGAATTTCGGCAGGGCCTGCAAAGCCGTGTTTCTCTTGAAAGAACACCCTGCCATGTGATGGTTCGGCGCACCCGCCTTCATCCACAAAGGTGACTTCAGGATAATTGGATGCCAGTGCGTCGAAGACGATCTGGCCGCCCTCACAGCGCCATACTTCGATAATGTAGATGAACATATCGGCATCTTCTTCATCGCCAGCGCGGAGTTCGACATCCGTCCACTTCACAGTGATCGAACCGCCGCTGCGTTCAGCGCTTAACACCGCTGGAGGAGCATAGTACGGCGACTCGGGAAGTTCATATTCTCCAGGGTAGGTGGCTCGCAGGGTTTGCGAGTCGCCTTGAATTTCAAGAAATTTTGCGTTGACCCAGCATAAATTTTTTCCTTTCACCATCACCCAGTTGTTTCCGTGTGCTCGACCAGTCAGTTCGATTTTTGCGCCTTTGTTCAAGCCGTATAAATATAAATACTCTGCACCGGGACCGTAGCGACAGCTAAGTAAATCGGCAGTGACGGTTGCCTTCAAACTTTCCACAACGGGAATCTCTGTGGGCGTGCTGGTTGGCGAAGCCGTGGGAGCGGGGATGGTTGGGGTGAATGTTTCAGTGGGTGGGATGGGTGTGGGCGGAACAGCGGTCTCTGTCGGCGCAGCGACCTCGAGCGGAGTGGACGTAGCCTCCACGGCAGGGGCGGCCTCGGCGGGCGCATTCGTTGGCGCGGACGATGGCATATTACAGGCGGCTAGAAGCAGGATCAGGGCAAAAGAAATGACTGGATTGAGTTTCATGATTAAGCCTTTTTCCATTCCGTAAATTTAATTTCTTCAATATCGCGGGTGGGCAGCAACGTGATTTTATCCTTGCGCCCTTCGCGGATATAGATCTTGTAAACAGCATCCGTCGGGGTGCGGACCTTCGCTACGAGATTGACTTTCTTGTTTATAACAGCGAGCAGGTCCAGCCGTTTGACGAAGAGGAAGGATGTTTCCTTTTCGAATGCGATCAAGTCTGCCTTGCCAAAAAGCCAGCCGACCTTGCCGCGCACGTTGCGAAGTTCCACCCAGGTGAAATCCGCCTGCTCGGTTTTGTCGCCCCTGCGGATTCGCTTCTGGCTTTTCACTTCCACTTTGAAGACCTCGCCTGCTTTTTCGATCAAATAATCCCAGTGATCGTCAATATTCTCATCCTTCGATGAAGCCGAAACTTTCCAGCCCGATCTGACCGCCAGCACGATGAAAAGATTTTCAGCGTTTTCGCCGAGTTCAAGTGAATCTTTTGTGTCGAATTTGTTGCGGGAGTTGGCCATATGGTTTTACCTGATTTTAAAGGAGGGTAATTTATTTCGCCACGCGCTTCTTTTTTGTCTTCACTTTAGGTACGATGCCTAGAATTCTTTTGCGCGCCAGTTCGCAATATTTCCTGTCCACATCAATGCCGATGCCTTTGCGGTTGTTGTTCGTTGCCGCCAGCAGGGTGGTGCCGCTTCCGCTGAAGGGATCGAGCACCACGTCATCAACATAACTGAAAAGCTTGATGCAGCGGCGCGGCAATTCAAGCGGGAAAGGAGCGGGATGCCCGATGCGCTTTTGCTTTCGCCGTTGAACGTCCACAGGCCGTTCGTCCAATCCATGAATTCGTTTCGTTCGATATCTGAGATTTTGCTGCCGCTGGTTTTCTTCCAATTCTTTTTGTACAGCACGATGATCAATTCCACGGGCGCGATCACATACGGTGCCGACGCGCTTTTCCACGACCCCCAGGCTGTCCTGCGCGAAATGTTACCCTCGTTCCAAACGATGGTCGAATGGTAATGAAATCCGATTTCCTTGGCAATCGTTGTCAGGTCGGCGCCCACGCTTTGCTGGCCGCCCTTATTTTTATCCAACGGCACATTCAAACAAAAACGGCCGTCATCCTTTAACCAATCAAAACAGCGTGACATCCATTTTCTGCTGAACTCCAAATAATCCGCATAGGAAACATCATCCTTGTGCGAATTGTATTGAATATCCACATTGTAGGGTGGGGAGGTAACAACAAGGTCCACGCTGTTTGTGCTCACGAGCGATGTGGTCAAAATATCGTCATGAACGAGTGTGAACCTCTCGTTTTGAAAATGAATCCCAAATGATTTCATGCTCGGATTATAGCCGACGCCTTATCCGCTTTGCGAATCCAAATTGCCTTCCAGAAGCTTTTCAATGATCTGCTTGAAAATGGAAAACGGCTGCGCGCCTTCAAGGACATGACCGTTGATCAGGAAGGTTGGCGTCGCGTGGACTCCGTCCGCTTCTGCCTGCGCCTTGTCCTGCTCCACCTTCCCTTTATGTGTTTCGTTGCTGAGACATGCCTCGAAGGTATCCATTTCAAGGTTGATCGTTTTGGCGTACTCGATCAATTTATCCTGTGTAAAATCGCCCACGTTTTCGCCTGTCCAATTGGCGTAGAGCGTGTCGTGATATTCCCAAAACTTGCCCTGATCGCCCGCGCAGTAAGCGCCTTCCGCCGCCCAAACAGATTCTGGCCCAAGGAACGGGAAGGAGCGATATTCAAAATAGACCTTGCCCGTGTTCACATATTCCTCGATCAACAGCGGCTCGGTCTCACTCCAGAATCTGAGGCAGTACGGACATTGAAAATCGCCGTATTCAATGATGTGGATGGGCGCATGCGGATCACCCATGGTGTTGGTCTGTGTCACGGCGCGCGGAAGTTCTTCCGCCACTTCAACATGATCAGGGAAGAGTTGCTGGACGAATTTTGGCCCCACAAAGATTAGAGTGCCCACAAAAACTGCAGCGCAAAGCAATACCGCGCATCCGCCTGCTGCGAGCCACATCTTCCAGTTCGATTTGGACGGTTCTTCAAAAGCCGCCTGCAGTTGATCATCAATGGGGGGGTGTTCTTCGAGCGGGGATTGTTCTTCGATCATGTTCTCTCCTCTGAAAGGTCCAAATTGTACCGTGAAATAAATGTTGATAATATCGTCGTTGCGAGGAGGGTCTGGTCCCACATGGCATTCTCCGAAGTTATCCAAAATATTTGACGTAGGTGAAACCGTTTCAATTACCTCCCGATGGATTCCTCATCGAAAACTCATGTAAACATCACAAACGAAACGGATTTTTCGTTATAATCCTTAACATGAATGCGACCATGACCTCCAACCATAGTTTGCCCAGGCAAATTCTCGCCACCCTTGTTGGCGGTTTTTCGCTGTTTCTTACCGTTACCATCACATGGACATTGGGCTATCAATTATTGTATGCGGGCCGTATCTTTCCCGGTGTTTCCGTGGCCGGGTGGATGTCTCCGGGCTTTCCATCAATGACGCTGCGCTCAGATTAAGCCAGACCTTGTCCTTCCCGAATACGGGCAAGATCCTTTTCCGTGCAGGCGATAATCTCTGGGTCGCATCTCCGGCGGAATTGGGAATGGTCTTTGACCCCACCGCCAGTGCCCTGGCCGCCTACCGCTATGGACGTTCCGGCGGCTTGTTTGGCGCGTTATCGGGTCAAGTCAGCGCCCGCGGACTCGGCTCAGATGTTGCCCCGGTCATCATCTTCGATCAGCGTGTAGCTTATACCTATTTGCAAAATATTGGGGTGCTGGTGAACCAGCCTGTGGTGGAAGCCAGCCTGCACCTTGAAGGAACGAATGTGGTTGCCCAGCCCGGTCAAGTGGGCAGGGTGCTCAACCTCGATGCAACTCTGATCTATCTCGGCGCACAATTGCAGACCTTCCGTGATGGCGAAGTGCCTCTGGTCATTCAGGAAGCCGCTCCGAAATTGCTGGATGTTTCCTCG
This sequence comes from Candidatus Villigracilis affinis, assembly GCF_016705895.1. Taxonomy (NCBI): domain Bacteria; kingdom Bacillati; phylum Chloroflexota; class Anaerolineae; order Anaerolineales; family Candidatus Villigracilaceae; genus Candidatus Villigracilis; species Candidatus Villigracilis affinis. The sequence goes on along the minus strand of NZ_JADJKT010000036.1, from coordinate 282,359 downwards.
CAGGCCGAGGCCGCGCGCCGCATTCTCAGCCAGCCATTGACCATCAGCCTGCCCAATTATCGCAGCGGCGACCCCGGTCCGTGGACTTATGATATTCCTGTCGTTGCAAACATGATCGCTGTGATCGTCGTTGAAAATGGCGGTACAGCCGAAATGCAAGTCGGGCTCGATCCCAACGTTCTGCGTCAGTCGCTGAACGAACTCAAAGTTTATGTGGATCGTCAGCCCACGAATGCGAAATTCGTTTTCAACGATGAAACAGGCCAGATCGAACCCATTGCCGCCTCTAATATTGGCCGCGCCATGGATGTGGAAGCCAGCATTGCCGCCATCAATGATGCGCTTTTGCGCGGCGAACATAACGTATCCCTCGTCATTGCTGAGCAGCAGCCTTTAGTGGCGGATACAGCTGTCGGCGCGGATTTAGGAATCGTTCAATTGATCGCCCAGGAAAGTACCTATTTTTACGGCTCCAGCACAGAGCGTCGTCAAAATATCGAGGCTGCTTCCAGCCGCTTCCACGGTGTGCTCGTGGCACCGGGTGAAACCTTCTCGATGGGAAATATCCTCGGTGATGTCAGCCTCGAAAACGGATTTGCCGAAGCGCTCATTATCTATGGTGGACGTACCATTAAAGGAGTAGGCGGGGGCGTGTGTCAGGTGAGTACGACGCTTTTCCGCACAGTATTTTTCGCGGGCTTCCCCGTAGTTGAACGCTACTCACATGCTTATCGTGTTTCATACTATGAAAAGACCGTTGGCGGTTCGGTGGATCCCCAACTCGCAGGCATGGATGCGACCGTTTACTTTCCACTTGTCGATTTCAAATTTCAGAACGATACTCCCTACTGGATTTTGATGGAAACCTATATGTCCGGGGATACCCTCACTTGGAAACTGTATTCCACCTCCGATGGGCGCAGTGTCACGTGGGAAACCACTGGCCCCACCAATATTGTCTCCGCGCCGCCGCCGTTGTTGGAAGAAAACCCTGAAATGAAAGCCGAGCAAATAAAGCAGGTGGATTATGCCGCACAGGGCGCAGATGTGAACGTCACTCGCGTGGTCTGGCGCAACGGACAGATCTATTTCACCGACCAGTTCCAAACCCATTACCAGCCATGGCAGGCCATTTGTCAGTACGGGCCTGGCACCGAAGACCCGAAGAAACTGGCGCGTAGAAATGATATTTGTGTTGGGGCAAGTTAGTTCAAAATCTTTAGCCGCGAATTGCACGAATTGCCGCTAATTTTTTAAATCATTCGCGTGAATTGGCGACATTGTGCCCACAGGGTAAATCCGCGGCTTGCTCTTGGGGTTGTGCGTAAACCTTAAATAAAAAAACTCTGCACCTTTGCGCCTTTGCGTTAAGAAAAGCGGGTAAAACTCATCATATTCCCGCATGGTACAATCTTTTCTCGAAAAGGAGAATACATGGTCAGTTCAGAACTGCTCGAAATTTTACGATGCCCCAACTGCGTCCGCGAGAAAAGCGGCATGCTTGTTTTGCACAAAGATGCCTGGCTTATCTGTCAGGATTGTGGCCGCAAATATCCGATCGTGGACGACATCCCCGTGATGTTGATCGACGAAGGGGATAAATGGGTCAACACCGCACAGGACGCCCTCCCCGTTCCTCCACCCGAAAAATAAAGGTTCGCATTGAGCGCAGTCGAAATGCGTGACTTGCTGGCTGAATTGCTCAGTGGCGACGATCAGCGCGCAGAGAAAGTCATCCCCGCGCTAGTTGAGATGGGGAAGGCGGTCATTCCAGCCCTGTTGGATTTGACCCGGGCTGCGGAAGTGGATTCACGCTGGTGGGCAGTACGTGCCCTCGCCGCCTCGCCTCATACGCGGACCGAAGATCTGCTCCCGCTTCTCAGCGACTCAGCGCCGGAAGTGCGTGCCGCCACTGCCCTTGCCCTGTGCAATCATCCACATGAGGCGGCTGTCGAAGCGCTGGTCAAAACTCTCGCCGACGAAGACTCACTCACAGCGGGTTTGGCAGGGACAGCCCTCGGCAAGATCGGTGCTCCTTCGGTGCCGAGCCTGCTCAAGGTGATGACAGACGCGCCGGTCAGCGTCAAAATCCTGGCGTTGCGGGCACTATCCGAGATCAAAGACCATCGCGCCATTCCTGTTTTGATGAAATCACTCAGTGAAGACTCCGCGCTTTTGCAATATTGGGCGCAGGAGGGCTTGGAACGACTTGGGCTAAATATGGTATATGTTAAGCCCTGAGGTACAGAAAATAATGAATCGATTTGAATTCCTGAAGAAAATAAAACTGCCGAAACCTAAAATTCCCTCGGTGGGACGCATTATCTTTTTCGCCGTGGTCATTGGATTAAGCGCGGCGACCTTTGTATTCGCGCGTAATTTCACCGCCTGTTGGAATTTGACCGGTCTGCCCGGGATGATGCCAGCCAGTTGCGGCGGTTCAACTGGTCTATTGACTGGTCCTGATCTAACATCGGCTACGCAACAGCCGGGTGTTGTAGACCTGCCTCCCACACCAGCCCCTGTTGCCCCCGGCGTGGAATTGCCCCCCGCATGGGACGGCGGCAGCCGCATCAACATCCTCTTCATCGGTTTGGATTTTCGCGATTGGCAGGCAAATGAAGGTCCGCCGCGCTCCGATACGATGATCCTCTTCACGATTGACCCGGTCACAAAATCGGCGGGTATGTTATCCATTCCGCGCGACCTTTGGGTGAACATTCCGGAAGGCTTTGGTTATAGCCGTATCAATACTGCCTACTCCAGCGGAGAGGGTGCGAAGCTGCCCGGCGGCGGTCCTGGCCTTGCGATGAAGACCGTTTCACAATTGTTGGGCGTCCCCGTTCATTATTATGCTCAGGTGGATTTCAACACCTTCACTGAATTGGTGAATCGACTTGGCTGTATTTATGTAGTTCCAGAGGAAATTCTTGTGCTTGACCCCGTTGGCCCCGGTACAGATCATGTGGTGATCACTCCCGGCGGTGAACGCAAACTGTGTGGTTGGAAAGTGCTTGCGTATGCGCGCACCCGCAAATCCGAAGGCGGCGATATGGATCGCGCGCGCCGTCAACAGCAGGTGATCTTCGCGCTCCAACAAAAGATTTTCGACCCCGAAGTATTTCCATCCTTGATCGCGCAGGCCCCCGAAATGTACTCGGAACTTTCGAGTGGTATTCACACCAACATGCCGCTGGACACGGCCATCAAACTCGCCATTCTAGGCAAGGACATCACCCGCGAAAGTATCAAGACTGGCATCATCGGCACTGATATGGTCACGTTTGAAAATACCGTCCTCGGCGGTCAGGCTGCCAGCGTCATGAAGCCGATCATGGATAAGGTCCGCGTGTTGCGTGATGAGATCTTCACCAGTGGCGGCCCCACCAGCCCGATGGCTCAAGGCGAACCCGCCACGTTGATGCGCGATGAAGAAGCCCGTGTCCGCATTGTGGATGGAACCTTCACCGCCGGGCTTGACCAACGTGCAGGGACATTCTTCCAGTCCCAAGGCATGAATGTGACCGAAGTTGGCCCAGCCAGTGAAGTCTACTCTTCGACATTCATCATTGTATACGGCCCCAAGGTCTACACTGTGAAATATCTTCAGGCGGTTTTTGGTATCCCTGCCTCGAACATCCGCTTTAGCCCAGACCCCGCATCGACGGTTGACATTGAGATCCGCCTCGGTGCTGATCTGGCGGGAAGCATCCCGTAGTTTAGTTGAAACGTAAAAGGATCCCATCTCTGTTGAAAAAGAGATGGGATCCTTTTTATATACCGAAGTGCGTCGCACCAGAAGGGTGACAGAATCTTTTTAACTAGCAGGTTCTTCTCGGTCAAATTGTTTCATTCAGTCTGGTGCGACGCACCCTTCTCTTTGTTATCCAATTAAAGTACCGCGCGTCCAATCACCAACCAGCCAATATTTGAAATCCTGTCCCTGACTGGTTTGGATTCCGCCGTAAATTCCATACCCAAGCGCCACCAATGGCATAAGGCTGAATACACAGGCAAAGGGGATGCATACGATACCGATGATGACCGAGCTTAGTACACCGGTGATCGCCCACACGATTCCCGCCACAACGCTGCCGCCAACCCACCAGATGAGTTGAAAAATCAATGCCTGCAAAGATTGGTAGGCTACATACTTTGAACGGTCTTTATAGATCATGTAAATTGCCAGGGGTACAAAGGGTCCCAGAATCCCGGAAACCAGATTCACCAGCACACCCAGATGGGCGATCATGGCCCATTGTCGCTCCTCTTCGGGAGTGAGGGGCAGGGAAGGGGGCGGTTGTATTTGTTCGTTCATTACATCCTCCTGTTTTTTTATATTGGCGAGTCTAACATATAAAAATAAACAAAAAGACCCGCGGTTTTCCGCGGGTCTTTGGTGGAGCGGGGGAAAAGTTATGCCCAGCCCTGATTGCGAATGAAATCGCTGATCATGGGGATCTTCACATCCTGGCCCTGATAAGCCTGATAGGCCCACCAGAACATGGCGAAGAAGAGGATGCTGCCGCAGCCGAAGGTTACTGTCGCAAGAATAGACAGCACAACAGTGGCAACGAGGGATTGTACAGCGTTGAATTTGACGTACGGACGATTCTTTTTATCTTCCATGAAAAGAACAACGATAGCGATGATTGGGAATACGTAACCCAGCATTGCCCACAGTTTATCGTCACTGGTAACATCAGGAGACATTGGTGCTTGAGACATGATTTATTCCTCCGAATAAGTTGATTTTGGATTTCCAGTATTTTACAACCAATCCCCCTATCATGCAACCAATCACATTTCACCCAAGAGTACTGTATATTATTTAGGATCGCGTACTTTGATTTGCAAATCCTGATTTTTTTCAACAAGCGGTAAAATCAGCGCATGTCTTTACGCATTGTCTTCATGGGCTCGCCCGATTTTGCATTACCCTCTCTTTCTGCACTGGTCTCTGCGCCAAATTATCAAGTTGTTGGTGTCATCACCCAGCCAGATCGCGCTTCAGGCCGCGGACGAGAATTAAAGCCGCCGCCGGTGAAATCCCTTGCGCTTGAATTGAACATCCCTGTCATGCAGCCCGAAAAATTGCGCCTGCCTGAACCGATGGAGCAACTGCGCGCATGGGCTCCCGACCTGATTGTCGTAGCCGCGTTTGGTCAGATCCTGAAAAAGGATGTGCTGGAAATGCCGCGTTATGGCTGCATCAATGTACATGCCTCGCTGCTTCCGCGTTGGCGCGGTGCGGCGCCCATCAATGCTGCCATTTTGCACGGGGATGAAGAAACGGGCGTGACGATCATGCAAATGGATGTAGGACTCGATACAGGTCCCATGCTGGCGAAGAAGTCCATACGCATCAAACCTGACGACACAGCTGGTTCGGTTTCACAAGCATTATCCACGCTGGGAGCGGACTTGCTCATCGAAACCCTGCCCGATTATCTTGCTGGGAATCTCACCGCCACACCACAACCTGAAGATGGTTCCACATATGCGCCGATGTTGAAAAAGACCGACGGCCTGCTTGATTTCACCCAGCCTGCGGTTGACTTGGAACGCCGTGTGCGGGCGATGAATCCGTGGCCGGGCGCGTGGTTCGAGTGGAATGGGAATCCGCTCAAGGTATTGCGCGCATCCACTGTCAGCGGCGAAAAAGGTTTGGCAAGCGGAAGCAGATTCACAGTCGAAGGAAGACCCGCTGTTCAATCCTCCGAAGGCGCGCTGGTTTTGGATGAAGTCCAGCCTGCGGGCAAGAAGGCGATGCCGGGCAAATCCTTTCTGGCAGGCGCGCGGGATTGGGTTGCGGGCGCGTAGCGTATCGAGACCCCACGGGTTATAATCTCAAATCATATCTTTTTGGAGAAGAAAATGTTCAATTCGAAAGTATTTCTTGCCGAATTCATCGGCACATTCGCGCTGGTGTTTGTCGGCATGAGTGCGGGGATCGTTAATGCGGGGCTGCTTGGTGTGGCTCTCGCGCATGGCTTTACTTTGGCTGTGTTCGCCTATGCCTACGGACATATCTCCGGAACGCATGTGAACCCTGCAGTGACTTTCGGCCTCGCGTTGAAGGGTGTTGTGACTTGGGGGCAGGCCATTTTTTATTGGATCGCGCAGTTTGCAGGTGCGATTTTGGCGGCGTTCTTGCTTAAGACATTCCTGGATGCTTTGGGTGGTCCCATTGATGCTGGTGCAACAGTTGGTGCGCTGACAGACAAAGCTCCCATCCTGGCAATGGTGATGGAAGCGGTTCTCACCTTCTTCCTGTTGAACACGATCCTGCACACTGCTGTGGGCGGCAAGGGCGGACGTTTTGCAGGTTGGGCCATCGGCACAACGTATGCCTTTGCGATCCTGGCTGGCGCACCTTTCACCGGCGCTTCATTGAACCCTGCGCGCACGTTTGGCCCCGCGATCTTCTCGCTCCCGAGCATTACCAACCCGAACACCTATTTGATCTATCTGTTCGGCCCGTTGATCGGTGCAACCCTTGCCGTGCTTGTGTATAACTTCTTCACCAGCTCCGACGAAATCGAAGAAGATGAAGAGGAAGAAGTGGTAGTGGTTGAAGAACCTGTTGTTGAAGAAATGCCTGCGAAAGCTGAGAAGAAATCTGCTGCACGTAAGACAACAAAGTAAAAGGTAAGAAGTTAGAAGTGAAGCAGTTCCCGTATAAGTTTCCCGGGAACTGCTTTTATTTTAAATGTCGAATAGCAGCTTAAATTGTAATAGTCGACATAAGGTTGTACAATTTCATTGTGAGTGTTGTAAAAGTATAGTGCTGGATATTGGAAACAATTTATTGCAAAAGCGCTCATCATAATCTGGACTTTGCTCAAGCGATGCTTATTCAACGTGTAAGTTTGACTTAATGAAACTGAATCGCTATAATTGATAATAATAATTTGTAGAGAATAATTATCCATAATGAGTAAACATGAATGATCCGCAAGTTAGGTTTGAGCAATTAATTGCGAAGCTGAAGGAAAGACAATATCGTATAACTCCACAACGGGTGGAATTGATTCGTTTGATCGCCGCGAGCGAGGGCCATCCAAGCGCATCCCAACTTTATAACCAGATCAAGGTGCAGTTTCCAACCATGAGTCTCGCTACTGTATACAAGACACTTGATCTTCTGAAAGAAGTGGGTGAGGTGCTTGAGATTGGTTTGCGTGATGACAGCCATTATGACGGCAATAAGCCTTATCCGCATCCGCATTTGATCTGCATGAAATGCCAAAAAATTATGGATGGGGAACTTGACGCAGCTGTGGGGAAGATTGTTCAGGAGGTTGAAAACAACTTTGGATTTCGCGTTGTAAAACACCAACTTGACTTTTATGGATTGTGCCCGGATTGTCAAAAAAAGAGCAAATAAATACCTCTCTTTTTTATTTTGATCACAACTGTTAACTTTTTTCCAAAAGGAGAATAAAAATGAGCGAAGAAAGCAAATGCCCTGTTATTGGACACGCTGGCATGACCTCTGCCAGCCGGGGAACATCCAACCGCGAATGGTGGCCCAATCAACTGAACCTGAACATCTTGCACCAGCACGCGCCCGCTTCCAACCCAATGGATCCTGGTTTCGATTACGCCAAAGAATTTAAGAAGCTCAACTTAGCTGCGGTCAAGAAAGACTTGGCCCAACTGATGACCGACTCGCAGGAGTGGTGGCCTGCGGACTGGGGTCACTACGGCGGCTTGATGGTCCGCATGGCTTGGCACAGCGCGGGAACGTATCGCACCGCAGACGGACGCGGTGGCGGCGGTACCGGCAATCAACGGTTTGCACCGCTCAATAGCTGGCCCGACAACGTCAACCTCGACAAGGCGCGTCGTCTGCTCTGGCCCGTCAAACAGAAATATGGAAACAGACTCTCGTGGGCTGACCTGATGATTCTGGCAGGCAACGTGGCGCTGGAGTCGATGGGATTCAAGACCTTCGGTTTCGGCGGGGGACGCGCCGACATCTGGCAGCCTGAGGAAGATGTCTATTGGGGTAGCGAAGACAAATGGCTGGGCGGCGACATTCGCTACGCCCACGGTTCCGAGGGCGTCGAAAAGGAGGGCGCGGTGCTCGTGTCCGACGACACGGCGGATGGGAAGATGCATGGGCGCAACCTGGAGAACCCGCTGGCAGCCGTGCAGATGGGCTTGATCTATGTCAACCCCGAAGGCCCGGATGGCAAACCTGATCCTGTCGCTTCGGGCATTGATGTGCGTGAGACTTTCGCCCGCATGGCGATGAACGATGAAGAAACCGTCGCGCTTGTCGCGGGCGGACATACCTTCGGCAAGGCGCACGGCGCGGGCGACCCGAAACTGGTCGGACGCGAACCCGAAGCCGCTCCGCTGGAAGAGGTGGGCTTGGGCTGGAAGAATAGCCTCGGCAGCGGCGTGGGCGTCCACACCACATCCAGTGGCATCGAAGGCGCGTGGAAACCGAATCCCACCCAATGGGACATGGGTTACTTCGACATGCTCTTCGGCTACGAGTGGGAACTGGTCAAGAGTCCCGCTGGCGCTCAACAGTGGCAGGCGAAGAACTGCAAGCCCGAACACATGATTCCCGACGCGCACGACCCATCGAAGAAGCACGCGCCGATGATGACCACGGCTGACCTGTCGCTGCGCTTCGACCCGATCTACGAACCCATCGCGCGTCGCTTCCACAAAAACCCCAAAGCGTTTGCAGATGCCTTCGCCCGCGCCTGGTTCAAACTGACGCACCGTGATATGGGTCCCAAAGTCCGTTACCTCGGACCGGAAGTCCCAAAGGAAGACCTGATCTGGCAGGATCCCGTTCCTGCGGTCAACCACAAGTTGATCGGCGCGAAGGATATCGCCGCATTGAAGAAGGAGATACTAGCTTCGGGTCTTTCTGTGTCGGAGCTTGTTTCTACAGCCTGGGCTTCGGCATCCACCTTTAGAGGATCGGACAAGCGTGGCGGTGCCAATGGCGCGCGCATTCGCCTGGCTCCGCAAAAGGATTGGGAAGTCAATCAGCCTGCGCAACTGGCGAAGGTGCTCAAGACGCTGGAGCGCATCCGTAAAGAGTTCAACAGCGCCCAGTCTGACGGCAAGAAGGTTTCGCTGGCTGACCTGATCGTGTTGGGTGGTTGTGCTGCGGTTGAAGCCGCAGCTAAGGCGGCTGGTCACTCAGTGAAAGTGCCTTTCACACCGGGCCGCACTGACGCTTCACAAAACCAGACCGATGTGGAATCGTTCACCTTTCTCGAACCCGAAGCGGACGGCTTCCGCAACTACCAGAAGACGACCTTCACGGTCTCTGCGGAGGAAATGCTGGTGGACAAGGCGCAGTTGCTGACCCTGAGCGCACCCGAGATGACCGTACTCGTCGGCGGCTTGCGTGTGCTTGGCGCCAACGTCGGCGGGGCACAGCATGGTGTGTTTACCAAACAGGCTGGCAAGCTGACCAACGACTTCTTCGTCAACCTGACGGATATGGGCGTTGTCTGGCATCCTACTTCGGAAGCCGCCGAGACTTTCAATGCCCACGACCGCAAGACCGGCGAAGTCAAGTGGAGCGGCACCCGCGTGGATTTGGTCTTTGGTTCCAACTCACAGTTGCGCGCCCTCGCCGAGGTCTATGCCCAGGACGACAACAAGGAGAAGTTCGTGCGTGACTTCGTCGCCGCCTGGAACAAGGTCATGAACCTCGACCGCTTTGACCTTGCCTAACTGGTAGAATGTTTTGATATAAAAAGCTGACTGGGCAAATGCCAGTCAGCTTTTTCGTTTTATCATCCATAAAATCTATGCTAAAATCCACAGCCTTTGTAAGCTTTGGAGAAAAAATTATGCAAGAAGAAGTATCAGTTGGTACGCCTGTTTCAAATACCCCATTAAGCGAATCCATCGCCGCGCGCCGGACCTTTGCCATTATCTCTCACCCGGATGCAGGCAAGACTACGCTGACAGAAAAACTGCTTTTATATGGCAATGCCATTGAATTAGCGGGCAATGTCCGTGCCCGCCGCAATCAGCGCTCGACCACATCCGACTGGATGGAAATGGAGCGCGAGCGCGGTATTTCCATCACCTCGACCATTCTGCAATTCCCTTATCAAAACAACATCGTCAACCTGTTGGATACGCCCGGACATCAGGATTTTTCCGAGGATACCTACCGTACCCTTTCTGCAGTGGACAGTGCTGTGATGGTGATCGATGCCGCCAAAGGCATTGAGCCGCAAACACTCAAACTGTTCGAAGTTTGCCGCAAGCGTGGAATTCCCATTTTTACCTTCATCAACAAAATGGACCGTCCCGCCCGCGACCCGCTTGAACTGCTGGATGAGATCAAAAAAGTGCTGGGCATGGAGCCTGTGCCGATGAATTGGCCGATCGGTGATGGCCCTGAATTTCGCGGGGTATATGATCGCGCTTCTGAAGGCGTATATTTATTTGAACGCACCGAACGCAATGAGCGCATGGCTCCCGAAGTATTCATGACTTTGGATGACCTCATGAAGAACAATGTCTTATCGCAGAAGCGTTATGAGGAATTGGTGGAAAGCGTTCATCTGCTCGATGAAGTGGGAGTTGTCTTTGACCATGAAAGCGTTTTGAAGGAAAAGCAAACCCCCGTCTTCTTCGGCAGTGCGGTGACTAATTTTGGCGTGCGTCTTTTCCTTGATACGTTCGTAAAATACGCTCCGCCGCCCCAGCCTTATTTGAGCAACGGGGGAGCAGTTTTTCCACAAGATCCGAATTTTTCTGGCTTCATTTTCAAGATCCAGGCCAATATGAATCCCAAACACCGCGACAGTGTGGCCTTTTTGCGCATTTGTTCGGGGCGTTTCGAGCGCGGCATGGACCTTGTCCACGCGCAGAGCGGGAAGACCGTGCGGCTGGTTCGCCCGTATAAACTGTTTGCCAGCGAACGCGAGATCATTGACGAAGCTTTCCCCGGCGATGTACTTGGAATTCCAAACAACGGGGAATTCGCCATCGGCGATTCTCTCTGTACGGGGGAACTGGTTCAGTTTGCTCCGATCCCGCGTTTTCAGCCCGAACATTTTGCCCTGCTGAGAAACACCGACCTGGGCAAGCAGAAACAATTTTCAAAGGGACTTCAACAATTGGAAAGCGAAGGCGCGGTGCAGGTGCTGTACAACGTCAATGCATTCAAGCGCGAACCGATCCTCGCGGTGGTCGGTCAATTGCAATTCGATGTGGTGCAGGCGCGTTTGAAAGCCGAATACAATGTCCCCACCGAATTGGAACGATTGCCTCACGTGCTCATGCGCTGGATCAAGGGACCCGACTCGGCCATTGAGAACATGCCGCAGCGCAGCGAGGTCATTATTGCACGCGACTCACGCAACGAATGGACAGCGCTGTTCAGCACTCCCTTCTTCCTTAAGTATTTTGCGGATAAAAATCCAGAATTGCGGTTCGTGGATATCACAGAGAATTGATCCAAATACAAAATGAACGGCGGTTGTTTCAACCGCCGTTTTTGATTTAAAGATAAGTATGTTTGATTGGATCTGCAGCCATCTTTTTGTGGTTTTGTTTTACAATTAACCCAAGGAAGGATGCCATGCCAAAATATGTTGCTGCAATAGACCAGGGTACGACCAGTACCCGTTTTATCATCTTCGATCACGGGGGGAACGTCCTTGCTGTTGATCAAAAGGAACACCGTCAAATTTACCCGAAGCCAGGCTGGGTGGAGCACGATCCGTTGGAGATTTGGGAGCGTACGCAGGAAGTGATGAAAGGCGCCCTGCAAAAAAGCGGGCTTCAACCCGCGGACATTGTCGCGATCGGAATCACCAATCAGCGCGAGACAGCGGTGGTGTGGGATAAATCCACGGGGAAGCCCGTGTACAACGCCATCGTCTGGCAGGATACGCGGACGGATGTCATCTGCAATGAACTGGCTGAGGTGGGCGGACAGGACAGGCTGCGCTCCAAGACGGGACTTCCGCTGGCGACCTATTTCTCAGGCCCTAAAATAAAATGGATTCTGGATAACGTGGAAGGCGCGCGCGCCAAAGCCGAAAACGGGGATCTGCTCTTTGGCAACATGGATTCGTGGGTCATCTGGAATTTGACCGGGGCCCATATTACCGATGTGACGAATGCTTCGCGCACGCTATTAATGAATTTGCACACTCTCGATTGGGATGATGAGCTTTTGAACCTGCTGGGCGTTCCGCGTGCGATGTTGCCTGAGATCAAGTCATCGTCTGAGGTATATGGTCATGTCACTGTTGCTCAAGATGGCGCGAGCATCTTACAAGGCATTCCAGTCTCTGGCGATTTGGGTGACCAGCAAGCCGCGCTTTTTGGGCAGACCTGTTTCAGCGCGGGTGAAGCGAAGAATACCTATGGCACGGGCTGTTTCATGTTGATGAACATGGGCGAGATTCCTGTCCCTTCGAAATCGGGGCTGCTGACCACACTCGGTTACAAAATAGGAAATCAAAAAGCCGTTTATGCGCTGGAAGGTTCGATCGCCATTACGGGCGCGCTGATTCAGTGGCTGAGAGATAACTTGGGACTGATCCAGTCGTCGGCGGAGGTGGAGACGCTGGCTTCATCCGTCGAAGATAATGGCGGCATTTATTTTGTCCCTGCGTTTTCAGGTTTGTTCGCGCCGTATTGGAAGTCGGATGCGCGCGGGGCAATCGTGGGAATGACGCGCTATGTGACGAAGGGGCATATCGCGCGGGCGGCATTGGAAGCGACGGCCTATCAGACCTGCGAGGTGCTCGATGCGATGGAAGCAGACTCGGGCGTGAAATTGACCGCGCTGAAAGTGGACGGGGGCATGGTGTTCAACGAATTGCTGATGCAATTCCAGTCTGATATTTTGGATGTGCCTGTGGTGCGCCCGAAAGTAGCAGAGACAACGGCCCTCGGCGCGGCATACGCGGCTGGACTCGCGGTCGGCTTTTGGAAGGATTACGATGAACTCCGCGCCAACTGGGGCAAGGACAAGGAATGGACTCCGAAAATGGATGTGAGCCTGCGTGCGGGTTTATACTCAGGTTGGAAAAAAGCAGTCACGCGCACATTTGATTGGGTTGAATAATGCGTTACAAGTTGCAGGTTGAATGTTGCAAGTTCCCAACCTGAAACCTTCAACCTTGAACCTGACATTGGAAAATAAAATGAACCGAAATGAAATTCTCGAACAATTAAAAGAAAACCCAAAAGTCTCCGTGCTGATCGTTGGTGCGGGTATTAATGGCATTGGCACATTCCGTGACCTGGCATTGAACGGTCTGGATGTTTTGATGGTGGATCGCGGTGATTTTTGCTCGGGGGCGAGTGCGGCTTCTTCACACATGGCGCATGGCGGAATCCGCTATTTGGAGAACGGCGAGTTTCGCCTGGTGCGCGAGGCGGTGGGGGAGCGCAACCGCTTGATCCAGAATGCGCCGCATATTGTTCAGCCGCTGCCGACGACGATTCCGATCTTCAAATATTTTTCTGGGCTGCTCAATGCGCCGCTGAAATTTTTGGGCTGGCTCGATAAACCCTCCGAACGCGGATCGATCATCATCAAGCTCGGCTTGATCATGTATGACGCTTACACGGGCAACACCCGCACGGTGCCGCGCCATCAATTCTTCTCCCGCTCTGAATCATTGAGTCGTTGGAGCCGCTTGAATCCTGAAATTGTGAATACTGCCAAATACTATGACGGTTTGATCTCCAACCCTGAACGGCTTGCATTGGAAGTGATGCTGGATGGAGAAGCCGACAACCCTCATGCGCACGCGTTGAATTACGTCAGCATGGTGAAAGGCGAAAAGGATACGATCGTCCTGCGCGATGAGTTGACCGACCAAACCTATGAAGTACGTCCGCAGCTTGTCATCAATGCCGCTGGCCCGTGGATCGATTTCGTCAACCACAGCATGGGGCTTTCCACCCGCTCCATCGGTGGGACGAAGGGTTCGCACGTCGTCATCGATCACCCTGAATTGCGCGCGGCGATCGGCGAAAACGAATTCTTTTTTGAAAACAAGGATGGCCGTATTGTGCTGCTCTTCCCTTTGCAGGATCGTGTGATGATCGGCACATCAGATATCAAGATCGATAACCCCGATGAAGCCTATTGCACCGATGAGGAAGTGGATTATTTCATTGGTTTGGTTGCGCGCGTTTTTCCTGATATCAAAGTCACACGCGAACAGATCGTCTTCCGCTTTACGGGCGTGCGTCCATTGGGCAGCAGCGGGGCGAAGACCACAGGTCAATACAGCCGCGATCATCATATCGAAGTGTTGAACGGCGATTGGACAAATTTGGATTTCCCCATTTATTCGCTCGTCGGCGGCAAGTGGACGTCGTTCCGCGCGTTTTCGGAACAGGTGACAGACAAGGTGCTGACATTCTTCAGCCTGCCCCGCCAAAAGGATACGCGTGATTTGCCCATCGGCGGCGGGCGCGGTTTTTCCACCGATGAAAATGAACAGAAGCGCCAGATCGAAGGCTTCGCCGCGTGGACCGGGCTTGAAAAAGAAAGACTTCAAGTTTTATATTCACGTTATGGTTCGCGCACTGAAGCGGTGGCTACATTTATGAAGCGCGCCGAAGATGAACCGCTGAAAACGCTGCCTTCCTACACACGGCGCGAGATCATGTTCCTTGCTCAATATGAAAAAATTTCCCGTCTTGACGATCTCCTTTTGCGCCGCACCATGCTTGCTATGCTCGGCCGCCTGACGAAAGAAATCGTGTTGGAAACTGCCGACGTATTGGGGGATGCGCTTGGCTGGAGCAGTGAGCAGAAAACTGCCGAGGCGGAGAGAACTCTCCGTTTACTCCGAGACAGGCACGGGGTCCAGCTTTGAGGCGCATGGTAGAATCCTGCCAATGTCTTCCAAAAAAATAACCGTTGATCTTGTCATTCCCGTCTTCAATGAAGATGGCGTGATCGAACACACCCACAAGCGGATCTGTGATGTGGTCGATTCGCTTGCTTATGATTTTCACTTTATTTATGTGGATGACGGATCAAACGACGGGACAGTTGCCACGCTCCGAAAAATAGCGGATGCCGACCCGAGAGTGATCCTGCTCCAACTCAGCCGCAACTTTGGGCATCAGGCCGCGCTGACGGCGGGTATGGATGCGTCGCGCAGTGACATGGCGATCACGCTCGATGGCGATGGTCAGCACCCGCCCGAGATGATTCCACAAATGTTGAATTTGATCGCGCAGGGTTACGACATTGTGCAAACCCAGCGCATGGATGAAGCCCAGCCCGCGTCGTTCAAAAAATGGACCTCGGGCCTGTTCTATCGCTTGATCAATATTATCAGCGGTACGCAGGTGCTGCCCGGCGCGGCAGACTTTCGCGCACTCACGCGCCCTGCACTCGATGCGCTAAAAGCCATGCCCGAATATCATCGCTTTTTACGCGGCATGGTTTCGTGGATCGGTTTTTCAATGGTGATCCTGCCGTATCAGCCCGAAGAACGCATCAGCGGTGTTTCGAAATATTCGCTTAATAAAATGATTCGCCTTGCGATGGATGCGGTCTTTTCATTTTCACTTGTGCCGCTTTATGTGGGCTTGAGTCTTGGTGGAATTTTGCTCTGCCTTGCATTGGTGGAGATGCTGTATGTCCTTTCGTTTTGGATAACGGGGCAAACTTCCAATCTTGCGCCGGGCTGGAGTTCATTGATGTTCGTGATCCTGATCGTGGGCGGAATGTTGATGGCCCTGCTTGGTTTCATCGGCATCTATGTCGGTTATATTTTTCAGGAAGTCAAACGCAGACCCATCTATTTGATCAAAGGGGAGAAAAAGAATGAATGATCCTCGCCCTCAACCTTTTTATATAACTTTATTGCGTCATGGCGAATCGGTGGGCAATGCCGAATCGCGCTGGCAGGGACAGGCCGATTTCCCGCTCAACGACACAGGCCGCGCGCAGGCACGCGCACTGGCCGAGCGCTGGAAAGCGGAAGGCACGAAATTTGACTTTGTGATCGCTAGTCCGCTGGTGCGCGCGAAGGAAACGGCGGAGATCGTTGCTTCGGTGATGAATCTAAAGGTCGAGTTTGACCCGCTGTGGCTGGAGCGCGACAACGGTGAATTTGCAGGACTCACCGCGCATGAAGTGCGGCAGAATTTCCAGCATCCCGCTTTTTCCACGCCGTACGATCCCGTCGGTGTGGACGGGGAAGGGGATTGGGAGTTGTTCCTGCGCGCGGGACAGGCGTTACATCAATTGCTTAAACGTGAGCCTGCCCGTTATTTGATCGTCTCACACGGCGGATTGTTGAATCAGGTCATGCATGCCGTAGTGGGAGTTGCTCCGCAAGCCAACAATGCGGGCACGCGATTTCGTTTTGGAAATACCGCCTTTGCCCAATTGATGTATTACCCACATCAACATCGCTGGGCAATTGATAAGCTCAACGATCACATGCATTGGAAGGATACGGATTGATTTCGTCCTGAGCGGAACGAGAACGTATTTCGACAGTGCAGACTATGATCAACAATTTACGAATACCCAGTAGATAAAAATTTTATAGAGGCAGCTTTGCAATCATCCATTTCCAATGTAAAAGCAACAGATCAATTGAAAGTCCTCGTCTTCGGTGCGGGCGCGATCGGGACATATTATGGCGGGTCGCTTGCGCTTGCAGGTCATCATATCGTTTTCGTGGAACAACCCAAAATGGTGGAGCAGTTGCGCGAGCGCGGCTTGCGCTTGGATTTGACAATTGATGAAAGAAGAAAGACCAAAGATGCTTTTGTGGTCGAACCGCGTTCTTTTGTCATTGAGCCGTCTTTGGAAGATGCCTTGAAGTTCGGTCCCTTTGATGTGGCGCTCTTTGCTTTGAAATCCTTCGATACCACCGCCGCACTGGAGGGGATGAAACCCTTTGCGGAAAAACTTCCGCCCATTCTATGCCTCTCGAATGGCGTGGAAAATGAACAGGCCATTGCCCGAGCCCTCGGCGCAGACAAGGTCATTTATGGCACGGTCACAACCGCCATCGGTAGAAGGGGAGCGGGGGATATCGTCCTCGAAAAATTGCGCGGCACGGGCATCGCAGCGGGACATGCCCTCTCGGAAAAACTCGTCGCCGCGTTCCAGAATGCCTATCTCAATTGCCGCTTGTACCCCGAAGCGCACAGCATGAAATGGTCGAAAATGCTGACCAACCTTGTTGCGAATCCAACCTCGGCGATCTTGAACATGTCTGCCGCAGAAGTCTTTGCGAATCGAAAATTATATAAACTCGAGATCGCCATGCTGAAGGAATGTCTTGATGTGATGAAGGCGCAGAATCTCGAAGTGGTGGACCTGCCCGGCACGCCCGTCAAATTGCTGGCGCTGGCCACGAAACTGCCGCTTTGGCTGTCCAAGCCCTTCCTCTCCCGCGCCGCAGGCAGTGGACGCGGCGGCAAGATGCCCTCCTTCCACATTGACCTGTACTCGGGCCGCGGCCAAAGCGAGATCCAATTCCTGCACGGGGCGGTCGTCCGCGAAGGCAAAGCCCGCGGCGTGCCGACCCCCGTCAACGAAGTGCTGACCACGACCCTGCTGGCGTTGACGAACAAGGAAATTCCGCTGGAAGAGTTTGCGGGGCAGCCGGAGAAGTTGTTGGAAAGATTAGAAAAGTTGACAAGTTTGAAGGTTGGAAAGTGAAATATGGATAATGTTGAATTGGATGGTCGTTATCAATTTGGGTTGTTTGGTGAAATGTATGAAGGTGGCGTGGTTAAGACCGCTTTCGTTTGCTGGGCTCTTTCATAGAACTCTCCCTTGAATTGATGACCTTTTTTTTCTCAGTCATTCCCAGTTGACAAAACAAACTTTCAAACCTGCCAACCTGTAAACTTGTAACTTGAAACCTGAAACCCAAAATGACCATTCAAATCGTTCCCCAAAACCAAAACGTCGAACTCCATCTCTCCGATGGACGCATCCTGTCAGGCCCGCGCGGCACGCAGGTGGGGGAGTTCCTTCGCGCAGTCAAAGATGATTTTGGCGCACCCATCGTCGCCGCCATCATCAACAACGAAATTCACGAATTGACCTACCCCGTTGAGCGCGAATCGGATTGCACCCCTGTCACCATGGACCGGGCCGATGGCGCACGTATCTATCGCCGCTCGCTCATTTTCCTGCTTGAGATCGCATTCGCCGAGCTTTTTCCAAAAGCCAAACTCACCATTGACCATTCCGTTTCATCGGGCGGGTTTTATTGTCAGGTCACTGAGCGCGAGGCGCTGACGCATAATGAACTTGATATGCTCAAGACCCGCATGAAAAAAATTGTTGAGGATGATCAGGTCTTCGAGCGTAAACAAATTCCGATTCAGGAAGCCATTCAATATTTTGAAAAACTTGGCTACACAGACAAAGTCCGTTTATTTTCACATCGCCAAAAAGATTATCTCACGCTCTACATTCTCAATGGCCGCATGGATTATCTGCATGGCTACATGGTTCCGTCCACGGGCTATTTGCGCTGGTTTGACCTTAATCCCATCGAGGGCGGCTTCACCCTTCAATTTCCACGCCGCCATGCGCCCACACATCTTGAGCCGATGGGCGATTATCCAAAATTATTGAGCACCTTCCGTCAATATGGAAACTGGCTGACCCGCCTCGATATTGATAACGTCGGTTCCATGAACGATGCCATTGTGGCAGGCCGCGCTGATGAAATCATCATGGTCTCGGAAGCACTCCACGAACAAAATGTCGCTGACATCGCGCAGCAGATCGCGTACAAAAATTCGCGCATCATCCTGATCGCGGGTCCATCCTCTTCGGGGAAAACGACCACCTCGCGCCGCCTTGCCATCCAACTGCTTGCGCGCGGCATCTCGCCCTATCCGCTCGAACTGGATAATTATTTTATTGATCGCGCAAGAACACCGCTCGGCGAAGATGGCAGTCCCGATTTTGAAGTCCTCGAAGCACTCGATCTAAACCGCCTCGCGCTGGATATCGAGAAACTGCTAAACGGCGAAAGAGTCCAATTGCCGAGATACAACTTCAAGACAGGAATGAGCGAGACGGGTGACGTCATCCAACTGAAAGAGGGACAGCCGCTCATCCTCGAAGGCATTCATGGGATGAACCCCCGCCTCATCCCTGACCGTTGGTCTGGTGCGGCGTTTCGGGTCTATGTCTCCGCCCTGACACAACTCAACCTGGATCGCCATAATAGAGTTTCCACCACCGATACCCGTCTCATCCGCCGCATGGTGCGCGACGCGCGCGAACGCGGATATTCCGCCACGCAGACCATCAGCCGCTGGGAATCCGTTCGCCGCGGCGAAAAGCGACACATCTTCCCTTATCAGGAAAACGCGGATGTGATGTTCAACTCTGCGCTGGTGTATGAACTTGCGGCACTCAAACAATTAGCTGAGCCGCTTTTGCGGCAGGTGCAACATCGCTCACCTGAGTACATCGAAGCCAGAAGGCTGCTTGCCTTCCTCGAATGGTTCCTGCCATTGGATGCAAGTTTGATCCCCGCCAACTCCATCGTTCGTGAATTTTTGGGCGGCTCGAGTTTGAAAGATTTCAAGATCTGGAGAGGTTAAAAGCAAAACCCCGAGCTTCAAAAACTCGGGGTTTTGCTTTTATTTTCTAGATAGCTCGCTGCTTAAGATGTAATGGTTATCTGGCTGCCTTTCCATGATAACGATCTGACAATTTTTTGGGTTATGCAGGCTTTCAAATTCTTCAACACTCCAGTGAAACCAGCGCATTAGGAATAGTCTCATCGTCAGTCCGTGCGAGACGATCAAAACATTTTCGGGAAAATTTTCCTTTTTGAAATCCCTGTGAAGCGTATCGAGGAAACTGCTGACGCGGTCATATACATCTGCGCCTGATTCGCCGTCGGGAATACGGTAATAAAAGGTGCTGAAATTATCCCGTTCTTCAATGATCCCTTTGTTATCGTCAGGGTGGCGTAAGTGACCCCAATCCTGTTCGCGTATTCTGGGATCTTCTATTGATTTGACTACATTCTGTTTGATCGCTTCTCGAATATGCTGAAAGGTTTCACGGGTCCTGAAAAATGGGGATAGATACACATAAACTTTTTCGTCTCCAAGGATCTCTTTGAGCCGCATACCTGCTTGTTGGGCTTGTTGAATCCCTGTGGAGGATAATTTCAAAGCGAAATCCTGAACGGTATGATATCGTGACCGATCCAGATTTCCTTCAGATTCACCGTGCCGAATCAGAATAATTCGCTTGGGTCTCATTCAAAGAACTCCAGTGTGATGATTATTTCAAAATTGTTTCGATTTGTTCCAGTTCTGATAATGTGAAATCGAGATGGTTCAATGTTCCAACTGCATCATCGATCTGTTCCACTTTGCTGGCACCGATCAAAACGGAGGTCATGACGCTGTGGCGTAGAACCCATGCCAGCGCCATTTGAGCCAGAGTCTGTTCGCGGGCTTTTGCCATCTCATTCAACTTGCGGACTTTGTCCAGTTTGTCGTCAGTGATGTTGGCAGGCTTGAGGAAGCCGTGCGCCTTGGATGCGCGCGAGCCTTCAGGGATTCCACCGCCGAGATATTTATTGGTGAGCAGGCCTTGTGCGAGTGGGGAGAAGGCGATGCAGCCAATTCCTTCATCTTCAAGTGTTGCAAGCAAACCATCTTCCACCCAGCGGTTGAACATGCTGTAGGCAGGCTGGTGGATCAGACAGGGTGTGCCAAGTTCGCGCAAGATGCTGGCAGCTTCGGATGTTTTGTCGGCGGGATAATTGGAGATGCCCACGTAAAGCGCACGCCCGCTGCGGACGATGTAATCGAGTGCCTGCATGGTCTCTTCAAGCGGGGTCTCGGGGTCGGGGCGGTGGTGGTAGAAAATATCCACGTATTCGAGGCTCATGCGTTTGAGGCTTTGATCAAGGCTGGAGACGAGATATTTACGCGAGCCCCAATCTCCGTAGGGACCATCCCACATGGTGTAACCCGCCTTGGATGAAATGATGAGTTCATCGCGATGCGGGCGCAGATCCCTTTTCGATGATCTGGCCGAAGGTTTCTTCGGCAGAGCCTGGAGGCGGACCGTAATTGTTGGCGAGGTCGAGGTGGGTGATGCCCAGATCAAAGGCACGCAAGGCCATGGCGCGGCTGTTGGAGAATGTATCCACGCCGCCGAAGTTGTGCCACAAGCCCAATGAAACGGCTGGGAGTTTGAGTCCGCTGAGGCCTGAGCGGTTGTAACGCATGGTTTTGTAACGGGATTCGTTTGGAAGATAGTTCATGCTTGCTCCTATATTTTTTTACTGCTTCACTTTCAATCCGTCAACGCCGTAATAGCGGGCGCCGCAGTTGAGGGAAAATTGCTTCCAGCCTTTGCCTGTTGAGCCGAACATGTCGCGGGTGTGGATTAGGCCTGTGTCAATTGCTGGGACTTCGATCAGCATGTTGCCCTGTGCTTTTTCGGTGGCGATGATCGCATCGCGTTCATCCCAGACGCGGGCGCGGTAGATGAACCCGTCAATTTCGCTGTAGATGCTGGTGATGCTGCGCGCGGTGTAGGCGAAGCCCGCGAGCATGACGACCACAGATGCCAACACGAGCCATTGACCTGTGATGTTTTTGGCGGCCCACATGCCCACGATCCATGCCATGATGGCGATGCCGAGCAGCAGGGTGAAGCGCGAGAGGGATTGTCCACGCGGGTCGGGGGTGGCGCTGTAGAAATACGCGCTCGGCGCTTGAATGGCGGTGATGAGCAGATAAGTGATGAGGGTAGTGAATGCCAATAGAATGGCAACCCGTTTCACAGTTAAGATTGAATCGTCTGCTTGGGTGGTGATGATGCCGAGGCCGAGCATCATCCCGATAAAGACGGCGTGAGGCAGGGGCAGGTCCTTCAAAGAGAAAACAATGAAGTCAATGGCATGTTTCAGCGAAACGAAGGGGACGATGAGCGGGTTGCTGCGTTTGACGTTCATGTTCGCGACGCGCGCGTTGGAGGGGGAGACGATGAGCGCGATCATGCCGAGTAGGAGGAACAGCCATGCGATGAAAAGGGTTTCGAATGAGCGCTCAGCCCAGGCTTGATTCTGTTTTTTTGCGCGCCAGGTGGCGACCAGTAAAAGGGTTGTGCCGCTGAAAAGAAATACGCAGCTGATCTCGCCGAGGCCTGCCGCCAAGAATGCGAGCGGCGCAACGATGTAGTTTACCCAGCGTGCGGGTGTTTCTTGATTCATTTGGTGGGTGACGAAGCCGAGGATCAACATCCAGAACACGATGGCGGTGCTGTAGGGAAGCACGCCCGAACGCCAGTAAAGAATTTGAAAACGCTGCGGCGAAAGATAGAGATTGTAAAAAAGCAGCAGCGCTGATGCAAACAGGATGACGGCGAATGGCAGCGGCTTGATGAGTTTGGAAACGTTCCAACCTGTCCACACGAGGCCGATGAGCCATAGCGAAATGGTGAGGGTGGCGACGAGTTGATTGCCGAACATGCCGAGCGTGTTTTCGGTAAGCGCGGAGAAGAAAGTGAGCGAATAACGGTTGGAGGAGTAGCCCGTGTCTTCGGTGTCGAAATATTGCAGTGTAGCAGGGAGGGTGCCAAGCTGGCGCGCATCGGCACTGTAACACCAGTCATCGGCCCAGTAGCGATTGTAGAAGCCGAGATAGGCCAACACGGCGAGTCCTGCAAGGACGGTAATGTTG
The DNA here is from genome assembly GCF_016705895.1 of Candidatus Villigracilis affinis. Lineage (NCBI taxonomy): Bacteria > Bacillati > Chloroflexota > Anaerolineae > Anaerolineales > Candidatus Villigracilaceae > Candidatus Villigracilis > Candidatus Villigracilis affinis. Next base: position 259,661 of record NZ_JADJKT010000036.1, on the reverse strand, counting down.
CCGAGGAGGACGATAATGGAGGGGAGTTTTTTCTGCATTTAGATCACACCTTGTTCGATCAAACTTTCGGCCATGCTTAGCACACCTTCTTCTGCGAGGCGCGGAGTCCATTTGAGAATGCGTTTTGCATTTCCGTTCGAGAGTTCGTAGTCCCAATCGAGGCTTTCGGTGACGCGCGCGACCTTTTTATCAAACAGGCCGATCAGTCGCACAAGAATACTTGGGAATTCGAGCTTATTGATCTTATATCCGCGTGATGAAAATTTGCTGTGAAGCAGGTTTGCAATGTCTTTCAGCCACAGGGATTTGTCGGCTGCGACGATAAATCTTTTGCCAGCGGCTTCGGGTGTTTGCATGGCGAGGATGATCGCGGATGCCACGTCACGCACATCCACTGAACCCATTTTGATGTGCCCCACACCAGGTACCTGTCCGAGCATAATCGTGCGGACCAATTCGATGGAGGTGCGGAAGTCCTTATTCGGCACGGGCCCCAGGATCAGCGGTGGATTTATGGTAACAAGTTCCATCTTGTTCGTATTTTCGCTGCCGTTGATGAAATCCCATGCGGCGCGTTCGGCGAGGGTTTTGCTTTTGGCATACGCGCCAATGTCTTTTGTCAGATCAGACCAATCGGCTTCGCTGAAGGTTTTGTTCTCGCCATTGTGCCCCGACGAGATCGCGGCCACCGATGAGACCTGTACTACACGCTTCACGCCCGCCTTATGAGCGGCACGCAAAACGCGCAAGGTCCCCTGTACAGCGGGTATGATCAATTCATCTTCATGCTTTGGTTCGTACAATGGAAACGGCGACGCGACATGCAGAACGTATTCGATGTTGTTCAGCGCTTCTTCCCAACCCGAATCCTGACTCAGATCAGCAGGCAGAATCTCCAGCCGATCATTTGCCTGTATGTACTTTGAGATGGTGCTGCGGAGATCCGCTTCGCGCTCAAGAGTCCGCATGGTGCTGCGGACGTTATATCCCTGATGGAGCAGTTGAATGATAGTGTGAATGGCGACAAATCCGCTTGCGCCTGTGACGAGGATGGGGGAGGGCATGTGTTGTTCCTTGATGTTGGTAGGAGTGCGGACTTCAGTCCGCTTTTTATAAAACGCGAAATAAATATCGCATACCGAAGTTTAGAACGATTCGTACAAATCCGTCTCAAAGGGCAGAGTCCCTTTGCGGACGGATTCGATCTGTTCTGCGGTAAGGGAGTTGCGCCATTTGTCGGCCTGTTTGCGGCTGTCGCGCTGGATGTTGTAGTAACCGCCGTCCATGCCTGTGGTGCTTTTCTCAATTTCGTCAGCAATGGACTGATTCCACGGCAGGCCGAGCTGGATGTAAAGTTTTTTGAATTCGGTCACGGGGTCGCCCGTCAGTTTTTCGAAGAAGACCCACAGCCATTTTGGATTTTTGCGATGCAGTTCCTTGATCGTCTTGTTGGTGCGGCCCCAATCCTGGCTGATCTGTTCGAGGGCTTCGAGTGAGATTTCTTCAATGCCCTGATCGTGCTGGAGTTGCCGAAGGATGCTTTCGCTGCGTCCTGCGGGGTGACGGCAAATATAGACGATGTTGGCGTTGGTCAATGCTTCACTGGATTCGCCGATGACTTCTACAAAACTAATGGGTTTGATCACGATGGCCTTCGAGAAAAACGGCGCCTTGAGCACGGCAAAAAGCGAAATACAAACCAAAGTATGGACCTTTAGCTCGGTCGGCACTTCGGCGTGGACAAAGTCCCAGAAGTTTTGCTGGGTGTAGTGACGGTCGGGGCCGAAATGCTGCTTCATCAATTCGGTTTCGGGTTCGTGCATGTAGATGGAAGTTTTGCCAAGCGAGAGGAATTTGCCGAGCATGCTGGTTCCACTGCGGCTCATGCCGAAGATCAGAATCACTTTCTTCATGCGAAACGCAATCACGATCCGCGTCAGGAATGCGATCAGTTTTCTGTATCGCAGGGTAGCGAGGATGAAGGTATAGGAACGTAACTGCTCGGGCTTGTTCATTCGAATTAGAAAAGGAAAAGCAAAAGAGAAACCAGCGTACCCGCTGCACCGCAGGCGAAATTGACCCAATCATTATCGAGCCACTTCCAGCCGCGGATGTGGACGGTAGGTGTGCCGCAGGTGTGCAGGGGATGTTTCTCGGTCTCTTTTTTATCAGTTGGGCAGTAGTACATGGCTTGCACTGTACCGCCGAGCAGGGAGTCAACGAGCGAACCAGCCAGCCCTGAAATTGTGATCAATGGAAGCAGAAACCAGTTGTCGGTTAAGAGCGAAGCGAGCACTGCGATTAAGGCAGACCCTGTCAACGAGGCGAGCGTGCCGATTAATGAGATTCCGCCCGAGGTGCCTTTTTCCACAACTTTTCGTAAGTTCGTGATCATGCGCGGTGGATTCGGATTCAAGACGCCGAGTTCGGTGGCCCAGGTATCGGCGTTGACTGCGGCGAGCGCGGCGGCGAATCCGACCCAGGGCAGGCTTGATTCTGGAAAAAAGAAATGGAGCGCGGCGAAGAGGGTTGCCACGCCGCCGTTGCCGAAGACCTGCCCTGCGTCGCGTTCATGGCCTTTGGAGAATTTTTCGTCGAGGCCTTGTTTGCGTTTTTTGAAGGCGCGGCTCAACACGGACGATGTGATGAAAAATGTGAGCAGCAAAACTGCCCATTGCCAGCCGCCGATGCCGAAGATGATCGTGCCTGTGAATGCGGCGGCGATGGCTCCGCTTTGGTTTAAGCTGCGGGCTTTGTATGCAAGAAATGCGATGAGGATTGCGAGGAGGAAGCCGAGGAGAAGTTGCATAAGGGTTGAAGGTTGGAAAGTTGACAGGTTTGAAGGTTGGAGTTTAACCTGTAAACTTGATAACTTTTAAACTTGTTAACTTTCTTACACAGGGGTTGTGATAATGAAAAGCACTGCCAGCAAAAACAACAGGCTTGAAAAAGTGCTGGAGCCCCACACGATGAAGGCGAGGATGCGTTCACGGTCCCAGCGGTAGAAATACAAGCCTGCAACCCAGCCTAGTACCGTCAGCAAAAGACTCGCAACGGGGAAGATGATGAGTTGAGCCGATGGCACGGTTTCGAGTGCGCTGCCGACAAATTGCGGACCGAGCGCGACGCGCGGTGTGGATGGGATGATGAGGCTGGCCCAGATGAACAATCCCAGATTCAAAAATAAAGCGGTGAGCCAGAGATAACGGGCGAGTCCGCTTTCCCAGGCCTGCGTGACGACGAAAGACGGATACACCGATTTTGCTTCAACGGGTGCGAGGCTTCCCAATTCGGTTGCGCGGGCGAAGGTCTGCGTAAGCGTGGAGGGGTCTTCGGGTGAAATGACGAAAACACGTTTTGCGGTGGCAACCAGCAAAAGTTTTTTCGCATCTGAAGCGAGGAATTCCACCACGCCGAGATCGGGGTGGCGGCGCATGCCCAGCAAACCGCCAGGCAGCCTGAAAGAGGGCAGCACAAGCGGGCGGGTGAGATCATCGGCGGGCCGCATCCACTCGATGTCGCTGAGCGGAATATCTTCCACGCGCAAGCCCCAATTGATGGCGAGGCTGTCACGGTCCATGTGATAGTCGGCGCGCCAGAGAGAATAGGCGCGATACACAAAAAACGGAATCGGCGCAAACGAAAATAACAAGACCAGCAACGCGATCAGAAACTGCGGTCCAACTTCTGCGCGTGAAAGGTTGATGAACCCAACAAAGGCAACGACCATCAATACAATGATGATGCTGCCATGCACGATCAAGCCGCGTCGTTTGGGTGGGGGATAATGTCCGATATTCATGGGGAAAGGATGATGAAGGAGGAATTTATGCTTTCATGACTTCTTCACGAATGATGTTCGAAACATAATCCACTTGATCTTCGGTCATGATGCCGCTGAATGGAATCGCCAGTCCGCGTTGGCCGAGGTCTTCGGTCACGGGGAAATCGCCTTCCTTGTATCCAAATCTTTCCACCATGTACGGCTGTAAATGGATCGGCAAAAAGTATGGTCGCACGGGAATTCCGCGCGCGTCGAGTTTCTTTGCCATTTCGTCGCGGTTGATTCTTTTGTCAAAGCGGATGACGTACACGAACCACGACATGCGCGTTGTGAAGGATTCGATATATGGCGTTTCGACGCCTGGGATCTCGGAAAGCCGCGCTTCGTACCAAGCTGCAACCTGATTCCGTTTCGTGAGAATTTCATCAAGCCGAGTCATTTGCGAAGCCCCCATCGCCGCAGACATTTCGTCGATGCGGTAGTTGTAGCCGAGGTGGGTGTGTTGCAGCCAGGTATCGCCAGGGGCGCGTCCTTGATTGCGCAAGGCACGCATAAAATGCGCGGCCTGATCGTCACTGGTGATGATGACTCCGCCTTCGCCTGTGGTGATCTGTTTGTTGGGATAAAACGCGAACACGCCGAAATCGCCGAGCGTGCCAGCCTGTTTGCCTTTGTAGGTTGCGCCCAGCGCCTCACACGAATCTTCGATGACCTTCAAGCCATGTTCTTTTGCCACGGCATTGATCGCATCCATGTCGGCAGGTTGACCGAATACATCCACGGGCAGGATCGCTTTCAATTTTCCGCTTTTGTCCGCGCCTTTTCTCGGCAGGAATTTTTCAATATTCCTCGCTGCATCGGCCACCAATTCAGGATTGATGTTGCCAGTCTTCGGATCAATATCCACAAAGACTGGAATCGCGTTTTCAAAAAGCAACGCGTTCGACGACGCCACAAACGAAAACGGCGTGGTGATGACCAGATCCCCTGCGCCGATCCCCGCCGCACGGACGCACAGATGCAGACCCGCTGTCCCTGAGTTGACGGAGATGGCGTGCTTCGCGCCAGTCAGGTCACAGAAGGTCTTTTCAAAGGCGGGAGTCCATTTGCCCATGCTCAAATTGGGCGTGTTGATCACTTCGATGACAGCCTGACGGTCGGCATCGGTCAGATCGGGGGAAGACATGGGGATTTTGTATTGGGTCATAATTTTTATTTTAAAGGCGGTGCATTACACCGCCCCTACAATTCCTCTATGATTTTTTCGAGCGGGACGAGTTTGTTTTCTTTTTCCTTGCGCGGCTTCAATTCTACCATCCCATTTTGGAGCGCCTTTTCCCCAACCGTCACGCGGATCGGGCAACCGATCAAATCTGCGTCGTTGAATTTGACGCCTGCACGCTCGTCGCGGTCATCGAACAGGACGGAAATCCCCGCATTTTGCAGTTGGTTGTAAATCTTTTCGGCTTCGGCGCGGGTATCCATTTGTTTGCCAGGCACATGCATGAGATATACATCAAAAGGCGCGGCAGATTTGGGAAGGGTCAACCCTTTTTCGTCGTGATAAGTCTCGGCGAGGGCCAGCAACCAGTTTTCGTAGTAAAGACCGAAGCGCGTCCCCAATGGAATTGCAGAAACGACTTCAAGGGGATTTCCACAATTTGAGCAGGCGTCACCTGCTTTTGCCATCACCAGGTCTTCGACAATCTCCGCCGAATAATCACGCGGATAATTTGTGTTCAACAGGTGATATCCCGCCTCATTGGCTCCCGCCGCCAGATTTTGCGATCGGGGAATCAGGTCATCTACAAGGATGAGGGCCTCGTTGAGGCCGATGGGCGATGCGTACCCCGCCACCGCGCCTGACCTTGCAATTGCTTCGGCGTCAGCGGGCTGTATCTCGCCGATGATGTATTCCAGTTTGGCTTCGCTCAGTTGCATGTCTCCGCGCACGGCGACAAAGACGAACTTCCCATCTTCTTTGCGGGTGTACATCAAGGCTTTAGCGGTCTTCTCTTTGGGCAGGCCGAGAAAATTCGCCAGTGACTCGATAGTATTGCAATCGGGAGTCAACACCTTTTCGAGCGGACGTTCCTCTTCGCGGGGCAGGGGAGATTTTTTGAATTTCGCCATATCCAGCAGTTCAGTGTATTTGCAGGAAGGGCAATGGGCAACTTCAAGATTGCCTGTGGCCATCGGAAAGAAAACCGCCTGTTCACTGACCAGCCGCGGCAGGTCAACCACTGTTGAAAACGATGGATCGTTGGAGAGGCTTTCCAGCCGCGCAAGCGCTTCTTTGCCAAGCGGCAGGATTTCACTTTCACGGGTCAAATACCCCGCGCGGACGAGGAATGCGAATCCCTCTGTCCGTGCGTTGTTGGGGGCTTCACGCTGGGTTTGGATTTTTAGGTCGGTGTATTTCATGGGATTAATAAGGTAAGGACACGGCGTCGCCGTGTCCCTATACTCGGGTGAGGTTAGACTTCGCCTTTTTTCTTCCCGTTGCGCATCATTTTTTGCGTTGAATCCGTCGGGATGGTCGGCTCGGGGATGGGTATCTGGATCGGTGTTTGGGCGATGGATTCTGCCTGAGCGGCCTCCGAAGGCGTGGCTTCAGGAGCAGGCTCAAGGTCCAGATCGACCGTTTCTTCCATCCGAATTTGGCCGCGCAGGAAGGCTCCTTCTTCGGTCACGAAAGCGGTTGTGACCACGTCTCCCCACACACGGCCTGAAGCGCGGATCTCGAGTTTCTGGGTGGTGATATTGCCGCGTACTGCACCCGCCACGATGACGGTGTTGGCACGCACGTTTTGGCAGGTGACGCGCCCTGTTTCGCCGACAACGAGCATGCCGCGCAGGGCGATCTCGCCTTCAAACGCGCCTTCGATGCGGACGCCGCCCGAACCGTTGATGCTTCCGTGCCAGATCAGGCCGGAGCCCAACACGGAGGTAATTCTTTCGACAGCTTGTACAGGTTGGGCGGTTTCAGTGGGGGTGGTGTTGCGTTTGAACATGGAGGCAATTTTACCTTGAAAAAGGCAGGCGCGGAAAACGCTGCGAACGCGTCTTTTGCGTTCATTGCGTATCAGCACCCGATTTACTGGTTATAGACTTTTGCTTACTTCTTTCCCTACCCGCCCTTTTCATCCTTTTCGCTGACTTGCACACCGATGATGTTGAAGCCAGAGTCCACATACAACACCTCGCCTGTGACATGGGCCGAGAGATCGGAGGCGAGGAACACGGCCGAGTTGCCTACATCTTCAATGGTGACGTTTTCGCGCATGGGAGCCATATCTGCAAAGTGCTTGTACATATCGCGGAAGCCGCCCACGCCCGCCGCCGCCAGTGTGCGGATGGGGCCAGCCGAGATCGCATTCACGCGGATCTTCTTCGGGCCGAGCTCATAGGCCAGATAGCGGGTGGATGATTCCAGCGCGGCTTTGGCGACGCCCATTACATTGTAGTGCGGCGCAACTTTCACCGAGCCGTAATAGGTCATGCACATGACAGAAGCGCCGGGATTCATGATCGGCAGAAAAGCATTGGTCAGCGCAACAAGGGAGAACACACTGATCTCCATCGCCACTTTGAATCCCTCGCGGCTGGTTTCATTAAATGGTTTGCTCAATTCATCGCGGCCTGCATATGCAATTGAATGGACCAGCACATCGATCTTTCCAAAATGTTTCGCGGCTTTTTCAACGGTCTGCGCGATCTGGTCATCCTTGGTAATATCGCATTCTTCCACCCATTTGCAATCCACCTGTTCGGCCAGGGGCTTGACGCGGCGCTCGAGCATTTCGCCAGCGTAACTGATGCCGATGTTCGCGCCCTCGCGCTTGAAAGCCTGCGTGATTCCCCACGCAATCGATTTGTCGTTCGCAAGACCAAAAATAAGTGCGTTCTTTCCTTCCAATAATCCCATGTTCATCTCCTAAAAAATCGATTTGGATACCCGATTATCGAATGTCGGCTATCGTCTCTTTGACTAAAAATCGCCACGGCTTGGAGAACCAAGGCTCTGGCGTAGTATTTAAACCCACGCGGGGGCCAATCGTCACGCATTTATCGGGGACTTTAAACCCCGCTTCGATCCTTAAGCTGGAAGTTGATTCTGTCAGATCGGCATAGTTCTCACTTTTAGTGATGCCCAGCGCCTGAGTCAGCTTGCCTGGCCCGAGTGTATCCCGCCCCTGACGACGCTCCATCATCACGTCAATTCCCTCCAGCGGTTGTATCGCACGGATGAGCACCGCCGCAGGAAAGCCTTCCTTTTCAGTGACCGCGTTCAGCATCCAGTGATTGCCATAAGTGAAGTAGACATACGCCCGTCCGGGCGGCCCGAACATCGGATCCGTGCGGATGGTGCGCCCCGCCTTGGCGTGACTGGCGAGATCATCGAAGCCAAAATACGCCTCGGTCTCGCTGATGATACCGACGAGTTTCACGCCATCCGAGATTCGCACCAGACGTGCCCCGAGTAATTCGCGGGCCACGGTCAGCGTTGGGCGGTTGTAGAATTTATGGGGGAGAGTCATTGTTAATGTTTGCAGGTTTGAAGGTTTACAAGTTAGAACGTTCAAACCTGCCAACTTGTAAACCTTCAAACAAGAATTTTATTTGAATCTTGCATCTCGCTGAAGCGTGAGTCTTAATCCCTCTTCGAGTTTGATGGAAGGAGTAAAACGTAATTTTTCTTTTGCGAGATTCAGGTCCGCTCTCATGCGCGAGACACCGCCAGAAGTTTGCGGATTGTAGACCACGTTGGCTTTGCTGTCGGTCACATCCAGCACGATGCGGATGAGATCCTTGACCGAGGTTTCAGTCCCTGAGCCAACGTTGATGACCGCTCCATTGATGTTCGGCGCGGTGGATGCCGCGACCATTGCGCTGACGACGTCATCCACGTATACGTAGTCACGGCTCTGGCTTCCATCACCGTGGGCGACCAATGTCCCTCCGCGCTGCGCCTGACGAAGATAATGCGGCACAACGGGGGGTGAGAGGGCGGCAGGTGTTGTCCGGGCCCATAGGCGTTGAAGATGCGCAGGCTGACCGTTTCGATCTTCCACAGTGAGCCGATGGTGTTGACGTAATATTCCGCCGCAAGTTTGGAAACGGCGTAGGGTGAGCGCGGGTTGGGTCTGGTGGACTCTGTCAGTGTAGAGTCGCCCAAGTCGCCGTACACAGCTCCGGACGAAGCAAGAACGACGCGTTTGACTCCCACGTCGCGCATGGCTTCCATCAAAGCCACAGTCCCGCCCACGTTGACCGCGTTATAGTCGCGTGGATATAAAATGGATTCCTGCACTGAAACGCGCGCCGCGAGATGATAGACCACATCCACATCTTGTAGCAGCGTCCATAATTTGGGGCGGTCGCTCACATCTCCGCGTGTGAAATGGACATCGGGTGCAAGCACCTTTGGGTCGCCAGTGGAAAGGTCATCGAGGCCGCGCACCTGGTGTCCTTCGCGGGCGAGATGATTTGCAAGAGAAGAGCCGAGGAATCCCGCGGCTCCGGTGATCAGAAAATTCATAGGAAAAAGATTATAACCGCAATATTGGTGGCTGTTTTTGATTGACTCGTACTGGGTACTGTGTTATCTTTGTCGCCGATAGGAAAACGGTAAGTTACGTTGGTTTGAAGAACATCAACAGCTCACGGTTAACCCGTGGGTTGTTTTGTTTTGACCTCCGATGGAACAAACAGATTGACCTAAACAAATTTTTTTAATTGCCAAAGGAGGCAAAAATGTCTGACAGAATAATCGGTACGGTAAAGTGGTTCAATGGTGACAAGGGTTATGGTTTCCTCGCCCGTGAAGGTGGAGCGGACGTGTTCGTCCATTTCTCCGCCATTCAGGGTGATGGTTATCGCAATCTCCAGGAAGGCCAGAAAGTCGAATTCACCGTTGAGAAGGGTCCCAAAGGACCACAGGCGACCAACGTCACCATTCTCGCTTAATACTAAAAAAGAGCCTGATGCGAAAGCGTCAGGCTCTTTTTGATTCCCAGGAACCGGTGAATTGGAATCGCAGAGCACTTATTATTTCAAATGTTTTTTGATATCTTCGCGCAGGTCTATGGCACTACCCAGGACGACGCCGAATATGATCAGGATGAGCGTGGCCCCTGCGCCAGTGTAGGTCGAATATTGTGAGACCCATATATTTGTGAGAATGATCGTGCCAATGACGCCGAAGATCAATGCGTACAGTGGGATCTTTATGATATACGGGGTTTTCTGCCAATCCTCCCGAAGCGAGATGGGCTTTTGCATTCTTTTTTCTTTGATCGAGGAATTTCGTTGGAATTTGCGTTCGCGTTCCAGCGGATCGCGGTCTCTAAGCTGCTTTTCCCGCAGCCGCTTGAGTCTTTCGGTCTCTGATTCGGGCATGACGAACTCCTTTCACTTGTTTCCGTGAAGACACTTCCAAATAGAGGTAACTGCATTATAACGAAAACCCGCCTCAAGTGAGGCGGGTTTTCGTATACTAATTTACTTTCTCTTCGGTGCCAGGCGATTTCTTCCATAACTCTTTGGGGTGGCGGCGGGGCGCGGCGGGCGGCGGGAGTCTTCTCGGGGAGCGCCTCTTCCTCGGCCAGAGTCAGATTTCGGCGGGGCGGGAGCGGTGTAGTCGAATCCATCGAGGGTTTCGCGTCTGAGCGGACTTCCCATGATGCGTTCGAGAATCCGAATCATGTCGTTATCTTCATGTGTGACGAGTGTGAATGCGTCGCCGGTGCGTTGGGCGCGGCCTGTGCGGCCGATGCGATGGATGTATGCGTCGGCGGTGTCGGGCATGTCGTAGTTGATCACGTGAGAAATGCTTTCAACATCCAACCCGCGCGCGGCGATATCGGTGGCGACCATGATCGGGTGCGTGCCGTCCTTGAAACCTTTAAGCGCGGCTTGGCGCTGTCCCTGTGAACGATCACCATGCAGGCTTGTCACTTTTAATCCTGCTCGTAAAATTTGCTGTGAAACTTTTTGTGCGCGATATTTTGTGCGGGTGAAGATCAAAACAGAATCTGTATCGGTGCGCTTGAGCAATTCAAGCAGCAGCGCCGATTTCAAATGCGGCGGCACGGGATACAACGCATGCGTAACAGTGTGCGCGGGCTTGACGATTCCCATCGCGATCTTTTGCGGCTGCTTGAGCGCCTGCTGTGCGAGCAATTCCACATCAGCGGGGAAGGTGGCCGAGAACATCATCGTCTGGCGTTTTTCAGGCACGGCTTTTACAATGCGGCGCACGTCGGGCAGAAAACCCATGTCGAACATTCTGTCAGCTTCATCGAGCACGAGGACTTCGATGTTGCCCATTTTTGCGTGGCCTTGTGCGATCAGATCCAGCAGACGGCCCGGGCAGGCGACGAGGATTTCCGCGCCGTTGCGCAATGCCTGGACTTGTGGATGCGCTCCAACGCCCCCGTAGATGGTTACGCTGCGCAGCTTGGTCCCAGCTGATAGAACGCGGATGACATCGTGAATTTGTTCAGCGAGTTCGCGTGTGGGGGTAACGATCAGTGCGCGCGGCACGCCGCGTGGACCAGTCAGCAGTTTGTTCAAAATGGGGAGGACGAATGCGGCGGTCTTGCCTGTGCCTGTCTGTGCGGTGCCGATGATATCGCGCCCGCGTGACGCGGCAGGGATGGCCGCTTCCTGGATCGGTGTTGCGGTGTCGTACCCCGCTTTTTTGATGCCCACCATCAGGCGGGAATCCAGATTAAATTGTTCGAAGTTCAAAATATTCCTTTTCTTCAGAAGTCTATCAATGTTGGGGAAAAAACAGCGCGGACTGCTGATATAAGTGAGTCAGCGGATTTGTAAATCAGGGACTCGATAAATGGATTGTGAAGGGATTATAGCACTGAAAAGAACATATATTCGTTGTGCGAGAGTATATGTCGCGTTTGTAACGTGACAGAAAGCATTAAGCCAGAAACAACACCGCCACCCCGACGATTGCGAGCAAAGTCCCTGCGATGGCCTGCCAGCCAACCTTTTCTTTAAAGAAGAAGTAACTGATCGGGAGCACAATCACAGGTGGAAGTGCCATTAACGTGCTGGCAACCCCAATTTCGGCATGCTGCACCGCTAGCAGGGAAGCGGATACGCCCAGCACAGGCCCTACCAACGCGCCGAGCGCAAGCAGACCGAGAGATTTTGGTTGCTGGCGAATCGTTGTGATCGTTGCGCCTGCCTGCCCTTCAACCATCGCCCAAATCCAGACGAAAATTGCAGCGGCCAACATACGGATGGCATTCGCTTGAAATGGAGAGAAATTCTCAGCCATCGCCTGCTTGGAGAGGACAAGCCCCACGGCTTGCCCAAGCCCGGCCAGCACCCCAAAGAGCACGCCGCGGCGTGTTTGTCCGTGCGGAGTGTCGGCAGGCTCTTCGTGTGACATCACCACCCATCCAATTCCCGAAAGCGCGAGGGCGATTCCGAGGATCTGCACGACGGTAAGCGTTTCGCCGAAGAATGCCCAGGCAATGATCGAGCCGAAGATGGGGGCGAGGCTTAATAACAAACTGCCAAGGCGCGGACCAACTGAGACAAACGATTGAAACAGAAATGCATCACCCAGCGAAAGCCCTATAACTCCCGAAAGACTCAGCCATATCCAACGGGAAGAATCTGCTGAAAATGGGAATGGTTCGCGGAAAAGAATCAGGTTCAAGATGATGAGGTAGATCAACGCAAATAAAAGCCGCATGCGGTTGGTGACCTGCGAACCGATCATGCGGCCCGTTTTTGTAAAGATGAGTGCGGTCATCGCGAAGAAGAAAGATGTCGCAAGTCCTGCGACTTCACCGATAAAATTCATGGGTATTCCTTTTGTTTTTTTAAATTGGTTTTTGGAAAAGCCGCTTTCTCTATCTACAAAGATATCAAGCAGGCGTTTGAGTTTCGGCGGTATTTTTCAACTCTGCTCTCGTTAGCAAAATAACGGCGACCAGAATCAACCCGCCGCCGAGCATGACAATGGGCAGGAGCTTGTCGCCAAACAGCCACGCGGCCAGCAGCACAGTGACGATGGGTTCGAGTGTGGAGAGCATGGCGGCGTTGGTCGGGCCGATGCGTTCAAGCCCTGCGAGAAATGTGACCACGGGGATGATCGTGGAAACGATAATGATTCCCAGCATGGCAAGCCAGCCTGAATTGGTCGCAGGGAAATGCGCGCCGTTGACCAGAGTCAGCAGCCCATACACAGCGCCTGCCGAAGCAAAAATCACTGTGGATGATTGCACCGCAGTGACATGCTTCATCACATTCGTGCCGACGATGATGTAAATCGAATAAATGATCGCGGCTGTGATGGCCATGAGTGCGCCGATCAACTGTCCGCTGACGGGGCCGACGGTGAGCGCCGTGCCAAAGAGCGCAAGCAGGAGCGCGATGATCTTGATCCGCGTGATCTTTTCGTGCAGGAAAATGGTGGAGAGAATCGCAACGAAGAAAGGATATAGATAGAGAAGCAAAGCTACCAAACCAGCCGAGGCATAATTGATCGCGGTGAGATACATGAAAGATTGGCCCACATATCCCAGCGCACCCATGCCGATCAGTTGGGCGAGAATCCGTCCGCGTGGAAAATGCTCCTTGCGCAGAAGCAGGATCACGGTCATGAAAGAAGCGGAAATTCCAAATCGTAAAAAGAGGACAGTGTAGATATTCATGCCGTCGTTGTAGGCGTATCGGCCAAAGATGGCAAGCGTTCCAAACGATGCGGCAGAGATGGCGATGAGGATGATGCCGATGAGTCTTCTCATAACGGGCAACTATATCACAGGCAAAAATAAATCTCCCGTGCAGGGAGATTTATGCTGACGTTAAAATTGAAAGTGTTTCTCTTTGCCTGTGCGAGAAACCATCCCAAATTTCCTGCGGATAAATGATCTGGTTTGTGCCCGGCAGTTGTTCCATGGCAAGGCCTGTGTTCAAGTCAATGCCGATGCTTTGGTAGGCTTTGTAGGCAAGTTGGCTGCAATAAAAAGCATCTTCGGTCTCGGGGTTTAGGAAGTTGAGATTGTACGGTTTGCCAACTTGCGCAAGAATGTAATTTACGACAGCCTTACGCAGGGTTATCTCTTCTTCTTCAGGTACGCCCAGCGTATCAAGCGGCGAAACGATTCCATAAAACGTGTCGAATAAAAGTCCGCGCTGGCGGGCCATGCGTTCAGTATCCCAATTGCCGTGCGGCACATTGAATGTGATCACGCCGCGCGCGCCTGCTTCGGCACAGCGCCCATCAGGTCCAAGATAAATGGCAACATGATCCACATCGCCCGGCACGAGCCGCCCGACAAGCCGCCAAAATTCACCCGGCAGAATATTGGGCTTGCCATTCATCGTGCAGATGATGTCGCCTGTTTGTAAAGCCAATCCGTTGATCTGGTAAGTGTGTATCATTTTCCGTATTCATTATACGGATATTTCCCCCAAACGTTTCAGCCGTTCATCTTAAAAACGAACGCAGAAATTCACGGATCTGATTCGCGGTCTGCTCCCATTTGGGCTGTGCCAGATAACGACGACGCGCCGCCAGACTCATTTGGATGAGGAGATCGCGCCTCTCATTCATAATCTGTAATTTGGTTGCCAGCGAGTGAGAGTCTCCTGGCTGGATCAGAAACCCCGTCACCCCATCTTCGATGACCTCGCCCGCGGCTCCCAGCGTTGTTCCGATGGCGGGCAAACCAAATCCCATCCCTTCGAGATAGACAATGCCGAAGCCTTCATAGCTGGAAGGGACGACGAGAATATGGGCGGCTTTGAGTTTCTCAATGAGCGGCTGGTTGTTGAGAGCGCCATGAAGAAAGACGAAAGAAGAAAGATGATTGTCTGCGATGAAGCTTTGTATCTGTTTAGTGTATTCGGGTTCGGCTGATGGTGAACCAACGACATCCACAACGACTTTCGATTTTAGGTCTTTGGCTGCTTCCAATAATGTATGCAGCCCTTTTCTCCCCATCACATTTCCGAGGAAGAGAATATGCAATTCTTTCTTCTTACTCCTTTCTTTTATTTCCTCTTCCGAAATCGCCTCCCCAAACCGATCCGTCGGCGGATAGGCAACTACATCAGGTTTTCCACTCCCTATTAAACCATTCACCACTCCCTTTGTAGTTCTTGAATTGAAGATAAACCCGTCTACGCTTTGCAAATATTTTTTTTCGATGGGACGATAGAAATCATTTTGCCACTTTGGGCGCAATTCCGAACAGCGCAGGTGGTGGACGAGACTGATGACAGGGTAGGGGTGTTTTCCGCGATTCGCGCCGATGAGTGAGGGATGATTGAGTTCATCTTGAATCAAAATATCGAGATTCGGTGGCAGCTTGAATGTGAAGTTATCCGTCAGGTGCGCGGCGTAATTCCGCCACGGCAGGGAAATGATCTCCACTGTGTCTCCCTGCGCGCGTAAATGCTCCACCAACATGCGGTCGTACATATATCCGCCGCTGAGTGTGTCGATTGAACCGTAGATGACGAGTCCGATTTTCATATTTTATAGAGTTTGAAGGTTGGAAGGTTGAAACCTGTAAACTTGTAAACCTGCTAACCTTTCAACCTGTCCACGGAAAAAGCCGCCCATGCATTCTCATGTTCCCACAAGACCACTTTGAGTTTGGAAATGTTCTTCGCTTGGATGCGCTCGTTCAAGGTCTCTGCCAGAATGCGCGAAAAATGTTCAATAGATGGATTCAAACCTGCAAACTCAGGCTTCTCATTCAGCATCTGCTCTTTGTAATAACCCACCACATCGTCGAGATGCTTTTCCACATCCACAATGTCCACGAGGTAGCCGTGCTGGTCGAGCTCGCTGCCTTTGATCTGCAATTCGAGAATGTAATGATGCGAGTTCGGGAAGTTCTCAGGCCCCCAATCTCCCCCGATCAAAAAGTGACGTGCAATGAATTCCCGTCGGACTCCAAGCGTGTACATGTTGTTCTCCTGTGTTAAGTGTCAGGTGTCAAGTTCCAGGTTTCAGGTTGATCGCCTGCATGATCAAAAATCCGTTCTTTCGTTCAATGGGCATGGCAAAGTCGAAGGCGTTGATGCGTGTGCAAAATTCAAGGTCAGATCTCGGGAATTGCGGGTGATCGTTCATGTGCTGAAAGGCATCTCGTGATTGCACCACACGGCGGATGAGATCCTCCGTATCAACCGTCTGACCTGTGAGCTGCTTCTCCAGAAATTCGGCACAGGCCAAATCCTCGGCATTATCCGCTCCACCTGTGACAACGAAGGTGACCTCTTCAGGATGCAATCGCAGAACATGATCCATCGTTGCCTGCGCTACGACAAAACTGGTGGCGAACATTACCTCCGCATGGACGCTGCGCACCGCCCCTTGTGTACCTGCGCCTGTGCGCTGGATTAAGGTAATTCCCTTCAAGTCATGTTCAAGGATACGGGTGGGGGAGTTGCCAAAATCAAAACCTGCGGGTGGAAGTCCGCCTACTTCGCCCATCGCCTTTGCATTTGGAATTTTGGATTTCAATTCCAGTGCCTCTTCCACCGTACTGACCAGCCGAATCTCTTTTGCTCCGCGTGAAAATGCATACGCCGCTGTGGAGAATGCCCGCAGTACATCAATGACAAGAACGATGCCCGTGGCGGTGTGGCAGGTTTCGAGGGTGGTGTAGTTAAATCTCATTTTGAGTAATCAAACACAACTTGAATCGTGTTTTGCGGGTTTTCATCCAGCAGTTGATAGGCTCTGGCTGCCTCTTCTATTGAAAAGCGGTGTGTGATCCATTTTTCAGGTTGGATGCGGCCCAATGCCTTCCACGCCACATCGAAGCGGCGGGACTTATCCCATCTCCCACTCAACTCTGGTGAGATCGTGCTGACTTGCGACGAGATCAATTTGATACGCGAGTGATGAAACGAGCCGCCGAGATCGATTTCCCCGCGTTTTTGCCCATACCAAGAGCCAATGACAATTCGTCCGCTGAAGGTGGTCAGCTCAATCGCGTCATTCAAGGCAGAAGGGGAGCCGCTCAATTCCAAAGTCAAATCGAACTTGTTTTGCGTATAGGCAAAAGAATCGGCGCGAAAGGTTTTGAGGCCTGAGTCCAGAGAATGTACACCTTTGATTTGCATCGCGGCCTTGCGGCGTAGTTCATAAAAATCGGCGGTGATCAAGGTGTCCAGTGGGAATTCATTTAATAAAGAAGAGGTCAACAAGCCGATTACCCCCTGGCCGAGCACCAAAACGCGCTCGCCCAAAATGGGTGCAGCATCCTGCACCAGATTTACTGCGGTTTCCATATTGGGTAGGAAGCAGGCATTTTCGGGTGTTAGGGAATCAGGAATGGGAATTAATGATGAAGGATGAAGGATGAAGGATGAAGCGTGTGGGTGAAAAGCAAAAACGAGTTTGCCTTCCCATTCCCGATTCACCTCTTTTCCTATTTCCTTTACTTTCCCTACTGAGGCATATCCATACGCTAGCGGATAATTCAAGTTGCTGCTCACCGCATCGTGAGAATCGGCCAAATGCGGAAATTGTCCGCGGTAGACCAGCATCTCTGTCCCTGCGCTGACGGCAGAGCAAATGGTTTCCACGAGGACTTCATTATCTTTCAGTGGGGGAATGGATGTTTCCTGGACTTCGACTTTCTTTGGGGCGGTGAAGAAAAGCGTTCGCGCTGTTGGCATGGTCAGAGTTTAACATAAAAATGACAGCCACTTCGTGAGGAGAATGGCTGTCATTTTAGGCTTTCGTTTACTTTCCTGGGACGGGTTTGGTCAGGTAGCTGGGCAAATCACGGCGGAACTCGTACTTTTCCATGATCTCTTCAATAACGGGTTTTTGTTTGGGTGTTACTTCCTTGAATTCAAACCCGACATTGAAGTACTCCGGGCTGATATCCTGCTGACACCACGCCACACGCACAGGGATGGTGATGCGCTGCATTTTGACATTTGGTAGCTCGGGCAGCTCAATGGCCAGTGTAAGTTCTGTATTTTCAACAATGGCCTTTTCGCCAATCACCATGGCCCCGTGAAGATTCAAGTCACCCAGATAGCCGAGCAGGTGCCCGCCGTTCAGGTCGAAGACCTGTGTGTAGGCCATCAAATTCTTTCGTTGTTGTTTGCGTCTTTCCTGCATTGCACCTCTTACTCGAGCAGGCCGAAATCTGGTTACGATCGTTACACCTGCTTATTATATTGTTTAATTCTACAGTACAACATATCAAGATTCATTGCGATTTTGTGGTAAAACTGGCGGATGCGCACCATATACATCTCCCCTCATTTGGATGATACCGTACTTTCTGCTGGCGGCCTGATCTACGATCAGGTACAGGCAGGCATGGATGTGGAAATCTGGACGATTTTTTGCGGCTTCCCACCTGCCAATCAGCTTTCTCCATTTGCCCAGATCGTTCATGAAAAGTGGGGGATCATGGATACAGACGAACTGGTCAAAGCACGTCGTGCCGAAGATACCCATGCTGCCGGCATCCTTGGTGCAAAGGTTGTCCACTTTGACTTTTTGGACTGCATTTACAGGCGCGACAAAAACGGAGACTGGACTTATACGGATGTATTCATTCCGCCGCATGAAGATGACGACGGCTTGCCTGCCCAGATTGCAGAAGCCATCTCCGCCCGCCTCAACCCTGACGATGAACTGGTCTGCCAACTCGCGCTGGGTGCCCACCTTGACCATACCCTCGTGCGTCGCGGCGTGGAATTGCTCGGCCGCCCTCTGACCTATGATGTGGATATCCCGTACCTGTTCAATTTCCCTGAGGATTTTGCGCTGAAAACTGCCGAGATGAAGGAAAACACCCAAAGAATAACCGAAGCAGGCCTACGGTTATGGGGAGATGCGATCCTTGCATACACCTCTCAATTCGGCACTTTGTTCGACAGTCCAGAAGAAATGCGGGAGAAAATCCACCAATATTGGTCACAAAAGAACGGAATCGGCTTTTGGAAATTTGCATAGACAAACCTTTGTAATGCTTTTGGGGCTTGTATCTGATTTTAATTTATGATATAGTATTGTCGACTTTCCGGACCATACCACCGGAAATTTTTAATCACTTGCATCCCTTTCTTGGGGTGCAAAATTCTATATAGCAGGACATATCATGCCAACAACCAATTTCCTTACCAAAGAGGGCTTTCAGAAGCTTCAAGAGGAACTGGATCATTTGCGCACAGTGAAACGACAGGAAGTAGCCGATCGCTTGCACGAGGCTATGGAAGGCGGGGAACTGATCGAAAATGCCGAATACGAGGCGGCCAAGAACGAACAGGCTTTTGTGGAAGGCCGTATTCAGGAACTTGAAATCTTGCTTGCCACCGCCAACATTATCGAAGAATCCAATGGCAAGGCCAAGAAGAATGATGTAATTCATGTCGGCTCAAAGGTGACCATTAAAGAAGGTAACTTTGAGGCCGAGACCTTTACCATTGTCGGCGCCGCAGAGGCCAACCCGCGCGATGGCAAGATCTCGAACGAATCGCCGATCGGTAAGGCGATTTTGAATCACAAGCTGGGTGATGTTGTGAAAGTGGAAACCCCAGGTGGTACCTACAACGTGAAGATCATCAAGGTCGGTTAAACAGGACGCGCAAAGATTACTTGCCCCGCGTCCAATTTGCGTTGGAGGCGGGGCTTTTTATTTTGACCCAATCCTTTCTTTCTGTGAGAAGAAAGAAAAAGAAAGAAGATACGATCATGGCAGAATACACATCTCTGGAAAAAATCCGTCTGCAAAAAATTGAAGAGCTTCGCGCGGAGGGAATCGATCCCTATCCCACGCGCGCCGAGCGCACCCATACCAGTGCGCAGGTCATTGCCGAATTTGAAGCTGCCGAGAAGGGAGCCGCGCCCGATTCAACCCCGGAGGTAAAGGCCACGCTGGTTGGTCGTATCCGCGCCAATCGTGGGATGGGCAAGGTCTCTTTTGTTCATATTGAAGATGGCAGCGCGAAGATCCAGTTGTTCTTCCGCAGCAATGAGCTTGGCAAGGAACGCCTGGAATTGCTCAACAAGATGTTCGACTTGGGCGATTTTATTCAGGCTTCTGGTGTCATGTTCCGTACAAAAACAGGGGAGATCTCGCTGCATGTCCATGACTTCAAGCTGCTCGCCAAATCGGTGACACCCCTGCCCGCTGACAAGGATGTGACTCAGGAAGATGGCACGGTAACCCGTTACGCCGCCTTGGAATCACCTGAATTACGCGCCCGTCAACGATATGCGGATCTCGCCGTCAACCCCGATGTGCGCGAGAATTTCCGCAAGCGTGCCACACTCATCAAAGCCCTGCGGACCTTCCTCGATGATCATGATTTTCTCGAAGTGGAAACGCCGATTCTTCAGCCTTTGTATGGAGGTGCGGCAGCGCGGCCATTTACAACCCATCATAACGAGCTTGAGCAGGATATGTACCTGCGTATTTCGTTCGAATTGTATTTGAAACGATTGCTTGTCGGCAATTTGGAACGTGTGTATGAGATCGGCCGTGACTTCCGCAACGAAGGCGTATCTTTCAAACATAATCCCGAGTTCACCCAGCTTGAGTTTTACTGGGCTTACGCCGATTATTTGCAGGTGATGGAATTGACCGAGCAAATGGTGGCCTATGCCGCCGAGCAGGTGACCGGTTCCACAAAAGTCAAATTTGGCGAGCATGAATTGGAATTCAAGCCGCCTTGGAATCGAGTGGAAATGCGTACAGGTATTCTCGAGACCAGTGGCATCGATATTGCTGAGCACAAGACTGCTGAAGATCTTTTCAAAGCCATTAGAGCCAAACACCCGAACAAGACGCCCGATCCAAAATCGGCGCGCGGCAAGATGATCGATTTCCTGCTGGGTGAGTTCCTTGAGCCGACCTTGATTCAGCCGACTTTCCTCTATAACTATCCGCGCGATATTTCTCCGCTGGCGAAATCCATCCCGGGTGATCCGTTGACAGTGGAGCGTTTTGAAGGCTATGCGGCTGGATTCGAATTGTGCAACGCCTTCACCGAATTGAATGACCCGCTCGATCAGGAGCAACGCTTCATTGAGATGGGACGCGACTACACCGATGATGAGGAAGAGAAGCATCCGCTGGACGAGGACTATTTGCGTGCCATGCGTTACGGCATGCCGCCCAATGGCGGTTTCGGCATGGGCGTGGATCGCCTTGCCATGCTGTTGACAGATAAGCACTCGATCCGTGAGGTGTTGCTGTTCCCTGCTCTTCGCAAGGAAGAGTGAGGTTCCTGTGTATTCCATTCCTCCAGAGAAGAAACAGCAGATTAAGCAAATTGCTCAAAGCGGCAAGATGATCGAGGCGATCAAGGAATATCGCCTCCTGACCAATGCAAGTTTGAAGGATGCCAAGGGTGCTGTGGAAGCGCTCATGCGCGGAGATTACGTGGATGGCCCTGCGCCTGCCAGTCCAGTCGGCGGGGTCATCTCAGGAACGCCAAATCCTAGATCTAATGTCACAAGGCAGGGAGATCGACGCAATTAAACTCTATCGCAGTTGGACCAGCGCCGGATTGAAAGAGGCGAAGAATGCGGTCGAGGCAATGGCACGGGGAGAGTCGGTTCATATCCCTGTGCCAGCTCCCAGTTTGGCAGATGATTCGATGGACGGTCAGATTCGTGCCTTGCTGGCAAAAAAACAAAAAATCGAAGCCATCAAAATATATCGCCTCGCCACCAACCTTGGCTTGAAGGAAGCCAAAGACTACGTGGAATCCATCGAGGCGCAGATGTTGCCGCAACCACCCGCAAAATCATCCCCCATGAATATCCCCATCAGTAACGATCCGTTCGAGGAAGAGAATACCCGTACCCGCCGTTTAATCATGCTGGCCTTGTTTTTGATCCTGATGGCTGCGATCTTCCTGTTTTTGCGGTATGGTTTTTAGACTGGAAAAATTTTCAATGAAAAAGAACATCGTTTTTCTGGCCATTGGCGACTTGCTGGCCATTGCCATTCTCACCTTCATCGGCTTTGCCACACATGGCGAAGCCGATGTTTCCTTTCTGCCGCGTATGAGCGCAGCATTTTTCCCTGTGCTGGTCAGTTGGTTTTTGCTTGCGCCGTGGTTTGGTTTATTTGATGAGCAGGTAATCTCCAGCCCCAAGTCATTGTGGCGAATTCTCCCTGCCATGCTGGCTGTTGCCCCGCTGGCTGTGATCCTGCGTGCGGCTATTTTGAATTCGGCCGCGCTTCCGATTTTTACGCTCGTTCTCGGCAGTACCAATGCATTTGGCATGCTGATATGGCGTGCCATTTATCTCTTTGTGATACAACGAAACGCACACTAATTCAACAAATCAGCGAGTCAGCGATTCACGGGTAAAATAAACTTATGGACGAACCAGCCCTTATTCAGACCGCACAAAATGGGGATCTTGATTCCTTCAACACCTTGATCCTTCATTATCAAGACCGCGTTTATAACACCGCCCTCCGCATCCTTGGCGATGAAGACCAGGCTGCCGATGCGGCGCAGGAAGCCTTCATCTCCGCGTTTCGGAGTATCAACTCGTTTCGTGGCGGCTCATTTAAAGCGTGGCTCATGCGCACGGTAACCAATGCCTGTTACGACGAACTGCGCCGCCAAAAACGCCGTCCCACAACCCCTCTAGAACCAGATACCGCCGATGGCGAGGAGATGGACTCTCCACGCTGGCTGGCCGACCCCAACATGACCCCCGCCGAAAAATCGGAAGCGGATGAACTCGAGCATGCCATTCAACATTGCCTCGATGCACTTCCCGCCGAATTCCGCACGGTGGTTGTGATGGCGGACCTTCAGGGCCTCGACTATACAGAAGTGGCAACTGCTGTTCACGTCCCGCTTGGCACCATCAAGAGTCGGCTTGCGCGTGCGCGATTGCGGTTGCGCGAGTGTTTGCGCAGCTTTGAGGAACTTTTGCCTTCTTCATTTCGTCTGGAAGAGGAAAGCAGATTATGAAAAATTTTCGCGATATTGAACAACTCTCTTCCTATTTAGATGGACAGCTCAATCCATCTGATTCTGCGCGCATTGAGTCTCGCATCTCATCTGACCCGGAGCTTGCCTCTGTTTACAATGACCTGCGCGCTGCCCGGGGCATTCTCAGAAAACTGCCTGCGCGCAAAGCGCCGCGCAACTTTACATTGACTCGACAGATGGTTGGATTGAAACCGCCGGTGCCGAAGTCATATCCCTTTTTCCGTCTTTCAAGTGCGTTTGCCACGATTTTATTGATGCTTACTTTTGCCGCGAATTATGCCGTTCCGCGCATGACAGTTGCAACAGCCCCTGCTGGTTCGGGTGGCGGCTGCGACCCGTGTGGTTTGGGCGGTGGCGGCGGCCCTGAATCCTTCAATCTGGAGGCTCTGCCTGCCGCAACGGAAGCGCCTGCTGTCGCGGCGGATTCATTCGCTATTACAGAAGCGCCTGCCGCAACAGAAGCACCCGCTCTGGCCGAAGAGCCTGCTACGACCCAGACCCCCGCCTTGGAACCCATGCCCACCATGGATTTGGCCTTTGCGCCCACTGAATTACCGCTCGTCACAGAAGACACACAGCGGATCATTGAGACACCTTCCGCTTCTCCCAAGGAGCCGGTCAGTGAATCAGCACCGCAAGACCAGTTACCGGCGGAGAGCGAAGCGTTTATTTCAGTCGCATGGCAGGTTGGTTTGCTGGTGTTTGGTCTGCTCAGCGGGTTGGTGGCATTTGTGATGAATCGTTCCGCGAAGAAAAAGTGGAGTTAAGCGTTGGCTCGAGATAGCCATATTAAATTCTGCCCGCGTTGCGGGGCGGAGGTTGCACACGAGGAAAAGTTTGGAATGGTGCGCCCGGTCTGCCCGCAGTGCGGGTGGATTTATTTTATCGACCCGAAGGTGGCGGCGGCCATTCTTGTTGAACAGGATGGGCGGGTTCTACTTGTGCGGCGCGTCAACGAACCGTTTCGCGGGCTGTGGACTTTGCCTGCGGGATTTGTGAACGGTGGAGAAGACCCGGCAGAGGCCGCCGCACGCGAGTGCCTTGAAGAGACGGGTTTGTTTGTGCGTGTACTGGGTGTGCTGGATGTGATCGCAGGCCGTGAGCATGAACGCGGCGCGGATTTCATCATCGTTTATCATGCGGAAGTGACCGGCGGGGAGTTGGTTCCTGCGGATGATGCCGATGCGGCTGAGTGGTTTCTGCGAAGTGAATTGCCGCCGCTGGCTTTCAATGCAACTAAAAAAGTTTTGGCGTGATAATAAACGCTCCAAGCGACGGCTTGAGCGGAAAATCTGGATAACAAAAAAGACTTCGGAGTTTTGCTCCGAAGTCTTTTTTGTTTGGGGATGATTTATGGCGCGTTTTGATAGGTGATGTATTCGTAGCTGGATGTCATATTGTTGTCGAAATCCACGGCGTAGAAGCCGATGGAATACTGTCCGTCCACGGGGATATAGGATTCAAACCAGAAACCCTGCTCGCCGTAGGTGAAGACGTCTTCGCTTAGTTCGTAGGAATAGGTGGCAACGTTGTTTTCATCGAAGGTATAGTACTGGACGTAATCACTGAAACGGTCGCCGATCTGCGGGGAGATGGCTACGGCGGTGTCGATGCCGTTGCTGTCTGAATCAGGCAGGGCGTAGATGTTCAAGAGGTTGCCATCCAGATCGAAAGTGAGTTTGGCATCTGTGGCAGATGTTGCGTTCACGGGAGTGTATTGCCCGTACACAGAATAGGTGGTGACCCCGTCGGCACTTTCGTATTCATCGGGCTCGAACAGGGCATAGGCCTGATTCGTCCCGTCTTTGAGGACGAAGAGATAAGGCTCCCAATCGTAGCTGATCTCGATGGGGCTTTCACCATAATCGGGCGCGTTGACACCATCCACGGTGGTCGTGTTCGCGGCACTGACAAACGACATATCAGCCACCCAGGTTACGTTGGCTTCCTGATTATAGAAGTAGAGAATGAAGTAGATGTAAGATACATCGCCAGTGACCGTTGTGGAGAGTGTCAGGGTTTCATCGGCGGAGATCACATTATCCGAAAGCTGGATCGGCGCAATGGTCAATGGGGATGCGCCCGGTGCGGTGATGGTGTTGGTGCGCGGCGGCGTGTAAGCCTGCCCTTCCTGCGGCGCGAAATCCTGCCCGGTGTAATGGAAGGCGAGGAATTCATCCCATGTGGATTGCTCAAGGAATCTGGCAGCGGATTCGGCGTAATAGGGCGGGAAGTCCGAGTTGTATTCCGTGTAGGCGTAAATATCAGAAATGGGGAAGTGGAAGGACATGCCGTTCGAGCCAGACATTCTCTGTCCGTGTTTTTCGGCGACGATGGCAGATGAGATGGCTGCCTTCAACTGCTCGGACGCCTGAAAGACAGCCGGGTCGCCCGTTGCATTGGCAAGGATTTCTGCGAAGTTCCCGAGATCGATAAAGGGTGAGGGAGTATCTTCACCGAAGATGCTGTAATAACTGCGGGTATATTCGCGTGCCTGTGCCACGTAGCGCTGGTCAACGGTTGCCATGACGGAGATGAACTGATTCATGGCGCCGATCACATCCGGGACGCGCGCGCTCTCCACTGCGCTGAGAGTTGTTGCGGCTTCCACTTCGGTGATCTCTGCGCTGGATGATCTTAACGTAAGCAGCGTATCCTGAACGATATAAGTGGAGACGATGGCCTGACTGACTCCGCGCCCGTCCATGGTGGGGTTTTGCGCCAGTTGATTCATCCATGCCGCATAGGACCAGCCTGTGGAGGGGATCACCTCTTCGGAAGCGACCATGTAATTGGAGTACGGGTATAGTGCGCCGTACACTTCGACCATGCCCATCAAGCAGGCATCGAAACCGATGATTTCGAATTTCTGTCCGCCCATTTGCTGTTGAACCAGTTCGATAGCCTGAACGATTTGCGGCATGGAAAGACTCGAGCCCGATTGCAGGTCCGAGAATCCACCGGTCCAGCCGCCGCCGTGGTCAGACATGATGAGCGCATATTTCTTGGCTGGATAATTTTGAATGGTCCAGGTCATGAAATCGACGAGGGTCTGCGGGTTGCCCATATCCACTTCGCCGAGGCTTTCCACCACCTGTGAGTTGATGCGGTTGATGTCCGAATCCTGGGTGACGTACAGGCGGCGCGTATCGGTCCAGTCACCGTCGCCGTCAAATGAGCCTTCGGCGCGGTCGATCTGTACCACGATATTCATCTGCGCATTTGAACCGACGAGCTCCATTTCGTTGATGTCGAACCACAGGTCGCCTTCGAGGATGTCGTCATCCGCATCGGAGTAGTAAATGATCGTCCATTCGGGGAGATTGGATGTGTCTGCGGGAATGATCGGGTCTGTGGATACTGTGGGGTCGGTGACCCCGGTTCCGCTGCTGAAAAGCGAATCCCCGTAAATGTATAGCAAAACGCCCGCACAGCAGACACATGCCACACAGAGGACAACGATTGCGATGATCGCGGGGATGCCAAACTTTGTAGTTGAATTTCCCATGACTCCTCCAGTCACTCATAATAAGAGATTACATTTTGTCTCAGCATAATAGCACGATAGGACAAGGCATTGCAAGAGGACTTTTTGTTTTGCATGACTAAAGTACCTTTTTCCATTTTTTGTTTCTGGTGTATCCTTGCGGGCAAATTTTGAATCAGAGGAGAATAGGAGACGATCATGAAAAATCAGTACCGTACGTTATTCGCGTTTGCCGCCCTGTTATTATTTGTAAGCCTTGCCTGTAATGGCGGCGCAACACCCACTGTTGCAGTATTCCCTACAAGCCAGCCTCTCCCCACAAATCCGCCCCAGTCGAACAATCCCCCTTCCAATAACAACTCCATTGTGCCCCAGCCCCCGGCGTTGAATGAACCGCCGCCTTCGAATGGCAATAGCTCGGAACTTGTCGTTTTCACTGATGAGAACAACCTGCTGACCTTCGAAGTCCCCGGTGACTGGTACTACGAACAAAAGACCTACGAAAATGCCTACATTGACAGCATCACATCACCCGATGGCTCTGCGATCATTGACAGCCTTGTGTATAACGATGGTCAGCCTTTCACGGGAAATGATAATGGCAGGTTCGCTTTGCAGTTGCTGCATCAGTATTACAGCAACACCGGCAAGGAAGGTGACATCAGCATTTCCGCCGATGAGATGCAGCCCGATGGCTCCGAGAAACTCACCTGGACTTCAAAGAGCGGCGGCTACTCCGGCGTATCTTTCTTTGAGCTGCGCGGAGGTGACCGCATGACCTTCCTGATGTTTACCCTGTATTATGCAAATGATGCCGACCAATCAATGCTCGATATCCTTGACCACGCCATTACGAGCTATACAATTCCATAGCCGAAAATATCGGAGCAAATAGATACAAAAAGAGGCTGGAGAAAAATCCAGCCTCTTTTTATTCATGGATTGATGTTTTACTTGGGGACGAACAGGAACATATCCGTCATTTCGCAGCGCGTGCCGTACCCGCTGTTGGTGCCTGAAAGCAGGGTCAAGGCAAAATCACCGTCAGTGCCCTGATCTGCCGACAGGGTATATTCCGTCACTTCGCCATCAACAGATACGTAAGCACTCTTGCCTTTCACGGCCAGCGCAAAATCTGCTTCGGCAGGGTTACTAAAGTTCACGCGCCCCGGACCGCGAGTCTTACCGACTTCATACACATTTGAGCCACGGCTCATGAAGAATGCGATTCGTCCCTTATCGAGGATGACTACGTAGTGATCGTCGCTATCCTGAAGGCCGAACACAACACCACAGCCTGAGAGATCGGGGGTCGAGTTAGAGGATGACCATTTGAAATGGCCCGAAAACACCAGGTCGGAAGCCTGCTTATCGATCGTCCACCATTGATAGTAGTTGAGCTGCGCCCATTCTTCCTTGAAAGGATCGATGGGTGTGATCTCCCCTTCGGTGGTGCTGACATAGCCCTTCTCTACAAAATCCTGCAATAAGGCATCAAATGCGCTGGTATCTATAACCGGGGTGGTGTCTTCAGGGGTGGGGGATGACTCTACCACGGGAGGAGGAACCTCTGTAGGAACCGTTGTCGGAGGAGGGTTGGTGGGGGGCAATGGGGTTGAGGTTGCATCTGATGCGCCAAAATTACAGGCAAGCATGGCGAGTATCAAAGACGAAATGGCAATTACACTTGAAAAATTTTTACTAGTTTTCATGTCTCTCTCCTTTTTTATTCATTATAACAGCGTCATGCACGGAACAATATACCCCCTAAATTGTACAGAAGTACTAATTTTATTTTTGCGAATGGATTTTGACCAGCCCCTTGTGCTACAATAATTTTGATGACCACACTTGATCTTCGTCCTTCCCCGATCGCTGGTCAATGGTATGAAGGGAATCCAAAATCCCTTGCCCGCAGCGTGGATGATTTTCTTGCCCATGCGAATCTGCCTGAAATAAGCGGGGAAGTGATCGCCCTCATCGCCCCCCATGCAGGACACATCTACTCGGGCGCAGTTGCTGCGCATGCCTTCGCCGCGCTGCGCGGACTCACCCCCGAACTGGTCGCTATCCTTTCACCGTACCACAACTACGCGCCTTACCCGCTCATCACCACAAAGCATCAGGCTTATTCCACCCCGCTCGGAAATATCGCAGTGGATCAATCTGCCCTCGCGGAATTGCAAACCCACCTCGATATTCCCATCACGCCTATTGCAAACGATAGAGAACACTCGCTCGAAATCGAACTCCCATTTTTACAGCGTGTGCTCAAAAACGAGTTCAAATTACTGCCGGTCATGGTCCGCGCGCAGGAAGTGGAGATCACACAAAAACTCGGTCATGCCCTCGCCCAAACGCTCAAAGGAAAAAGCGCCATCATCGTCGCCTCGACAGACCTTTCCCATTTTTATAACCAGAAAACCGCAGGCATCCTCGATTCGGAAATGCTCAGACGATTTGAGTCTTTCGATCCCGAGTCCATCTTCGAAGCCGAACAGATGGGGCTGGGATTCGCCTGCGGGCATGCCGCAGTCGCATCCATGCTAAGTGCGGCTCGTGAACTCGGCGCAAACAAAGTGCAGATCCTGAAATACGCCACCTCGGGCGATGTCACCGGGGATTATTCATCCGTTGTGGGGTATGGCGCTGGGGTTGTATTGCGAAGTTAAAAAACATAGTGCGGAATGATCTCCATTCCGCACTACTGATTCACCGTTCACTTCTCTTACTTTACTCTCTCCCACTCTTTCACAGCATTCCGAAAAGCATTCTTCAGACCTTCATCGGGCAGGTCATCCATGCTGGGGTACATACTGCCGTTCACCCAAATTTCCAGCGAGCCATCGGGCGCGGACCCAAAATCAATATCGAATTTATTAAATGGGTCACTTTCCAATTTGGCACGCAGGATATCTTCGATCTGTTCGGCAAAGGGCGAAGCGATCCTTTCGCCCGCATCGTGATCGAAAAGCGTCACGCCCTCATTTTCTACGCGCGTGGCATTCACGGTTTCTTTAGGTGGATTCGATTTCATCCACTCAGGCTTGTCTTCGGTTTTTCCCGTCAGGTTCACTTCATTTGATTTCATGAACATCAAGGCAAGCAACCCCACCGAAATCAGAATCACAATCCCGCCCAGGATCAATACTGCTGTCAACATATCTGCCTCCTTTTTCGACCTTATCAACATTATAATCTCACCATGTTTGCGCGCGTTGCTGTTAACGTTTCTGTAATCTCCGGCCTCTTTGATTACGCCATCCCGAACGAGCTCGCCCTCCAAATTCAGGCGGGCAGTTTTGTAATTGTCCCATTTGGAAAGCAGACGGTGCAGGGGATCGTCACCGCCTTGATCGATTCTCCTGCGGTGGAGAATCCCAAACTCATCATTGACCTGCTCGACCCTGCCCCCGTTCTGACTCAGCCGCAGCTTGCTCTTGCGATGCTATTGGCAGACTCAACCCTGAATCCACTGGCCGCCATTATCAGCCTCATGCTGCCTGTGGGCTTGAGCCAGCAAGCGGATGTCAATTACGAATTACGAATTACCAATTACGAAGACAAGACCTCAACCGTCACTACTCGCTTGCTTACCCTTTTGCGCGAGCGCGGACCCTTGCGCGGACGTCAGATCGATTCCCATTTCTCGCGGGTGGATTGGCGCAAAACGGCGCAGTCCCTCGTGAAAAAAGGGATTCTCACGACGAAGCACGTTTTGCCTCCGCCTCGGGTGAGATCAAAGTTCGTGCGTGTGGCCCAGTTGTCGGTTACGCCAGAAGCGGCTGAAGCGGAGATGGATTCCCTCGGCACAAAGCAGACTCTCGCCCGTCGTCAATCCGCATTGCGTTTCCTCATCCAACAGCCTGAAGCGATCAACCTTTCATGGGTCTATGCCGAAACAGGATGCAACCTCGCTGACTTGCAGGAACTCGAAGAGCGCGGATTGATTCGCCTGTTTGAAAACGAAATCTTCCGTGATTCGCTGGAGCGGACGAGTAAACAGGTAGAGCAGGAAACAGGTACACAGGCTTTCGAACTCACCCCAGAGCAAACCTCTGCGCTCGAAAAAATAACGCATTCATCCTTCATCCTTCAGCCTTCATCTTTTCTTTTACATGGCGTGACTGGTTCTGGCAAAACCGAAATCTATCTTCGCGCCGCCGAAGAAACCATCAAGCGCGGAAAGCAGGCCATCATCCTCGTGCCTGAAATTGCGCTCACCCCGCAAGCGGTGCGTAGATTTTTAGCGCGCTTCCCCGGGCAGGTGGGGTTGATCCATTCGAAACTTTCAGAGGGGGAGCGGTACGATACGTGGCGGCGCGCGCGTTCGGGCAAGTTGAAGGTCATCATCGGTGCGCGTTCGGCGTTGTTTGCGCCGCTGCCGAATATCGGCCTGATCGTGGTGGATGAATGCCACGACAGTTCCTATCATCAGGGCGAGCCGCCGTTTTACAATGCCGCGACCGCCGCGCAGGAGTATGCGCGTTTGTGCGGCGCGGTGTGTGTGTTGGGTTCTGCCACACCTACTGTGGAGCAAAGATTCGCCGCCGAAAATGGCACGCTGACAAAATTGACTCTGCCGAATCGCGTCACCGATTCTGCGCTGCCGCCCGTGCAAGTGGTGGACATGCGCGAGGAACTCAAGACGGGCAATCGCGGAATCTTTTCGCGCGCGCTGGCCGAATCACTCGCTGAAACGATCTCACGCGGCGAGCAGGCGATTTTGTTTTTGAATCGCCGCGGCACCGCCACCTACATTTTTTGCCGCGACTGCGGGTTTGTGCTCAAATGCCCCAACTGCGATACGCCGCTGACGTTGCACGTTGGAACGTTTGAACGTTCAAACGTTCCAACGTTACTTTGCCATCACTGCGGCTACACCCGCCAAAAGCCGAAGACCTGCCCGAATTGCAGTGGAAAACAGATCCGCGAGTATGGGCTTGGCAGCGAAAAAGTGGAAGAGGAAGTGCAGGCGATGTTCCCCGGAGTGCGCACCCTGCGCTGGGACTGGGACACGACCCGTCACAAGGACGCGCATGAAATGATCCTCACGCATTTTGCCAATCATCAGGCCGATGTGCTGGTGGGGACGCAAATGCTCTCGAAGGGACTCGACCTGCCGTTGGTGACTCTCGTGGGAATCGTGCTGGCAGATGTGGGATTGAATCTGCCTGACCCGTTTGCAAGTGAAAAGGTCTTTCAAACGCTGACTCAGGTTGCTGGCCGCGCGGGGCGTTCGTCGCTGGGTGGAAAGGTGGTTTTGCAAACCTTCATGCCCGAGCATTACGCCATCCAATTTGCGGCGGGACATGACGTGAACGGATTCTACGAACGCGAGTTGGACTATCGCAAGCAGTTGGGCTATCCGCCTTTTGCAAAACTGGTGCGGTTGGAATTCCGCGATGCCGACCCGCTCAAAGCCGAATCTGATTCACAAAAAGCCGCCGATAAACTCAAACTGCGCATCGAAACCGAAAACCGCCGCCAAACCGAATTGATCGGCCCCGTCCCCGCCTTCTTCTCCAAAGTGGATGGAATCCACCGCTGGCAGATCATCCTGCGCGGCCCAGACCCTGCTTCGCTATTGCGCGATCTGAAATTGAGCGATTGCAGGGTGGAGGTTGATCCGATCAGTTTGTTGTGATTTAGATTGAAGATAATAACCTGAGCAATCGGGCTATGGGATGGGGAGATTGAAAATGGTCGTGGAATATTCTTATTTTCCCCCACGCAATCTGAATTATATGAAAAAACGCCTCACGTTGAAGTGGCGAATGTCACGGCTTTTGGGACACTGCCCACAAATAAAAAGAGACAGCAACTCGCGTCACTGCCTCTTTCTTCTTTCCTCTTACTTTTTACTTTACCCCACCAACCCCACCACAAAATTCAACGCCCGCCAGTACAGGTTATACAACGGCGCTGGCAAATTCTTCGAAGGCAAAACAGGCGGAAAGGAGGATGAAGCGTTCGGCTCGTCGAAGCGATTGTCTGCGCCAGGTGCCATCCCAAATGATATCGAAGCCCTGTCCCAGCATGTCTTTCACGAATTTATCCGCATCGTAGCCGTTGTTTTCGTAGATATTATCGTGGATGTAGTTATGCTCGGGGTTCGGACCGACATCGATCTCCTCTTCCGAAAAACCGATGGTCAAATTGAATACCGCCATGCCGCCCGTCTTATTTCCGCGGATGGTGTTGTTGTACACCTCCACATGGTCCGCCGCGAGAATCAACATGCCCGTCCCAGGCGGGATGAGCGAAACCGCCGTGCCAGACTTGCCAAAATTCGCGCCGTTGTTGTTTTCAACCAGGTTGTCATGCACCTTCGTGTACATCGAAACCTTCGAAGGCAGTTGCGGCAGCAGGTCAATGAAAATGCCGATGGTGTTATCGTGCGCCACATTGTTGTACACTTCACCGTTGACCGTGTTCTCCAACTCCACGCCGATCACGTTGCCATAGGTCAGCGTATCGCGGATGATCACATTTTCCGATTTGCCCGCATAGATCGCGGCATCGTTCATCAGCGTGCCTTCGATGCGTTCGATCAACACATCGGTACAGCGCACGGGGTACACGCCGTACACGCCTGTATTTTCAATATACATGTCGTGCAGGTAAACATTCTTCGCGCCTTCCACCAGCACACCGTTGCTTGTGAAATTCTTGACCGCAAAGAACGCCATCTCAAAATTATTTCCCGAAGCGATCACCCCATCGGCGCCCTTGCCTTCGCCTTCGATCACAGGCCACTGACCTTCTTCATTTGGAATGCCGAAGAATTTGATATCGCTGACGTCAATGATGACATGCTCTTTGTAAATTCCATACGGCACTTCGATGGTGTCACCGGGCAGCGCCTGATCTACAACAGATTGGATGCTTTGACCTTTTTCGACTCTCAAAGTCACCGCTTCATGCGTAGACGTTGAAACTGATTCTGTTCCCCCGGCATTCATCTGGCTGACGGTTTCGCGCGCGGGGTTTTCCACATGCGCCACCACGGGCAGGCCCGAAGGCACAGATTCGGGGAACTCGGGCAGGTTCGTCTCATCGGTGAGTGCATACATGAATGCAACGAGGTCAGATTTTTCCTGCTCGGTGAGATCGAAGCCCAAAACGTGAATATCCACATTCTCGACGCCGTCATCACGTCCGCCGCCTTTGGCATAAAAGTCCACGACTTCTTCGAGTGTGGCAAAGGCACCGTTGTGCATGTATGGAGCCGAGAGGGCAATGTTGCGCAGGGTGGGCGCTTTGAAGGCGCCATCCAAACTTTCACTTTCCACTTCGGCGCGGCCTGCATCATGCTCTTGTCCGGGCAGGTCGGGTACACCTGTTACCGAGAACGAGTCATCGCTGAAGGTGGGCGCGGCGTGACATTCAAAACAGCGCGTACCTGCCGAGCGGAAGGTGGCCAATCCGCGGCGTTGGGCGGGGGTGAGGGCATTCACATCGCCTGCGGCGTAACGGTCAAAGGGCGAGTTGTTCGTGATGAGCGTGCGCTCAAATGCGGCGATGGCATTTTGCACATTCGCGTACGTGACGGCATCTTTGCTTTCGAAGGCCTTCTCGAATAGCGAAACGTAGGCAGGAATCGCTTTCAGTTGAGATTCTATTTCTTCGGGCGAACCAGCCATCTCGTCCGCGTTTGTGATCGGGGTATTCGTCTGCTCTTCGAGGGTGGCGGCTCTTCCATCCCAGAAGAAATTGGTGTTGTAGGCAACATTCCACAAACTCATTGCATTGCGCGGCAGGATCTTGCCGTTCGCGCCGAGTGCCTGCTGCATGCCATCGCTGAAACCAAGATCGGGGTTATGGCAGGTGGCGCAGGACATGTCATCGTTTTGAGACAAGATCGGGTCGAAGAAAAGCAGGCGGCCAAGTTCCGCTTTTTCGGGCGTGGTGGCATTTGCGTCCGTTTCATTGGTGGCAGGGAAATCGCGTTGAAGTCCGCTGTAGGCAGGCTCCACACTGCTGGAACCCGCGCCCCATTTTTCGGGCGGCAATACTTCATCCTGCGGAAGCGGCGCAAATGCGGCGTACAAAATACCGATGAGCAGCAAAATGCCCAGTCCTGAAAAAATACGTTTCATCCAAACTTTCATACATTCTCCTCTTTTGGCTTGTTATTTCAGCGTCAATAAAAATGCGACCAGCGCATTCATATCTTCATTGGTGAGTTCCTTGGAAAAGTTGGTGATCATCACGTTGTTGAATCCTTCCACTAGATAATCTCCGGGCCGAAGGATGGATAACTGAATATATTCATCTGCGGTTTGTCCCTCAACGCGGGTCTCTGCGCGGGTGGCGATTCCATTCAGTGATGGCCCGATGATGATGGTATCAGGGACGAGGGCGTGGCAGGTGGCACATTTGGCGTTGAAGACCTGCTGTCCCTGCAATACGAGCGGGTCTGGGGTGGGGGTGGGCTCGGCAGGTGACATGGCGGAACAAGCTGAAAGCGCGAGCGCGATCAAAATTGGAATTATTTTTTTCATATTTGTCCTGAATTGAGAGTTGAATTGCCCGATTATACATGCATCTTTCCTCTTTTCTCTTTCCCCATCTTTGCTATAATCAACTCAACTTTAAATAGGAGAGTGAATTATGCAAAGTTTTTCGCGCGGCTGGTCTTTTCTCAAACAAGCCTGGGAGATGGCCTTCAAGGATAAGGATTTGCTCAAACCTTCGATCTATGCTCTTGTCGTTGGTATGATCGTTTCGGTGATCGGAATCATTCCCATCGTTGGCGCGGCCATGGTCGTGGGTAATTCACAGGTCGGGAATGTCATTTTATTTGTATTGGGCGGCATTCTGGTCTTTGTGCAGTTTGTGGTCACTTATGTCTTTTCGGGCATGACCGTGCATCTGATCTACGGCTACCTCACCGAAGGCGATGGTGACATGGGCAAGGCCTGGGCCATTGTCCGCCGCGACTTCTTTGATATTCTCACTCTTGCTGCAGCATCCACGGCTGTGAATTTATTGCGCAGCCTGGCTAATCGTAACCGCAGAGGCAGTGTTGTGGGCGGCATCGCGCGCGCGGCAACAGGATTGCTCGAAGTTTTGTGGACCGAAGCCGCTTTATTGATTCTGCCCGCCATGATCATTGATGATCTGAATCTCAAAGTCGGCATGCAGCGCATTTTGAAGATCACGAAGGAAAATCTGTTGCTGGTGGGAATCAGTACGGTGGGGGTTCGCTGGGTGACTGGGTTGATCAGCTTTGTGTTTGGTGCTCTTGGCTTCGTCATTGCTTTTGCCATTGGCGGCGGCGCGGCATATGTTTCTGGTGGCAGCACCGCGGTTTCAGTTGTGGGTATTGTCATCGGCGCGCTGATCTTCTTTACCTTTGTCATGCTGGCAAGCATCTTTAGCTCCTATACCAATACTGCTTATCACACCTGCCTGTATATCTGGGCGCGCCAGGTTGAAACCGCCCGCGCACATGGCAGTTCTGAACAAGTCCGCGCTCCCGCTCCGTTGGCTGCAGCTTTAGCATAATTTATTTTCTTTCGTCTTTCCTCTTTCATAGTTGAGGAAAGACGAAAGATGAAAGAAGAATTCGAACACATGCAACCTGAACCCCGCCGCGAAATGGTCACATGGCAAGAGATTGACCGTCTCATTGATTACCTGCTTCCCCAATTCAAGCGCGAATTTACCGCGATGGTGATGATCACGCGCGGCGGAATCATCCCCGGCGGTTTGCTCGCTGAAGCGATGGACATTACGCATATCCTCACAGCCGCGGTGGATTTCCCTGCCCAATCCAAGACAGAGAAATCCAGCCTGATGGTGTGGCCCGAGTTCATTCAGTTCCCCGCAGAGGATAAACTACGCGGACGTCCCACATTGATCGTGGATGACGTTTGGGGTTCCGGGCGCACGATTACGGCTGTGAAGAATCGCGTATCCGCTGCGGGCGGTTTCGCCGAAACCTGTGTGCTGCATTTCAATCCATACCGCAATCTTTTTGGCAATGCGCGCCCTGATTATTACGCGGCGATCACCGATGCCTATATTGTGTACCCGTGGGAAGTGAATCGCGGTACAGACAAGGTTTTACTCGGCGAGATTTGATTCCTTAAATGAAAACGATTGAAACGCGGCACGATATCCGTATAAAAACGTTGAAACGAAATGAATATTTCGACGATCTTCCAGAGCCTATGTTGAAGGAGATTTCGGAACACATGCACTTGCGTGAATATCAGCGTGGTGATGTGCTTTTTTGGGAAGGCGACCCATGCGACAGTTTGCACATTGTTGAGCAGGGGAGTGCGAAGATCTTTCGCCTTTCGCCGCAGGGACGGCAGTATATTGTCCGTATTTTGCAGGAAGGCGATACCTTTGCGGAGGTCCCCGCTTTTGATGGCGCTGTAAACCCCGTGAATGTGGAGGCGCTTGAAGCCTGCCGCGTGTGGGTGATCGATGGCGAGTTGTTACGTGGGTTGATTGAACAACATCCCCAATTTGCGCGGAAGGTGTTGACCAATTTTGGGCGGATGCTGCGCGGGATGGTTCGCATGGTCAGCGAGATGGCATTCTATCAGGTGACCCATCGCCTTGCGCGTTTGATCGCGGAGCTCCCTCAGGAAAAGTCCGCGCCGCATTGGACACAGGAACAACTTGCGGCTAGGCTGGGAACCGTGCGCGAGGTCGTGGCGCGTTCCATGAAGGAACTCGAACGCAGCGGCGCGATCAAAGTGGAAGACAGGCGCATCCAGATCGCGGACCAGGAAATCTTCAGCCAGTGGATGCAGTAAGATGTATTAAAATCAAAAGCGGCCTTTGCGGGCCGCTTTTTTGTTACTTGAGAATTTCGAAGTTATCCACCGTAATGTAAAGCTCGTCATCCATTGCTTGCTCGATCTGGTCAATGGCAAGAATAGCGGGGAAGCCATAGGTCGGGTCGTATGTCACTTCAACCTTGTCCGCTTCTGTGAGTGCATCTTTCAATTGGGTAAACAGGGTATCCATGCTTGCATAGTTTTTTACGACCTCGTAAAGACTGTCCGATGGGGTAATGACATTTCCCTTGACCGAGGTGATGGAAACGACTTCACCGTTATTGATTTCAACGGTCATGGGCATGTCATCTCTGAATGCGCAAAAACAACTGACGAATATGTTGTAGCGATAATGCACAATGTTTGCATCCTGCCATTTGATTCGATTTTTATCGAATTCAGCGGATGCGCTTGCAGAACAGGCGGTGAGGATGAGTGCAAGAACCAATAAGATTGTCTTTTTCATTTTTTCTCCTTGAGCAATAGACGACATTATTTGATAATAAGTTCCCAGTTAAATTAAAAAACTCCCCGCCATTGCTGACGGGGAGTTGAACTGATCGAAGCAGGTTTATGGAGTGGGTGTTGCGTAGTAGGTGCCCGTTGTCAACAGGCTTGTATCGCCGATGGATTGGGCGGCGAGCATCTGTGCCTGACGTGCGCGATTGGTTGATTCGGCCAGGATCTTCAGCGCGTATTCGGGATTGTGGAAGCCTGTGCTGTTTTCCGCGGAGACGATATCCCACATGTATTGCGCTTCGCGATGCAGTTTGCGAGCCTGATCGAGCAGGGCAGGGTCGGCATTTCCAGCGGCGACTGCGGCCTTGATGGCGTTGATGGCATCAATGATCGCATCTTCAGTGGTGATCTTGGTTGTAGCGACTTGTTCTTGAATGGTGTTTACTCTGCGGACGACGTATTCCGTATCTGTGTGGCATTGACCGCAGGATTCTTCGGCATTAAGCAAGGGACTGTGCACATCATGTGAGGAGTACTTGGCGGCTCCGTCACGGGTATAGGGCATGTGGCAGTCGGCGCAGGAGACTCCAGCCTTGTAGTGGGTGCTGTCGGCGGTGAAGAATTCATATTCAGGATGCTGTGCCTTGAGCATGGGGGTGTCAGTTTCAGGGTAGACCCAATCCTTGAAGCCCGCTTCTTCATAGTAGGCAAGAATTTCTTCAACCTTTGTGCCGTTATCCCAGGGGAAGGTGAGGTACTTGCCATCGCCCTTGAAGTAATATTCAACATGGCAGTTGGCGCAAACGACGGTGCGCATTTCCTGACGGGTGAAGGTGGTCCAATCTTTGCCCTGACGTTCAAAGGCTTCTTCGAGTGCGGGGTTGGTCACGATCAGGCGCATGGTCCCTGCTTCGTGGCAGTTGGCGCATCCCAAAGTATTGTTGATGTTCGGGGTCATTTCATTGAAAGACATCTTGTCAAAGGCTTCCATGCCCATCTCAGCCCACAAACCGGGGTTGTCAGATGATTTGCATGAATAGCATGTGGCAGGGGTGTGCTTCGGATCTTCATCATTCAAGTTCAAGCGTTTGGTCGCGCGCACATCTTCCAGCATATTGATGTGACCGCGGTCATCGTTGTAATCCTTGCTGAACGGGTATCCCGCAAACAGAATCACCTGTCGTGGGTCGCGCTCCAGCCATGAGAACTGGGATGAGCCGCCGTAAGTGGTGTCGATATTATTTGTCTTGGTCTTCATCAGGGAGTCATACTGATTGGGGTAGTTGACTGCCCATTTCGATGAATCAGGTTCCATCGGCGCGATCTCGACCAATGGTTGTACGGCGCGTTCTTCAGCAGGCTGATTCTTTACATAAGTCAGCACACCCACGAGCGCGGCAGCCAAAACGATGACAAGACCTGCAAGAATAAGATTGGTGTAATTTTTCATGGAATGATTCTCCTTACTTGATTGGGTAGAGTGTTGAATCCTGATAGGGGACAGCTGAAGAGCCGCGCACACCGTGCGCAATATCGCGATGGCAATCCCAGCAATAACGGTCAAGCGGCTGGGCGCTCATCACAATAGCTTCCACGGTATCTTCATGGCAGTGAATGCAGTTTGCCTGGATGATTTCCTTTGTTTTGTCGCTTGCGCGTATCTGCACGGGGATGCTTCCCGTCACAAAGGCAAAAACATCCTTTGCGCCCTGTCTGCCCTTCTCAGCATAGTAGGTCACAACATTGTCGTGCGGTAAATGGCAATCGGTACACTTTGCGAAATTCTCATGCGCACCGTGATACCAGTTTTCATACTGTGAATCCATTACGTGGCAATTTGCGCAGGTCTCCGGCGCGCTCCCCCCGTAAGAGGCGGCATCAGTGACAAACGCAAAATACCCGAACGCAAGGATCGTGGCCGCGATTGCAATAATGAATGGGGTTTTTGACATAGCCTGTCCTCAAAAAAGATTAATGTGCGCTTAATATAGTATATCTTTCAAAATTTGTTTGTAACTTTTGTCACAGAATGAAAAAGAAATCAGATTTGGATTATCGGATAAATTTACCCAAAATTATCTTATTTATATAGTGACAACCATCCTCTTTTGATGTGACACTCGCTTCACTCTCCGCTCGAGCCTGCTACACCTCAAGAGGCTTTTGTTTTCCCCACGCAGTTACTTGCTAAAAAAATACGCCCCGCTGCTGATGGCGGGGCGTAAGGGGAGAATGCACCGGCGAAAGTGCGAATTCAAAAACTAAGGCATGTGACCGTCCATGCCGGAGCCGCCCATGTTCTGAGCTTCCATCACCGGAATGGTCAGGGTGATATCTTTGTGATTCTTGAAATGCAGGGTCAACGTGATCTCATCCCCTACGTTTAAATCCTGCTTGAGGCCGATGATCATGATGTGATAGCTGCCGGGCTTAAGTTCCAGGTCGCCTTCTGCAGGCAGGGCAATCGATTCCTGCGGAATCATCTCCATGGTGCCGTTCGCATTCATTTGGCTCAGGTGAATTTCCACAGAGGCGGCCACGTCGGAAGAAGCACCGATCAATTCATCGTCCGTTTCTGTGTGGTTATGCAAAAGCATATATGCGGCGCTGTTGCCGTCTTTCAATGCTGTACGTGCCCAAAAGTCGTGCGCTTCGATGTCTGTTCCATCCGTATGCTCATCACCTGCGGCGCCACAGGCAGTTAAGAGCAGCGTCCCCACCAAAACCAACATCATCAAAATTCGCTTCATGATTTATCTCTTCCTTTGTGTGTTTGATATTTCTGAATCACGTGCTTTATGGGTGCGCGTGCATCATTCCGTGTAAATAGTGAATGGCTTCTTCCATGTTGGCCAGCGTGCCGCTGAAGCCTTTTTGGAATTTTTCCGCATCCTGTTTTGAGCCAAAGCTCAGTAAGCTGGGTACACAGCAGATATTCAGATCGCTCCCAAGAACGTAGATGGCCTGAGTAGCGCTGATAATATGCCCGTGCAGGTAATCGGCGGTAAGCGATTGGGCGGCATCCTGGGTCTGGCTATGGATCATCAGCCCGCAATGGGCGCAACAGGCGCGTTTTTGTTCACCATTCGCGGCGCGGACGATAAACACGGTCCGCTCTGAGATGGTTTTGTTGCACATGCTGCATTGGTTGATACCCGCAGTGGGGGATTGGGTGACAAGTGCAACGCCCCCATGTTTCTTTTGGATCAAGCCTGCCTCGGCCAGTTTGTTCAACTCGCGGTGGATGGTCATGTTGGAAACGTTAAAGACCTCCACCAGTTCCTGTATGGAGGCGCTGCCCTGTTTTTGCAGATGTTCCAGTATCTTTTTTTCGCGGTCGATGGATGTTGTCATGTTTGTTATATTCTGTTACCTTCAACAAGAATTCGCAGAATATAACAAAATGATGGGATGCTGTCAAGTGAAACTTAACACTTTCAAAGCGCTGGTCATGTCATTGAAAGCTGGGCAGGTAAAAGGTCGGTATGATGCGCGGGTTTTCTTATTCCAAAATCGGGGAGGGTTGGGGATTTCTTCCAAAGAAGATTCCATAAAAGATGATCATCGCGATCGTTGAGGCAACAAAGCCATATGCCGGATCGAGGGTTTGAATGGTGAACAGCGCCGGGCTGGGCAGCGCTGTGACTGTGTAATTGGCGAACAAGGCACTGAAAAGATTATTGGCTGCGTGCATGCCAAGGGCGAGTTCAAGCCCATTATCTTGAAGTGTGACATAACATGCAAAAAATCCAAATGCGAAATAAGCCAATGCCATCAATATGCCGTTGACTGCCATCTCCGGGTTGAGCATGTGCGGTAGAAAAAATAAAACACCATTGATGAATGAGAGGATCCATTTGTTTTTTAACTTCAGTCCCATCCATTGCAGTAAATAGCCGCGGAAGAAAAGTTCTTCGGCAGAGGTTTGAATGGGAATGAGGATCACTGCCAGCAGGAAATAAAAAAACAAGAGCAGAGGTTGAAATGTAAGAACGTATCTGCCTGGGTAGAGCATTGCTTCAATGAATGAGATCAGCACCGCCAGTGCGAACCATGCTCCTGCGCCAGCAAGAAGCCTGTTCCAACGAATGTGCGGGGCGGAGGTGATGAGCGTGTTCAAAGGCCGCGCATGGATGAAACGCACTGCAAGCAAGGTTGCTGTGATGAACGGGAGGAAGGTCAGCATGGTGGCTGAAAAATCCAGCAAGACAGAGATGCCTGTGAAGCCGGTCGCTGTGAAATTTGTGGCGGGGTCGCCATCCAACATGACATAGCCTAAAAGTAACATGATGGGAATGGAACCGATCACAAACCATATGGTTAGAATGGTGGAAAGGGAGAGTAGATACCTCCACCATTCATTTTTGCCTGTGCGCGTAATTTCCAAATAGTTATTCATTACCAAGGCCTCTTTCAAATCCTTCTGGTTGGATGACTTTGAAATTCTACTCGAAGCAGGAGGTTTTTCAGAAAAAGAAAAAATCCCGCGTTGGGCGGGATTTTGAATCCAGATGGCGGCAATTTTACTCTGTTTCAGTTTTGTTGGATTTGTGTCGCATCCAAACGGATTCGATGAAATTCCCTTTTTTGATTGCCAGCTGGTAGAATGCCCGCAACAACAAATGACAACAGGGCCCCGCCCCCCCCGGCCGACGCCCCGCCGAAACCCCCCCAACCCCAAACCCCACCCCCAACCCCCCCCCCAACCCCACCCCCCCCCCCCCCCCCCCCACCCCCCACCCCCCCCCCCCCCCAACCCAAACCCCCCCCCCCCCCCCCCCCCCCCCCCCCCCCCCGGCCTCTGGGCAGTTGCTTCATTTTTTCCTATTCATTGACCAGTAGCCATTTGGCGAATCGTCCGTGCAGTTGACCAACTCCGCGGGCGATGTTCATGAAGATCGTCCACAGCAGGAGTCCGCCCAGCACCAAAAGCGGGTAGGACCAGCTTGGGAAGTAATACCGAACGCCGTTGTTATAAACAGCGCCTTGATGCAGAACTTCCTGTACGAACGGGAGTGCGATGAAGGCAAGCGAGACGCTTAACACAGTGACAATCGCAACGAAGTACGCAGTCCCAAGCACGAATTGCAGGATCATGTAAACCAGCATGAGCCAGGTGGCTTTGTCGGTGAGGAGGGCCTTCAAGCGGTCGAACCATTTCATGCCCTGATGTGAGAATAGCGGGCGGCGCGGCATGCGGATGCCAAGCAGAGCTTCCACCAAACGGCCTTCGAGCAGAGCCAGTCCGCGCACCGAGAGCAGGAACAGCAGCGCAATCGGAAAACCAAAGATGAAGATCAAAAAGGAGATGGATACTGATAGCCCGGTGACTGCCCAGCTGAAGTAAAAAACACCGGTTACGAAGGCGATCAACATGTAAAGCAGGGCACCCCATGCGCGCGGGTCAAGATACACACCGAAAAAATTTCCAAGCGCCGAACTCGGCTTTGTGGTTTGTTTCAAGGAAGGGGAGGTGCGTCGTTCCACCTCACGGTAAGCGGAAGCGGTTTCTTCGGGGGATCCATATTCCTCGATGATCTTGCCAAGTGCATCGGCTTCGCTTGTTTCAGGAGCGGAGTCGCGTACTGCCGCCAGAGCAGTGCTCAGGTGTTCGCGTGCATCGGCCTGTGCATCCTGCACGAGGGCGGGATCGGCATCTTTCATTTCGTTTTTCAAAGCATCCAGATATTCTTCCATCGTTTTAAACATGTTGTCATCCTTTCAAATTCGCGTCGACGAATTTCTTTGTGATCTTCCAGATTTCATTCCATTCTTTTAGCGCTTCGCGCCCATCACTGGTGATCTTGTAATACCTGCGCGGCGGCCCCGAGACGGAGGGTTCCACGGTGCTTTCCAACAGGCCATTCTCTTCGAGTGAACGAAGCACGGGATATAACGTTCCCTGCTTCATCATGGGGATGTCAGGTCCGCTCTCTTCCAACATTTTTGCGATCTGATATCCATACATCGACTCTTTGCTGCGGCTCAAAACGCTGAGCAGGATAAGGGAGGAAGTGCCTGCATTCAGTTCTTTTTGAAACTTTCTGGTGTGTGACGAAATCTCAGTCATTTATGCTCCTCTTAGCAGTATCAAGTTTTTACTACTAATAAATCAATATTAGTATAAGATTGATACTACGTCAAGGGCGTTTTATGGTTCCACAGTACTGTTTTTTTTAAATACTCCAATTTTGGCAACGATTGCAGGCATCCCCACCCACTTCAAAAACTTTTTCATTTTGCTCTCCTCTTTACAAAATAAGTCCCGCTGTGAGGCGGGACTTATACTTTTCTCTTTTTTTGATCTTTCGTTCTACGGCTGTTGAATTTCCGCTGCACGCAATGTGTTGTTCATCAACATCGCGATGGTCATCGGACCCACGCCGCCTGGCACTGGGGTGATGAAGCCAGCCACTTCTTTGGCTTCTTCGTAATTCACATCGCCGACGAGTTTCTGGCGCGGTTTGCCGGTCTTCTGGCTGATGACGGGAGTGCCATCGGGGTTGAGCATCGGAATGCCGTTGATGCCCACATCGATGACCGCTGCGCCGGGTTTGAGCCAGTCGCCGCGCACCATTTCTGCGCGGCCGATCGCCGCGATGACGATATCAGCCTGGCGCAATACAGCGGGGATATCCTTCGTGCGTGAGTGAACGACCGTCACTGTGGCATCTTCCTTCACAAGCAGCAAAGCCGCAGGCATGCCGACGATGTTCGAACGGCCCAACACCACCGCATTGGCACCTTTGATGGTCACGCCCGCTTCCTTCAACAGATAAATGCATCCAAATGGTGTGCAAGGAACAAAAAGCGGCTCGCGTCCCTTTTTGGGCAAGGCGGCCGAGATTAATCGGCGAGAAACCATCTACATCTTTTTCGATGCTGATGAGTTGTAGGACACGCTCTTCATCGAGGTGAGAGGGCAGGG
This sequence comes from Candidatus Villigracilis affinis, assembly GCF_016705895.1. Lineage (NCBI taxonomy): Bacteria > Bacillati > Chloroflexota > Anaerolineae > Anaerolineales > Candidatus Villigracilaceae > Candidatus Villigracilis > Candidatus Villigracilis affinis. The sequence goes on along the minus strand of NZ_JADJKT010000036.1, from coordinate 215,208 downwards.
GAAGTTGCACCAAAATTCCGTTGACCTTCGGGTCGGCGTTCAATTCCTTGATCAGTTTCTCCAGGTCTTCTTGTGAGATATCTGCAGGGACGGGGTGATGATATGAAGTCATGCCCAATTCGGCACAGGCTTTTTGCTTCATGCCTACATAAGCGGCAGAGTCAACGCGGTCACCGACCAGCACAGTGGCCAGCCCGGGCTGTGACTTCCCAGCCGCGATCCTTGCGGCGACTTTTGCTTTAACTTCGTCACGAACCTTTTGCGCGATGGCGGTCCCATCAATGATTTGAGCTGTCATTTTTTGCTCCTTTGCAAATTTACTGTGAAAGATTGCACGAGTATTATACATTTTCTCCCCCTTTTCAAAAAGTGACACTTATCCCGATTTTGAAGCTGACTCGATTTCCCAAACCCCAAAAGCATATTTTCTTGAGGCCTGGGAAATCATAACTGTTTAGCAAGTTTCTATGGCTTCAAAGCCACAAAGTTATCCAAAATCACATCCACACCGGGGTTGGTGAAGGTTCCCACCAGCATGCCCACGTCACCTGATTTCAATGTGCCATCCTGTACGGCCGCGATCTGGAATCCGTTGACGTAGAAAGTGAGCTGATCGCCTGTGCAATCGGCGCGCAGGTGGTTGACCGCCAGCCCTTTGTTGATGTTGCCGCTCGTCAGCATTTCACTTTGACCGAGCAACACGGCCTGCCCGCCTGAGAACAGACCGACTCCATAATAGCCGTCACTGGTGATGATGAAGAAATAATAGTCCGCACCTGAAGAACGGCAGATCAAGCCGATACGGTTTTCATCGGGTCCGCCCAACTTGCCCGCATCCACCTCAAGGCGGACATCGGCAAAGTTCTTTTGCGGCGTGGACCAGAAGTTCGTATCCAATGCATTGACCAACATTCGATAACTGCCGCCATCGTAATCCATCACACCTTCGGTGGCTGAAAAACGATTCCAGCCTGAGGCTGGATTTGCAAAATCGTCTTGAAAGAGCACGCTTCCAGATGGTGCGGCTTGATCCAGCGGCACGGCTGCAGTGGGTGCCGCGGCAGTGCAAGCTGAAGTAAAGAGAATGATCAGGGAAATACAAGTAAATAAACGATTCATGCGTGTGATTTTATCATGTTGAGATTTACGATGGGAGAGGGATAACGAATGAACGGCATAAAAAACCGCCCGGATTAAATGTCCGGGCGGTTTTGATTCTTATTTGGAGGTTTTAGTTTTTGCCGTGCTCTTCTTCTCTGTCGCCTTTTTTGCTTTTGCAGGTGTTTTGGTTTGAGCAGCGGTCTTTCTCTTCTTTACTGGAGCAGGGGCCTCTTCCATCTCGTCGTCTTCATCTTCTTCAAGGATGTCTTCATCATCTTCGTCATCCTCAATGATGGGTTGGACAGGGGCAGATGGGCGTCTGCGCGTAGGTTTGACTTCGAACTTCTTGATCTGATATTCCTCTTCCCAGCCTTCAGCAAAAGCCAGTTGCAATCTGCCGAAGCGTACCAATAGCATGATCACACCCGCAATCGCCATCAATACAGAAACCAGCATGGTGTAAGTGACAAAGGAATCGCCAATGCGAGGCTGGTCTGGGCGGAAGAACTCTATGAATGCACGTGCGAGACCTGCAAGGACAAGCCAACCTGCAAAGATTGCACCGGGCTTCATTCTTTCTTCATATTGACGGGCAACCCAGATCAATAACAAAGCAAGAAGAATGTTCAAGATCATTTCGTAGGCAAAGGTCGGGTGGAAACGAGTCGTCTCAACCGGGAACTGACTCAAGTCTGCGTATTGCGCGAGGCGATGAGAAGCATCGATCGAAATGCCCCACGGCAGCTTTGTCGGCTGGCCGTACAGTTCCTGGTTAATGAAATTCGCAGGGCGTGCCAGCGCCTGTCCAATGAACACGGCGGGAGCGATCGCATCGAGGAAAAGCCAGAAATCCATTCCGTTTTGTTTCAGGAAGATATACAAGGCTAGGGCACCGAGGAGCAGGCCGCCAAAGAAATGCAGACCACCCTCCCAAACCTGGAAAATCTTAGCGGGGGTATCTAGGTAGTAGGTACTGCCGCCCAGAATACTGTTGAGCACATACCATAAGCGCGCACCAATAATGCCTGCGGGCAAAATCCAAACCATGGCGTCCCAGATCACATCGCCATCCTGCCCGCGTCTGCGGATCTCTCTTTCGGCCAGCCAGGCGCCCACCACCGCACCGAACATGACCAACACGCCATACCATCGGAGAACGATCTCCCAATTGAACAATTTGAATTGAAAAATTACAGGGTCCATTACTTGTATTACCTCGCGATTTAATTTTAAAAAGATTATATCATCCAAAGTTGGCACGTTTTTCCTCTCACGTAGTGGGTAATTCGGATAAACTTGGTGTAATAAATATCGCACGGAATGCCACAAAAGATGGGATATTTGTCATGCGCCGATGTGATTAATGGCAGGTCAAAAATATCGAAGAAATTCTTACAATAGCCCTAAACATTGACTAATACACTCAACATTAAACTGGAAAAAATATGCTTCGCATCAACCGCCAAACCGATTATGCAGTTCGAGTAATACTGGCTCTCTCTAAAAAGGAAGAGGGTAAACGAGTTTCCACGTCTGAGGTTGGGCGTGAGATGCTCATTCCCCCTGCGCTTCTGCAACGTATCGTCGCCGAATTGGCAAGCGGTGGTTTCATCCTTACCCAGGCCGGGCGCGATGGCGGCATCACCCTTGCACATTCGCCCAAACAGATCACCCTGCTTCAGATTGTGGAGCATTTCGAAGGCGAACTCTACCTTTCCGATTGTATTCTCAAGCCCGGTGAGTGTCCGTTTGAACTACGCTGCCCTGTTCACTGTCAGTGGGTGAGGCTCAAGAACATGCTGCGCGACGAAATGTCGCGCACGACTTTTGAACAGTTAGTGGAAGAAGGGCGCGTCCTTGATGCCGACTTGACGAAAAACGCTTCGCCCGCGCCGAAATCTGGTTCTGCCCCAATTAAAATTTTATTCCCCACAGAAATACCTGCATGAACAAGTACTTCCTTAATGGTCTCTACAGCGTACTGGGCTTTATCGTTATCTCGGCCTTTGCCTTCAAGATATTCCAACCGATCAAGGTATTGCCGCGCATGCAGCTTTCCCCTGCCTTCAGCCTTGTGGATCAGGATAGCGCCCGCCTCACCAGCGAAGACCTGCGCGGACAGTTCGTACTTTACACATTCGCATACACCAATTGTCCCGAAGCCTGCACCGCTATCAACGACACTATGAAGGAAGTCCAATCTCGTTTGAGTGAAGTGGAATTGGATGGCATTTCGGTCTCCTTCGTCACCATTTCCATGGACCCGCAGCGGGATACGCCTGAAGCGTTGAACGCATACGCCCAGTCCATCAATGCGAATACCGAACAGTGGAAATTTGCGACCACAACCAACGAAACATTGCTCAAGACCATTATTGGCTCGGGCTTTGAAACCTACTACGAAAAAAAGGAAGATGGCAGTTTTGCCTTTGACCCATCCTTTGTGCTGGTGGATGGCTGGGGCATCGTCCGTGCGGAATATCGTTACGCCACTGAAGTTTCCAATGCAGATCGCATCCTTCGCCACCTCGGTGTGCTGGCGGAAGAAGTCCGCAACAGTAAGGGAACTACCAAGCTGGCCTACGAAGCTGCGCATTTATTTCTCTGCTACGCTCCATAGATCATATAAAACATGAAAACAAAGATTTTGCTCGGCACATTTGCCATCATTTTAGGATTAGCTACTGGAATTTATTTTTTCCGCCCTCATACCTTTCATGGAACGGTCATTCAATCGCCGGAGACTTCTTACGATTTCACCTTGACCGGTGGAAACGGCGACGTTTCATTGAGCGATTTTCGCGGCAAGCTGGTGTTGATCTATTTTGGATATACCTTTTGCCCGGATATTTGCCCCGCTACGCTTGGAAATGTGAATCAGGCTTTGAAGCAAATAGGCGCCAAGGCAGAAGATATCCAGCTCATCATGGTTTCACTGGATCCCCAGCGTGATACCCCCGAGAAGCTGGAGCAATATGTGGCGCATTTCAACCCTACTTTTATCGGTATTACCGGCACGCAGGAGCAGGTGGATACCGTCACTTCGCTGTATGGCATTTTTTATGAGAAGAAGGAAGGCAGCGAAGCGACAAGCTACCTCATCGATCACACCGCCACTCTGATGGTGATCGACCGTGAAGGTTATTTGAAATTGGTATTTCCGTTCGGCGTCACTGCTGATGAGATCGCCGATGATTTGAAGTACATGCTCAGGCAATAGGGAGGTGGAACTGCAACAGCGTAAGAAAAGCCCCTTTTCCCCCTCCGCAGTTTGCGGCGCCGTTTGAAGCGGCAGATATTCTAATCCATCATTTTTAAGAGGAGAATGAACATGGCGAAAAAAGATAAAGAAGACGATGAGTTTCGCCCGACTGGCACGATCGCAGTATTGGCGATTTTTGTAGTCACACTCATCGCAATCTGGGCAACGATCTATATGATCCTTGTCGGCAGAGGAGGCACATTATGAGCACCAACCAGATCCACATCGACCCCTATGAGCGCAACTGGATGATTATCAGCGCCATCCTGCTCGTTTTGTTTGCGACAGCCGTCAGCGTGGCTGCATTTGGTATGGGAATTCAAGTTCCCGCCCCCGAGCAGCGCGTTGATCCGAGAACCGTGGCAACCGACCCCAATAGCCCATGGTCGAATCCCGGTTTGCGCGAGATCGAACCCGGCAAATACGATGCCTACGTTTTGGCGCGTGCAATTCCCAGCTGGGAATATTTGCCCAAGGAAATGACAATTCCCGCCGGTTCCAGCGTGTCCTTCTATGTGACCTCATCGGATGTACAGCACGGTTTCAAGATCCAGGATACAAACGCCAACTTCCAGGTGGTCCCTGGTCAGGTTTCCAAGTTGACCATCAAGTTTGATAAGCCCGGCACGTATAACTTCATTTGTACCGAATATTGCGGCAGCGGGCACGGCGTGATGTACGGCGCGATCATTGTTACGCCATAGGCTGTAAAGAGAGACACCATGAAACAATATCAATTATCCACTGGCGAAAAGAAATTCATTGGCTCACACCTTTTGGTGGCCATCCTTGCGCTTGCTGTCGGCAGTTTGTTTGGCCCATTGCAAGCCTTTGAACATGCAGGCTGGGATATCTATCCCTACATCAAGCCTTTGATCAAGTCTTACTATCAAGGCCTTACTGTTCACGGCGTTTTGAACGCCCTGGTTTGGACCACCTTCTTCATCATGGGCTTCCTGACCTTCAACGTGACCTTTGGTTTGAAGCGCGCTCTCCGAAATCCCACCTTGAACAAGGTCGGTTTCTGGGTGATGGTCGTGGGCGTTGTAACCGCTGCGATCCCGATCCTTGCCAATCAGGCCACCGTGCTCTTCACTTTCTATCCTCCTCTCAAGGCGAATTGGGCTTTCTATTTAGGCCTGACCCTCGTTGTGGTCGGTAGCTGGGTGGAAGGCTGGGGTCTCTTTGCGACCTATCTCGGCTGGCGCAAGGAAAATCCCAACGAACGCACTCCGTTCATTGCTTTTGCAAGCATCCTCACCGCTTTGCTCTGGCAGATTTGTACACTTGGCGTTGCCACCGAAATCCTCACCATGCTTCTGCCGTGGTCGCTGGGATTAATTGAAAATGTAGACCCGCAGCTGGCTCGTACCTATTTCTGGTTCACAGGTCACCCGTTGGTCTATTTCTGGCTCCTCCCGGCTTACATCTCCTGGTATGCCATGCTCCCCAAACAGGCTGGAAATGGCAAGATGTTCAGCGATTCACTCGCCCGTCTTTCCTTCTGGATCTTCCTCGTGCTTTCCACACCGCTTGGTTTCCATCACCAGTATGTGGACCCCGGCGTTCCGCCCGTCTGGAAGTTCATCCATTCCATGCTTACTTTTGGTGTGTTCTTCCCCTCCATGATGACCGCCTTCACCGTAGTGGCCTCCCTCGAACATGCGGGACGCAAGCAAGGTGGTAAGGGCGCTCTCGCCTGGATCGGAAAATTGAACTGGAGCGATCCCTCCGTGGCTGCCCAGCTCCTCGCTGGCATCCTGTTCTTCTTCGGTGGTATCGGTGGCTTGGCGAATGCTTCCTATAACGTCAACCTCGTGTTGCACAACACCGCTTTTATCCCAGGACACTTCCACCTCACCGTGGCGACCGGCGTGACCCTCAGCTTTATGGGCATTTCCTACTGGCTACTGCCCTACCTCACCGGTAGAAAACTTTGGAATCCCAAATGGGCTGTCGCGCAGGCTTGGACTTGGTTTGTTGGCATGATCATCTTCTCCAACTCCATGCATGTGTTGGGCTTGCTCGGTGCTCCCCGCCGCGTACCGCTCGGTTTGGCCCCCTACGTTCCTGCTGAATGGAACAGCCGCCTCTTACAGGTCGGTGTCGGTGGTGCCATCCTCTTCGTCAGCGGCGCTTTGTACCTCACCGTCATGCTCATGACCGCCCTGAACAAGGAAAAGGTTGCTGAAGAAGTACAGGTACCTATTGCAGAATCCATGCAAGACCCCGCTCTCACCCCCGTTTGGCTTGACCGCTGGGCCCCGTGGATCTATGGCACATTGGCTTTGGTCGTGATCGTGTATGGTCCGCAGCTTGTGGACATGATCTCGAACATTGCTCTCACCTCCCCCGGCTTCCGAGTCTGGTAATCTTCTAAAAACAGGTGACAGTCACACGCTTTGCGAGGTGACTGTCACCTTCTTCTTTTTTTCGCAAACTTTATTACTTGAATTTATTTTTATTCATTATCCTTCACGCGAAATTACAGGATGCCGCAAATTATTTAGCGCAGCATTTGTAACCAACAGCCAGGCACATGACATCATCTCCGACAAAAAAGCAACTCATCGATTCGCTCTCCGAGCGCAACCCCAGCGTGGATTGGAAGACTCGACTCAATTCTCCAAGCCGACGCCTGCTCAATTTCTTCGAAAACATTTCCCTGCGCCTTGAAGCTCCCGTCAATTGGCTCATTAATGATCCGCGGTTTAATCCGCTTTATCACACTGGTACGATCACGATCTTCCTCCTGGTAGTCATCCTGCTCACGGGCATCTACCTGACGATGTTCTACCCGTTTGGATTCACCTTCTCATATCTGGCTGTATCCAAGATCGAAGCCAACTTCATCGGGCGCATCATCCGCGCCATGCACCGCTACGCTTCCGATGCAGCGGTGATTTTTGCTCTCCTGCACGGATGGCGCACTTTTTTTCAGGATCGCTTCCGAGGGCCGCGCTGGCTGGCCTGGGTCACGGGTGTCGGCATGGCGGTGGTGGTTTGGGCGATCGGTATCACAGGCTACTGGCTGATCTGGGATGAACGCGCGCAGATATTGAATCAAAGTTTATTTAGCATTCTTGGCAATTCCAAAGGTGGACAAACTTTCATCGTGGATTTCATCACTGGCGAAGCCGCCGGCACCGGCTGGATCTTCATGATGATCGTGATTGTGCTGCATCTCGGCCTCTCTGCGTTGACCGCTTTCTTCCTCTGGCTGCATCTCAAACGCATGAGCCGCGCAAAATGGCTGCCACCCAAATACTGGATGGCGATTTCCGTTTTCGTGCTCCTGCTTTCCGCAGCACTCTTTCCACTTGGTATGCTGCCGCCGCTCGCTGCCACACAACTCCCTGAGCAGGCACCGATTGACTTATTCTATTTATTTTATCTTCCCACCTTCCTGCGCGGACCACAGGCGCTTTTCTGGAGCGCGCTGCTTTTCATCATTGGTCTGGTCACGGCCCTGCCGTGGATCATGCCCCGTGCAAAAAAACTCGAACCTGTCAAAGTGGACTTGGCTAACTGCGACGGCTGTACCCTTTGCGAACGTGACTGCCCCTACCTTGCCATTAAAATGATTCCGCGCACCGATGGTGCACGTCCTAAATTCCAGGCGGATATTGACCCCAATCTTTGCGTTTCTTGCGGCGTGTGTATTGGCAGCTGCCCCGATAACGCGCTGGCCTTTGGCGATATTCCGCTCAACCCGCTGTGGAAAACAACGCTCGAGCGAAGTTGCCGAAAAGAAAAATGTCAAGGTCGTTTTTACCTGTGAACGGCATGCCTTGCATGGCGCTGGAAAACACTTCGGAGACCCGAATACCTACGTCGTCCCACTTACCTGTATTGCCATGGCGAATCCCAATCTTGCGGCGCAAGCTCTCGAGGCCGGTGCAAGCGATGTGCAGTTCATCGGTTGTCCGCCTGAAGACTGCGCAAACCGTGAAGGTAACACCTGGTTGAATGATCGTATGATGGGCGAGCGGCTCCCCAAACTCAAGCCCAACTTTATTCCGCTCGTGCACACTGCCTGGGTGGCGCCCACTGATTTTGGTAAAGCGATCAAGACTCAGGTTAAGTCTGACCCGAATACTTTTACATTTACGCCCAATAAAGCACATCTGCGTTTTATCATCCCCCTGCTGGGTGTCATGGCGGTTGTCACCGCGTTTCAGATTTGGCTGAGTGATTGGCCGACCCAATTTTTCAGCGCGGATTCAGCCACACTGGCGATCCAGATGACCCATCACAGCGGATATGCCATTCACGATATTGCGACTCAAGCCGACCTCGAAACTGATCTTGACCATCCGACACGTATCACGCTGGAAGTGGATGGTGAGCTTGTCCTCGATGAAACCTACGAACACCAGGATGATGGCATTAATCAGGGCGTGCGTATTTTTCAGCAGGTTCAACTGCCTGTTGGCAAACATCGCATCACGATAAAAATGTATGATCGGCCAGATGCAAGCGTTGAACAAGTGCTGTTCGACAAGACCATTCCGCTTGCGCCGCGACAAGCACTGACCATCAATTTCAGAGACATGCATCTTCCCGATCCCATTGTGGGTGAACAGATCTATTATGAAACTGCCGCAGGCGTGAATGCAGGCTGTCGTATTTGTCATTCACTTGAAGAAGGCGAAACCATCATTGGACCTTCCTTCTATGGTATTGCTGACCGTGCTGGCGAGCGTATATCAGGCATGACCGCGGAGGAATACCTTCGCCAGTCAATTATTAAGCCCAATGCATATATCGTCCCTGGCTTCCCCGAAGGACAAATGATCCAGAATTTTGGACAGCTTCTCACCGTAGAGGAAATTGACGACCTCATCGCCTTCCTGATGACATTGGACGAAGACTAGTTTGGAGACGAAGGAGATATAATAAATATGCTCCTTCGTCTTCAGTCATAAAAACACTGAGGAACCATGAAACGAATTAGCATTCTGATCTTCCTATTAGCTATCGGCCTTTCGGCCTGTGCTCGTAATAAACCTGCTCCGCTTGGCGCAGATGCCCCTGCTGACAACGTCCCCAATATCGTCGGCTCATACGCCGTGAATGCCTTCGACCCAACCGGTGAGGAATATGGCGGCACGCTCACCATTACCGAAGGCGGACAGCCCAACGAATACAAATTTCAGTGGCTGATCTCGGGCGGTATTCAAGAGGGGACAGGTACCCTTGCAGGCAATAAATTAACCTTCACCTGGAAAAGCCTTGCTGGAACCGACCAGGATATCTCGGGCACGGGAGAATATACGATCACAGTTGAAGGTCAGCTTTACGGCACACGCACCATTAATGGCCTGGATATACCTGGCACGGAAACCGCATATCCAAACCCGAAATAGATAAAAATCACAGACCATATATATTACGGTCTGTTAGATAATGACTGCGAATAAAATCAATTTAATATGAGCTGATATCCGAATATCGAGAGACGATTCATCACTTTATCGTTTGATGACCGTCGTGAAAATTCCACATCAAATTAGATGAATGGAGTAATTCACCATGCTCGCTGGCAGGCTTTTCAGGCATATGGACATTCCCTCCCAGATTATGGGATATGTCTTCTTGCGTGTGCAAGTTTCAGCTTATTCGTCAACAGGACAAATGGCGGTGTAAACCGTTGTTTGTCCTGATTTTTTAATCTCCTCAGGAGGAGTCAATATGGCAAAAGTTGTTGTGATAGGGGCGGGGTTCGCCGGGCATACTGCGGCGTTATATTTGGGGAGCCGTCTCGGCAAAAAACACGAGATCACGGTCATCAGCAACCGCGACGTGTTTGGCTATGTTCCGTCATGGGTGTGGGTGGGGGTCGGGCACATGAAACCCGAGAATACCATTTTCAAACTCAAGCCCGTGTACGACAAGATGAACGTCAAATTTGTACATGCCGCTGCAAAGGAGATCCACCCCGATGATGGCGACCAATACGTGCTGGGTGAGGAAGTCGGCTCGAGCAAAGAAGTGCGCCTCGATTACGATTATCTTGTGATTGCCCCCGGTCCATTGCTTAATTTTGCAGGCACGCCCGGTCTCGGACCCGAAAATGGTTTTACCCATTCCATCTGTTCCCTGCCGCATGCCATCAAAGCGCGCGATGCTTATCTCGCTTTGTGCGACCGCATGCAGAAAGGCGAGAAGGTCAAGATCGTCATCGGCACAGGGCATCCCGGCGCAACCTGTCAGGGTGCGGCGTTTGAATACATCGTCAATGTTCACAAGGACCTTGTCAAGAAAGGCCTGCGTGATAAGGCTGATATTCTCTGGCTTTCGAATGAACCTGCCATGGGAGATTTTGGAGTCAACGGTGTGCAGGTCAAACGCAACGGCCATGTCATGAAAAGTCAGGAGTTTTTGACATCGGTATTCAACGATCATGGCATCCGCTATCAAGTGCAATCGGGCGTGACCAAGATCGAGGAAGGCAAGATCCACTGGCAGAACTATGAAGGTGACGAAGGCACAACCGATTTCGATTTCTCGATGCTTATTCCTCAATTCAAAGGTCAGCCTTTCAAATACATCGCAAAAGATGGCACCGACATCACTTCCAAACTGACCAACCCCGCAGGTTTTGTGCTGGTGGATGGAAAATACGGTCTTCCCTACCCTGAGCTTGCTCAAACACCCGAAGCCTGGCCTGCCCGATATCAGAATCCCACTTATAAGAACGTTTTTGCAGCGGGTATCGCCTTTGCCCCTCCTGGGCCGATCTCCAAACCGTTCACGAACAAGAACAGCCTGCTGATCGCACCTGCTCCTCCCCGCACAGGCATGGTCAGCGGCGTGATCGGACGTGTGGTTGCACTTAATATCGCTGACCTCATCGAAAAAGGTGAAATGACCCATAGCGAACCAATGACTGAAATGGTTGCCGCCTGCATCGCCAGCATGGGCGACTCACTTTGGGATGGCAACGCTGTGACCATTGTGATGCAACCCGTGGTGCCAGACCGCAAGAAATACCCAAATGAGTTTGGCCGTGACCTGTTCACCTCTCATCTCGAAATGGGCGTCAGCGGTGCGTGGATGAAGTTCATGCTTCATCACACCTTCATCTGGAAATTCAAAGCCCTACCCGGCTGGACCATCATCCCCGAATAGGAGAAACAACATGCAAAACTCACAGGAATTCTCAAAAGCCGAAAAATTCTGGATGAACTTCAAACTCTATCAGCTCTGGCGTTTCGTTGTACTGAACCTGAAGATTTTAGCAGCGGTGTATCAAAGCAAACGCTCATAACAAACCTACAGCGATCAATTATCAAAGAGCTTCGGATATTTACACATCCGAAGCTCTTTGATTTAAGTGGGGAACAAGCATAATTCTATGTGTAATAAATAATTTACAAAAAAAGATTTATATATTACATTAGTACCGATCCTTTTGTGACAATTTACACATTGCAATTATTCGCGTAATGCTTACAATAGCGGTAATCGTTTACCACTTTAGTCAATGTTTGGTCTAATTTGGATAAAGTTTGCCGATTAATTTTTTTGGAGAAAATATGGATCCAATCACACTCTCAAGATGGCAATTTGGCCTCACAACCATCTATCACTGGTTGTTCGTTCCCCTCACCCTTGGTTTGGGCTGGTATGTGGCATTTTTCCAGACCCGCTATTACCAGACCAAAGATGAGACCTGGCGCAAGATGGCAAAGTTTTGGGGAAAGCTATTCCTGATAAACTTTGCCATTGGTGTTGTCACAGGTATCGTGCAGGAATTTCAGTTCGGTATGAACTGGTCTGAATACTCCCGCTATGTTGGTGACATCTTCGGTGCTCCCCTCGCAGTGGAAGCTCTCATGGCCTTCTTCATGGAATCAACCTTCCTCGGAATCTGGATCTTCGGCGAAGGCAAAGTATCAGAGAAGGTTCACCTAGCTTCCATCTGGCTGGCTGCCATCGGCTCCAACCTCTCTGCGTTGTGGATTTTGCTCGCGAACGGCTTCATGCAAGCCCCACCCGCGAATTCCTTTGTTTACAACGAAGCCAATGGACGCCTTGAACTCGTCAACTTCTTTGCCCTCATCGGCAATCCCAAAGGCTGGATCTTCTTCTGGCACACCATTTCCGATGGCGTGGCAATGGCTGCATTCCTGATCATCGCGGTCAGCGCGTATCACATCGTCCGCAAACAAAATCTGGATTTCTTCAAACGCTCGTTCAACATCGCAGCCGTCAGCGGACTCATTGCTGGCGTATTGATCTTCCTCGGTGGTCACACCATGGGACAGTACATGGCTGAAGTGCAGCCCATGAAACTGGCTGCCCTCGAAGCCATCTGGGAAACCGAGCAACCCGCTTCCTTCTCCCTGCTCACCATCGGTGACTTAAGCGGCAAAAAGGAAATCTGGTCAATTCGCATTCCCGCCGCAATGAGTTTCCTTGCTTGTAACAATTTCACATGCGAAGTCAAAGGTGTAAACGAATTACAAGCAACCTACGAACAACAATATGGTCCCGGCGATTACATCCCATTGATGATCGTCACCTACTGGACATTCCGTATCATGATGGCCTTTGGTGTCTTGATGATCCTCATCACAGCATACTTCGTCTGGGCAAACATGCGCGGCGACATTACCAAAGCCAAATGGATGAAGTGGGTTCCCTGGGTGCTCATTCTCCCCTACCTCGCCAATGCCAGCGGCTGGATCCTGACCGAAATGGGACGCCAACCCTGGATCGTCTACGGCCTGCTCAAAGTGGAAGATGCGGTCTCACCCAATCTCACCACAGTTGACCTGCTCATCTCGCTCATCGGTTACACCGTTGTCTATGGCTCACTGGCCGTCTCCATGGTCTACCTGATGAAGAAATATGCTATTGCTGGTCCAGACGCTGCCATGCACGAATCAGTTGACGTGGCTCCTGCACGCGTTGGCTCGCAAGATTAATAACAGAGGAAAACATGTCATACGAATTCTTACAAATCCTTTGGTTCATTCTCATTGCCGTATTATGGATCGGCTTCTTCTTCCTCGAAGGCTTCGACTTCGGTGTGGGAATGCTCCTGCCCTTCCTCGGCAAAAAAGACGAGGAACGCCGTGCCATCATCAATTCCATCGGCTCTGTTTGGGATGGAAATGAAGTCTGGCTGCTCACCGCAGGCGGCGCTACCTTCGCGGCTTTCCCGCATTGGTATGCCACCATGTTCAGCGGCTTCTATCTCGCCCTCTTCCTTTTGCTGATCGGCCTCATCATCCGCGGCGTCTCTTTTGAATATCGTTCAAAAGACTCTGCCCCCGCCTGGCGCAATCGCTTTGACTGGATGATCGCCATCGGTTCCTTCCTTGCGGCTCTTCTGCTTGGCGCTGCATTTGCAAACCTCGCACGCGGCGTACCGATTGACGGGAATAAGATGTTCACTGGCAACCTATTCACCCTTCTCAATCCCTACGGCTTGCTTGGCGGACTCACTACCGTTGCGATCTTCCTGCTTCACGGCGCAAACTTCCTCGGCCTCAAGCTCGAAGGCGAACTACGCGAACGCGTCAATGCCTTTGCCAAAAAATTGTGGATCGGTGCAAGCGTTTTGTATGTAGCACTTGGTGTCTTCACCTATGTCGCTGGCTTCTGGGCGCGCGGTGTGGTCAACCCTGGAATCATCCCGATCGCAGCCGTAGCCGTGCTTCTCGTTGCTGGCTACTTCATCAACCAAAAGATGGAAGGCTGGGCATTCATCATGGTTGCACTTAATATCGTGCTAACACAGGTCACCTTCTTCTCGATGACCTTCCCCAACGTGATGCTCTCCACCACCAACCCTGCTTACTCGCTCACCATCTACAACGCCTCTTCATCGCAATACACACTCACCGTGATGTCCATCGTTGCGTTAATCTTCGTCCCCATAGTCCTCGCCTACCAAGGCTGGACCTACTACATGTTCCGCAAACGCATCAGCACAGACAAAAAGACCCTGGTTTATTAATCCAAGCGTAATTTGAAAACAGGAAGGTTGGCGGGGTATACTCCTCGCCAACCTTCCAACTTTTTAACCTGACACCTCGCACCTACCTCCCCACCATGCACCGCAGACTTCTGACTCTCACCCGCGACACCCGCCTCGCCCTGACATTAACGATTCTTTCTGGACTGTTAGCTGGTCTGCTTACGATCTGGCAGGCGTGGCTCCTTAGCAGCGTGATAAATGCTGTTTTCCTTGAGAAGCAGGCACTCGCGCAGGTGATGCGTCCGCTGCTCTTCATTCTCCTCGCCATCAGCGGACGTTCCCTCCTAAGCTGGCTCAATGAAGTCGCCGCAAACGCCGTCGCTGTCAAAATCAAAACGGACTTGCGCAATCGTCTCTTCGCGCACATCCTCAAACTTGGCCCCGCCTACGCCCGTGGACAACGCACAGGCGAGCTGACAGCCGCCGCCGTGGAAGGCATCGAAGCGCTGGATGCATATTTCAGCCAATATCTTCCCCAACTTGTTATCACCACACTTGTCCCGCTTTCCATTCTTTTCTTCGTTTTTCCAATTGACCTGCTTTCAGGCATTATTTTTCTAATCACCGCCCCGCTGATTCCATTCTTCATGATCATCATCGGCAAAGGTGCTGAAGCCGTTACCAAACGACAATATGAAACCCTGCGCCTCTTGAGCGCCCATTTCCTCGACAGCCTGCAAGGACTGACCACCCTCAAACTCTTCGGCCAATCCAAAGCGCAGACTCAAACCATTGCACAAGTCAGTGAAAAATTCCGTGACACCACGATGAGCGTGTTGCGCATCACATTCATCTCCGCGCTCGCCCTCGAATTACTCGCCACCCTCAGCACCGCCGTCATCGCCGTGGAAATTGGCTTCCGCCTGCTCTACGGCAAAATGGACTTCCAACCCGCGCTCTTCCTCCTCGTCCTCGCCCCCGAATTCTACATGCCCCTGCGCGCCCTTGGTGCAAGATTCCATGCAGGCATGTCTGGCACCACCGCAGCAAAGCGGATTTATGAAATTTTGGATACAGAAATACCAGAGTCAAAAGTCGAAAGTCAAAAGTCAGAACTTGCCCGACCTTCGACCTTTGACCTTCGACTCGAAGGCATCTCCTTCACCTACCCCAACGAAACAACTCCCGCACTCGAAAATATCAACCTCACAATCAAACAGGGCCAACACATCGCCCTCGTCGGCAAAACAGGCGCAGGCAAATCCACCCTCGTTCAACTCCTCCTCGGCTTCATCCAACCCACACAAGGCACTCTCCCCAATTCATCCTTCACCCTTCATCATTCATCCTTCCATTTCCTGGGTTCCCCAACGCCCGCACCTCTTCCACGACACCATCGCCGCCAACATCCGCATCGGCAAAGCGGACGCAACTCACGAAGAAATTATCATCGCCGCGCAAGCCGCGCACCTGCATGAATTTATCGACTCGCTTCCAGAAAAATATGAAACCATCGTCGGTGAAAGCGGCGCCCGTCTCTCCAGCGGACAAGCCCAACGCGTGGCCCTCGCGCGCGCCTTCCTCAAAGACGCCCCCATCCTCATCCTCGACGAACCCACCTCCAGCCTCGACCCTGAAACCGAATCCCTGCTCGAAGAATCCACGCGCAAATTAATGCAAGGCCGCACCGTCCTCACCATCGCGCATCGCCTCAACACCATCTTCCAATCCGACCAGATCATCGTCCTCGACGAAGGCCGCATCATCGAACAAGGCACGCACAGCGAACTGCTTGCGAACAATGGCATGTATGCGAGCATGGTGAAAACATATGAGTTCCAAGTTACAAGTTCCAAGTTACAAGTTGAAAACCTTTCAACCTCAGAACCAGCTCCAACAACCTTCAACCTTCAACCTTCAACCAATCACCAATCTCCAATTACCAATCACCAATTACCAATCCTCCCCCGCCTCCTCACCTTCCTCAAAGGCAACTGGCATCGCGTCGCGCTCTCCGTGCTCATCGGCTCCATCACCATCGGCTCCAGCATCGCGCTCATGGGCACATCCGCATGGCTCATCTCCACCGCCGCCATCGCAACCTCCGTCGCGGACCTCGGCGTCTCCGTCGTTGGCACGCGGCTCTTCGGCATCACGCGCGGCATCTTCCGCTACCTCGAACGCCTCGTCTCGCACGACGTCACCTTCCGCCTGCTCTCGCGCCTGCGCGTCTGGTTCTACGAAAAACTCGAACCCCTCGCCCCCGCCCGCCTGATGGAATTCCGCGCAGGTGATTTACTCGCCCGCATCATTGGCGATGTGGAAACTCTGGAAAATTTCTACGTTCGAGTTGTCTCTCCCCCATTGACCGCTGCCATCGTCGGCATTTTCACTTCGATATTTCTCGCATCTTTCTACCCGATACTTGCTCCTGTTTTCCTGATATTTTTTCTCAGCCTCGGCATTGTCCTTCCTGCCATCGCTCAGATCACCAGCCGCAAATCCGCCGAACAGACGATCACCCTGCGCGGAGATTTACACACCCGCCTCGTGGACGGAATCCAAGGCATGGCCGATCTGCTCGCCTACGGCCACGCAGACGAACGCCTGAAACAAATCGCATCCAACGGACTCGACTACGGCAATGCCCAACGCCGCATGGCACGCGTGACAGGCATCCACGCGGGCTTATCCACCCTGCTCACCAACCTCGGCATGTGGACAGTCCTCTTCCTGTGCATTCCACAAGTGACAAATGGCAACCTCGCTGGCCCCATGCTCGCCTCGCTGACATTGCTCACCTTCGCCTCCTTTGAAGCCGTCACCCCGCTGCCCCTCGCCGCCCAAATGTGGAACTCCTCTCGTGAAGCGGCACGGCGTTTGTTTGAAGTGGTGGATACGGAGCCTGCGGTTAGTGACAAGGGACAAGGAACAAGGGACAAGAAAGAACAACTCGTTACTGATCACTCGTTACTGGTTAACGACCTTCAACCTTCGACCTCCCTCGCCATCGTCGGGCCAAGCGGTGCGGGCAAATCTACTCTTGCCAATCTTTTACTGCGCTTCTGGGATTACAGTTCGGGAGAAATAACTCTCAGCGGAGAATCTCTCAAAGAGCAGAATCAGGATCAGGTACGGGAAAGAATCGGTCTCGTCTCCCAAAACACCTATTTCTTCAATACATCCATTTTTGAAAATCTGCGCTTCGCCCGTAGAAAAGTCACAAAAGAAGAAGTTGAAGCGGCGTGTAAATCTGCACAGATCCACGATTTTATTTTGAGCCTGCCAAAGGGATACGACACGATGATCGGCGAACAGGGATTGCGTCTTTCAGGCGGCGAACGCCAGCGGCTGGCGATTGCGCGCGTACTCATCAAGGATGCGCCAATTTTGATTCTGGATGAACCGACCGCCAACCTTGACCCGCTCACCGAACAGCAGGTGCTCGAAACATTGTTCAATGTGATGAAGCGAAAAACATCATTGCTCATCACTCATCGTTTGGTTGGTCTCGAAAACATGGATGAGATCATCGTGATGAACCACGGCCAGATCGTGGAACGCGGCACACATGCTGAATTAAAAAATAGCGACGGTTTGTATCGCCGTCTATTGGATTTACAAAATCGTATTCTCGAAGAGAAAACATCATAATTGAATGCTTGCATCACTTTGGTGTAAGTGCTATAATCCTGCCATCTCCCCTGATACTTGACAATTGATATTTGTCAGAAACAGTCACAAATTAATTGTGCCTGGAAATTGTAACGATAACCTTGACCAAAACCCCAAACTCTCCAAAAATTTCCTGAGGAAATTTGCCAGCCCATATAGAGGGATCTGGTCCTTTTCACATTCCCATTCCATATTCCCATAAGAGATCACAACATGAAAATACTTGAACTAGAGAACGAGCCGCTATCAAAACTGCGCGGTATGGCAAAAACCCTCAATATCCCCGGTTATAACCGCATGAAGAAGGAATCCCTTGCGATGATGATTCGCGAGGCGGAGGCGCAAAAGGAGGGCATCGAGCTGCGAGGCGGTATTCTCGAAATAATGAGTGAGGGCATCGGCTTTTTGCGGGCGACCAATTACCGCATCAGCGACCAGGATGTTTACGTCTCGCAGGCGCAATTGAGAAAGTACGACTTGCGTGCAGGGGATCTGGTCATCGGGCAGGTACGCCCGCCGCGTGAAAGCGAACGTCATTTTGGTCTGCTCAAAGTTGAATCGATTAATGGGTTGGAACCTGAAGCTGGAAGTTCTCGCAGGGTCGTTTTTGAAAATCTCACCCCTATTTTTCCTGAAGTACGTTTTGATCTCGAAATTGGACATGACACACTCGCGCCCCGTCTCATTAACCTGATCGCCCCTATTGGACGTGGCCAGCGCGGATTGATCGTTTCACCTCCCAAGGCGGGTAAGACCACGATCTTAAAGCAAATTGCGAATTCGATCTCAACCAAATATCCCGATGTGCATCTTATTATCGCACTGATCGGCGAACGTCCCGAAGAAGTGACCGATATGGACCGCTCTGTGGATGCGGAAGTGGTTGCCTCCACCTTTGACGAACCCGTCACCGCCCACGTTCGCACGGCGGAACTGGCCCTCGAACGCGCCAAGCGTTTGGTGGAAATTGGCCGTCATGTGGTCATCCTCATGGACTCGATCACCCGTCTGGCTCGTGCGTATAACCTTGTGGTGAATCCATCAGGCCGTACCCTCTCCGGTGGTATGGATCCCTCGGCGCTTTACCCGCCCAAGCGTTTCTTTGGCGCGGCTCGTAACGTGGAAGACGGCGGTTCACTCACGATCATTGCCACCTGTCTTGTCGATACCGGCTCCCGCCTCGATGATGTGGTTTACGAAGAATTCAAGGGGACAGGCAATATGGAATTGATTCTCTCCCGCAAGCTTCAGGAACGCCGTATTTTCCCCGCTGTGGACATCGAACGCTCGTCCACACGCCGCGAAGACCTGCTCCTCGGACCCGATCTGCTCCAGCGCGTCTGGCTCATGCGCCGTATGTTCATTCAAATGATCTCTCCGCCGCCCCAAGGCGCAGGCATGGACATTTCTGTGGCTACAGAAGCGATTATTACCCGCATGGAACGCGCAAAGAATAATATAGAATTTCTTGAGAATCTGACAAAGGACGCGTAACGCGAACTGTCAATTTGCACTACAATATAGAGAATGAAAAACCTTTTAGAGAAAATTAAATCCTTCTTCACCTCTCTTGGCGGAAAGTTCAAACGCAAGCCAAAGGAAGTGTCGGCGGTGAATGAGCCTCCCACCAAGCCGCGTGGGCAGGTTGAGAAACGCAAAGTCGATCGGTTTACGATCCTCAGTTGGGCGGTGACTTTGGTTATCGTGGTTTCCCTGCTTGGGTCGACGATCTTTTACAAGAGCACACAGGCAAATGCTGCGCCGATCATGGTACAGCCGACCCCGGCAAACGATCCAGGCGCTGGTCAACCTCAGGGTGGGCTGCCAGTTCTCGGGTCGGGTGGAAGCGGGGTTTTGTCCATCATCCGCAAATTGCAGTTGAAGACGAATATCCCCGAGCGGCCGCGCTATGAACCCACTGTTTATCGCGTTTCGCGCGGCGATGCGATGCTTTCGATCGCGGATGTTTTCAAGCTCAAATCTGAGTCGATCCTTTTTGCAAACAATCAATTGGAAGATAACCCGCACAACCTGAAGCCTGGCATGGAGTTGACCATCCCGCCTGTGGATGGGGTGTATTACGAATGGCAGGACGGCGACACCTTTGAATCTGTTGCTGAAAAATTCAGTGCGGATCCAGAAGAGATCATCACGTTCCCCGGAAATGATGTCGACTTGACTGACCCGACGATAGACCCTGGCACCACCGTGATGATTCCCGGCGGGACGCGTGATCTGAGGAATTGGGCTGCCGACCTGCAAACCATGGGAAGGGGCGTTGGCACAGGCACGGGCGGCGGTAATGCAACCAATGCCTGCGGTGGCGGACCTGTTGCCACTGGATTCGGCTGGCCCGCAGATGACCACACCCTTTCTGGTAATCCCTATGGCCCCAGCCATCTCGGCATTGATATTTCTGCACCCGAGGGGTCGAATGTGTATGCGGCAGGCGGCGGTGTTGTGACGCAGGCGCAGGGTGGTTGGAATTATGGTTATGGCAATGTGGTGCAAATCGACCACGGCAATGGATACGTGACGGTCTATGCCCACTTAAGCTCGTATGTTGTCAGTGTTTGTCAATTCGTGGGGCAGGGCGCAGTGATTGGCTACTCGGGCAACACGGGTAATTCATTCGGCGCACACTTGCATTTCGAGATTCGTATTGGCGGTACGAACGTCAATCCGTATGATATTGTTCAATAAAATGAAAACCCTAAAGGTCTCTGAGACCTTTAGGGTTTAAATTACATGAACGAAACCTCTCTCAAAAAATCACTTTCCAAATTAAAATTCGGCGGACTGCGCTATTTTGATTCCATCGGTTCCACCAATGACGAGGCGCTGGCCTGGGCCGCAGAGGGAGCCGCGGATTTCTCGCTCGTTGTGGCAGATGAACAAACGCAGGGCCGCGGCAGACTCAACCGAAAATGGTTCACCCCGAAGGGCAGTGCTCTTGCCTTTAGTTTGATCCTGCACTCCTCCGAGGCCATGCGCCCGTATCTCTCGCGGACCGTTGGACTGGCTGCGCTTTCAATTGCAGAATCCTGCTCCAAAACTGGACTCGATCCGCGCATCAAATGGCCGAATGACATTTTGATCGACGGCAAAAAGATTGCAGGGATTTTGGTGGAGACCGTCTGGTCTGGTGATGAACTCGATTCACTCGTCATCGGTGTGGGGATCAATGTTCACAGGGCGTCCATTCCGCCCCGTGAACTGTTGCAGTTCCCTGCCACCAGCCTCGAACATGAACTTGGACGTGAACTCAAACGCGAGGATATTCTCTTCGGCGTTTTGGATTCACTCGTACGTTGGCGCGAACGCATGGGCAGAGATGAATTCATCAAAGCGTGGGAAGACCAGCTTGCTTTTCGCGGTCAGCAAGTCCAAACTTTTGCGGGGACGGATATCCCTGTGATGGGGGAGTTGCTCGGCCTCGAACTTGATGGCAGCCTGCGCCTGCTCGATAAGCATCGCAATTCCGTTGTTGTTCGCTTTGGGGATGTCAGCCTGAGACCCAGCGCGTGATATACTTTTAATACTTATAAGAAGAGGTGACCATGTTTGATAATCTCCGTGATGATGCCGCAGCCAGCTACGACGAAACGCCAGCCCCCCGTGCCATTGAAGGCCCAGCGCCGACTTTCAATGCCAAGCCGCGTTCAAGGCGCATTCTTGGCATGACAGCCCAACAGCGGTTCATCCTTGCCTTCATGTTCATGATCGCCGTGTGTGTGATCGGTGTCATGGCTTTATTTATAACAGGCAAGATCGGCTTCTAAAATACCTGACATAAAAACTGCCTGACTCATTTATGAGTCAGGCAGTTTTTCGTTTTAATCGAAGTGCAGACTTCAATCTGCATTTCAGATGGAAGGCGATTACACCAACTTGGGCTGCATTTCTTCCTTTTCACCGTTTTCCACGATCTGTGCGCCTGCTTTCTTTAGGTCTTCCGCAGAGATGCGTGCCACAGAGGCAACATTATCGCCTTCCTGTGGTTTGATGAGGTGAACACCCTTCGTGGCGCGGCCTGACTGTTTGACTTCCTTTACCTTCAAGCGCAAGGTCACACCGTTGGAGGTCATAATGGTCAAATCATCTGCCTTTTGCACGACGCGCGCCGCGGCGATCTTGCCGATTTCCTTCAAGGCTTTGGGATCAATGGTAAAGTTGCCGCTCGTTGCGCGTCCCTTGGCTGTGTAATCGGTGAGCGGGGTTTGTTTGCCATAGCCTTTGGTGGTGATGACCAGCAAAGCGCCGTCTTTTTCGACCACGTCCATACTTGTGACCGCATCATCTTTCTTGAGCTTGATTCCCTGCACGCCTGCGGCCTGACGTCCCATTGAGCGTACTTTGGTCTCGCTAAAGCGCAGGGCCTGTCCATTTTCGGTGACAATGATGATCTCATCTTTGCCCGAAGTCAATCGAGCCCAGCCCAATTGGTCACCCTCTTCCAACGACATGGCGATCAAGCCAGAGGGTCGGACCGATGCGAACTCTTCCATTGAAACGCGCTTGATCTTGCCGCGTCCCGTCATCAACATGCAGAAACTATCCGAGGAAAAAGCTCCCACCGCCATGGCTGCCGTCACTTTTTCGTTCGGGTCAAGCGACAGAACATTGACCAATGGAATCCCTTTCGTTGCACGGTCTGAATCTGGGATTTGATACACTTTCTCGGAATACACCTTGCCTTTATCCGAGAAGAATAACATCGTGTTCAATGTGCGCGCAGGGATGAGCATCACCACTTCATCTTCATCCTTAGTGGTGTGTCCCATCACGCCGCGCCCGCCGCGACTCTGTGATTTGAATGCGTTGGCCGCCACGCGTTTGATATATCCGCGTTCGGTGAGGCTGATCAGTACCGATTCGTCGGCGACTAGGTCCTCATCGTGAATATTCTCTTGAGCCTCGGCAGCGATGCGTGTGCGGCGGTCATCGCCGTAGGTCACTGCCAGTTCGGTTAAGTCAGATTTGATGAGCGCCAGGATCTTCTTGGGGTGGGCGAGCAGGTCTTCAAGGTAATCGATCGTCGCGCGGATCTGTTTGTGTTCTTCTTCGATCTTCCATCTTTCGAGGGCGGCCAGCCTGCGCAATTGCATGTCCAAAATAGCCTGGGCTTGCAGCTCGCTAAGTTTGAAACGTTTTATCAAATTTGACTTGGCTGTATCCACATCCTCGGCTTCGCGAATGACTTTGATGATGGCATCGATGTTGTTGAGCGCGATCAGGTAGCCATCGAGAATGTGCATACGCGCCTGAGCTTTTGCAAGCTCAAACTTGGAGCGGCGCGTGATGACCGTCTGCCGATGTTCGATAAAGATCTGCAGCAGACGCTTGAGCGGCAGCGTGCGCGGTTCCCCTTCAACAAGGGCCAGCATTTGCACACCGAATGTGGATTGCAAAGCCGTATATTTATAAAGTTGGTTGAGCACTTTTTTGGGCTGTGCACCGCGCTTTAGCTCAATGACAATGCTCATGCCGCGTTGGTCAGATTCATCCCGCAGGTCCGAGATTTGATCGATCTTGTCGTCACGCACCAGTTCGGCGATGCGTTCGATCAAGGTGGATTTATTGACCTGATACGGAATCTCTGTAATGTTGATCTGATAACGTCCGCCTTTGGATTCTTCGATGTGGGCAATGCCGCGCATCACGATTCGACCTCGGCCTGTTCCGTACGCCGAGAGAATCCCGTCCACCCCGACGATCATGCCGCCAGTGGGGAAGTCGGGTCCCTGCACGAACTTCATCAGGTCATTGACCGTGACGTCTTCCACGTCATCGTAATGGTCGATCAAATAATTGATCGCGCCGACTAGTTCGCGTAGATTTTGCGGTGGGATATTGGTCGCCATACCCACGGCAATACCTGACGAGCCGTTCAATAACAGGTTTGGCAAACGCGCAGGCAGGACAAGCGGCTCTTCGAGTGAGTCATCGAAGTTTGGGCCGAAATCGACCGTGTCTTTTTCGAGGTCGGCGAGGAGTTCCTCAGCCATTTTTTGCAGACGGGCTTCGGTGTAACGCATGGCTGCGGGCGAGTCGCCGTCCACGGAGCCGAAGTTACCCTGACCATCCACCAGCAGATAGCGCATGGAAAAATCCTGCGCCATGCGAGCCATGGACTCGTAAACCGCCGAATCGCCATGCGGATGGTATTTGCCCAGCACTTCACCGACGATACGGGCCGATTTCTTGTATGATGTGTTCGATCGGGTTCCCAGCTCGTGCATGGCGTATAAAATGCGCCTGTGGACTGGTTTGAGCCCGTCACGGGCATCCGGCAGGGCACGCGCCACAATTACACTCATGGCATAATCGATGTACGCTGACCGCATCTGGGTGTCAATATCGATGGATTCGATGTTACCTGTGTTCAAGTTTTCTTCAGCCATAAAATATCCTTAAAGTGGGGAAAATTTCATCAAATTGGCACAAAAAGACACGAAGATGGGGGAAAACTTCGTGTCTGCATTAGATGAAGGAAGCTCTTTTCAATAGGGCAATTATACCACCCCGGTCCGTTTTTTAATGAGTGGGTTCGAACAAAAAAGACCCGCAATTGCGGGTCTTTTTTGTGTGCCGAAGGAGGGACTTGAACCCTCATGAACGTAAGTTCACTACGCCCTGAACGTAGCGCGTCTGCCAATTCCGCCACTTCGGCTTGCTGTGCGGGTTGTATTTTATCTCAAATAATTGGAATGTCAATAAAAATAGGACGCGATCGGGAACAAAACTGTTCGGTCATCCGTTTACTTTACATCCCTAACAAAAATGTTTTAAGTCCGGTGCACTTAACAGTACTGTTGGGGGGGTCTCTTTTTGCGATTTAAAACGTTATATAGTTAAACAAGAGAAAGGAGTTGCATTATGTTCGTAGTCGCAGCAGTGGTTGCCCTTCTGTTGCTCGCCCTGGCTGGTTCTGAGCTTTTCGTGGCCCAGTACAACTCGGATGAACTTAGCAATATGGGAGTTCAAGAGCAATGATGGATGACCATCCCATCCCCTAGCCCGACGCATGTTGAAAGACGCGTCGGGCTTTTTTGTTGCTTAGTTCAGACGGGCGAGTACATCACTGGCTTCGAGCAGAAGGTAATCCACTCCATCGTATTTGAATTCGGTGCCACTGTATTTGGCAAACAGGATTTTATCCTTCGGTTTGAGCTTGATGCCCTCATCGTCGCCGATTGCGACAATTTGTCCTGTTTGAGGTTTTTCTTTCGCAGTTTCAGGCAACAGCAAGCCCGAAGCGGTTTTACTTTCCTGCTCCAAAGGTTGGACGAGAACGCGAGTCCCCAAGGGTTGAATATTGATCTTTGCCATGTTATTTGATTCCCAGCAGTGAATTGATCTGCGGGCGGTTGAATCCGACCACGACCTTTCCGCCAATGTCGATTACGGGCACGCCCATCTGGCCGGAGCGGCGCACCATGTCGCGTGCGGCAGCCTGGTCACGACTTACATCTATGTCGGTGAATTTGACGCCTTTTTCGCGAAAATAGCTTTTTGCCATATTACAAAATGAACAGGTGGGGGTGCTGAATACGACCACCTTCGGTTGATTTTTTTGATCTGTCATCTCGATACCTCCAAAAATTTGATTTAACCATTGGATGCGTGTGTGTGAGAAATGTTGCAGATGAAAACATTAATGTTACGTATGAAATCTTCACTTATTTGTGCCCCCTACCGAGCGGTAGGGGGCAGTGGTTTGGGATATAATACACAAGTTGCGCACCGTCTACGGATAAACAAAAGGATTTGCAAGGAAGACATCATATGGAAGTTACCGCCATTTATACAAAGATCGACAAGATCATTCAGGTGAATCTCGGGCAGATCGTATTGGAGAGTCCGAGTGGATTTCCACGCGGCGAATCCAATTTGTATCTGGTTGGCCCAAGGGGGGATGTCCTTTGGAAAGCTGAAAAACCTGACATGAGCACTCTCTATTCGAAGGTCAAGCTCAATGAAGATGGAGAGACTTTTTCGGCCTATACGGTCAACGGCCATGCCTGTGACCTTGAGTTGAAAACAGGGAAACTGGTCACGTTCACCAGCATTCAATAATAAAAATTCACTTGGGACGCAAAGAAAACCTGGTGAGCTTCGCGATTCAAAACTAAAATGACCAAACCTCCCTTCGGATTTGTACTTGCCTTTCTGTTCTTCAGTCTGCTGTTCCTTTCGAACACCTACAAGCTGTGGTTCAAGACAGACACCTATTATCAGGACATTTATAATAGCCTGACCAACGAGAAAACCCCTTATCCATTCAGGGATTTCTTTTTGAAGCGGCTGCAAAACCGCAAACGCTGGGAAGTGGAGCAGAAGTTATTCAGCCTGCTGGGCATTGTCGCTGTTGTTGGCGTGGATGTGTTGGTGGTGATGGCGTATTTCGGGTAAAAAATCAAACCACAAAGTGTCACAAAGGAACACAAAGGAAAAAAACATTAAACCTTCGTGACCCATTGTGACCCTTCGTGGTAAAAAAAGAATCTCAACAAGGAGTACAACTTGAAAATCATCGCATGTATCAAGCAAGTACCCGACTCGGAGGCGAAAGTCAGAGCCGAGGGTGGGCAGGTCTCATGGGGGGACGCGCCACTGGTCATCAACCCGTTCGACGAGTACGCGGTCGAAGGCGCGCTTCAGCAAAAGGAAGCCTCTGGCGGAACCGTTACTGCCTTGTGCATCGGACCAGAGTCTGCGAAGGAAGCACTCAAGCACGCGCTCGCCATGGGCGCAGATGAAGCCATCCTCGTCTCTGACCCTGCGCTCAATGACCTTGATACCGTCGGCGCAGCGAAAGTCCTCGCGGCGGCGATCAAGAAGATCGGCGCAGACATGGTCATCTTTGGACGCCAAACTCTCGACAATGGCGCGGGATTGACACCCGCCCAAACAGCGAGAGTCCTCGGGTGGCCAATGCTTGGGTTGGCAGGCCAGATCAAAGTCGACGGTGGAAGCGTTCAAGTCGAACGAGTCCTCGAAGAAGGCAGACAATCCATGAAAGCGAATCTGCCCGCCGTACTCAGCGTTGTGCAGAGCATTGGCGAGCCGCGTTACCCATCGTTCATGGGCATTCGCAAAGCGTCGAAGGCAACCATCCCCGTATGGTCGTTGGGCGATGTCGGCGCAACTGCGCCCGCGCCCATCGTAACCCGCGCCGAGTTGATGAACCCGCCCGCCCAGGAAGCCATCACTGAAATGATCACAGGCGAAACCCCCGCCGAGATCGCCGAAAAGCTCGCCGATAAAATCCTTGCGGAGAAAGTGCTATGAAAACTTTTGTGTATATCGATCATTTCAAAGGTGACGTGCAGCCCGCATCCTGGGAGGCGCTTGGCCTTGCAAAAAGTTTCGGCACAGCCATTGCATTGGTTTTCGGCACAGGCGCAGATGATGTAGCGAAAGCCGCGTTGGAATATGGCGCGGATGAAGTTCTGCTCGCGGATGATTCTGCGCTGACAGATTATCGCGCTGAGACGTACGCCTCCACCCTTTCCGCGCTCGCTTCTTCTCATAGCCCGAACCTGATCCTGCTTCCGACGACCGCTCGAACCCGTGAAATGGCGGCGATGGCGGCCATTGACTTGAACACTGGCGTGCTCACCGATGTTTCAGGTTTGGAAGCGAACGGCGATTCGTTCATTGCGACTCGTCCCATTTACGAAGGCAAGTTGATCGAAAAGACCGTGTGCTCTGGCAAGCCCGTGATGGCAACCATTCGCGGACGTGCCTTCCCGAAGCCGAATCGCGAAGAAGGCAAGGGCGGCACCATCACCAAAGTCGCCGCCGCTGGTGAAGCGATCTCTAGTGTGGAAGGTTACTCTGCTGCTGAAAGCGCTGTCAATTTGGGTGATGCGGGTGTTATCGTTTCTGGCGGACGCGGTGTCTCCAACAACCCATCCCTCACCCCGCCCGCAGGCATGGACGAGAAGCAAGCCGAAGTCTGGCGCGCCCAACAGGGTTTTGCGCTCATCACTGACCTTGCCACATTATTAGGCGGTGCTGTCGGTGCAAGCCGCGCTGCCGTGGACGGCGGTTACATCACCTATGCCCATCAAGTGGGGCAAACGGGCAAAGTTGTTTCACCTGATCTGTACATTGCATGCGGTGTCTCTGGTGCGATCCAGCACATCGTTGGTATGCGAAATGCAAAAGTCATCGTGGCGATCAACAAAGACCCCGATGCACCCATCTTCAAAGTTGCCCGCTATGGCGTGGTAGGGGACCTGTTCCAGGTTGTTCCTGCGCTAACAGAAGCGATGAAGAAGAAACTGGGCAAGTAAGCAAAAATTCAAGAAATGAACAAGACCTTCGAGAAAAACTCGGAGGTCTTGTTCATAAAAAATATTCGATTGCGTGCTCGAAATTCAGGCTGAGTTTCTTGACACGGGTTATTCTCTCAGATAAAATACGAGCATCGTTATCCAAAATCAAAAAAGGAGGCACGAAAAATATGGCAACCACCCACTCACCTAAAAATTATGTTTTGAGCGCGCCTCCCGCAAGTGGATTTTAGCAACGATTCTTTTCGTTCACTTCGATCCTTCAACCGCAGGCGTGACTCACCCTGCGGTTTTTGATTCTGTATCATCGCAGGGCGCGTAACCCTGCGATTTTATTTCCCGCAGGAGGTTTGTACAGGAAAATAAAAAAATGAAAATTGTTTTAAACGAGTTGGATGTAGAAGACCTGGAAGTACAAAATTTCATAAAATTCAAAAGTAAAAAACACAAGCTGACAGGCAAACAGTCAGTGACTCAGCTCGTTTCCCGGGCTGAAAATTCAGATCCCAATTCAAAATTTGCAAACCCTGATCTGAATGCTCTCTCAAAAATGGGTTTTCTGGATGAGTTGATCTCCGGCATTAAAACGGGAAAAGAGGCTTCGGTTTTTCTTGGTAGAAATTCAGAGGGACTTGTGGCGGTAAAAATATATACCGATCTGCGTGTGCGGTCATTCAAGCGGGATGCATCGTATAGGGAAGGCAGGTTTATCGGCGATGCAAGGATAGAGAAGGCGATCAAACAGGGGAGTGAGGCGGGTCTCGATGCGCATCAGATTCTCTGGGTGCAGGAGGAATTCAGGCAGATGAAACAACTCCATGAACATGGTGTCAACGTGCCCAAAGCCATTGCAGTCAACGGGATTTCGATCATTATGGAATTTATCGGGGATGAAAACGGAAATCCCGCTTCGCGCATCTCTGACCTAAAAATGGAGCAGGATGAAGCGGAAGAAGCCTTCAGACAATCCGTTCAGAATCTGAAGCGGATTGTACAATCAGGCAGAGTCCACGGCGATTATTCCACGTTTAATATTCTGTGGCACAATGGCGAGGCGGTTGTCATTGATTTCCCGCAAGTGATGGAATTCAAGAACAACCCCAATGCAAATACTTTTCTGGAAAGGGATGTTCGCTCTTTGTGCAAATCCTTTATGAAACAGGGTGTTAATGCCAGTGAAGCAAAAGTGTTAAGAGAAGTTCAAACAGGTTAAAGGAGAAAAAAATGGATAAGAATTTTTACGTTGAGAACAGACAAAAAACAGCCGCGCACATGATAGGCAATGAAGCCATGTTGTTTTTCAGCGGCGAAGGTGTACGAAAAACAGCGGATGAGAATTTTCCTTTTTTTACAAACCGCAACTTCCTTTATTTGACGGGCGTCAAACAGGAACAGTCTGCATTGCTGCTGCAAAAGAAGGGCGACCTTGTCAGTGAGTGCCTGTTTGTAACCAAACCCGATCTGGAACGCGAGGTTTGGACAGGCAGGCGTTTCACAGATGCGGAGATTAACGAAATCAGCGGTGTAAATGAGATTGAAGATATCGATACCTTGAACAGAAGGGTGAACGAACTTCTCTCCTTTCAAAATATCACGACCCTTTGGCTTTGCTTTGACGCACTTGCATCGGAACGTTCGTTTGATATCGAGCGCGAATTTGCAAAGCAAATCCAGGGCAGGTATCCGCATATCGTCGTCAAGAATAGTTATCCACTGCTCGCTGCAATGCGAAAGATCAAAGCGCCCGGTGAAATCGATGCCATTCGTAAAGCGATGCAGATCACCGATGCGGGAATTCGGCGATTGATGCGCGTGGCGAAACCCGGCGTGATGGAATATGAACTGGAAGCTGAATTCAACTCCGAGCTTGCCGCCCATGGACAGCGCCGCACCGCTTTTCCATCCATCATTGCGGGAGGGGAGCGGATATTTTATTTGCACTATACAACTCCCATGTCTGCCATCACAGATGGCGAGTTGATCCTCTCTGATGTCGGCGCGGCTTATGATGAATACTGCACAGATATCTCGCGTGTATTTCCTGCAAATGGTCACTTCAGTGAGCGGCAGGCACAGATTTATCAGGTTGCCTACGCCGCAAACCGGGCGATCATGGAGCAGGTGCGTCCAGGGATAGCATTTCAAACGCTGAACCCCATTTGTCGGAAAGTGTCCTTTGATGGGCTCAAAGCGCTGGGCTTGCTGAATGATTTTGCTGACATTGGCAAATATGTCTGGCACGGCGCGGTGCATCATGTGGGGCTGGATACCCATGATGTCGGTGGCTATGAACAGCCAATTACAGAAAATATGATCTTCACAGTGGATGCAGGCATCTATGTGCGCGAGTGGGGCATCGGGCTGCGTATTGAAGATAATGTGCTCGTGACGGCTGATGGATGCGAGAATCTCTCAGCGGCGATTCCGTCAACGATCGAAGAGATCGAAAACTTAATGGCGGATAAGGCATGACAGGGAGGAGAAAAATGAATATGCAGAATCCTGCAAGCGGCTTTGTCCAGGTAAACGGAATCCGCCTCCATTATTTGGATTGGGGCGGATCCGGTCCGACATTGATTTTTCTCACCGGAATGGGATCCTCCGCTTATATCTTCAACAAATTTGCCCCGCGCTTTACCGACAAGTTCCATGTCCTTGCCCTCACCCGCCGCGGACAGGGCGATTCCGATTACCCCGAAACAGGTTATGACGCCGATACGCTCACGGAAGATATCCGCCAGTTTATGGATTCTCTGCATGTTGAAAAGGCCGTCCTTGCCGGTCATTCGCTTGCAGGAGTGGAACTCACCCATTTTGCCGCGACGTACCCGACCCGAGTCGAGAAATTGATCTATCTGGATGCGCTGGATGACCGTAGAAGTCTTCAAGCAATTCAGCAACAAAATCCGCTCAGAAATATAGAAATAAAAAAAGAGGAAAGTTCCCCGCATACGTTTGAAGAATATATTGCCGATATGAAAAGGGATTTTCCCTACTTCGCAGAAATATGGAGTGACGTATGGGAAGAGGAAATTTCTCATAACGTAAAAATAAACGAGGCCGGGGTATTTGTGGATAAAATGCCTGCATCTGTTGAAAAAATGATGATTGAAAATCTAATCAAAGGATATATCCCCAAAAAAGTGGAGGCCAAAATACCAAACCTCATTTTTTATGCGCTGGGAACACCCACGTTAGAGAACGGCTACACCGAAGAGCAAAAGGCCGCGTTTGATCAATATTTTCGAAATGTAAGAGGGCCTATTTTAAAATCTGTAATCTCTGAATTCCAAAACAGATTTCCTCATGCGAAAGTTGTAGAGATCCGCGATGGACATCACTACTGTTTCATGGTTCAGGAGGAACTGGTCTATAGTGAGATGCGAAAATTCCTGCTTGAATAATTCAGTTATCGATCAGAAACTGGGGAAGTAGAAAGCGGTGAGTAAAAGATAAAGAGAAGACCTTCTGGCTTTTGCTTGAAGGTCTTCTCTTTCTATATGCCAAGAGCTGCTTCCAAAATCCATAGCAGTGCCATGCCGAAAAGAATGGTGAATAGGACGCTGCGGGTTCTCCAGGCGACGATTGCACCGCCGAGGCCTGCGAGCAGGCGAAAGTTTTGCAGGGATAGATCGAGGTGGCCTGCGGGATGTGTCAGCGCAGGGAATACCAGTGCCGCAAGAGCAGCTGCCGGGACGAAGCGAAGCGCGCGGCGCAGCCAGTCGGGCATTTCGATTTTCCCGAAAAGATAAATGAACAGGAAGCGCAGTGTAAAAGTCCCCAGCCCGATGGCGAGGAAAAGAAGCCAGATGGAGACTGTGCTCATTGTGCGGCTCCTTGTTGGGGATTCAGGCTTTCAGCCAAATAGCCAGCCGCGATGCCTAGAGAGGTGGCGAGTACCAGCCCGGTGTTGTAGGGGAGGCCTTTGGCTAGCACGGCAGTGAGTCCGCCTGTGAGTGCGGCGATCACGGTGGGACGGTCACGCAGCGCGGCGAACATCAGCGCCATGAAGCTGAGCGGAAAGGCAAAGTCAAAACCCCAACTGGCCGGGACGAGTGAACCAAGTAACGCGCCGATGATCGCGCTGATCTGCCATGCCACCCAAATGACTAATGCAGAACCAAAATAATACCAGCGGTGATTGACTTCTTCTTTTGCAGTGACAAAATGACTCATGCTCACGCCAAATGCCTGATCGGAAAGCATGTAGGCCAGCAATGCTTTTTGCCACGTGGATAGTTTTTGCAGATAAGGCGCAAGCGTGGCGCTGTACATCGTAAAGCGCACATTGATCACCCAGGCGGTCAGTACCATGATGATCCACGGGCTGCCTGCTGTCATCAATTGGAAGACTACCATTTGAGAGGCTCCCGCAAAGACCAGCACAGACATTCCCACGGTTTCGAAAAAGGTCAGCCCCACACTGACCGCCGCCACGCCGGTGATCATGGCAAAGGGGATCACCCCGATCAAAATGGGCAATGACCCTCGCGCTCCGGCGACAAAATCCTTATTCATACGCATTGTTTTTTTACCGACGTTCCCTTCAAGAAGTTTGGACGGCTATTCTACCCGCTTTGCGGGGTACGGTTTGGTATATCCTTCCTATTTTTGTTGACTTTTCCTCTCCAGCCGCTACAATGGAGAAAAATTTTATAACGGAGATTTGGAATGAATCATAGATCATCACGTTTGATGTTTGTATTTATGCTTGTGTTTTCGGTTTTTGCGCTGGCTTGCAATGCGATGTCCACTCCCCGGATTGTCCCTACAGTTGTGCCGACGGTGTTCTATCCGCAGCCGACCGCAGCGCCAGCCGCCACACAGAACATGGGCGATGTGAGCGACCCGCAGCCGACGGAATCGAGTGGATTCTCGTTTGGGGTGGAAGATCTCCCTGCAGATATTCCCATTTTGCCCGATGCGACAGACATGCTGGCTTCTTCCAGTTCTGTAATGTATACCACCCAGCACACCAAGGATGATGCTTCACAGTTTTACATGACCGAGATGGAAAAACTTGGCTGGACCTTTGACCCAAATGCTTCCATCAATGGGGAGGTGGCGAACATCATACACTTCACATCAGATTCGAAAACAGCTTCGATCATTATTGGCACCGCCACTGGGCAGGTTAAGGTGCAGATCGCGATTTCGGGATAAATAGAGAATCAATAAGGCCTCTGAGATGAAAACTCAGAGGCCTTGCTGACAAATCATCATTTGCCTGTCGAAACTTACAACCCTAATTGTTGTTTCAGCCACTCTTTGCGATCTCGGGTGGAATCCTCATTTAATCCATGCCCTGACTCGTAGATTTTCATTTCCTTTGGTTCCTGCGCGGCTTCAAAAAAATCATTGGCGCGCTCAAGCGGAACGTGGAAATCGTCATTGCCAAATTGGAAGAGAATCGGCGCAGGTGATAAATTTGCGACATGCATGATCGGGTCGATCTCTGACATTTGGCTGATAAACTCCTCCCGCGCTGACTCTTCCAATTTGGGCAGATACAGGTACCAGTCAGAGAAACGAGGCGTGGCGGCCATGATGACGTAATGGGTCGGACGTCGGTCCGCACTGCCTGCGAGTACGCCGTACATCCCGCCGAAATCGTGACCGACATAAGCAAAACGCTTTGGGTCGATATTAGGTTGTTGAGATAGGAAATCGATAAAACGGCGCAGGTTTGTCACTTCTTCAATGGAGTTTTGCGCATCATCAGCCTGTGTGCGTTTCATAAAAAAATCAGGATCAGACCATAAGGTTTCAACTGTTAAACAGATCGCTCCATTGCGGGCGAATTCCACTGCCTCACTGACGAACTGGCTGCGATTGGAGTCGTGCGCCTCAGGCTCATACCAGTGGACAAATAGAATAGCAGGAAACGGACCTTCACCCTCAGGCAGGAACAACTCTGCCATGCGTCGATACCCGAAGGGTGTTTGAAAAACAAGCAGTTGTTTCTCGTAACCTTCTTCTTTTCTTTGCGCAACGATGCGGACATCGGCAGGCGAAAGTTTCTTGTAATTTTGAATTTCAGTAAACATGGGCAGCCTCCACTCAATGAATTGAATGCTCGAATTATATGGATTTTCCGCTTTCCGGCACCCTCCTTTTGGAGGGTCTGGCTGTTTTGAAAATACCATCACTTTGAACGTAATTTATGATAAATTTGCAACAACTGACTCGTAAAGAAATGGGTTGGATATGCAAACCACCAAAGGAATGGAAAGGTAGATCGTGTCACAGATTTTTTCGCGTTTCTCAATTTTAAACATCAAAAAGCAGTTGCTGGAGATTTGGCCGACAACAGTCATTGGCATTCTTGTTTCTCTGTGCGGTGCGGGGTTTACTGTGCTGATTGCAGAACTGACCGATAATCCCATTTGGAAACTGGCAAAAGATCCCGCCGAAGTGATGAATTTCCCCCCGTATATTGGGATGCTCTCCAATTGGAGTGTAATTTTATGGATCACGACCGCTGTTATTTGTTTATTTGGGGCTGTGATATTGAAAAAACAAAATGCGCCGAAGGATACGTTGAGGTTTATCATAGGCTCGGGCCTTCTGAGTCTGTTTTTAGGAATTGACGATTTGTATCGGCTGCATGACAAAATATTCCCCAGAATGTTCCATGCGCCGGAGTCGTTCTTTTACCTGCTTTATTTTTTCACGTTTCTTATTTATCTGATGTTTTTCACGACCCAAATCCTGAAATATGATTATCTTTTGTTCGGCGCGGCATTCTTTTTACTGGTGATTTCCCGCCGCATTGCGGTGATCATTCCCTTCTTCGATCAGTTTATGACCACTGGAGACATGCTGAAATACTTTGGCATCGTCTTCTGGCTTGCTTTCTTTTATAGAACGGTTTTGCATGAAATTAATGCGCTGATCAACAAGACCGCTTGACATCTCATTACCCGTGCGTATAATTCAGCCCAAGTAGACTCACGCGAAGACAAGTATCTGCCTTCCCTTTCAGAGAGCCATCGGCTGGTGCGAGATGGCAGGCAAAGCAGTGAAATCCCCTTCGTTATGTTGCTCTTGCAGGGACGTTCATCGTCGTAAGAGAGTCGGGTGCGCCCGTTATTGCGCAAGCCAAGAGGCCTGACCCCACTTGGCCTCCTCCATTTTCGTAGAAAATGGGGGAGGTTTTCCGCGAAACGGGACGGAGGGGGCAGGTAAAGCAGGTGGCACCACGAGACGCCCCCTCGTCCTGCAATGGACCGGGGCGTATTCTGTTAAATGCACATGGAGGTGCAACATGTTGGATATCAATCTTATTCGCGAAACACCCGATGTCGTCCGCAAGGCGTTGAAGGATCGCCAGATGGATGCCTCCCCGGTGGATGGCATTCTGCAACTGGATGAAAAACGACGCGCCCTGCTCGGTCAGGTGGAAACGCTCAAGGCGGAGCGGAACGCTGTCTCAAAGGAGATCGGGCAAATGAAAGATGCAGCAGCCCGACAGTCGAAGATCGAAGCGATGCGTGTGGTCGGTGATCAGATCGCAGAGTTGGATCGGCAGGTCGCTGAAGTCGAAACTCAATTGAACGACCTCACATCCGCACTTCCAAATATTCCCGATGCTCGCACGCCCTACGGTAAGGATGACAGCGAGAATGTGATATTGAGGACGGTGGGCGAGCCGCGCAAATTCGATTTCACACCGCTTCCTCACTGGGACCTTGGGCCTGCTCTTGGAATCCTCGATTTTGAGCGCGGGACGAAGTTGACCGGCTCCCGTTTTTATGTGCTGCAAAAAGCAGGCGCAAGATTACAGCGCGCACTGATCGCATGGATGCTTGATCTGCACACCCGCCAGGGGTATCAGGAAGAGTACCTGCCTTTCATGGTGAAGACCGCGGTTGTGTTCGGTGCGGGTCAATTGCCGAAATTTGCAGACAACTTGTACAAGGATCACGAAGAGGATTACTACTTCGTGCCGACCGCCGAAGTTCCGCTGACTGGTTTGCACATGGACGAGATCTTGGATGAAGCCGCATTGCCGAAACTTTATACGGCATACACTCCATGCTTCCGTCGTGAGAAGATGAGCGCAGGCCGCGATGTGCGCGGCATCAAGCGTGGACATCAATTTGACAAGGTCGAGATGTACACCTATTGCAAACCCGAAGAGTCGGAAGCCCAGCATGCAAAGATGCTGAAGGATGCGGAAGAGACCTGCGCTTTGTTGGGGGTTCCGTATCGTGTGAAGCGTCTATGCACCGGCGACCTTGGATTCGGCTCGACGATGACCTATGACCTTGAATTGTGGGCACCCGGCTGCGATGAGTGGCTTGAAGTTTCGTCGATCTCCAATGTGACCGATTTTCAGGCACGCCGCGCCAGTATCAAGTACCGTCCCAGCGACGGAGGCAGGGCGAAGTTCGTACATACATTGAACGGGTCGGGCCTGGGCCTGCCGCGCACGTTGATCGCCGTGTTGGAAAACTATCAGCAGGCTGATGGTTCTGTGGTGGTGCCCGAAGTTCTGCGCCCGTGGATGGGCGGCATTGATGTGATCAAGCCGTAGCCCCCGCCCTCAAACCCATCTCCCATATTTCGCGGGAGATGGGAGTCATGTGGAAGGAGACTTAATGGACCCTGAAGCCGTAAAACTGTTTGTTGAAGTATTTCTGGAAGTGACCACATTCGTCATTTTGCTTTTCGGTTTGTTTGGATTGTTAATTCCCGTTTTCCCCGGGCTGACCGTGATGTGGATCGCCACACTCGTCTACGCTCTTGCACGGGCAACCGTGGGAAACATGACGTGGGTGGGTTGGCTGCTTTTTATCGTCATCACCCTGTTGATGATCGGCGGCAATGTTTTGGATAACATCATTATCGCCAAGCATGTGCGCGATAAGAATGTGCCTTGGAGTTCGATCATTTGGGCGTTCGCGGCGGGGATCGTGGTCAGCTTGTTCCTCACTCCGATTGCGGGAATTATCGCCTCTCCGCTTGGGTTGTATCTGGCGGAATGGTATCGTCTCAAGGAAAAACAGCCCGCCTTTGATAACACCAAAGCCTGGATGACAGGCTGGGGCTGGTCACTGGCTGCAAGGTTCGGCATCGGCGTGGTGATGATCGCCTTTTGGGGTCTGTGGGCGTGGATATAGACTGTTGATGAGAAATGTGGACTTCAGTCCGCTTTTGCCGCGGATTACGCTGATTTTTGCGAAATTCGCGGCAATTCTCTTTTAAGGGTCAATCATCGTTTTTATCTTTTAATTTTTTCTGCGCGTCGCGGATGGCGAGAAACAAGATCGACCCAACGAAGGATGTAAAAGCAAAGATGCCAAATGCTTTCCAGAAATAGCCGCTAAATAGCAAATAGAGGATAAGCCCCACTGGAATCACGAATAGGGTGACAACAACGACCTGTAAAAAGGCAGAATCTGGACGTTCTTTTTTATACGGAGATACAGGTTTGTATTTCCATTTTGGAATGAGATACCACGGGGTGCGGCGATATGCATGATCGCTCTTCCATTTCATCTGGCTTAGATAATCTTCCGCATCGGATGGGTCGAAATTCTTATTTTTTGCCATCGTCAACTCCCCTCGAACTACTTTTTCGCTTCCTGCGCAGCGTGGATGAGTGCTTCTTTAAATGTGTCACCAGCAATGTCCTTGCCGAGCGGCAGGAAGATCATGCCCTGTTCGCTGGCATCTGTGAATCGGCCTGTGATGTTCAGGCCTGTATCGGGGATTTTTGAATAGAAGAGACTCTTCTCGTAATCTTCGATCACGATATCCTGAAGCTGCATCGATTTGATAAATACTGCGTTCTGATCCACCCGATCGGCGAGGATCAGCCAACGGTTCGTCAGGATGGCGGTCTCCACCAGCAATTTTGGCCCTGGCCCGCTGAACAATCCCTTTTTGATTTTTTCAGATGTTGAAACGATACAGTGCGTCACCCCGTTGAGGATGTCACCGAGGTTGTGAAGTTCGATGTATTTGTGAATGGCCTGCAAGATATCGGGGGAAATGTTTGCAAAATTGATTTCGGTGGTTGAGCGGTTATAGTCACCCATTTTTGCCTCGCATATTAACGAAAAGACCCTAAAGGTTTCTGAAACCTTTAGGGTCTGTCATGATTAGAAAGTCACAGGCTTTGAAGCCAGTGCGGCAAGCAATTTAACGGTATTCTTCATATCGTCGTAATCCACCATCTCGGAAGAAGAATGGACGTAGCGCACCGGGATGGATACCGCTCCCGCCATGACGCCCGCCCGCGAAACCTGGATCTCACGCGCATCGGTGCTGCCCACCAAAAGAACCTCGCGTTGATGGGGAATCTTCGCCTTCTCTGCGGTTTGGAGCATCCAATCCACCACACGCGGATCAGATAACATGCCTACATCGCGGAATTTTACGCACGGACCCTTGCCAAGTTCCATCACCATCTTGAGCGAGCTGGGCGTATCGCCAGTGGGGGTCACATCCACCGCGATGCCGATGTCGGGGTCAACACCATAGGCGGCTGTACCTGCTCCGCGTGTGCCGACCTCTTCCTGCGTGGTGAACACGAAATACAAGTCATTGGGCGTGGATTTGACCGCGCGCATGGCTTCGATCAATGCCACCACACCCGTGCGGTCATCCAGCGATTTGGCAACGATGCGATTACCCATTTCAACAAAGGGACGTTCGAATGCGGCCACATCGCCCACTTTGACGGGACAATCCTTTTTGCTGGTTGCGCCCACATCGATGTACATTTTGTCGATGGGCAGCCAGTGATCCATCTGCTCCAAACGGTCATACCCAACGACGCCTGAGGCCCCATTCAAAAAGCGGACGCGCGCCCCGAGCGTATATCGGCCAAATGTCCCGCCGATGTTGGTGAAACGCACAAAACCGTTTTTATCGATATGGCTGACGATGACACCGATCTCATCCATGTGCGCGGCGAACATGATCTTTTTGGGATTCTTCGCCCCGCTGGCGGGCTTTTTGCGCGCGATCACATTGCCGAGTGCATCCACGCGCACTTCATCGGCGAGCGGTTTCACCTCTGTCACCACGATCTTGCGGATGGCATCTTCATAGCCTGACGGACCAAAGGATTCAGTGAGTGTTTTGAGCAATTGTTTCATCGGTTAATTTCCTAGGGAAAATTTTTCGCCTGCGCTGTAACTGCGGCTTTCATTCTTTGTAAACACATGCGCTTTTGCATGTCCAAGCACGATCCATTCTTCATTCTGTTTTCCGACGATGGCGGTGTCTTCGTCGATGCCTATCATTATTTCGCCCGCCTTTAAACGTCCGCGCAGGGCGGAGACGAGCGGCTTTCCAAATAATGGAATGGCGTCAAAGTGCGGCATCACGAACGCGGCGGCGATCAAACCAAAGGCTGGAATGGAACGCAGCCCCATCGCGCGGAAATCGGGGATCTCGCGCCCGAGAATCATCGCGCCTGCCGAACAGCCCGCGTACACGGCTCCACGCGCCCATGCTTTTTGAGCGGCCTGCCAGACAAGGCTGTCTTTCATGGTGCGATGCAGATACGAGGGATCGCCGCCTGAAAAATAGACGATATCCGCATCTTCCACAGCCGACGCATGATTCAGATCATTGGCTGACTCTGCGTCGATGACAGGAACAGCTTGAACGTCAGCTCCGAGGCGGGTGAAATGCTCCACGCCCATTTTCGACCAGCGATTCACACTTGCATCGCCTTCCTTTCCTGCTGCAGTCGGCAGACAGACCACACGCGGCTTGCGGTCGGTCACTCCGCAATTTGCCAGCAGATGACGATCGACATCATCCATGACCGAAAGATATTCACCAGAACCCAATAAAGCGATCAATCCGTTCATCTTCTACCTTTTAAGTAAATCAGGTGACATGGCCTTCAATGCCGTGTGCAATAGATTTAACGTGTTCTTCCAATCGTCCACGCGCGAAACGCTGATGGGGGAATGGGTGTAACGATGCGGCACCGAAACCGAAACCACAGGCACGCCCGCGCGCGATAGCTGGATCGCGCCTGCATTCGTGCCGCCGCCGCCAGGCTGGCGCAATTGATAGGGAATCTTATTTTTGGCGGCCGTGTCTTCGAGAAACTTTACAAGACGCGGGTCATCGATCGTGGATGAATTCGCCACGTAAATGGCGGGGCCAAGCCCAAGCTGTGTGTTGTATTTTGTGTTTTCATTTCCATCGTAATCGGGCAGGTCGCGCGCAGGCGTGGAATCGACGGCGATGGCGAGGTCAGGGTCGAAATAATGAGCCGCCACTTTTGCACCGCGCAGACCGATCTCTTCCTGCACGCTGAATGCGAGGCAAAGCTCGATGTTCTTCGGTGCGTTTTTCAACAACTCGATCAAAATCGCCACACCGATGCGGTCATCGATGGATTTGGACATGATGGAAGGCCCGACCTTTTTGAACTTCGTGGCAAAGGTGGCACGGTCGCCCACTTTGGCCTTGCCTTCGAGGCCGAGATCGATCTTCATTGAATCGATGCTGATGGTATGGTCCATTTCACCGCTGGAGGCGAGGTGAATGGGTTTTGCGCCGATCACGCCCTTGCTGTGATCCTTGCCGACGATGACCTGTTTGCCGACGAGGTGACGCGGGTCAATGCCGCCGACTGCTTCGAATTGATAAAAGCCATCGCCTTCATCGTTGACGATCATGAAACCCACTTCGTCCATGTGTGCATCGAGTAATACGCGCAAAGGTTTTTTGCCAGCAGAAGCCGCCGCATTCTTGCGCACAAGCACACTGCCGAGCGCATCCACTTTGACTTCATCGGCGAAGGGTTTCACTTCTTCGAGGACAATACGGCGCACTTCGCCCTCGTCTCCTGAAACGGACATGGCATTGCATAATTTTTCGAGCAGGTTGATTTGAGGTGTGCCAATTGAAAGCATATTGATTAATCCCACACGATTCTGGTAAGAAAATCTTCTTCGAGCGAAGCGATAAATTCGGCGAGCAAACGGCCAGCGCGTTGAATATCTTTCAGCGCAACGACCTCCACAGGGGTGTGCATGTACCGTTGCGGAATGCTGACCACCACTGTGGGGATGCCTTCCGCTGTCAATTGCATGGCATCGGCATCGGTGGATGACATTTCTGGCATGGCTTCATCCTTGACGGGGATTTCGACTCTTTCAGCAACTTCTTTCATGCGCTTATGCAAAAACGGATGGACACTCGGGCCGATGCCAAGCGTCAGTCCCTTGCCGAGCGGGAAGGTTTGATATCCGCTCGCGCCCGCGCCTGTTCCGAAGGTCATGTCCAATGCGACTGCGATGGTGGGGCGCAATTGAAATACAGATGTGTAAGCGCCTGCGTAGGTCACTTCCTCTTGCACGGAGGCCAGCGCCCACACATCCCACATATGCGATTTGGATTGTAATTCTTCAAGGCAGACGGTGAGCGCGGCGACGGAGGCGCGGTTATCGAGATTGTGTCCGCTCACGAGTCCACCTGACATTTCAACTGGTTCCGTATTAAAGGAGACTCTATCCCCAACGCGGACTCGCTTCGAGACGTCGGCAGGCAGGAGGCCTGTATCCACCATGAGATATTTCAAGTTGACAGCGCCTTCGCCCTTGCCCTCAGGCAGTAAACTGCCAGGCGGCATGACGATGACCCCGTACAAATCCTCTCCGCTCCCTGTGGCATGGACGGTGACGGGCGTGCCTGGCAGAACACGATGATCAATGCCGCCGATATTGGTGATGTATAAAAATCCGTCCACAATGCGGGTGACCATCAGGCCGATGGCATCCATGTGGGTGGCGATGAGTACGGAAGGGCGGGGGGCTTTTTCGGGTTTGGAAATGCCTTTCGAAGGCGTACCCTTTTTCAGTCCATGTAAAGAACCGAGTTTGCTTCGGCTGATCTCATCCACCAGCGGAGTCCACTGCTTTTCGATGAGGTCCGCTACGGGGGCTTCATGTCCCGAAAGGCCTGCAACAGAGATGATTGATTTTAGAAATGGGAGAATATCGCTCATTGGTGAACCCTAATGGCTTTCAAAGAATTTTATGATGCTTGAATTGCGTTATCCCCCAAATGCGGTGGGAGATGGGGAGGTGTGTTGGTTGGGGTGGGCGTCAACGTGATCGTCGGCGTGAGAGACGGGGTCAATGTGATGGTGGGGGAAGGTGTAATGGTCAACGTGTTTGTTGAAGTAGGGGTGAGGGTGACACTGGGCGTGATACTGGGGGTGAGTGTATTGGTCAATGTGTAGGTCGGTGTGATACTGGGGGTGAGTGTGAACGTTAAAGTAACCGTGTTCGGCTGGAATGGGGTGAGTGTTAAAGTGGGAGTTGCCGTCAGTGTATTGGTGACGATGACAATCTGGGTGACGGTGTTCGTAATGATGGATGGGGTGAGGCTTTGGGTGGGTGTGGAAGGCGTGCCAGTTACCGTGAGGACGGTGGCAGTGGGTGTTGCGGTCGGTTTTGCATCTGGCGCAAGTGAAAGAAAGATAAACCCGATGCAATAGCAGGGAATGGTGGCGAGGATGACCGCAAGGGCTCTCATTCGGTTGCGAGTGCGGGGTGCGTCGGTTTCAAACATATCGTGTCGATTATAATCCAACATCATCCTATGATTCCTCTACGTCTTCGAATTTCAGGTTTTCTCTCGTATCGCGATCCCGTTGAATTGGATTTTGATTCCTTCGATCTGGCTTGCATCTCGGGGCATAACGGCGCGGGCAAATCGTCCCTGCTGGATGCGTTCAC
The DNA here is from genome assembly GCF_016705895.1 of Candidatus Villigracilis affinis. Classification (NCBI taxonomy): domain Bacteria; kingdom Bacillati; phylum Chloroflexota; class Anaerolineae; order Anaerolineales; family Candidatus Villigracilaceae; genus Candidatus Villigracilis; species Candidatus Villigracilis affinis. The sequence goes on along the minus strand of NZ_JADJKT010000036.1, from coordinate 172,209 downwards.
CTGGGTGTTGTTCGGCGAGGCACGCGGAAAAAGCACCGACATTATCAACCTGAATACCGATGTGAAAGCCGCTGAAGTTGCGTTGACTTTCAAATACGAAGGCAATGTGTTCCGCGTGCAAAGGACTCTGCCGCGCAATAAAAGCACCTTGTTGGAGTTTCAGGTTTTAGACGAGGGCGAACAGAAGGCAGGGGTGGAAAGTGGAAAGTGGAAGCCACTTACCGAAAAGACGACCCGTGATACGCAGGCGCGCATCGAACAGACTTTGCGGCTTGATTACGATACCTTTATCAATGCCTCCTTCTTTTTGCAGGGCAAGGCTGATGAATTCACCCAAAAGAAGGCGGGTGACCGAAAAGCGGTTTTGAGTTCCATCCTCGGCTTGGAAATTTGGGATGAGTACAAAGACCGTGCCGCAGAGAAAAGAAAACTCATCGAACGTGAAGTGGATGAAATCGACGGCCGTGTGGCAGAGATCGATTCGGAATTGGCTGAGGAAGATTTGCGCAAGTTACGGCTTGCGGAGCTTGAAAGCGCACTGAAGCAGTTGTCAACTTCGCGTGCTGTGCAAGAGGCGGAGCTTGAGAAGATCAGAAAGAATTCGGCTTTGATCAACGAACAGCGTAAGCTGGCCGAGACCTTGTCCGCTGCGCTGGAGCGTGCACGTTTTTCACTGGCAGGGTTGGAAAACCGACTTGTTGAAAAGGAATCTGAGCGTGCCGCGTATGCTGATTTGGTGGATCGCGCAAAAGAAATTGAAGCTACGTACAAGGCGTGGCAAAAAGCGCGCAAGGACTTGGAATCGCTCGACCAAATCGCTGCGGAATTCCGCGAACATGAGGAAAAACGTCAGCCTTTGGTGCGCGAGATCGAAGTGGAAAAGGCGAAGCTGGAGCAGGAGCAGGAGAGTTTGAACGACCAGTTTTCCGTGATCGCTGAACAGGTTTCTGTGATCGCTGAATTGGAACAGCAGATCGAATCTGCACAATCTGCTTTGCAGGAAGTGGAAGCAAAGATCGAAGAACGCGGTGAATTGGAGAACCAGCGAAACGAGTCCCGCGAAAGACTCGCGGCGTTGAAAACAGAGAATGAATCGCTGCGCAGTGATATGGATGAAACCAAAAAACGCCTCGACTCGCTCGAAGAAGCCGACGGCGCAACTTGTCCGCTATGCGGGCAGGAGTTGAGCGAAGCCCATCGAAAATCGACCCTGAAGGAATTGAAGGCGATAGGGAAGGAAATGGGGGACCGATTCCGCTCGAATAAAACGGAGATCGAAACCACTGAAAAGCAAATTGCCAATTGTGAATTACAAATTACCCAATTGGCAAATACTGAAAATGACCGATTGAAATATTCCAACACCATTTCCCAGTTGACCGAACGCATCGAAACTCTCCAGACTGCGGCAAAGGAATGGGATAAGTCTGGCAAAAAACGACTGGCGGAAGTCAACAAGCTTCTTGAAAAAGAATCCTTCGCTGCCGATGCGCGCAAAGGACTGGCGAAATTGGATAAGGAACTTGCCAAACTTGGCTACGATATTTCCGCGCACGAGGAAAAACGCAAAGAGGAATTTGATCTGCGCGAGATCGAGGAAGAGTATCGCAAACTTGATTCTGCCCGCGAGCTGAGCAAACGGATTGGAAAAGAGATCAGCGAACTGGTAGAGGAAAGAAGTAAGAAGAAAGAAGAAGTGAGGGAAAGCGAAGAGACACATCGTATTGCCGCGCAGACTTTGGCTGAGTCTGAATCGCTTAATCCGAATCTGGATGAAGCCGAGCGCGAATTATTCGCTTTACGTGAAGATGAAAACCGAACCCGCGATCAAGTTGGCGCGGCGCGGCAAAAAGTGGAAGTGCTTGTCACGCTCCGCGCGCGCAAGGCCGATTACTCCACCCAGCGCGAAGAACTCAACCAGCAAATTGTCCGCTACAAAAATTTGGAACGCGCATTCGGCAAGGATGGCGTGCCTGCCTTGTTGATCGAGCAGGCGCTGCCGCAGATCGAGCAAAAGGCAAATGACCTGCTCGATCGCTTGAGCGATGGCCACATGTCGATCCGTTTTGTTACGCAGGCTGAATATAAAGATAAAAAACGCGACGACCTGAAAGAAACGCTTGACATTCAGATCAGTGATTCTGCAGGGCTGCGCGATTATGAAATGTATTCGGGCGGCGAGGCCTTCCGTGTGAACTTTGCCATCCGCCTCGCGCTTTCCGAGATCCTTTCGCAGCGTAAGGGCGCACGCCTGCAAACCCTGGTCATCGATGAAGGCTTTGGTTCACAGGATGCGCAGGGCCGCCAGCGTTTGATCGAAGCCATCAACCTCATCAAACATGACTTTGCCAAGATCCTCGTCATCACTCATCTCGACGAACTCAAAGACGCCTTTCCAAATCGTATTGAAGTGGAAAAGACGGAGCGGGGTTCAACGGTGAAAGTGATCTAAATTGAGAAGTAAAAAGTGAGAAGTTGTAAAAACGTTTTTTACCTTTCGCTTTTCACCCATCACTTTTATCCAAAACCTCATGCCTTATTTCATCATATCCACCATCCTCTTTGTTGCCGCACTCATCATTCTGTATTGGATTCATAATCAATATCATCTTGATATTGTTGTTACGCCTGCCAAACCTCCTGCTGCTGATGCGCCGCTGATCTCGCTTTGCATCCCCGCCCGCAATGAAGAAAGAAATATCCGTAACTGTGTTGAATCCGCGCTTGCGCAGGATTATCCGAACATCGAAGTCATTGTTTTGGATGACCGCTCCACTGATTCGACTCTGACTCAATTGAAAGAGATCGCATCCCGCGACTCTCGTCTCCTCCCAATCAGCGGATCAGACCTGCCCGAAGGCTGGGCTGGCAAACCGCATGCATTGTTCCAGGCCTCGGCAGTGGCCCGCGGCGAGTGGCTGTGCTTTGTGGATTCCGATACTTTCCTCAACTCTGATGCCATTTCCTCCTGTTATGCCAAAGCCCTCGAGACCAAAGCGGACTTGTTCACGACCCTGACTCAGCAGGTACTTGGCTCATTCTGGGAAAAGGTGGTCATGCCGCTGGTGATGACCGCTCTCTCAGTGGGGTTCTCCCCGCGAAAAGTCAACGACCCGAAGCGCCGCGATGCCATCGCCAATGGACAATTCATCTTGATCCGACGCACAGTCTACGATGCCATCGGCGGACATGAAAAAGTGAAAGACCAGATCGTGGAAGATAAGGCCATCTCTGAGCAGGTCAAATGGAATGGGTATCGTTTGATCGTGGCTGATGGGTTGCAGGTGATTCGCACACGCATGTACACTTCTCTCGAAACCATGTGGGAAGGCTGGACGAAGAATATTTATCTCGGCTTGCATGACCATCCTGCCATGTTGTTGTTGGGTGCCTTTGGTGCCACCCTTGCCCTGCTTGTGGCCTTGTTCCTGCCTGTCTGGCCGATGTTGGGCGTGGCTTGGTATTTACAGGGTGGGGGATGGCTGGCGGTTGGGATCGTCAGCGAGGCATTGATTGTGTGGGGAGTTCTGCTTTTGGCGCGCGCTCAAGTAGCCCGTAAAATGCACATCTCTGCCTGGTATGCATGGACAGTTCCGCTGGGTGCAGGCGTGTTTGCCGCCATGATGATTGCTTCTGCATGGAAGGTCATCTCGGGGCAGGGAGTCACCTGGCGCGGTAGAAAATATCACCCTGCCAAATAAGCGAGTAAAAACCTGCTTAAGGCGTATATTTGGTTTAGATGGGATTTTTGAAATGGATTATTTTCCCTTTGAAAATTTTGAGATATATACTACCCTAAACTCCGATGAGATTTTTTATAGATTTCGCGCTGCTATAGAGACGAAAAAAACGTGGTGGAAACCGCTTTTCGCTATTAAGAAATCATATTATGGTGTGGTGAATAGAAATTCCTTTTGGATGGTGCGGGTTGCTACATTAACACGTAACTTCACTCCCGAAGTTTCTGGCACCATTCGACAGGATGTTTCAGGAAGTTTCATCCTGATTTCGATGCGGTTAAGTTCTTTGTCCCTTATATTCTGGACTTTTTGGCTAGGGGCCATCAGTTATCTGTTTTTCAATGAGGTGGCGAATCTGATTTTGGAGATGATCAAAACTGGGCTTTGGCAGATGTCGTCGCTATGGAAAAATCTACCATTGCTTGGAATGTTTATCTTTGGGTATTTACTTGTAATGGTTAGTTTCAAGGTGGAGGCAGATCACATCAAGGATTTTCTGTTGAAATTAACAGACGCCAAAAATGAAAATATTCGTTACAAAGACAAGTTTTTTGGATTAACAGAATTCCAAATCATAAAACGGATTTTTCTTGTAGTTGTGATTGCAATATCTGGTTGGATCATATACAACCTAATTTAACTCAAGTTGCCACTCGGGTGCTTGAAAAGCAGGAGCCAGGATTTTTGCCGCGAATTACGCCAATTCACGCGAATTTTCGGAAATCAATTAGCGAAAATTCGTGGAATTCGCGGCTGAAAGTTTGGCTTTTAACTAAAAATCAAAAAGATAGCAACTTGGGTTAATTTAATTTCAGGTTGCACATTGTCTTCCAAAGCATCCCTTAATCCCATTTAGCCTAATTTTTAATCGGAACGGGTTTCCTCCTCTCTCGTTGGGAGAGGGCAGGGTGAGGGTGCTGGCAGGAAATCGTGATAATCTATTGAGATGTTAGCAAACTCAGGTAATTTAGATTTCCTGCCTTAGTCAGCCTGAAAATCGAAGAATAGCCCTTTTTGCGCATATCCTTGACGAATCCTTCCCCCGCGTATAAAATCCAAGCCGTTGTTCCTGCGCCTCCGCGGAGGCGCGTTTTTCCGCCATAAACAAAAGAGCGTGCCATGAACGAACCTTCTGCCAGCCCCGAAAATGACCAGTCTCAGGTAAGCAACCTTTCACATGTAGACGTGGAGTTGGTCAAGGCTGAATTGGTGCGGATGCATCAAAGCTCTGCACAAAGTATTGAGGCGGAGGATGTGGAATTGGGGATGAGCGCCGCTGTGGATGTGAAAGCTTCCAATGCAGCAGTTCGCGATTCCATTGTTGGGTTGGTTCAGGCAGCGGAAGCGACCATGCAGGATAATCTCGTGGGGGCTGTCCGGGCTGAGACAATTTCTGTTAATGGCGTGGCAGGCGTGGTCGTGGCAGGAAACGTCGAATTCGGCAATGCCTACGCAGGCGTTGTGGCAGGCCGTGAAGTCCGCGGCGAGAAGATCGAGTCGATCATTCTGCTTTCCCGCAGGGTGGAAGGCAATGTGACCACGGTGATCGATACGCGCGGCGCGTTGATCGCAGGCCTGGTTGGCGGATTATTTGCAGGGATCATGTTATTGTTGGGCCGCATGTTGTTCGGCCGAAAGTAAATCAAATGTTCAGCGGAATAAGCCGCTTTGCAGAAATTCATTTTATAGGGTGAAGGTAACCGCGTGATCGCGGTGAGAGGCGCCCAAGGAGTAAAGATGGAAAAAGTAGTATTGAAGGCTTCCAAGCGTGAAGTAACAGGCAAGCAGGTGAAGGCATTGCGCCGCGATGGTCAGCTGCCCGCGGTGATCTATGGTCGTCACGTTGAGCCGATCGCTATTTCGCTTGAAGCGCACAGCACCGGACTTGTTTTTGCCAAATTGACATCGTCCACTCTCGTGACGATCGATGTGGACGGCACGGAATATGCCGCCCTCGTGCGCGAAAAGCAGCGCAACTATATCAAAGGTAATCTTACGCACATCGATTTCCTCGCTGTGGACTTGACCGAAAAGATCACCACGAAGGTGCACCTTACCTTTACTGGTGTTTCCTCCGCGGTGAAGGATTACAGCGCCGTGCTCGTACATCGCATGGAACAGCTCGAAGTGGAATGTTTGCCCACCGACCTGCCCGAGCGTATTCTTGTTGACATTTCCACCATTAAGGAAATCGGCAACAGCATCCGCGTTCGCGATATTGCTCTTCCCGAGAATGTGGCTGTGTTGGAAGATGCCGATGAGATTGTGATCATCGCCACCCTCGCCAAGGAAGAAGTCGCTGAAGAAGGCGCCGTGGTTCCAGGCGTTGAAGCCGCCGCTCCTGGCCTTAGCGTGGAACGTGGTAAGAAAGACGAAGAAGGCGCAGAAAAGAAGTAAGCTTTGCTCGAATCAAAAACCGTCATCCATTGGATGGCGGTTTTTTTTGTTGGCAAAACGACATATCTTATAAAGAAATTACGGATACAACATCACTTCCATGGTGTAGATGTAGACATATTTTTTGAGATCGGGATCGCTGATAGTGATGTCGGGGTTATCCTGACGAAGGCTGAGACGTGCGAGCGTGGGTTCAGTGACCTTGTAGGGGAGTGTGGTTTCGAATTCCTGCGTATCGATGCCATTGAAATCAAGCACCCGCGATGAGATGACTTCGCCGTCGGGAAGCATCAATTCGAGAAAGGCGGGCTGTTCGTTGACGGGCCAGAAACGTCCTTTCAGGTTGATGACGCCGCCGAAAATCTCATCCCCATCTTCCAATCCTGCATACATGATGCGTTCGTAGATCATGTTCCCAAGCGGGTTGATCTGATTGGTGCCAATGGAATACAAAAGCACGGGCATGGTGTTAAGTGCCTGAATGCGTCCGTGGTCATCTTTTGAGCTGATACGGATGTAGCCTTTTTCAGAAACGGCCCGTGTTTCAAATGAAAGTTCAAAGCTGCGATAGTTACCTGCAAGATTGCGCTGAACACGTTCCAGCACCCGTTCGAGCACGCGGCCATCTTCACCAAGCAGATCCACTTGTACGATCTCGCTTTCGCCTGCGATGAGGATCACTTGTAAATTGATCGGGGAAACAAGGCTGGACATCGGCCCCGGCGACAGGAAGTGGATCTCTGCGAAATCGACAAATCCCGCGGCGACAGTGGGTGTGGCGGAGGGCAGTGGAGTGGTCGGGATGGGTGTTTCGGTGGGGATGAGTGTTTCCGTTGGCGGAATGGTGGTGGGAGCCAGCGCGCTGGCGGTGGCGAAGGCGGCCTGACCAGTCAACGCGACAACGGTTGGAAGTGAATTGGCAGAATCCGCTGTGGGCGCTGACTCTGTCAATTGCGAGCAGGCAGATAACAGCGTAAGTAGGGAGGCGAGAAGGATGAGGTATTTTTTCATGGGCTACAGGAATCACTGTCCCGCAGGCAGGGATGGAATTCGGTTAAATTTCCAAACTGCCTGCGGGACAAATTTTTTACAGACCGTAAATGTCGCTGTATTTCTTTGTCAAATAGCGGACGTAAGCGGCTGCATCGATCTTGGAGCCGGTGACTTTTTGAACGAGATCCTGCGGGTCATATTTTTGGCCGAAGATGTGAATCTTCCCACGCAGCCAGTTTAGCAGGGAGTCGAACTTGCCCATGCGGATCTGATCGTCGAGGTCTTTGATATCTTTGTTGATCTTTTCCCACAACTGCGCCGAGACGAGGTTGCCGAGTGCGTAGGTGGAGAAGTATCCCATTAAGCCATTCGACCAGTGGACATCCTGCAAAACACCATGCGCGTCATCCGGGGGAACGATGCCGAGATAATCCTGCATCTTCGAATTCCAAATTTCGGGCATGTCTTTGATCGCAAATTTACCTTCGATCATGCCGATCTCGAGTTCGAGGCGCAGCATGACGTGCAGGTTATAGGTGGCTTCATCGGCATTCACGCGGATGAGCGAAGGCTCGACCTTGTTGATGCCTTTGTAGAATGTCTTGAGGCTGATGCCATCCAACTGGGATGGGAAAGTCTTTTTCATTTCAGGGAAGAAATGTTCCCAGAATGGAAGCGAACGGCCAACCAGGTTTTCCCACATGCGCGATTGTGATTCGTGCACCGCGAGCGAGGTGCCGCCTGCGAGGGGAGTGCGTTCGTAGGCGGGGTTGCTGCCCTGCTCGTACATTGCGTGACCTGCTTCATGCATCGCGCTGAAAAGAGTAGACAACGGATTGTTGGGTTCAAAGCGATTGGTGATGCGGGTATCGTTTACACTGAAAGTGGTTTGGAACGGATGCGGGGCTTTGTCCTGTCTGCCGCGGCTCCACTCATAACCGAACTTGGTAATGATCTTTTCGCCGAAATCCCAGACCTTTTTTTCATTGTATTTCTTGAAGAGGAAATCATCCTTGACCTGTTTGGCAGATCGGATGGCCTTGAGCAGTTTCACCTGCTGTGGGCGCAAATGATCGAAGATCTCTTTTACATCGGCGGTCTTCATGCCCGGTTCGTAGTCATCAAGCAGAACATCGTAGGGATGGTCTGCGGGCGGGAAGAAGGAAATATATTTCTGGGTCATTTCCACGACGCGTTCGAGATGCGGCTGGAAGATGGAGAAATCGGATTTGCCTTTTGCTTCGACCCAGACATCAAACGCCTTGGCGGTGACGATGGCCTGTTCAGCGACAAATGAGGCGGGCACGCGGGTGGATTTTTCGTAATTGCGCGCAGTGACACGGATCAGTGCGGCTTCATCCGAATCCTTATCGGTGAATTCTTTTTTGAGTTCATCGAGTAGTTTCCCGACTTTATCGGAAGTTGATTTTTCGTGGGCGATCTTGCCCAGCGTGGAAAGCTGTTGGCCTCGGGCTTCACTGCCGCCGGGCGGCATGCTTACATTTTGATCCCATTCCAGCACCGATGCCGCGTGGTACAGGTCACGAACTTCTCCGAGGATTTCCTTTAGTTCATTCAATTTTTCAGACACAAAAACCTCCAGATTTATTTATTGCATGACTTTACAACAAATTGTATTGAATTGTAAGTCAGGGGTGATTCTGAGTGGGAATTGTAATTAATTTCCGCTTTGGTTGATTTTATCCCATGGGGGAGTGATTTGGCATCCCTCCCGCGTAGGGATTATGGCATAAACAATCTGCAGACTTTTGAGGGAATTTTTCTAAATTTGTGAAACCTGCGGATAAAAAAACAGCCATCCTTTTCAGAAGTGGCTGTTGCAAAAGTCAGTTTATGGGCATTTGCGGTGCTCGCCCGCACCGTCATCCAAAATTTCCACGGTGACGCCTTCGCGTACCTCCACGGTGGTCACTTCAGGTTCGCCAGACACTTCCAAATCATAAACGGTGTAGGTGCCAGGATAAAGCCAGACCATGTTATCGGGCTGGTCGAACGAGGAAAGCAGGATAACCTCGGCGGGCAGGATATACATTTGATGATGGGTACAGTTTCGCAAATAGGCCGGGGTGGGCCACTCGGTGGTGGTGAATTCGGGCAAGGTCTTCAGGTCGCCGTCCACTTTTGAATATTGCGTTTGAATGGAGATCCAGCCTTTTTGATCGGAATTCGGGATGACGATCTGCACCCAGTTTGAAAGTACATCGCGGGCAATGACCGGGGCGCTCGTATCTTTGTACAGCACGCCGATGGGATTGAACGCCATGTCCGGTCCGCGGCGGATGAAGATATTGCCCTTGACCGCGCTAATGACGACCCGTGGCTGGGTCGTTGCTGTCGGGGAGATCTCTGTCGCTGTGGCAGGGACAGTTGTCGGCGTGCTGGTTGCGGTCGCCGCAGGCTGTTCCGCGATTGCCACCGTTTCGATATCCTGCGGGGTGGGGAGCGCGGGAGGCGCGTCCACCCTGACTTGCATACATGCCTGAAGCAGCATAATGGTCAGGGTGGCGGTGAGTATCCTTCGTTGTATTTGGGATGACTTGATCATTCACTTGCCTATTCGTAACGCAGGGCTTCCACGGGTTCCAGGTTTGCCGCGCGGCTGGCGGGATAGATCCCAAAGAACAGGCCAATGACAGCAGAGAAACTTGTTGAAAGCAAAATGGCATCCGTTCCGACAATCGGTACGAAGTTGTTTCCTGTTGCGGTGGCAACCTGTCCCACCGTGAATGCGATCAGCCAGCCAAACATGACGCCGATGATGCCGCCGATCAAACTCAACAGGGAGGATTCGGTGAGGAATTGCAGGAGGATGTCCTTTTTGCGCGCACCCAACGCCTTGCGCAGACCAATCTCGCGAGTGCGTTCTGTGACGGAAACGAGCATGATGTTCATGATGCCAATGCCGCCCACGAGCAGGGAAATACCCGCGATACCGCCGAGGAAGATGGTGAGAACGCCGGTGATGGTTTCGAAAGTTTGCAGGAAGTCCTGTTGTGTGAAGACGGTGAAATCGTCATCGCCAATAGGGGTGCGGTGGCGCTGACGTAAAATGTTCGAAATCTCATCCGCGGCCTGAGGCACCGACTCTGCGGTGGTGGCCTGCACGAAGAGTACATCAATTTCATCGAGCGAACTGCGTTTGATCAGGCGTGCCTGCGCCGTGGTGAATGGAATATATGCGCTGTTATCTTCGCTGCCGAACGCGCCGCCGCCTTTTGCCACCAATACGCCGATGATGCGAAACGGCTGACCTTCAATACGAATCGTTTCGCCGACGATTCCATCAGAATGACCAAAGATGGCGATTGCGGTTTCAGGGCCAAGCACCACGACAGACATTCTTCCGAGGATGTGTTCTTCATTAATGAATTCGCCTTCGGCAAGTTCGAGGTTGCGAACAGGGGCATACCCCGGTGTAACGCCTGAGATCGTCGTGGTGGTGTTTTCACCTGAAAATGTGATCGTCCCATTGCCTTGAATGGCGGGGGCCACAAGGTCAACAGAAGGGGCTGCCAGTGGGTCAGCGATCGCTTCAGCATCTGAGAGGGTGAGAGGGCGGTCATTATTTCCACTTCCACCGCTGCCAGGTCCTCCGGGAGGTCCATCTGCGCTGCCCCTGAATACGAATAATAGATTTGTACCAATGCTGCTGATGGAACCGGTGATGGAAGCCTGTGCGCCATTACCGACTGCAAGCATGGCGATTACTGCCGCCACGCCGATGACAATGCCGAGCACGGTCAGGCCGGAGCGCATTTTGTTGCCATTCAAACTTTCAATGGCTTCGAGAAGGGCTTGTGTAAAGTTCATGTTTTCATCCCTTCCTTGTCAGTTCGGAAGCTGGGTCAAGTTCACCGTCACGCAGGCGAATGACACGTTGGGTTTGTTCGGCAATCAATGGATCATGCGTGACGATGATCAATGTGGTGCCGCGGTCCTTGTTGAGATTGAGCAAAAGATTCATGATCTCTTTGCCAACTTTGGAATCGAGATTTCCTGTTGGCTCATCGGCCATGATGATGGCGGGGTTGTTCACAAGCGAACGGGCTACAGCCACACGCTGCTGCTGTCCGCCTGAAAGTTCGTAGGGACGATGCGTCATACGGTCTTTTAATCCAACCGCCTCGAGGGCGGCTTGTGCGCGTTCGCGGCGGCCTTCGGTAAGCCCTGCATAACGCAATGGCAGTTCAACATTTCCCAAAGCGGTCAGGCGCGAGAGCAGGTTGAAACTTTGAAAGACGAATCCGACCTTGCGGTTGCGCACACTGGCAAGCTGGTCGTCATTCATTTCACCGACCGATTCTCCGTCCAGAATGTATTCGCCTGAGGTGGGTCTATCCAAACAGCCCAGTGTGTTCATCATAGTGGATTTGCCCGAGCCGGAAGGTCCCATAATGGAGACCACTTCGCCGCGCTCGATCGTAAACGATACGCCGCGCAGCGCCTGCACGTCAAACTCGCCCATCTTATATGTTTTCGTAAGATTGCGGGCTTCGATCACCAAATCCATGTTAGCCTCCAAACGGCCCGCCATTATTGGATGGTGGATTCAAAATGATTTGATCGCCTTCCTTGATATCGCCTCCAACCAGCACACTCATTGTGTCGGATGAAGTGCCGAGCTTGATCTTGACCTGTACAGGCTGGCCGTCAACAAGCACGTACACCACTCGTTCACCATCCACCAACCTCACTGCCCGATTGGGAATCAGCAATACATCTTTTTGTTCTTCGATGACGACATTGACGGCAGCGGTCATGCCGGGTTTGACGAGTTCATCAGCATCGGTCAATTCAACCGTAACCGTAAAGCTGACAACGCCCTGCACCGTATCACCGGCCTGTCCCACTTCCACCACCTTGCCGTGATATTCCTTCGTGAGGATGGCATCAAATGTCAATGTGGCAGGCTGGCCGATGGTGACGTTATTGATGTCCACTTCGGAGACCTGCAAATCAACCAGCATGTGAGAGACATCGTCAATGCGAAAGGCTACTGTACCGGCGGTGACTTGATCTCCAATGGAGGGTTCAGCCTGGGTAATGGTTCCATCAAATGGAGCGATGATATGCGCCATATTCAAGGTGGATTGCGCTGCGGCGATTCGTCCTTCAGCTGCGGCCAGGTCGGCGGGGTCTACGCCATTTTGCAGGCGGTCCAAATTGCGGCGCGCATCTTTGAGTTGGGCTTCTGCCAGGGCAAGTTTTTCATCGGCATCTGCGATAGTCTCGGCGTCTGCATATCCTTTATATGTGCGGACTTTGGGGACTCCTCGCACGAGATAGGTCTCGGTGATCGAGATCAAACCGTTTAATTCAAGGCGGTAATTATAGGCCTTCTTATAAGCTTCCTCGGCGGTATCCACTGCGCGCAGGGCTTGTGCGCGGGCAGTATCTGAAGAAAGTAAATCTTCCAACGCCTTTTTTGCACTGGCAAGGTCTGATTCTGCGAGGATCACACTTTGGTTGAGGGAATTCTTATCGAGGCTGGCCAGTATTTCGTCGCGTTTGACCGGGGTTCCAACTTCCTTGTAAATGTCTTTGACAACGCCCGTCGTCTGCCAGATAAGTATGGCGCTTTGCCTCGCGCGGACACTGCCCGTGGCGCCAACCATAGCTACGAGGTTGCCACGTTCTACCGCCGCGGTTTGGAATAGGGGTTCCGCACTTCCTCTTGTGCTAAAAAATACAACTGCGAGCACAACAGCCGCAACAACACCTATGATGATCCATGCTCTGCGGGAGATCTTTGTAAAAAATTGTTTCATTGTGATTTATCCTCCAGGAAGACAGTCCATCTGCTTCCGTGTATTCTTACTTTTTTAACTTGATAAGTTTAACCAATTAATATGTAGAAATTGTGCAGGTTTTATTGTTTCTATTCTAATTTAGGAATACGAAAAGGCGCCTTTTTGGATGTAGGAATTAAGAAATGTCTAATGATAAAATTGTGACGATTGTCATCGGGTTTGGTGACATATAAGCCTGTGTCTGAACAAGTAGATTTAGTATCATCTATAACAGGTCGTAAAACTTTATATGTAGTGGAACCTTTTTTTGGTTTCTGGAGGCATTATGCAGGCTGTTCCCAGCGAATTCTTGGCTATCGACCGCAAAGAACGCGCCAATCGTCCTTTTTTTGACCTTGATCTACGTCCGGCAGAAGTACGTACTTGCGATTTTGAAGATGTAGTCATTGAATTTGATCCCGAACGCGCGATGGTTGAAGCCGCGCGTTGTATTCATTGTCCGGACCCCGCCCCCTGCATGGTGGCCTGCCCAACAGCCAATGATATTCCTTCTGCCATGTGGCTGATCGAGCAGGGACGTTTTGTGGAAGCTGCCGGTATTTATCATCAAACAAGTTCCCTTCCCGAAGTATGCGGGCGTGTCTGCCCGCACGAAGCTTTGTGCCAGGGTTCCTGTGTTTTGAACAAACATCATCAACCCGTGTTGTGTGGTGAATTGGAAGCGTTTACTGTGGATTATGAACGCCGCACACAAGGATATGTCATCCCCCTCGGAATCCCCACTGGAAAAAAGGTTGCAGTGATCGGCGCTGGCCCTGCTGGTTTGGGGTGTGCCGAAATGCTCGTTCAAAAAGGGTACGAAGTAACCATTTTTGAATCCAAGCCTGCGCCAGGCGGTTTGCTTGTGTATGGTATCCCCAATTTCAAACTTTCCAAGGAAGTTTGGGAGGAAAAATGGGGAGAGTTTGAGCGTGCCGGTGTGAAGTTCGTTCCCAATACCTATATTGGCAAAGATAAAACCATTGACGGTCTTTTCGAAGAAGGCTTCGAAGCCGTTTTCATCGGGGTCGGCTCTGAGATCGATGCGAAAATGGAAGATACTCCGGGCACGAATCTCCCCGGTGTTTACGAAGCGACAGATTTCCTCATCCGCGGCAACGTGGATCGTGACCAGCTTCCCGAAAATATGCGCGAGCCATTGGAAGTGGGCAAGCGCGTTGTTGTCATCGGCGGCGGTGATACAGCCTCCGATTGTTTGCGTACAGCCCTGAGACTTGGCTCCAAAGATGTGACCTGTCTCTATCGCCGTACTGAAAAGGAAATGCCCGGCGGAAAGAAAGACCGCAAGATGGCTCGTGAAGAAGGCGCAAAATATCGCTTCCTTACCCAGCCGGTCAAATTCATCGCAGGGTCAGATGGACGACTTGCCGCCGTGGAATGCATCGAAATGAAACTTGGTGAACCTGACGCCAAGGGACGCCGCAAGCCTGTTCCGGTGGAAGGCTCCAATTTTAGCGTGGCCGCAGATACCGCCATTTTGGCGCTCGGTTATTGGCCTGATCCCATTCTCGGAAAAACCACTCCCGATCTCGAAGTTCATGATTGGGGTTTGATCACCGTAAAAGACAAGGCACGCGGCAACACATCGCGCCCGGGCGTATTCTCAGGCGGTGACTGTGTTACCGGCCCCGATCTTGTCGTCACAGCCATGGTCGGTGGAAGAAAAGCCGCATTGTCGATCGATGAGTACCTGAAAAATAAAAAATAACCTGTTGTGAGGGCAGGGTATAAAAGCAGGGCGGGGCGCGTAGCCCTGCCCTGCGCTTTTGTTACGTTGTGCCCGTACGGGTATAATCCAACCCATGTTTCAGCGCATCATACGCGGGCTTGAAATAACCCTTCTTTTGTTTATTCTCGCCGCGATTACTGGTTACAGCAACCCATCCCTTACAGATAAAATCGAAAAAGTACGCGCCTTCACGCGTCAGATCGAATTCAACTACATGGCATGGATGGGGAATGCTTCCATGCTCAAACTCCGCGCCGCATCCATTGGCGTGCCGTATACATTCGATCACGAAGCGCGGAAATTGATCGTCGCCGAATATCTGCGTGTTACCCAGTCCATTCTTGAAAAGGAATATCAGCTTCAGCAGATCTATGCCGATGTTGCAGTTACGGACAAGGAACTTGCTTCGCAGGAGTTACGCGCTGAGCTTGATGGTCTGTATGCCAGGCAAACAGAACTTGCCCCACTTGCCGAAGCAACCTTGCAGGAGCAGGTGAGTGTCATTCTTGCAGAGATTGGGCTTACCGCTGTGGGTCAGCCCGTGCCCAATGTTTGGTATCACTCCACACCGCTGCCATATGCGCTCATTGTTTCCCCTCGTGATCGAATCGAGCAGATCGCAAATATTTCCATCGATACCGATATTACATTGGATGAACAAGTTGTACTGGAAAATCATGTGGATGAGAACCTCAATACATCGTCTCTGGTGGTGCCGGTTGGGGGGGTGGGTGTTTACCCAACGATGGTCATGCGCAGTACGAATCTACCGTGGGTACTCAATACCATTTCGCATGAATGGATTCATAACTACCTCACCCTGCGCCCGCTTGGATTTTTATACGCCAACACGCCCGAACTTCGTACCATGAATGAGACGACCGCATCCATCGCTGGAAATGAGATCGGTGGACTCGTTATCGAACGCTTTTACCCTGAACTAAAAACCGCTTCGCACTTAACCTTGGGCCTGATCTCTGCGCCGTTTGACCACCCCGAACCCGGAGATTTTTTGCGCCCCCCGTTCGATTTCCGCGCGGAGATGCATGAAACCCGCACCACAGTGGATGCGATGCTGGCAGAGGGCAAGATCGAGGAAGCCGAGGCCTACATGGAAGCACGCCGTCTCATCTTCCTGCAAAATGGATATTTGCTTCGCAAGATCAACCAGGCTTATTTCGCCTTCTTCGGAGCCTATGCAGATTCACCCGGCGGCGCGGCGGGTGAAGACCCGGTTGGCCCTGCTGTGCGAGCCTTGCGTGAACAAAGCGATTCGCTGGCAGATTTCGTCAACACCATTTCATGGATGACGAAATTCGAGCAATTGCAGGAAGCGATCAAAAAATAATAGGCCGGAGCGCAGACTTCAATCTGCAATTCCGAATTTAGGTAACCATGAAACGAATTGTATTTATTTTGATATTCTCCATTGCAGGCATGATCGGTTTGAGTGCATGCGCTGCTGAAACCGAAGCCGCACCGACCATGACAGCAGTATTGCCAACCATGCCCAATACGCCTATTTCTGAATCCAGTTGCTCTGCGATCATTGTCGAGCCGACACCGACGCCGGGTGCGGATTCTTATTTTCCTCCCGTCAATGCGGCGGATTTTTCCTACGGTCCCGCCGATGCGCCTGTGACCATCGTTGAATATTGCGATTTTCAATCACCGGGCTGCAGTGCCACGGCGCTGGTCTTTGCTGAATTTCTGCGCAGTCAGGAAAATGTCCGCTTCATTTTTCGTCCCGTCCCATTGCTGGATGTGATGGACAAATCTGACAAGGCGACCATTGCAGCGATTGCAGCAGGGGAGCAGGACCAATTCTGGACGATGTATGATCTGCTTTACCTTCGCTATCCAGAGTGGGCAAACCTGGATCCAGATGCATTCAATGCCTGGGTATTGAGAGAAGCTGTCAATTTGGGGTTGGATGGCGAAAAACTCGAGGCGGCGATGAAGGCCCCAGAAACAGAAGCCAGCATGAGGTCCATGTATGAAGCGGGGAAGAAGCTGCGAATCCCCGCTGTGCCGCTGGTCCTCATCAATGGGACTCCGCAATCTGCCAATATCCTTAACTACCGTAACCTGAGTGACACGGTTGGTTTGATCGCGCTTGGGCAAAAACAGTTCAAAGAATGTCCGCCTTTTGATATTAACCCCGCGAAGCAATACATCGCCACGATCAAAACCGGGAAGGGTGATATTGTCATGCAGTTGTTTGCGGATAAGGCGCCGCTGGCGGTAAATTCGTTTGTGTTCCTTGCAAGGCAGGGATGGTTCGATGGTGTGACCTTTCACCGGGTGCTGCCTGGTTTTGTTGCGCAGGCGGGCGACCCGAGCGGTACAGGCAGGGGCAACCCTGGATATTTTTTCAATAATGAAGTCAGTGACTTGAAATTTGACAAACCTGGCATGGTGGGCATGGCGAACTCCGGGCCGAACTTAAATGGAAGTCAGTTCTTTATTACGTTTGGACCCGTTCCACACCTCGATGGCGGTTACACAATTTTCGGGCAGGTGATCAGCGGTTTGGATGTAGCCGAGCAATTAACACCGCGCGACCCGGATCAAGTCACCACGCTTGCGCCCGGAGATGAGATCCTCCGTGTGGAAATAGAAGAGAAATAATGCAAACACAAAAGACTCACTGGCCGTCAATTCTTATCGCGATCGTACTTGGTTTGAGCGCGGCATTTGTATTCCTGATCTCCGCGGCGGCGGGTGTCAGTTCGATATTCAGTCTTTTCACTGACGGCGCGGACCCAGCCGGTGAAATGATCGGCGCGTTTGCCTTTGGTTTTGAATTGCTGGTTCTGTTGGTGTGCGTGTGGTTCGTGCTGCAAAAGGCAATGGGACGTGAACAGGCAGACCATTCTTTCAAGTTTCCCTTTGCAGATTGGCAGATCCTTGCTGTGCTTGGGTTGGTTGGGATGTCTGTGGCGATCGGGGCGGGCGTGGCTTATACGGAGATCACCTGGCTAACGTGGTTGATTTTGCCAGTGCTGACTGTGTTTGTGATCGTGCCGCCGATCTTTATTTTCTTTGGCTTGGGCACAAGAGGATTTGAGTTTGGTTCGCGTTGGCGGGTCTTTGGCATTTTAGGTCTGGCAATGACTGTCGGCCCCGTGATCATGATCGTATTGGAAATTGTCATTCTGGTGGGAATCATAATTATCGGTGCGCTTGTGGTCGCTGTGTGGCAGCCTGCGCTTTTTGAAGAAATTCTAAGCATCAGCAAGATTATTCAACAGGAAACAAATCAAGATGTGATCCTAAGCCTGCTGGCTCCGTATATTTCGAATACGCTGGTGATCGCAACCCTTGTTGGTTATATAGGTTTTATTGTCCCGTTGATCGAGGAACTCCTGAAACCATTGGGCGTTTGGCTCTTTGCCCGCAAGATCGAATCGCCAGCGCAGGGATTTGCGATGGGGATGCTAAGCGGCGCGGCGTTTGCGCTGGTGGAAAGCCTCAACGCGAGTGGCAATGGGTCAACCGAATGGTCGGTGATCGTCAGCGTTCGCGCGGGCACAAGTCTTTTGCATATGGTGGCTTCGGGGTTGGTCGGATGGGGGATTGTCTCGGCGTTTCGCGAGAAACGTTATTTACGTTTGCCCGCCGCATATATCAGCGCCGTTGCCATTCACGGGCTTTGGAATTCATGCGCGATTGGCGCAGGCCTTTCAGCAGCCGGAGAATCGATTGGCAAACCTGAATGGCTTGCAGCATATACTCCATCCATGCTGGCGGGTATGCTCGTGCTTGGCATCGGGATGTTTGTGGTGCTGATCGCCTCGAATAAAAAATTGAACAGCAATCTGGTCCACGTTCCCGCCTTGCCGACGGAAAATGAAGAAAGAGAAGAAAAGGTACAATAACCGCATGATCGATTCAACCATTGCACATGATAGCGACCTCGTACAACTGGTCGGCCTGACCCACAAGCATTTTATCTTTTCACTCAAGGCTGGCGATGAACTTCACACGCACCGCGGCGTGATCAAACACAATGAACTGATCGGCATGCCGTGGGGCTCGCAGGTGTTCAGCCATACGGGCGCGCCATTCTTTTTGTTGCAGCCATCCATTGCGGATATTCTCAATGACCTGCCGCGCGCCACGCAGATCCTGTATCCGAAAGATATCGGTTACATTCTGATTCAAATGGGCGTTGCCCCCGGTCAGCGGGTGATGGAGGCAGGCACTGGCTCCGGCTCGATGACGATCGCGCTGGCAACGGCTGTCGGCCCGGATGGACGTGTGATCTCATACGAACAAAAACAGGATACGCAAACGCTGGCGAAGAAGAATCTGGAGCGGGTTGGCCTCGCTTCGCGCGTGGAATTCAAACTGCGCAACATTCAGGAAGGCTTCGATGAAACTGGTGTGGATGCCTTCTTCCTGGATGTGCAAAATCCCTACGATTACATTCCGCAGGTCCGCGCCGCGCTTAAGCCTGGCGGCTTTTTCTGCACTTTGATTCCCACATTTAATCAGGTTGAAAAGACGTTGATTGCATTGCGGAAGAATAAATTCGCTTTTGTGGAAGTTTGTGAACTGATGCTGCGTCATTACAAGGCTGACGCAGCCCGCATCCGACCGACCGATCGCATGGTTGCCCATACTGGATTTTTGATCTTCGGGAGAAGGATCGAACCCAATACCGATCCGCGCGGGAAGGAACTCGAAGAAGAGATCGGCATGGAAGAATAGCCGTTTCGATTGCGCTCAACGCGAATTTATTATTTGAAAAATGCAGGAGGTTCAATATGTTTCGTCGTAGAGGACAACGTATGTTTCGCGGAGGCAGGCAGGACGTTCCGCCGGTGCTCCAGCGGGCCAATCAATTGATGGCGTCTGGGGAATACGAGGAAGCTGCTTCCCTTTTCGCTGATCTTGGTCAACGCGCCGAGGATCGTTTTCCACACCGTGCGCCGTTTCTGTTCATTGAAGCTGGGCGTGCTGCCATTTTGGGCGGGCAGATAAAGACAGGTATTGCCCACCTGCGGCGTGGCCTGACCTTGTTCGCTTCGCAGGGACGCATGCATCGCATGCGGATGGTGGGGGAGCGTGCCATCGACGAATTGCAGACGCGAGGCCTGAACGCCGAAGCGGACGAGATCGCTGCGTTGTTAGGTGCCAATACCCCCGCAGTTGATTTGGTTGAAAAAGAAGCACCTGCCCCAATGAAAAAGCCTGTTCTGCCCACACATTGTCCCTCCTGCGGCGCAGCGGTGAGGCCCAATGAAGTTGAATGGCTTGATGAAGTTACCGCTGAGTGCGCTTATTGTGGAAGCCCTCTGCGCTAGTTTATAAAAATGAATCTATCTGAACAATACATTACCGAAAAACTTCAATCAGCCATGCAAACGGCGACTGATTCCGATGGCTATGCTGAGATCGCTATTAACCCAGAAACACGCCTGAAATGCGCTGCGGTGCTTTTGCCGCTGACTCAAGTCAATGGGGAATGGCATTTGCTGTTCACGCGTCGCACCGAAAGAGTGCAGTCACACAAGGGGCAGGTTTCCTTCCCCGGCGGCGCATGTGATGAAGGTGAGACCACGCCGGAACAAACTGCTCTGCGCGAAGCTGAGGAGGAGGTTGGTTTGCGGCCTGCCGACGTCAAGGTTCTCGGGAGACTCAGTCAATTGATAACCGTCACCAGCTTTCGGGTGAGTCCGATCGTGGGGGTCATCCCATGGCCGTATACTTTTAAAGTGGCGGGTATCGAAGTGGCGCGTGTGTTTACAATTCCGCTTCTCTGGCTTTCAGATCGAAATAATTATTGGGAATTCCCCTTCGGTGGTTCTGACCGGTCTTTGATCGCATATCATCCCTACGATGGCGAATTGTTGTGGGGCGCGACTGCAAGGATGACAGTGACTTTTTTGAAGACGATCGAAACGCTTGCGAAGAAATAAGGCTACGAATTTTGCTCGAATGTGCCGTCAAGATTTAAATAAAATGTATCCACTTCAAGATGGGGGAAGAGACGCTTGATCTTGTCTTCGGCTTTATCCAGATCTTCTTCGTGACGTTCCTCGGTGCCGCCGGGGCCGTACATGCCGCAATCTTCATGGTTGATGAGAATGACCTTTGAAATTCCATGCAGGCGCGCGGCAATATCCACCTGACGAATGACATCGTATACATCGTAAACACCGCCCGCCATCACAGCGCGGTCATACGTGCCTTTTTCAAACTTGGTTTCGAGCCATTGGTTGATATACGATTGCAGGCGGTAGTCCATGCAATGAACGACGATGGCCTGACATTTGTGGGTCATGATGTTGATTCCTTTATGCGATTGTTAGATTGATTCGAAGGTTCCATCCAGGTGCAAATAGAAGGTCTCCACATGCAAAGCGGGGAAAAGAGCTTTGATCTTTGTCTGCGCATCTTGCAGGTCATGTTTGTGCCGTTTGTATGTGCCATCGCGGCCATAGGCGCGGCAATCTTCATGATTGATAAGACAAACTGTTTCAATGCTGTGGATCAGCACTGCGAGTTGGACATATTTCAAGACCATTTCGTAATCATGCACACCGCCCGCCAGTGAGATGATATCGAAGTTGTCATAGCCAAAACGGACCGTGATCCATGGCTGGAGGAATTTTTGCAGACGATAGTCCATACAGTGGACAACGAGTGCGTCACAATGAATGATTGGTTTTTTAGTTGACATAGCCTACCTGTAAAATAAACTTTGGGATATCAAAGGTGATTAAAGGATTTCGCCTTCGCCACGTTTCAAAAATTGACCGTCACCGCGTTTGCCTTTCCATTCTTCGCCATCCACGATCAATTTTCCGCGCAGGAAAACTTTTTCAGGATAGCCCGCGAGTTCCCAGCCTTCGTATAAATTGTAGTCTGTGCGCTGATGCGAATGTGCGACCCCGTATTTGACCTGCTTCTCAGGGTCCCAGATGACAATATCCGCATCTGCGCCGGGAATGAGCGCTCCCTTGCGCGGATACAGGCCGAAGATCTTCGCGGGGTTCGTGCAGTTGTAAGCCACGAATTGATTCGGCGTGATGTATCCCGCGCGCACGCCATAGGTCCACATGATGGGCATGCGATCTTGGATGCCTGGCAGACCGTTGGGGATTTTCGTGAAATCGTCCTTGCCCAGTTCTTTTCCGGGGATGGCGATCTCGCTTCCTTCGTAGACGATGGGACTGGTTCCGTCAAAATAAAAGGGGCAATGGTCCGTGCCGACTGTCTGCAAAACGCCGCCTGAGAGACCTTCCCATAAACGGACATTATCTCGATCGGTACGCATTGGGGGAGAACAGATCCATTTTGCGCCATCAGGGCGGTAGAGATGGTCAATGGTGAAGAACAAATATTGTGGACAAGTCTCGCCCATCACCTTGACACCATTTTCACGGGCGTACTTGAGCATATCCACTTCGCCGCCCGCATTCATGTGGACGATGTAAACGGGTGAGTCGGCTTGCTCTGCCATGGCGGCCATGCGCAAAGTCGCTTCCACGGCGCCCCAAGCAGGGCGGGTATACGCATGCCATTCCGGGGTGGTATGCCCCGCGGCGAGCGCTTCAGGAATGAGCGCTTCGATGACATCTCCGTTTTCACAATGGGCCATCATCAACATGCCGTTCTCTTTGGCGATGCGCAGGGCTTTGAAGATGCTGCCATCGTCGATGCGCAAACGGCCATTGTAGGCAGTGAAGACCTTGAGTGTTTGAATGCCCATCTTCATCAAGGATGGAATCTCTTTGGCGATCTTGTCATTGAAATTCGTCAGATTCATGTGGAAGGAATAATCAATGGCGGCTTTTTCCGCTTTCTTCATCCATAGGTCCACGGAATGGTCGAAGCCTTCATTTTCCAGAACGACAAAATCCATCACGGTGGTGGTCCCGCCGAATGCGGCAGCCTTGTGACCGGTGTAATGGTCATCGGATGAGACGGTGCCGAACATAGGCAGGTCGAGATGCACATGCGGGTCAATTCCGCCGGGCATGATGAGCTTGCCTGCGGCGTCGATGACTTCGGCGTTGGGGTGCTGCAAGTCCCTGCCGATCTGGGCAATGGTCTCGCCTTCGATCAGAATATCCGCTTCAAATGTGTCGGAGGCGGTGATGAGGGTGCCGTTCTTGATGAGGATGTTCATGGATGGAGGTTCCTGATGTTTTGATGTGTCTAGGGTTTCTGCCGTGAGTTGCGTTCAATGCCTGCTTTTAGACGTTATAGCAGGTAGCCAACTTCACGTGAAATTCGATTAGTTGATTGTAGTCCTTGTCGTTTAAATAATTCAAGTCATGTGAAACTTCGATTTGACATTCAACTTCGGCCAGTGACCCAACGGAAATATTCAAGTGCCGCAGATAATTTGGAGCAGTGCCAAGCGCATATCCTTCTGCGATGTTGGATTCTATCGAAACAGTAGCACGTCGAATTTGACTGGTAAGGCCGAACATTTCATGTTTTGGGAATTTTTCACTTGCTTTATAAATCAGCAAAGTTAATTCATGTGCTCTTTGCCAGACGATCAATTTTCTAAACGCCTTTAATTCCTTTTCCATTAATATCCGCCTTCATACACATCAGGTCCTTCAGAGACCTCAAATCCCTGCCCTTTAAATCCCAGCAAGGCCATCAGCACTTCGGGGGGAATATCCGCTTCGGGG
This sequence comes from Candidatus Villigracilis affinis, assembly GCF_016705895.1. Classification (NCBI taxonomy): domain Bacteria; kingdom Bacillati; phylum Chloroflexota; class Anaerolineae; order Anaerolineales; family Candidatus Villigracilaceae; genus Candidatus Villigracilis; species Candidatus Villigracilis affinis. Next base: position 148,859 of record NZ_JADJKT010000036.1, on the reverse strand, counting down.
AGATCGGTTTTGTATAGCTGCTCATTCTCGGCGCGTTCGCGCAGATTCCTCCACAGCAGTTGACGTTCTTCACCTGCCACTACGAGGTCGTTCAAGGTCTTTGCGTTGAAAAGGTATTCGCCGGTGGAATATAAAAACGTCAGGCGTTTCCATTTGTCGGTTTTGATGGGTTCTTTTAGTTTTTCGAGTCCGCCCAGTTGAATTTTGTAGTATTCCTCTTTTGCGCGCGGATGGTCTCTTTCATCTTTGAGCAGTTCGCCGCGTGTGGTGAGTTCATGCCCTTTAACCTGGGCAATGAATTCGATCTGTCCGCTGCGCTCACCGAATGCTGAGGGTTGGTAAAAAGCCAGATAGTCGACCGCAACAACTTTCGGCGCGGTGCGAAGCGGAATGCGGTACCATCCCAAAAGGCGGGCGATCTCCATATCCCGCACGGTTGGGATAAGAGCGACCAGCACCAAGTCTGTGGGTTTCAGCATGGATTAATTATAAGTCACCTTTGCAGAAGGCCTGCAGGTGAAATAAAAAAATCCTGCCAATCAGACAGGATTTTTCGCGGATTAGATTTCAGGGGTTCGCGTGTGCCATTCTGTGGCTTGTTGAAATGTGTAGCCTGCGCGGAGGACGCCCGCTTCATTCCATGCCCGCGAGACGATCTGCAAGCCGATCGGCAGACCTTCACTTGTAAACCCACATGGGACGGTAAGAGCGGGCAGACCAGCAAGATTGAAGGGCGCGGTGAAACGTGTGAGTTGACGGGCGCGTTCTACGGCGTTCTCTCCCTCCAGCACGGGTGCGGAGATGGGTGTGGTGGGGAGCAGGAGCACATCGTATTCTTCAAAAAGCAATTCGAGCCTTCGCTTGATCTCTGCCTGTGTGCGCCTCGCGAGGATGTATTCGCTGGATGTGAATGCGGCGCCTGTTTCCAATCTTAGACGCACATCGGCACCGAACCAGTCGGGGTGTTCTTTCAAACGTTCGCGATGGAAGGCGGCGCCGTCGGCCTGGGTCATCAAGGCGTTGGCGAGTGCGGCTTCCTTGAGAAAGTCCACATTGATTTCGGTGATGATTGCGCCTTGTTCTTCCAATACTTGAGCGGCTTTGCGAGTCGCTTCCAAAACTTCAGGATCTGACTCTTCAATGAAACTTCCAGTTGCCAGTGCGAATTTGCGGTCTTTGATGCTGTCGCGTAAATGGCTGTAGTAATCACCCGGCAGGGTTTTCATTGAAGCGGGGTCGAGTTCATCGTATCCGCCCATCACTTGCAGCATGAGCGCGGCATCTTCAACTTTACGTGTGATCGGGCCTGCATGATCGAGATTCCATGAAAGCGGCAGGATCCCGCGCAAGCTAACACGTCCAAAAGTGGGCTTGAGCCCGACCACTCCGCACAATGAGGCTGGAATGCGGATCGAGCCGCCGGTGTCGGTTCCGAGCGCGGCCATGGCCATGCCTGTTGAAACGGCTACCGCGCTGCCGCCAGATGAACCTCCGGGCGTGCGGGTGGTGTCCCATGGATTTCTGCACGCGCCGTAGTGTGGATTATTGTTGGTCACACCGAGTGCGATTTCATGTGTGTTGGTTTTTCCAATGATCTGTGCGCCTGCTTTTTTGACCTTTTGCACCACGTAAGCATCTTCCTGCGGAATATGCTCGGCAAAAAAACGTGACCCTGCGGTGGTGCGGATTCCCTTTGTATCGTACAGGTCTTTCACAGCAAGAGGAATCCCATGCAGGAGGCCGCTTTGCGTTTCTCCATGCAGGGACAGTTGTTCGGGCGGAATGACCGTGATGAACGCATTTAATGTTGGGTTGAGCCGCTCGATTTGACGGTAGCAGGCATCGGCAAGTTCAGAAGCGTTGATTTCCCTGCTTTTTATGAGATCACGTTGGTCAGTGAGGGACAGAAATGAAAGGTTCATGTAAGGTCAATTATAACCAAACAGGACAATACTCCCATAGCCTATCTGTACTGATACCGTACAATGATGATGTCTTAATATCACCGACTCAGAAGGAGTGTACATAAAATGAAGAAGACAAAAACTATTTTGCTGGCAATGACTGTCCTACTTGCCTTATGGGTTTCAGCCTGCGGCGGCTCTGCCGCCCCCGCCACTCAAGCCGCAGTGCCCCCTGTTGTTGAAGTTGTGCCCACCCAGGCCATTGTTGTTGAAGCCGCGCCCGTCGAACCCCTTGCAACTGTCCAAACCTTTGCCCCTGCATGTCAGGTGGCCGCTTCCTGTGCTGCTCCTGCTGTAAAGGATACCGTGGCAGCAGAGAGGTATTGTGTGGAGAAGGTCCCGTACGAGAATATTCTCGTTGACGAAGGCGTTATATTCGAAGTGCTTGACCCATCGAAATTGACTTGTGTTGATAATGGAACGATGGTGGATGGCAAGCATGTGGTCGAGTGCCATGGCACTGAATCATGGGCGAGCCAGGTGAAGTTCACTAATACGGCCTGCAGTGCAAACAGCCTTGCGACTGGAACCGGTCAATGCCAGGAAGGTTTGGGATACGATGCCGCGAATAATTGCTGCGCGCCCCTCACCGCTGGTGATGCTGGCTCAGTGACCATCACGGTCAATATGGGTGAGTGCCCTAACTAGAAAAGATTAAAGCTGTATGTTCTGCATGGGTTTGATGAGCAGAGCATAAAAAAGAATCAAATTAAAAGGCAGACCCCGGAGAAAACTCTCCGGGGTCTGTACTTTTTTGATCAGGCTTAGAACAAGCCGAGTACTTTGCCGGTCTTTAAGTCGAGATCGACATCGTAGAATACAGGACGTGTGGGCAGGCCCGGCATCGTCCGCATATCTCCGAGGATCGGGTACAGGAAGCCAGCGCCAACGCTCGCGCGGATCTCGCGTACGCTGATGCGGAAACCTGTGGGCGCACCCTTCTTCGAAGCATCGGTGCTGAAGGAGAGGTGAGTCTTCGCCATGCAGATCGGGAGCTTATCAAACCCAAGGCGGGTGTAGCGTTCGATTTGGGCTTCGGCTTCGGGAGTGTAATCAACACCGTCAGCGCGATAGATTTCCTTCGCGATGGTTTCGATCTTGGTCTTGATCGTATTCTCAAGCGGATACAGGAACTTGAACTTGCTGGGTTTCGCTGCCGCTCTGACAACTGCTTCGGCCAATGCCTTCGCGCCATTGCCGCCATCTGCCCAGTGGGTTGAAACGACCGCATCCATCGCGCCCATCTTGAGCGCAGCATCGCGGATGAGTTCCACTTCGGCTTTGGTATCGGTGGCAAATGAGTTGACCGCCACGACCACATTCACGCCGTACTTGAGCGCGTTCTGAACATGACGTTCGAGGTTGGGCAGACCCGCGCGGAGCAGTTCGAGATTTTCATCGGTGTATTCGGGGGCAAGCGGTTTGCCAGCCACAACCTTCGGACCGCCGCCGTGCATCTTGAGCGCGCGGACCGTGGCAACCATCACCACCACTTGCGGGATCAAGCCAGAATAGCGGCATTTGATATCGAAGAATTTTTCCATGCCGATGTCTGCGCCGAAGCCAGATTCGGTGACCACGAAGCCATCCTTGCCGACGAGCTTGAGCGCGATCATGTCCGCGATGATCGAGGACTGTCCATGTGCGATGTTGGCGAAAGGACCCGCATGAACGGTAGCGGGCGTGCCTTCGAGGGTCTGCATCAGGTTCGGTTTGATCGCATCCTTCATCAACACGGTCACTGCGCCAGCCACGCCGAGGTCTTCAACGGTCACAGCTTCGCCGCTCTTGTTGGTGGCAACCACCATCTTTCCAAAGCGGTCGCGCATGTCTTCGAGACCTGTGGTCAATGCAAGCACAGCCATGATCTCAGAGGCCACAGTGATGTCGTAGCCAGACATATGCGCGTGACCAGCTTCATCTTTGCCGCGGCCAACTTCCACTTCGCGCAGGAAGCGGTCGTTGATGTCGATCACACGGCGCCAGGTGATGGTGGATTCGTCAATATCGAGGCGGGCGAAGCGCGAGCGTTCTTCAACTGTCAGATCGTTGGGATTGGTCTTCTTGATGCCAAGCTTCTTCAAACGGCGAAGCATGGTGGGGGAGAACTTGCGATTGCCCTTCTTGTCCAATGGACAAAGAGCGTTGAACATCTTCTCGTCATCCTGCAGTTTTTCGTGCATCACACGCGCATCGAGTGCAGCGGCTACAAGATTATGTGCCGCGGTGATGGCATGAATGTCACCGGTGAGATGCAGGTTGAAATCTTCCATCGGGATGATCTGTGAATAACCGCCGCCTGCTGCGCCGCCTTTGATGCCAAAGGTCGGGCCTTGCGAGGGTTGGCGAATGGCAGTGATCACTTTTTTGCCGAGGTGCGCGCCGAGTGCCTGCGAAAGACCCACAGTGGTCGTGGTCTTGCCTTCGCCGAGTGGAGTGGGGGTAATGGCAGTTACATCAATGTATTTGCCGTTTGGTTTATTCTTAAGGCGTTCCAAAATTTCGAGCTTGATCTTTGCCTTGTACGGTCCGTATAGCTCCAGTTCGTTGGGGCGTACGCCAAGCTCTTCCGCAACCTGCAGGATCGTCTTCAATTTCGCGGCCTGCGCGATATCGATATCTGATGGCACAGGGCGCACCAGCTTCAACTTGGTGGGCGTGAAAGCGGCTTTTGTCTTGGGAGCGGCCTTCTTCACCGCAACCTTTTTTACAACCTTCCGAGCTTTGGGCGCGGCTTTTGCTTTTGCAGACTTTTTGGTAGCCATAGAATCTCCTTAAGATTATATATAATCCAGCGTTCCTATTATCTAATTTTTCATAGAAAAGCGCAAGAGGATTTCATCCTAATTTTGTCACTAAAATTTTTCATCTCAAGAGCGTTCCAACGTTTTCACCCTGCAAGGCTCTTGTCAGCGCTCCATGCTCCTCGGCGGAAAAGATTTGTACAGTCAGGTCTTTATTCCTTTGGATGAGATCAAGCATTTCCTCGACTTTGGCCTTCATCCCACCGGTGACATCGGTGCTGGCTGAGCCACCGATGCCCGCCCGCATCTTTTCATAATCTGACAACTGAATCTGTTTCACCAGCTTTGTCCTCGCTGGGAAATCCTCCCACACGCCCGCCTCGATTCCTGCAAGCAGAATGCGGGAGGGGGTGAATTGCTCCATCAAAAACTTGAACACATCTTCAGTGGAGAGGATGGTTCCGCCGAGTGTTTCATCGAATACCACATCGCCATACACAACTGGAAGCAGATGAAAGTCGAGCGATTTGCGTATAGTCAAAGAATTATGATGTGTGACTTTTCTATTATTTGAGATCAGGGAAGCCGAAGGTGGAAATGAAATGGCAGGCACGCCTGCATTGAAAAGCGATTCCATTACATAACGGTTCAACTCCGCTGCCTGAAAGCGGACTTCTGCGAAGCCCTGCCATTGCTCGGAGGTTTTTACTCCGTCGCGCGTGCCGTGTTTCTTCGCGGCGACGTGTCCGAAGGAGCCAGAACCGTGCCCCAGAATCAGGAGCAGGCCCGGGTTTGAGTCCAGAACCGTTTTTATTTCCTGGGCGAGTTCTTTTAGTTTATCCAGTCGGGGGGTGTAGGGGATATCCTTGTCTGTAATGAGTGATCCACCAAGTTTGAGGAGAACGATTTCATTTTTCATCCTTCAATTTAACCACATCTTTTGATGGAGACCAACGTTTCGGGGTTGTGATTGTGATCTCCGTTGATGGCGCATGCTATAATTTCATTTATGGATATTCATGGTGGAATCCTTGCTGCGGCGATACTGGTTGCGATTGCAGCCTTGTTCGTGGTGCGCGCATCCATCCGTGTGATGCAGAATGCGCGGAAGATGTCGTTTTACAGCCTGCGGCGAATGCACAATGCAAATGCGCTGCGGCTGTTTTTATTTGCGCTGGCTTTGTTCGGTTGTTCGTTCTGGCTTCCGTTTTTCGGCGAGCCTATTGTGTACAACTATTTTCCACCGTCGCCAACGGCTTCGCTGACTCCGACCATCACATTGACCCCAACCATCACGTTGACTCCCACGATCACGCTCATCCCTTCACAGACACCTACACCTGCGGTTTCCGATACGCCGACTTTGACTCTCACGCCGTTTTTGCCTGTTGCAATCGAAGCCCTGTTCAGCGGACCTGTCACACCGAATCCCGAGGCTGTGTTTTCGGCCATTCAATTTTCAACAGAGTTCGACGGTTTGAATCCGATCGACCCGAAGACAGTCTTCGAACTTCCCGTTCAAACCATGTATGGCGGATTTGATTACAACAACACGATCCCCGGCGTGCAATGGACTGCGCTGTGGTATCGCGATAATCAATTGGTCTGCTACGAAACCAACCCGTGGAATGGCGGCACGGGCGGCATCGGCGGTTACACAGAATGTGATGACCCCATCGGCGGCTGGCAGCCTGGTACCTATGAAGTGCAGATTTTCATGGGGTATGAATGGAAAGTGGTGGGACGTTTCATCGTGCTCGGCGAATTGGCTACTCCCACGCCAACAAGCACGCCGACCCTGACTCCGACCCCGTAAATAAATCACCACAAAGGAATGAAGGGTCACAAAGGAAAACCGTATATTTCTTTGTGACCCTTTGTGAATTTTCGTGGATAAATTTTCTCAAAGGTGACTCACATGACCGACAAAGCATTTCAAGATCATTACCCCGAATACCTTGCCCACTGTTATGGCTGCGGCAGCATGAACGAGCTTGGACATCAGATCAAAAGTTTTTGGGATGGTGAAGAATCAGTCTGCCATTTTCAGCCCAAGCCGTATCACACGGCGATCCCCGGGTATGTGTATGGCGGATTGCTGGCTTCGCTGATCGATTGTCACGGCACGGGCACGGCTGCGGCGGCAGGGTATCGCGCCGAAAACCGTGAGATGACTACCGAGCCGCCCCTGCGCTATCTCACCGCTTCATTACACGTGGACTATCTCAAACCCACGCCGATGGGGCCCACCCTCGAGGTGCGCGGCAAGGTGAAAGAGATCAAAGGCCGCAAGGTCGTTATCGAGGAATGGATCCTCGCCAATGGTGTGGTCACCGTGCGCGGGGAGGTGGTGGCTGTGCAGGTGCCAGAGCATTTGGTGTTGGAGTTGCTGGAGGGAAAGGATGAGGGATGAATTATGAAGGATGAAAGAAAGAAGTAAGAGGAAAGAAGTGGAAAGTAGCAGGAAGTGAATTGGTGTGATGTATTTGGATGCAAAACGTCCCGCATGCGATTGACCCATCCATGCGGGACGTTTATCAGGTACCACCTACTATTTCCTTTCTACTTTCTACTCCCCAAAGAACTCCCTCATCGGCTTGAAGTAGAAATCTTCCCAGCCTTTTTTGTAGCTGTCTTCCTGCCCAGCGGGGATGTTTGTGTGAACAAGCGTCAGTTTTGTTTTCCCGTTCGTTTCTTCCAATAAAATTTCAACGCGCGAGTCTGGGGCTTCTTCGGGGAATTCGCTTGTGCGCCAGGCTTGTGTGATTCTTTTATTTTCTTCCAATTCCAAAAATGTGCCCCAGATATAACCGTCCCAGGCGGTGAAATCGCCGTTGGTTTTGCCGTCCACTTTGGCGGGGCTGCCGGTCATCAGGGTATGTCCCTGCGTGGAGAGATACGCCTTGTAGATTTTATCGGCGCTTGTGTTGAACTCAGCCGTGAGCGTAAATTCATTTTTCATCATTACCTCCAACCTTCCAACCTGTAACCTGCAAGCCTTCACCCTCTCCTAAATCGCCCATTCCTTCTTTTTTGCATTCATCTCTTTTGCGATCTCGGCGGCGAGGCGGGCGTTGTTGAGCAGCAGGGCGAGGTTGGCTTTGAGCGATTTGCCCTTGGTCAACTCGCTGATGCGGCCCAGCAAAAACGGAGTGAGCTTCTGTCCGTGGATTCCCTGCGCGATGGCTTCGGCGGATGCTTGAGCGATCATCGGTTCCATTTCAGACTTTGAAATTGCTTCTGCTTCGGGAATCGGATTCGTGACGAGGATGCCGCTCTTCATGCCCAAATTCCAATGGGCTTTGGCGAAGTCCGCGATCTCTTTGGGGGAGTCGAGGCGGGCGCTGACCCCGAGTCCGCTTTCGCGGGAGTAGAAGGCGGGGAATTCATCGGTTTGGTAACCGACGACAGGCACGCCCATGGTCTCAAGATATTCGAGTGTGGCGGGCAAATCCAAAATGGCTTTTGCGCCCGCGCAGACGACAATGGTGGGAATCTCTGCGAGGGAACGCAGGTCGGTGGAGATATCGAAGGATGATTCCTTGTGAACGCCGCCGATGCCGCCAGTGGCAAAGACTTTGATGCCCGCTTTTTCCGCGGCGAACATTGTCCCTGCGACGGTGGTGCCGCCGTTCATTTTTTTGACGATGGCGGTGGCGAAATCGCGGTGACTCACTTTCAGTGTGGATTGTGATTCAGAAAGCCGAACCAGTTCTTCGTCTGAGAGACCGATTCGGATCTCTCCATCCAGCAAGGCCACAGTGGCGGGAGTCGCGCCTGCTTCGCGCACCTGCTTTTCCATATCCCGCGCGAGTTCGAGATTTTGCGGGCGGGGCAGGCCGTGGGTGATGACGGTGGATTCGAGGGCGACGATCGGCGTGCCGCTGTTGAGCGCGCGCGCGATTTCAAGAGAGAGGGTGAGGTTATTTTTTTTCACTATGATTTTCTGATCCAATGGTGGGTGAGATGAGAGATATCGAACAACGCCTTTTCGATGCGGGCGAGGTCGGCTTGTTTTTCTTCCTGCGGCTTGGGTTCTTTTTCGATCAATTCCTTGCCCGCGAGCAATTCCTTGCGGAAGGCTTTGAGGATCTCCTGCGCGGTGGCGGTGGCATCCTTGCGGCTGGAGTCGCGCTGCATCACCTGACCTTTGAGGTCGGGATTGGCGGCGACGAAGGCTTCCCATTCCTTGTCGAGTTCCTTGTCTTTGTAGGAGGAACGTGATGCGCTGGACGGCCTTTCGTAATTTCTAATGATGACATGGTCGATCATGTTGATGATCTCGGCGGTTTCGAATCGTTTCTTCAAGCGTTCGATACTGGCGAATTTCTTGGCGTTTTCGCGCGCGAGGTTCCAGGCCTCTTTGTGTTTGTCGAGAATGAGCGTGGAGGGCAGCAGCCATGTGCCGATGTCGATCCATTCGATGGAGATGCCGATCTTTGCGGCTTTATCCTTGAATGATTTTTCAAAGAATTGGGCGGTGATCTTTGAGCGTGATTTGAAACTGGGCGCGGAGGATTCTTTTTTGCCCGCCACAGTTTGCTGACCCGTCAATTCGACGCGCATTTGCGCGATGGTCTGGTCATTGTTGGAAGCGAGATCGATCTCCTTTTGGCCGATGGTGACGAGGATCTCACTCAGGGAATGCGAGGTGATCAATTTTTCCAGCTCGGAGGTGATGAGTGGAATTGCGGAGGTATCCCACGGGAAGCTGACCGCAGATGGGGTGGACGGTACTGGTGTAATGATGGTCTGATTGTAGACAAGCGCCTTGACCGCCTCTTCATCGAAAAGATAGGAGCTATCGTGTGCATCGGCGTCTTCTGGTTTGGGCTTGCGCAACAGGCTGAAGATGATCTTGATATCCTGCGCTTCGATCGGTATGCCGTCTTTAGTGCGCGATTTGACGGTGAGCCCACTGACGAATTGGTCGCGCAGATTGATGATGGCGTATTCGCGCTTGCCGACTTCATCGAATTTGCCGATCTCACGAATGCGTTCGAACCTGCCGAGTCCCCACGCTTCCTTGCGCGGATGAATGACTTTGGGTTCGCCGTTCACTTTTTCGAGCAGGGCCACGCTGTCGAGATTAACCTGGATCGCGCCAGGCCCACCGATGAGGATGATGGGGGAGGTCTCATCCTTTTCCACGACGCGGCCTTCATTGATCGTAATTCTGTCGTTGCCGTAGCCGAAGGTCACTTCTTCGAGAAATTGGGAGGCGAGGTCTTCATCGTGCAATTCGAAAATATCATCGAGATAAAGGGATGCCATTTTTCTGGCGAGGCTGTAAACCACTGCCATCAGGGGAACGTATTTCACGAGACTCATGCCGACGATAACTGCGGCCTGCCATATTTCCTGCACGAAGAAAACAGTGAGAAGCATCGAAACGATGCTGAGCCCAAGCCACACAACGAGTTGTGCAATGCTGCGCCAGCGGTTTCTGAAATCCACGCTCTCGTCGGTCAGGCCGAAAAGCAGGGTGTTGAGTTCGTCGCGCTGTAAAGGCTTTTTCATGGCTGGCCTCCACCCTGTTGGTTGCGCGGCGCGTCAGGATTGTTATCCAGAAGCCATTTCCAGATGTCATCCAGTTTTCTTAACTCTTTTTCCATATCGGTGTTGGCGCTGCTCTCAAAGAGGATGTATTCCTTGAGCGGCTGAATGAGCAATTGCAGTGTTTTGAATGGATTTTGCTGCGGCAGGGTCGGCTTGCCGCTGAATTGTCTGGATGCGATCTTTGCGAAACTCTTGCTGGCTTCATCACGTGAGGCGGTTTCGATCAACGCCTCTTTTTCCTTGAGTTGATTTTCCTCTTTCTTTGCGAGGTTCATCCACTCCGTGCTCCACTGTGAAATGATCTGGTTCTCGATCTCCTGTTCGAAGAGCACATTGTGAATGCGCACTTCCATGATCTCAAGTCCGCGCGATTCGAGTTGTTTGAATTCGAGGCTTTCGAGCCATTCACCTGTGGGGATGCCCGTATCGTCCAGCGCCACCACGTCGCTTTGTTTGACGCGCTTGTTGATCATGTCTTCGATGGTTTGCAGGCCGCTGATTCCAGTGGATGTGAACAGCTCACTGAGTTTGAATTTGCGGATGTATTCGCGCCAGATATTCACGACAAGATGCGACGGCAGCTTGTTCCATTCCATGCGCACCTTGGTGTTATCCGTGGTGCCCAGTTGGATGACTTCCCGTGTGATGGCATTGCGGACCGCCTCTTCGTCATAGCCATATTGCGAGGTCACACCGCTCTCAGACGGTTTCTTTTCAACGGGACGCTTGATACTGAACTTGATGCTGATCGTGGGGGAGATCTCAAAACCGTCGCGCGTCATTCCGCTGGTTTGCTGGCGACGCTCGTTGCTGGCTTTGGATGGACCCGACGCAGGGTTTAGAAAAGGCTGATCGCTCGCCAGTGGACCGATGAATTGCCACTGCGAGCGCAGGTCCACACTGCCTGCGATGTATTCATTCCCGCTCGTGAATTTGATGCCGGGCCCAACGGTATCCTTGATCTCGGTATCCGTCCGCAGCACGAGGGCGCTGGCGGTATCGAGAAGAATCACCCCTGCGCCGCGTTTGCCTGCTTCGCCTTCATGCAGGATGACCCGTCCATTTTTGACGAACAACGCAGGTCCGCGGGAGCCTGATTCGAAATTGCTCACACGAGCTGCGATCTCACGCCTATGTTTTGGATTTTGGATGGGTAGAACGAATTGGGAGAAGAAGTAGATTAGTTTGTCGCGCAGGTAGAATGCGGCGAAAATATCCAAAGCGAGCACAATGCCGCTCACAATGTAACTAAATGGAATTTTCGCGGCCCACACCACGATGTTCCAGATCACATTTGTGGTCAATATCACACCGACCGGTGTCTGCAGAAATGAGCCAATTCCGCTGAATATTTTTCGCATCTTGGGTTGATTCTAAAGCAGAAAATGGGAATTTGGCAAACGAGTTCTTCCGTGCGTGCAAGGGGCATTTTTGACTCTTGATTTTTATCGGCTTTGACTTATACTGGATTTACCTTGTCCAATTTGTATTTGTTAAGGCGGGGCGGATCCCATGTGGAAGAGGAAGAAATGAACGGAAAAGATCAAAGCATGAAGCGCACGATCCTGATCGGGGCGGCTGTCCTTGTAATTGTCGCAGCCGCTTTTGCCTTCAGGAATTTCAGCACCCAGGGAGCCTCAGCGAAAGCACCGATGAGCGCAATCGTCAGTTTAAGCGTTGACAAAGAATCCTTCGATGGCAGTGACGATGTCTTGGTACACGTCACCATCACAAACCCGAACGATTACCCGATCCGCATTCTCAAATGGTTCACGCCTTTGAATGGGATCGAACGCTCGTTGTTCACCGTCACCCGCAACGGCGAATCCGTTCGCTATATCGGCAGGCAGATCAAACGCGCCGAGCCGACCGAAGCCGATTACATCACGCTGGAGGCAGGTGGAAGTGTCACTGCCGATGTCAACCTCTCGGAATATTATGAGCTTTCAAGTTCCGATAATTATGAGGTCATGTATGATGTCACCTCGCTTCAACTATATGTGGAGAAGGAGATCGGCGAATTGAATAACGGCCGTTTGAGTTCGGTCCCGATAAAAATGTTTATCACAGGGCGTGAGGCTCCTGCACACTAGTGCAAGCCAGCCGTGCTCTTAAAATTTCAGATCGGAGGAAACATGAAGTCAGGAAATCAAGTTGTACGAAAAGTCTTTTACGGGGCCATGATATTGCTGATGGTGCTCGCCGCGTTTGGTACATGGGATGTATCGAGCGCCCGCGCACAGGGATCAATGAACGGGGCAACTGTCAGCCTGAAAGTTGACAGCGCTTCTTTCGGGACCGGTGACAGGGTCGTTGTTCGAGTGAACATTTCCAACCCGACAAATTCCCAGGTACGTATTCTCAAATGGCTCACCCCTGCACTGGGCGTTGAAGCTTCCCTGTTCAACGTCACGCGTGATGGAAAAGCGGTTGCCTACCTTGGCAAGCTTGTCAAACGTGCCGCTCCTACTGAGTCTGATTACCTCACCATTGCCCCCGGAGGCAGTGTCACAAGTGATGTCAATTTGGCTGATTATTATGACCTTTCCGCTTCTGGAAATTATTCGGTGAAATACAATGTCGCCTCGGCGAATTTGTATGGAAGCGAGCAGGCTCAAAGCACGGATTCTCTGGCTTCAGAGGCAGTTGATCTGTTCGTTGAAGGCCGCACGACCCGCGTTCTTCAGGAAGTGATCCCGAATGTTGTGACCGGCACCAATGGATTTTTCGGTTGTTCCGCTTCCCAGCAGACCGACCTGATCAATGCTCGCAATGCTGCCAGTACCTACGCGGCTGATGATGTAGCCTACTTTGCCGCGAACAAGCAGGGTGAGCGTTACGTCACCTGGTTTGGCGTGTACGACTCAGCCCGATACAACCTGGTGAAGACTCACTTCACCAATGTTCAGTATGCTGTGGATACCGCCAACCCAATGACCTTCGACTGTACCTGTACAGATCCTGGCGTTTACGCATATGTGTATCCCGATTCTCCCTTCAATATTTATCTGTGCGGAGCATTTTGGAACGCCCCCACCACCGGTACCGACTCGAAGGCTGGTACTCTTATTCATGAAGTGACCCACTTTACCGTGGTTGGCGGCACCGATGATTATGCTTATGGTCAAACTGCGGCCAAAGCTTTGGCGATCAGCAACCCCGCCCAGGCGGTCATGAACGCAGACAGTCATGAGTATTTTTCAGAGAATAACCCGCCCTTGGAGGTTTCATCCACAACCTTCACGGATGTACCAGATACCTACTGGGCGTATGATTTCATTGAGCGGCTGTACAACGCTGGCATCACCAGCGGATGCAGCACCTCCCCGATGATGTACTGCCCGACCGCTTCCGTGTCTCGTGCCCAGATGGCGATCTTCATCCTGCGCGGCATGCATGGCAGTGCTTATGTACCTCCAGCTGCTACTGGCACCGTCTTCAGTGATGTTTCCACCAGTACCTTCGGCGCCGCGTGGATCGAACAATTCGCTGCGGAAGGCATCACCTCAGGCTGCGGTGGCGGCAGATACTGCCCGGATGATCTTGTGACCCGCGCGCAGATGGCGATCTTCCTGCTGAAGGGTGAACATGGTTCTTCCTATGTTCCGCCTGTTGCAACCGGAATGTTCTCTGATGTCCCCGTCGGTTCCTTCGCCGCAGACTGGATCGAACAGCTCGCAAACGAAGGCGTCACGAGCGGCTGCGGTGGCGGAAACTACTGCCCGAACTCATACGTGTTGCGCGATCAGATGGCTGTCTTCCTCGTAAGAGCTTTCAGCCTGCCGTAATATAGTAGAAATGTCTTATAAAGGTGCTTCTGATATTATCAGAAGCACCTTTATTACTTAATGATGGGCCGTTGTTTATACCCATGCGTACCTTGCAAGTCTCTGACCCAAATGGGGGAGTGATGCATGCCATTGACCCTATTTATTTTTGTGCTTATTGGGTTTATACTAGGAAAAGAAATGAATATTTTTCGTTCAAAATTGTGGGAAATATATTATCAAGAGAACTAGAGAGCTTAAAGGATATAAAGCCATGACTTGGACATCTTTTTCAGGAATACTTAGAACAACAGCGATATTTGTTGTTTTGTCTTCTGTTTTTTTGATGGGATGTTCTGGAAATGCAGCTTCACCTGTCAATAAAGCGGAGTTCCAGCCGTTGTCTTCGGATAGCAGTTCTTTCTATTATTACGTCAGCGAAAATCGTGTCCCGCTGACGTTGTCTTTGAAATGGATCGCGGTGAAATTTGCGAGCGGGGACCCGTCGCAACAATCTGCCGCTTTGAAGGGATCCATTGCCGATTCTTTGGAGCAGGCTGAACAATTTTCCCGCTATGGGGTGACGCTGCTGCCGGTAAAGGAGGGCATTACTTTCGAAGCGCTTGTAGAAGGGATCAATTTACTTCGCGCCAATACCGCTGACTTTCTTCAGGTGAATCCGGTCTTCCAAGCGGGTGATACGGGAATGATCGTGACGGATGAGTTCATTGTTACATTTCCTCCGGAGATGAGCATGGATGAGATCAACGCCGTCAACGCATCTTATGGCGTGGAGTTGGGCGATCCCATTTTAGGGCAGGAAAACACATTCGTTTTAAAGGCAACAACAGCGACAAAGATGGACACTTTATCGCTGGCAAACCTGTATCAGGAAAGCGGTGTGGCGGTTTATGCCGCTCCTAATTTTGTGCGTGTCAAGTAAATCCATATTTTGTGAATTAACCAGAAGTTTTGGTTAAAAATTAGTTGATATAAAAAGGAGAATACACATGAGTAATACTCGATCGGTTCGTTTATTTTCAAAGCTGTTAACTATAATTGCGCTGACAGCCATGGTATTTTCGACCTTTGTGTCGGGGAATATTGGCTCGGCTCAAGCATTAGGGTCGGAGACCTCGATTTCGAGTCAAGCAGCTGATGCAAGTTCCTTTTATTACTACTCTGAGGGGAAACGGATTCAGCTGACACCGTCTCTCAGCTGGGTCGCTGTGAAATTTGCCAGTGATGACCCGGGCGCTCAATCTGCAGCTGTAGGGAATTCCAGTGTGTTGCTTGGTTCCATTGAACAGGAGCGTAAGATCACACCATCCAGTTTGTCTTTGCTGCCGCTAAGGGCGGGCGTAACAGAAAAGACACTCCGTGATGGCATCCATGCATTGCGCGCGGATGCAGCTTTCACACTTGTGAACCCGGTCTTCCAGACCTCCGATGCCGAGATGGCTATTTCAGATGAGTTCGTCGTTACCTTCCCTGCTGGGATGGGAATGGATGAAATCAATGCTGTAAATGCATCCAATGGCGTTGAGATGGTTGATGCCATTTTGGGACAGGAAAACACTTTTGTGTTGAGAGTCACTGGCGGGGCCGACATGCTTGAGATGGCGAACAAGTATCAGGAAAGTGGAATCGCGATCCATTCCGCTCCGAACTTTATCCGCATTGTTTTCAAGCGTCCGGCCGAAGCGAAGGTCCAGCAGGATGTTGTTGGGCCGATGGCGGGAACGAATGATACCTATTACCCCTATCAGTGGCATTTGAATAATATCCAGCAGTATGGATCTGGGATGACTTTGGATGCGGATATTGACGCCCCTGAAGCATGGGACTACACCACAGGCAGTTCCACCATCATCATTGCAGTGCTCGATGAAGGCGTGGATCTGTTCCACGAAGATTACAGTTCCAAACTTGTCCCTGGTTACGATGCTACCGGCGGCGGAAGCTCCGGCGGACCTTGGGGCAATGATGCCCACGGTACAAATGTTGCTGGTTTGGCTGCCTCTGGCAGTAACAACAGCCTCGGTGTGGCCGGGGTTTGCCAGGCTTGTAAGATCATGCCGGTTCGTATTGCATATAGCGATTCCAATGGCTATTGGGTAACCAGCGATGCCACGATCGCCAACGCCATTGCATGGGCATACCAGAATGGCGCTGATATTTTGAACAACAGCTGGGGCGGTGGATCGGAATCCACTGTGATCAACACCGCTTTCGCCAATGCCAAGACCCTGGGACGCGGCGGAAAAGGTGCTGTCATTGTGATCTCTGCAGGCAATGATGACTCTCCTGTAGTGAGCTATCCTGCATACCTCAGCACGGCCATTGCGGTCGCTGCTTCGAATATGTGTGATCAGCGCAAGATGCCCACCTACAATCTGTGCAACGGATATGAAGACTTTTGGGGCAGCAATTACGGCAGCGACCTGGATATTTCTGCTCCGGGCGTCTGGTTGTATTCAACAGATATTTCGGGTGCCGCTGGCTATTCTTCCGGCAACTACTTTGACCAAATGAACGGCACGTCAGGTGCTGCTCCCATCGTTTCCGGTGTGGCTGGATTGGTGCTGTCTGTCAACCCCAACCTGACTTCTGATGAAGTGCAGTCACTCCTGCAAAGCACTGCAGATGATGTCAATGGTGGCGGCTGGGATTCTCAGATGGGCTATGGCCGTGTCAATGCCAATAACGCTGTTCAGGCTGCGGCAGGCGGTTCCACCACATTCACGGATGTTCCGAGCACGTACTGGGCGTATGATTTCATTGAGCGACTGTACAACGCTGGCATCACCAGCGGATGCAGCACCTCCCCGATGATGTACTGCCCGACCGCTTCCGTGACCCGCGCGCAGATGGCGATCTTCATCTTGCGTGGTATTCACGGCAGCGCCTACGTACCTCCAGCTGCTACAGGTACCATCTTCAGTGACGTTTCCACAAGCACCTTCGGCGCCGCGTGGATCGAACAGTTTGCTGCGGAAGGCATCACCTCAGGCTGCGGTGGCGGCAGGTTCTGTCCGGATGATCTTGTGACCCGCGCGCAGATGGCGATCTTCCTTCTGAAGGGCGAGCATGGTTCATCTTTTGTTCCGCCCGTTGCGGTCGGCATCTTCCCGGATGTTCCCGTTGGCTCCTTCGCTGCGGATTGGATCGAACAGCTCTACAATGAAGGAATTACGAGCGGCTGCGGTGGTGGAAACTACTGCCCGAACTCATTCGTGCTTCGCGATCAGATGGCGGTGTTCCTTGTAAGGGCCTTCAACCTTCCGTAAGCTAGACTTGTATTAGTAAAAAAGCGTCCCTGAACTTTTCAGGGACGCTTTTTTGTTGGCTACCTTGAAAATCTTCCCCTTTGTTATATACTGGAAATTGAAATATAAACTCATGATAGGAGGAATAAATGTTTGGAAAAACCCTGATTATGTCCGCACGAAAAACCCTGTATATGCTCATGATACTGGGCGTTATCTTTTCAACCTTTGGCACGGCTCAAGCTCGGGAGATCAATGCGAGTATATTGCCCGGTGGAACGGCTCAGGTACAGATAGATAATGAAGTGTTTGCGAGCCTGGAGCAGAAAGGGGAGGCACGCGTCATCATCAATTTACGCGACCCGGTTTCAATTGCCGCTCCCTCCAGTGAACGTGAATCCGCAGTTGCCCGTATCCAAGGGAGCGTATTGAGCAGGCTGACTCCTCAAGATTTCAGGGTGATTCGTCAATATGTGAACGTTCCAGCGTTGGCGGGTCATTTGACCTCCAGCGGGTTGAATGTGTTGATGTCTGATCCGAATGTCGCTTCCATTGATATTGACCAAATGGGCGCAGGACATCTCTCCGAAAGTGTGACCGCGCTTGGCGCCGATGTTGTCCATTCGAATGGATACACGGGACAGGGCGTGACCGTCGCTGTGTTGGATACCGGCATTGACACGGATCATCTTGATTTGAGCGATGATCTCGTGGCCCAGCACTGCTTTACAGATTCCCAATGCAAACCTGGATCCACCGCTGAAGGCACAAGCGCGGAAGATGAAAATGGACACGGCACCAATGTCTCTGGCATCATCTCTTCCGGTGGTGTGGTCAGTTCCGTTGGTTTTGCTCCAGATGCGAGCATTGTCGCAGTGCGTGTGCTTGATGCAAACAGCAGCGGCTGGGTTTCTGATTGGCTGGCCGGGCTGGATTGGATTCGCACAAACCAAGGCACCCTCGGCGTTGATGTCATCAACATGAGCCTCGGAACCTTTGCTCTTTATAGCGGCCATTGCGATGCGGATAATTCGTCGGTGGCGAATGTAGTTGCACAATTGAATTCACTGGGGATCGTCATTTTCGCTTCCACAGGGAATCAAGGCTCTGCTACGCAAATGGCCATGCCCGCCTGTCTCTCGGGAGTCGTTGCCGTGGGCGCGACCTTTGATAGTGACCTGGGCAGGGAACCAGACTCAGGCACGTATCAGGACGTCTTTGGCGGAAGCTGGCCTGCTTGTGCCAATGACACCACAAACCTGCAAACCATCACCTGCTTCACCAACAGCAATTCAGTGATGGACATCGTTGCCCCCGGTGCAAGGATCACCGCATCTGGCATGGGCGGCGGCACATCTACTTACATGGGGACGTCACAAGCCTCGCCGACCGCGGCGGGCATTGCGGCGTTGATGCTTCAGGCCAGCCCGGGCTTATCTCCCGCGACCATTGAAGCGACCTTGAAAAGCACAGGTACTTCCGTTACGGATGCTAAAAATGGATTGAGCTTCCCGCTCATCAATGCTTTGGCGGCTGTCAATGCGGTCAACACCACCTTTACAGATGTGCCATCCACCTACTGGGCGTATGATTATATTGAGCGTTTGTATGCCGCAGGCATCACCAGCGGATGCAGTACTTCGCCGATGATGTATTGTCCGCTTGCGCCGGTGACCCGCGCTCAAATGGCCATCTTCATTTTGCGTGGAGAGCATGGCAGTGCCTATACTCCCCCGGCGGCCACCGGCACAGTCTTTAGCGACGTCACCATCAGCACCTTCGGCGCGGCATGGATCGAGCAATTTGCATCAGAAGGCATCACCTCAGGATGCGGCAATGGCATGTACTGTCCGGATGCCAACGTGACCCGCGCCCAGATGGCGATCTTCCTGTTGAGAGGCAAGTATGGCTCGGCTTACGTTCCGCCTGTAGCGACAGGTGTTTTCACCGATGTCCCCGTTGGGTCGTTTGCCGCGGATTGGATCGAACAGCTTGCATCGGAAGGAATTACGAGCGGATGCGGTGGCGGCAACTATTGCCCGAATGCAGAAGTCACCCGTGATCAAATGGCGGTATTCTTGGTCCGCACTTTCAACCTGCCTTAGAATCTAAAGTCAAATCATTGGAGCCGCGAGACCATGGTCTCGCGGCTCTTTTTCTTACAAAACAAATTTGCAAGCAAATGGTTTTTGGGTAGGGTCAATGGGGGATTTGTTTTGAGATGGGGTGTGTCATAATTTTTCAAAAATTCTGGAGGTGTTTATGAATCAAAAAATACTGTTTGTTTTGATCGTTCTGTTTTCTTTCGGGGCGGCACATGTCGTTTCCGCCCGGCCAGCTTCGGCGTTGAGTGATGCGCCGCCGTCGCTTGGATTCTCTGAGATCGCCAGCGGATTGTCATCGCCGGTCTCCATCACGAACGCAGGCGATGCCTCCGGGCGGTTGTTCATCACCCTGCAAGGCGGGCAGATCGTCATCTATGATGGCTCGCAGGTTTCGCCCACTCCGTTTTTGAATATTGCCCCGCTCATTCGCAGCGGCAATGAGCAGGGACTTCTGAGCGTGGCTTTTCATCCCAACTATGAAAGCAATGGATATTTCTACGTCTACTACACACGCTTGTCAGATGCGGCGCTGGTCATCGCACGTTACGAAGTTTCAGCGGATCCAAACATAGCCGACGCAGGGTCTGCCTCGATCTTGTTGACCATCCCCCATGCAGAAGCCTCGAACCACAACGGCGGACAGTTGCAATTTGGCCCCGATGGATATTTGTACATTGGCACTGGTGATGGCGGCACGGGCGGCGCGTATTCGCAGGATGGCTCGTCGCTGCTCGGCAAGATGCTGCGGATCAATGTCAATGGAGCTGCACCATACACAATTCCCGCCGATAATCCCTTTGTGTCCGATCCCGCCGTCGCCGATGAGATTTGGGCGTTGGGTTTGCGCAATCCCTGGCGATTTTCGTTCGATTCTTTGACGGGTGATTTGATCATCGCCGATGTGGGCCAGAACGCGTGGGAGGAAGTGAACGTTCAGCCCGCCTCCAGCACGGGCGGACAAAATTACGGCTGGCCCTGTTACGAAGGGATGCATAGCAGCGGTGACACTTCTACCTGTACGATTGGAACGATCACCAGCCCCGTGGTCGAATACGAGCATGGCGCATCCGATGCCAACGGCTGTTCCATCAGCGGCGGCTATCGTTATCGTGGAAGTGAATTTCAAAGCCTGAAAGGTGTTTACCTGTACGGCGATTTTTGCACAGGCCGCATTTGGGGTGCGGAGCCGAGCAACGGTTCGTGGGTTGCCGTGGAATTGGCCGATACTGATTATGGCGTCACTACTTTTGGTGAAGATGAAAATGGCGAACTGTACGTTGCGGATTTCTTCGGTGGCGTGATCTACAAAGTTCAAGCCACCACCTTCACCGACGTGCCGCTCGATCATCCCCTGTATGCATACATCGAAGCTTTATATGATGCGGGCTACACCGCAGGATGCAGTTCCAGCCCATTGATGTACTGCCCCGATACGATCCTTGACCGTGCCCAATCTGCCGTGTTCATGCTGCGCGGACAAATGGGCACTGGGTACACTCCTCCGCCCGCGCCGTGGGATACCTTCACCGATGACTGGACTGGCTTCGAATGGGCCCAGCCGTGGGCCGAAGGCATGTATCAGGAAGGCTTAACGGGTGGCTGTCAGACAAGCCCATTGATGTACTGCCCCGCCACCCAGCTTCCGCGTGTGGAGGCAAGCGTTTTTGGCCTGCGGATGAAATACGGCGTGAATTACACCCCGCCCGCTGCAATGGGGACTCTGTTTGCCGACTTCCCCTCCACCGACCCAAGCTACTGGGCGATCGATTGGGCCGAACAGGCGTATTTGGATGGGTTGCTTCCTGCCTGCGGTACCGACACGGTCAGCGGCAAGCCAATGTTCTGTCCAAACGAATTGGTGGATCGAGGTTGGGGTGCATTCTTGATCGTCAACGCCAAGAATCTTCCATTGCCATAGAGTCCAACAGAAAACCAAATAACAGTCGCTCATTCAGGATGAATGAGCGACTGTTATGGAATCTGAACCAAGTCATTTCAAAAAAGATAGGCATGGTCAAAGTGGGTCATTTTGTAAGCATATAGAAAGGTTCTCCCCCAATTCATCACTGGTTAACAGCAATCCAACGGACATTTCATTTTTGTTTTTTATAAAATGTTGTCCCTAACAACATTGTGGGCGATTCTAACAATTATGCCCGATATACATTTCACTCGAACATGCCGATAATTATGATACTGAAAAAGAGGATGATATGAAAAACCATTTGCGGTTTTTTCGTTTTGCTTTAGTAATGATTATGCTGGTGATCATTTGTGCAAATGCGCCTGTTGCTTCCGCTTCATCACAAACAAAAAAGATAGGTTTACAACCCGGTCTCGTATCTGATTTGTATGATACAGGCGACCCTGTATTGACCGATATTTGGGTGGACGCGGTCAATGGCAGTGATTCCAACGACGGCTCCACGCCTGCTTCCGCCTTCCGCACTCTCACCGCCGCGTGGAACAGCATCCCCACGACCAATCCGCTTACACAGGGGCGGCGTATCAACCTGCAGCCCGGTACCTACACCGAAAGCATGATCCCCAATTATTGGGAAAATCGCTATGGAACTTTCATCGCACCGATCTTTATTCGCGGCAATGGTTCTTCACGGGGCGAAGTTGTCCTGCAGGGCACGGTCAATATGTATAACGTGCATTACATCTACTTTGAGAATTTGAGCATGATCTTCAACGGCGATGTATTCCATTGTGAGTTGTGCAATCACATCCTGCTGCGGAATACGGTTTTGAATGGCGGCATGTTCGCGCACGAGACCATCAAGGTCAACCAGTCGCAATACTTGTATGTTGAGAACAGCGATATTTCAGGCTCCTACGAAAACGCCATTGATTATGTTGCTGTGCAATACGGGCATGTTGTCAACAGCCAGATTCATGCTGCGGATGATTGGTGCGCGTATTTCAAGGGCGGCTCCGCTTATCTGCGTTTCGAATCAAACGTTGTATATGACTGCGGTACAGGCGGTTTCACGGCTGGGCAAGGGACCGGGTTCCAATACATGACCTCTCCCTGGCTTCAATATGAAACCTACGATATCAAAGTTGTGAACAACGTCATCCATGACACCGAGGGCGCAGGGTTGGGCGTGAATGGCGGCTATAACATTTTGATGGCCTACAACACCCTGTATCGTGTCGGCAGCACATCGCATGTGATCGAGGTGGTTTTTGGCGGCCGCACTTGCGACGGTCAGGCGGGCGACCCCGGCCGCGAACTGTGTCAGCAAAATCTTAACCTGGGCGGGTGGGGCACCACAGCGGTGGATAACGGCTCGAACTCGGTTCACATCCCCGATAGAAATGTTTTTATCTACAACAATATTGTCTACAACCCGGCGGGCTTTCAAAGCCAATGGCAGCATTTTGCCATCTACGATTCACGCACAAACCCGGCAGGGACGAATGCTCCAAGCCCAGCTCATACCGATACGAATTTGAATATTCGCGGCAATGTGATCTGGAATGGCGATTCGGGCATGGCGTTGGGGATCGAAGGCAATTCCGATGCCTGCACTGCCAGCAACCCGACTTGTAACGAAACCCAACTGCGTGCCGATAATGCCATCAATACCGTCGAGCCTTTGCTGGTGAATCCATCTACTGGTGATTTTCACATCAATGGTACCTGGGCGGCGGGTGTCACCACCTACGATATTCCCGATTTTGTCTGGGATATCGGCGGCGTACCGGGCGGCGATAACAGCAATGCAGTTCCCATTGATTTTGAAGGCGTGACCCGCACGGGCAGCAACCCGCCGGGGGCATTTTTTGGCGGCGGGTCTGACACCATCTTTGGCGATGTAACTTCAAGTTATTGGGCGTGGCCTTTTATTGAGCGTTTGTACAACGCTGGCATTACAGGCGGCTGTAATACATCGCCGTTGATGTATTGCCCTGAATCATCCGTCACACGCGCACAGATGGCCATCTTCATCCTGCGCGGTATTCATGGCAGCGCCTATGTTCCGCCGACTGCTTCGGGTGCGGTTTTTGCAGATGTCCCTCTCGGGGCGTTCGCTGTTGATTGGATCGAGCAGCTTGCGGCGGAGGGAGTGACCGCTGGTTGTGGCGGTGGCAACTATTGTCCCGATGCATCCATCACACGCGCGCAAATGGCCATCTTTCTGCTGCGCGGTGAACATGGCAGTACCTACGTTCCTCCTGTTGGTACAGGCGCGGTCTTTGGTGATGTTCCTGCCGGTGCCTTCGCCGTGGATTGGATTGAGCAACTGGCCGCTGAAGGCATCACCAGCGGCTGTGGCGGCGGCAATTACTGCCCCGATGCAAATGTGACCCGCGCCGAAATGGCTGTCTTTTTGGTGAGGGCATTTAGTCTGCCTTAGGAGAGGTTCTGATATGAAAACACGGCTTCATCGATCCAGTTCGACACAGGGGTTGATGAAGCCGTTTATTTTTTCGGTAGATGAACCTAAAAAAATTGTAAGAAGAAAAAAATTCAGTGGATGTACCTTGCTGCAAACAAACAAAAACAAAATCAGTTTGCAAACAAGGGTTGTGATCGAAACCCGATTCACAACACAAGGAGGTCGATATGTATAAAACCAGGTCAATTTATTTGTTTCCGAAAGTTCTGCCCTCAATCGCCCTGACGATTCTATTGTTTGTGCCTTTTTTGGCAGGGAATATTGAGTCAGCTCAAGCATTAAGTGTGGGCGCGGAACCAAATCAGGAAAACGGTGAGACTCTGTATTATTTTGCAGAAGGAAACCGCATTCCATTGACTCCATCCCTCCATTGGATTTCTGTGAAATTTTCCGACAACCTGTCTGCTCAAACTGCGGCGCTCGAAAATTTCTCTCCGATGCTCGGGTCGCTGGATCAGGCGCGCCCTATCCTTTTTGGCGACATCACCCTGTTGCCTTTGAAAGCGAACATGAATGAGCAATCGGTTTTGGCGGGCGTCAAGTCAATGCGTGCAGATACGGCGAATTTTTCTCAAGCCTATCCAGTCTTTCAAACTGCGGATGCAGAGATGGCCCTGACTGATGAATTCATCGTCACATTCCCAGTTGGTTTCAGCATGGATGATATCCATGCGATCAATGCATTCCATGGAGTTGAACTGGTCGATCCCATTTTGGGTCAGGACAATACTTTTATATTGCGGGTTGCCAGCGGGGTGGATGTGCTTGCGATGGCGAACCTGTATCAGGAGAGTGGAGTTGCGCTTCATTCCGCGCCGAATTTTGTTCGCATCTTAATGAGCAGACCAGCCGTTGGGCAGATGCCTCAATCTATCGCGCCGATGGCGGATGTGAACGATCCCCTATATGCCAATCAATGGCATTTGAATAATATCCAACAATTTGGGGCAGGGACGACATATGATGCCGATATCGATGCGCCAGAAGCATGGGATCTGACCACTGGCAGTTCGTCCGTCATCATTGCAGTGATCGATGAAGGCGTGGACTTGACGCATGAAGACTATAAATCCAATCTTGTCGCTGGGTATGATGCCACCGGCCTTGGCAACAAGGGTGAACCAGTGGGTGATGATGCCCACGGAACCAATGTCGGTGGTTTGATGGCGGCCAGCGCAAACAATGGACTCGGCGTGGCGGGAGTATGTCCGCAATGCCGCATCATGCCTGTCCGCGTTGCTTATGGGGACAAATATGGATATTGGGTAACCGATGATGTCACTATTGCAAATGGCATCGCCTGGGCCTATCAGAACGGCGCTTCGATTTTGAATAACAGCTGGGGTGGTGGGCTGGAATCCACAGCGATCACCACTGCAATTACCAATGCAAAGTCTTTTGGCCGCAACGGCAAAGGCTCTGTGGTTATCTTCGCTGCTGGAAACAATAACATGACTGTAACGTATCCAGCGAAGCTTGAAAGCGTGATCACGGTTTCGGCATCGAATTTATGCGACCAGCGCAAACAGCCGGTGAACGATGTCTGCAATGGAAACGAATATTGGTGGGGGAGCAACTACGGCAGTTCAGTGGATATTTCTGCACCGGGTGTCTGGTTGTATTCAACAGATATTATCGGGGCTGCTGGGTATGATACCGGGAATTATTTTGCTGAGATGAATGGCACTTCAGGTTCAGCCCCCATCGTTTCCGGTGTGGCTGGGCTTATCCTTTCGCTTAATCCCACCCTGACGGCTGCTGAAGTTCAGGACATTCTCCAAAACACAGCTGATGACGTCAATGGCGGCGGCTATGATGTGGATATGGGCTATGGACGCGTCAATGCCTATCAGGCGGTGCAAGCAGTGACTCCCTCGGGGTTCACCATCTCTGGCAACGCCGGGGTTGGCGGCGCAGTATTTACTTATATGGATGAGACATCAAAAGCGGTCACAACGGATGGCAGCGGCTTCTATTCGTTCCGAGTCCCCACAGGTTGGTCTGGTACGGTGACTCCGGGTAAATCAGGTTATGAATTCACACCGGTCAGCAAAATCTACAGCAATGTGGATGCGGCGCAGACCGGTCAGGATTACACCGCTTCAACTTCTATTGCCAACCTGATGCAGGATCCAAGCTTTGAAAATTACACTCCCAACGCCTTTTGGGTGGAAGCCTCTGCAAACTCAGTAACTCCTTTATGTACAGTGACAGATTGTCTTAATGGCAACGGTATTGCTGGGCCGAGAACTGGTTCTGTTTGGGCGTGGTTCGGTGGCGCGACAAAAGCCGAATCGATTGTCCTGTCACAGCCTGTTGTTTTCCCCGCAGGCACAGCCAACCTTCGCTTCTATCTCTGGATCACGAAAGCGGATGCGGCCCAAACGACCGACCAATTCAAAGTGACGATTGATCATGCCGTGGTATTTACCGCAAATGCGTCTGAATCGAGTTCCTACTCTGGTTACACCATGGTAAATCTTGACGTGAGTGCATTTGCCGATGGCGCCTCGCATGACATTGCATTTTCGGCCAACACATCCGGGCAAATGGTCAATTTCAATCTGGATGATGTCACTCTGGCCTCTGCCATCCCCACCTTTGAAGATGTACCGCTTGATTATTGGGCGCGCCCATATATTGAGCGTTTGTATAACTCAGGCATCACGCGCGGATGTGGTTCCAATCCATTGACCTACTGTCCGCTTGATACGGTGACGCGCACGCAAATGGCTATTTTTATCCTGCGTGGGATTCATGGCAACAATTACGTACCGCCCAATGCCAGTGGTGCGGTCTTTACCGATGTGACAGCCGATGCTTTTGGCGCGGCCTGGATCGAACAATTTGCATTGGAAGGCATCACCTCCGGATGCGGTTCTGGAATATTCTGCCCAAACGATAATGTGACGCGCGCACAGATGGCCATCTTCCTTCTCAAAGGAAAGCACGGATCATCCTATGTCCCGCCTGCAGCCAGCGGTGATTTTGTGGACGTGCCCGTAGGCTCGTTCGCTGCGGATTGGATCGAGCAGCTTGCCGCCGAAGGCATCACCAGCGGATGCGGCGGCGGGAATTTCTGCCCGGATCAAAACGTCACCCGTGATCAGATGGCTGTTTTTTTGGTGAGGATATTCAGCCTGCCGTAGGAAAATCGTTTTCACGAAAACACGACTCCATCAGTCCAGTTCGATTCAAGGATTGATGGAGTCGTTGACTTATCTTGGGGAAGAGAATAATATTGACCTATTCACGAAGCGAAGGTTGTAATGGAAAGGTCATTGGGTAACTATTTGACTGGGATTATCATGGGATGCGATTATTTGAAATAATTTATTATGCATGGCAATCAAGATAGGTTTTAGTTAGATGGTTCAGTCAAAATTTTGATTTACGACTTAAGGAGAATAGATATGCGTAATACCCGATCGGTACAATTGTTTTCAAAGCTGCTATCCGCAATTACTTTGGCAGCCATGATCTTTTCCGCATTCCTGGCTGGGAATATTGGATCAGCACAGGCTTTGGGAGGGAGAGCCGCGCGATCAACCCAGGAGGATGGAAACACCCTTTTTTATTTTGCCGAAGGAAAACGCATTCAATTAACCCCTTCCTTGAGTTGGATATCAGTGAAATTCACCAGTGACGACCCGGCTGCTCAATCTGCTGCAGTGGGAGGTTTTGGCGCAATGCTTGGTTCATTGGATCAGGCACGGCCGATCCTTTTTGGCAATATCACCCTGCTGCCTTTGAAGGCGAATGTTACGGAACAAGCGCTTTTGGAAGGAATCCAATCGCTGCGCGCTGATAAAGAAAACTTCTCGCAAGTGAATCCAGTCTTCCAGACCCCAGATGCCGAAATGGCTCTTACGGATGAATTTATCGCCACCTTCCCTTCGGATTTCAGCATGGATGATATCGATGCAATCAATGCCTTTCACAGTGTCGAATTGGTTGACTCTATCCTGGGACAGGACAATACCTTTTTGCTGCGTGTTGCCACCGGGGTGGATGTGCTTGCAATGGCGAACCTGTATCAGCAGAGTGGGGTCGCGCTTCATTCCGCACCGAATTTTGTCCGCATCGTGAAGATCAATCCGACGGAAGGACAGACGGGGCAATATGTCGGACCGATGGCGGGCACGAACGATACTTATTATCCCAGCCAATGGCATTTGAATAACAACCAGCAATATGGGTCTGGGACGACGAATGACGCCGATATCGACGCCCCGGAAGCATGGGACCGCACCACGGGCAGTTCGTCGGTCATCATCGCCGTGATCGATGAAGGTGTGGATCTGGCGCATGAAGATTTAAGTTCCAAGCTTGTCGCTGGTTATGATGCCACCGGGCTTGGCAGCGGCGGCGGCCCTTCCGGTGATGATGCTCACGGCACGAACGTGGGTGGTCTTGCGGCCGCCAGTAGCAGTAACGGACTCGGTGTAGCCGGGGTATGTCAACAATGCCGCATTATGCCTGTCCGCATTGCTTATAGCGACATGTTTGGATATTGGGTAACAAACGATGCCACCATTGCAAATGGCATTACCTGGGCCTATCAAAACGGCGCATCCATTTTGAATAATAGTTGGGGCGGCGGACTCGAAGCCACTGTCATCAATACGGCGATTTCCAATGCGAAGACCCTGGGTCGCGGTGGAAAAGGTTCCGTGGTCGTATTTTCGGCTGGGAACAGTAATTCGTCGGTTTCCTACCCAGCCTATCTGGATAGCGTGATCGCGGTAGTTGCATCAAACTTGTGCGACCAGCGCAAAAAACCGATTGCTGATGTCTGCAACGGATATGAATATTGGTGGGGCAGCAACTATGGCAGCCCGGTTGATATTTCTGCGCCGGGTGTCTGGTTGTATTCAACCGACATCACAGGAGCGGCTGGTTATACCCCTGGAAATTATTTCGCTGAAATGAACGGGACATCTGGTGCCGCTCCCATTGTTTCCGGTGTGGCCGGGTTGGTTCTTTCGCTCGATTCAAATTTGACAGCCATCGAAGTTCAGACGATCCTCCAAAACACAGCTGATGATGTGAATGGCGGCGGATATGATGTTGAAATGGGACATGGGCGTGTCAATGCATATCGTGCCGTGCAGGCGGTGACTACGTCGGGTTTCACCATTTCAGGCGACGCCGGAATTGGCGGCGCGACACTTACCTACACTGATGGAACCGTGAAGACCACCATAGCAGATAGCAACGGTCTGTACTCGTTCCAAATTCCCTCTGGCTGGTCTGGCACAGTGACCCCAACCAAAACGGGTTATGAATTCACGCCTATCAGCAGAAGCTATACCAGTGTTGGCGCGGATCAGCCTAATCAGAATTACGCTGCGGCCGTTCCCATTGTCAACCTGTTGCAGGACCCAAGCTTTGAAGATTACACACCCAGCACGCATTGGGTGGAGACTTCCACAAACTTTGTGACACCGCTATGCACAATTGCAGACTGCACCAACGGTGCCGTACCGCCCGGACCGCGAACTGGTTCTGTTTGGGCATGGTTTGGCGGCACAACCAAAGATGAAGCCAGTTCTGTGACGCAGACGGTTGTCTTCCCCACCGGCACAGCCAACCTTCGGTTCTATCTTTGGATCGGTCGCGCTGATTCTGGCAGGGGAGCGGCCGACCAGTTCACAGTCACAGTGGATGGCGTGGTGGTATTCACTGCAGATGCAACGGAAATGAGCGCCTACTCAAGTTATACGATGGTGAATCTCGATGTCAGCTCATTTGCCGATGGCGCTTCACATGACATTGCATTTGCCGCCAACACATCCGGGCAGATGGTCAATTTCAATCTGGATGACATTACCCTGGCAGAAGCCATCCCCACCTTTACAGATGTGCCGCTTGATTATTGGGCGCGCTCATATATTGAACGATTGTATAACTCCGGCATCACACGTGGATGCGGTTCCAACCCGTTGACGTATTGTCCGCTTGACTCGGTGACCCGTACCCAGATGGCCATTTTCATTCTGCGCGGTATTCATGGCAGCGGCTACACTCCTCCGGAAGCCAGCGGCACCGTATTTTCAGACGTGACGACCAGCACATTTGGCGCCGCATGGATCGAACAATTTGCCCTGGAAGGAATCACCTCCGGATGCGGTTCTGGAAAATTCTGTCCGAACGATTATGTGACCCGCGCCCAGATCGCGATCTTCCTGCTCAAAGGCAAACATGGGTCAACCTATGTACCGCCTGCAGCTAGTGGCGATTTCACCGATGTCCCCGTTGGCTCCTTTGCAGCAGATTGGATCGAACAGCTTGCGGCGGAAGGCATCACCAGTGGATGCGGCGGCGGGAATTTCTGTCCCAGTCAGAATGTCACCCGTGATCAGATGGCCGTTTTCCTTGTGAAGACATTTAATCTGCCCTAAGACAGATATGCTTTGAACACAAAAAGAGCTTCCGCATAGGGAGCTCTTTTTGTATTCAAAAGACACACAGCAGACTTCGAGTTAAACATCCATCTAAACCGAGCTTGCAAAAATGTTAATTAAGCCATTTGCACTGGTACATAGGTCGCCTACATGCAAAATATCGAATCAGTTAACATACCATTCTATTAATACAGATTGATTTGTTGTTCATCACTTTAATACTTGATGCAAAGGAATTTTTAAAATGAATAAACAAAAACCGTCCACGCTTTTTAGAGTTTTCTTCCTTTTTGCCTTGCTCTTCAATCTTGCAGGGACACCGGCTCCTTCAGTTGTCGATGCGGCTGTGATCACGCCCAACCCCATTCTGTTCGTAACACAGCTTCCCATTCGGCAGGATTTCACTACGATCGGTGCCGTGTTCGGGAATCACAAATCAGGCATGCAGGATGTCGGCCGCGGCGGCGATCTTTGGATCCGTTATGGAGACGGCTCGTTGAAAAACCTGACGCAAGCCGCGGGGTATGGCAGCACGGGCGCAAATGGTTTTCAGGATCACAATGCCATTGCCGTGCGAGATCCATCCGTCTATTGGGATGGAACAAAGGCGCTCTTTAGCATGGTGATCGGTGCGCCCGAACAACAGTATGTGTGGGAAACCTATTACTGGCAAATTTATGAGATCACCGGCCTGGGGAAGAATCAAACCCCTGTCATCACCAAGGTGCCAAATCAGCCTGCCAACTTTAATAACATCACCCCCATTTACGGCACCGACGACCGTATTATTTTTACGACCGACCGTCCGCGTGATGGATCGGCGCACTTGTATCCGCAATTGGATGAATATGAAGAAGCTCCCACTGTCAGCGGGCTGTGGAGTCTTGACCCAGGTACGGGCGATCTCTTTATGATGAATCATGCGCCGTCCGGTGATTTCACGCCGATCGTTGATAGTTACGGACGAGTCATCTTTACGCAGTGGGATCATCTCCAACGCGACCAGCAGGCGGATGCCGATAAATACGACGGCGGAACCTACGGAACCTTCAACTGGTCGGACGAGTCGGCAGGGTCCACCCCGCTCAACACCCGTACCGAAATTTTCCCGGAGCCGCGTGCCGAGGAAGAAGCCGCCGGGACAAACCTGATGCCGCATACATTCAACATGTTCATGCCCTGGCAGATCAACGAAGATGGCACAGAGCCTGAAACGCTCAATCACATTGGCCGCCATGAACTAAGCCATTACATCCAGAATTCTTTTACCGATGATCCCAACGTGGTGTACAACTCTCCAGGCCCGATCTTTAATCAAAACAAGATCGATATTTTCCTGCAGATCAAAGAATCGCCCACCAGCCCGGGGACATATTTCGGTTCCACCATGCCGGAGTTTGGCACCCATGCTTCGGGTCAGATCATCAGCATGACGGCTCCTCCCGGATTGGATGCGGACCATATTGCCGTTACCCACATCACTCACCCCGATACCAGCAGCACAACAGCTACAGCCAATCATAGCGGTCATTATCGTGACCCATTGCCGCTGGCCGATGGAACCCTGATCGCCGCTCATACCAGCCAGACCGGCTACGACGCCTCGTCCGGACCATCCATTTATGATTTTCGTTTGAAGACACTTACGGTTTCAGGCAATGGCTATCGCACCGCCAATCAAACATTGACCTCTGGTATTGTAGAGACCATCAGCTTTTGGGATCCGGATACCAAGATCACATACTCCGGAGCCTTATGGGAATTGCAGCCCGTTGAAGTGCGTGCCCGCACGCGGCCTGCGAAGCATACTTCCACATTGGGTCAGCCCGAACAACAGGTGTTCGATCAGGCCGGGGTGAACGTGACCGAATTCCAAGCGTATATGAAAGCAAATAACATTGCCCTCATTGTCAGTCACAATGTGACCACGCGCGATGACGCCGATGTTCAACAGCCGCTTAATTTACATATTCCTAATGGTGTGCAGACCATTTACAAGTCTGGCAAGATATATGATGTTGCCTATTTACAGCTTTTTCAAGCAGACCAGCTGCGCGGGATCGGCGGTACACAATCACCGCGTGAAGGCAGGCGTGTCCTTGCCCAATTGCTGCATGATGCCGGTGTGGCCGTTGTCCAGCCGCCCAACCCTGATGGGCCGCCCTCCAGTGTTGTTCTTGGCGAAGATGGTTCAATGGCGGCTTTTGTGCCAGCCCGTCGGGCGATGACCTGGCAGTTGACAGACCCTGCCGGTGTGGGCGTGGTCCGTGAACGTGTCTGGGTCACCTTTCAGCCGGGCGAGATCCGAGTTTGTACTTCCTGCCACGGGGTGAATGAACGGGATCAAAGCGGCAACCCATCACCGGAAAATCAGCCGCAAGCCTTGCTGAGTCTTTTGGAGTATTGGAAGGTAGCCAGCAACAGCTTGTTTGCAGATGTCCCTGCTTCACATTGGGCGAGCAGTTTCATTGAGCGATTGTACAACGCGGGGATCACCGGCGGATGCGGCACAGCGCCGTTGATGTATTGCCCAGACGCCACGGTAACCCGCGCGCAAATGGCGATCTTCATTTTGCGCGGCATGCATGGAAGTTCCTATGTTCCTCCAGCCGCAACGGGCACGGTCTTTGCCGATATCCCCGTCGACGCCTTTGCTGCTGATTGGATCGAGCAGCTTGCGGCGGAGGGAGTGACCGCGGGCTGTGGCGGCGGCAATTATTGTCCCGATGCAACCATCACCCGCGCGCAGATGTCCATCTTCCTCTTGCGTGGAAAATATGGCAATGCCTACACTCCGCCCGCGGCGAGTGGATTAATTTTCGGCGATGTCCCAGTTGATGCCTTCGCAGCGGATTGGATCGAACAACTCGCTGCTGAAGGTGTCACCAGCGGATGCGGCGGCGGCAACTATTGTCCCGATGCAAATGTGACCCGTGCTGAAATGGCGGTCTTTTTGGTGAGGGCATTCAACTTGCCATAGATTTTCAAATAAATTAATGAGAGCGTCTCTGTTTCTGACAGAGACGCTTTTTATTTTTCGGCTCTTGAATTCACATAGTAAACCTTGTATAGTGATAAAAGCGCCTTGTAAACCTACAATTTATTTCGGAAGGGAGCATTTCACATGTCCGCGAAATCATCTGTTTTCCGCATTCTGCTTGGTTTGCTTGTTTCTGCTCTTATGCTGGCTTCAGTGCATACAGTCCATGCCACTGAGTCAACTCGAATGGAGGATGGAAGCGGTCTTACCGCGCCGTTCGCTGATCCTGCTTTAACGTGGAGTACTTTCCTCGGAGGAAGCGGAGGGGACTTTGCGCAGAATATGGCCGTCGATGCCACGGGGAATGTTTATGTCATTGGGTACAGCGATTCAGATTGGGGGAGTCCGATTCGTGCTTTTGATTCTGCAAACGATGCTTTTGTCGCAAAATTCGATTCATCGGGCAATCTGCTTTGGAATACTTTTCTGGGTGGCGGGGGAGACGATGTTGGGCTGAGCATTGTCACAAGTGGAAGCAGCATTTTTGTGGCGGGTTATAGTAATGACACTTGGGATTGCTCACCCGTCACCTGCACGGTTAATGCCTACACACTCGGCTATGATGCCTTCGCCGCAAAACTTGACTCGAGCGGTAACGTGAGCTGGATTACTTTTCTGGGTAGTAATGGCGCAGACTTTGGTCGTGGCATCGCAGTAGATGGAAGTGGAAATATCTATGTGGCAGGAGCAAGCGACGGTACATGGGGCGCTCCGATTCAATCTCATGCTGGCGGCGACTATGACGGTTTTGCCGCCAAGTTGAATTCATCAGGTGCACTGACCTGGAACACGTTTCAAGGCAGCGGCGGCCATGATCAAACCTGGGGCATCGCCGTGGATGTAAGCGGGAATGCCTATATTACTGGCTACAGCAATGATACTTGGGGCAGTCCATTGATCGCTTATGATGCAGATTACGATGGCTTCGCCGCGAAGTTAGATGGCAGTGGTGTCCTAACCTGGAACACCTTCCTCGGTGGAAGTGCGGAGGATCACAGCTCTGCCATCTTTTTGGATGGGAGCGGTGTTTATCTAACGGGATATAGCACCGATGGATGGGGCAGCCCGGTGCGGGCCTATACCTCTGGTAATGATGTCTTTGCCGCAAAACTAACATCCTCCGGAGCTTTGACATGGAATACCTTCCTCGGTGGAACTGGGAGTGATGCTGGTTATGCCATCGCTGCAAATGGAAGCGATGTTTATGTCACAGGCTATAGCACCGATACGTGGGGTAGTCCGGATCGCGCCTTTACCAGCGGATTCGATGGCTTCGCTGCAAAACTAAATGGAAGTGGCGCTCTCGCCTGGAATACCTTCCTCGGTGGCAGTGGAAGTGATTTCGGATCCGGCGTCGGGTTAAGTGGCGGCAGTTTGTATGTTGGCGGCAATAGCGATGACACATGGGGTACACCGATACAGGCTTTTGATGCAGGCACCGATTCGTTCATCGTGAAATTTGCGGGTGAAACCACCCCACCGCCGACCCCTCCGATCTTTGCGGATGTCCCGTTCGCGCATTGGGCCAACAGTTGGATTGAGACTTTATATAATGCCGGTGTCACAGGCGGATGTGCAACGACTCCGCATTTGCTCTATTGTCCCGATGCCGTTGTGACTCGTGCCCAGATGGCGATCTTTATTTTGCGCAGCATGCATGGCAGTGCCTATATTCCTCCAGCGGCGACGGGCATCGTCTTTGCTGATGTTCCAATTGACGCCTTTGCAGCAGATTGGATCGAACAACTGGCGCTCGAAGGAATCACTTCGGGCTGCGGTGATGGTAATTATTGCCCAAATGCAACTGTCACCCGCGCCGAGATGGCGATCTTCCTGTTGCGTGGAAAGTATGGCAGCGCTTATACTCCTCCCGTAGCGACCGGTATTGTCTTTGGCGATGTCCCGACTGGCTCCTTTGCGGCTGACTGGATCGAGCAACTCGCAATCGAAGGTATTACCGGCGGATGCGGTGACGGCAACTATTGTCCCGATATGAATGTGACCCGTGCAGAGATGGCGGTCTTTTTGGTGAGGACGTTTACTTTGCCGTAGGAAGATGGGGTGTAACAATTTGTGTTGAACAGGAGCCGCATAAAATTTTGCGGTTCCTGTTTTTTTGTAAAACAACTTTTGAAACGGATGTGACCATGAAAACCATTAAATCCCTTTGGGGTATAACAGTCGCCTTGACCCTGATGATCGTTTTGACTTTGCCCGGGGGCGCCGCGCTTGGCAGTGAAATGAACATGCCCATGTCTACTAACAGTAACGCGTGGAATTTGATCTGGAGCGATGAGTTCGATGGCACTGCTGTAAATACCAATGATTGGAATTTCAATATCGGCGGTGAAGGCTGGGGAAATAATGAATTGCAGTATTACACCGATGGGCAGAACGTGACCGTGGCAAACGGCGAGTTGGTGATCACTGCCGAAAACAAGAACGGCGGCTATGCCTGTTGGTATGGCCCGTGTGAATATACGTCCACTCGTATGACGACCAAGGCAAAACAGGAATTCAAGTATGGCAAGGTCGAAACGCGGATGAAACTGCCGACCGGGCAGGGCTTATGGCCTGCCTTCTGGATGCTGGGAAGCAATTTCGACCAGGTTGGCTGGCCTGCCTCCGGTGAGATCGATATTATGGAGCATATCAATCTTGAAGAGACCGTATATGGAACCATACACTGGGATGCTGGCGGTTACGCCTCTTATGGCTGCCCATCCACTGATGTGGTGCCCACTGTGGATGTGACTCAGTATCATACCTACGATATTGAATGGGATGCGGAAAAGATCGCCTGGCATGTGGACGGAATTTTGTATTGTGAGGCAAATATCCTGGACAACATCAACAGCACCGAGGAATTCCACGAGCCTTTCTATATTCTGCTCAATCTGGCGGTCGGTGGAGATTGGCCCGGTTCGCCTGACGCTGGGACTGTATTCCCTGCCAGCATGGTTGTGGATTATGTCCGCGTGTATTCTGCGAATGCGGATTCCATTTTTACGGATGTGCCATCCACATATTGGGCGTGGAGCTTTATCGAACGGTTGTACAACGCTGGCATTACTGGCGGGTGCAACACCGCTCCTTTGATGTATTGCCCTGAAGCCACTGTGACTCGCGCGCAAATGGCTGTCTTCATTTTGCGCGGCATGCATGGAAGCACCTATGCTCCTCCATCGGCAACAGGCACGGTCTTTGCAGATGTCCCACTCGGGGCGTTCGCTGCCGATTGGATCGAGCAGTTTGCGGCGGAGGGAGTGACCGCAGGCTGTGGCGGCGGAAACTACTGTCCAGATGCGACCATCACCCGTGCCCAAATGGCAATCTTTCTTTTACGCGGCGAGCATGGCAGCACCTATATTCCTCCGTCAGCGACGGGCACGGTCTTTAGCGACGTTCCCGCTGGCTCATTTGCTGCCGATTGGATCGAACAGTTAGCCGC
This sequence comes from Candidatus Villigracilis affinis, assembly GCF_016705895.1. NCBI lineage: Bacteria > Bacillati > Chloroflexota > Anaerolineae > Anaerolineales > Candidatus Villigracilaceae > Candidatus Villigracilis > Candidatus Villigracilis affinis. Next base: position 112,141 of record NZ_JADJKT010000036.1, on the reverse strand, counting down.
AGAAGGCATCACCAGTGGATGTGGTGGCGGCAATTACTGTCCGGATAACCCGGTCACACGCGCCGAGATGGCGGTGTTTTTGGTGAGGGCATTTAGCCTGCCATAGGATTTAAAGAGCATAACAACGAAGGCGCCTCCACAAGTGTGAGGCGCTTTTTGTTTGCGGCTGTTTTGATACGGATAATTCTCCCAAAGTGGATAAAGGTACTCTTGTATTGGGCTTGGAAAACCTGTATATTAATACGAGATGCAGTTCAGCGAACTTGTCATGAATTGCACTATCCAGACCGAAAGGGATTATTCGTATGACTACCAAAATATCCATCTTCCGTGTTTTTTCAATGCTGTTTATCTTTATGTTTTTACTGACTCAGTTTGCAGGAGTGAGCGCTGCCCCGGCTTTATCGGATAGCGTGGTGCTGACGCCCGGCAGGGCGATTGCCACCTGGCCGTCTGGCGTTCCTGCCGGGGAGAAACGGCCGGTTGTGGTGTTCCTGCCCGGGTGGGGAGGAAGCGGGTCGGTTGATGCGGCAGTATCCGCTCAAAATATGAATCTTGTGAATCAGGGGTATGTCACTCTGGCCATCGGGTTCAATTCGCCTTCGGATTGGATCAGCGATATCGACGTGCAAACCGCTGATGGGTTGGATAAGCTGTGTGCCGATGCTTCCATCCCCGCCAATTGCGATGCCATTATTTTGGATGGAAGCTCGTATGGAGGTGCGCAGAACTATTACGTGATCGAGTACATTCGCAGTAATGGTTACGATGGAAAAGCCCTGGGGTTTGTTTCTGAGGATGCGGGATATGCCGCTCCGGGAAATTTGATCGACCCCGTTACCGGCGACTTCCAGCGGACGGGCCTGGCTGATACTGCTTCCTATGGCATTGCCATGATCGAGAATTTGGGCGATAGCACCTTCCCTGTGGACGATTGCACCTGGGGCAATTGCGGCGCGCGGACGTTGAGCGATGCACATCAGGCGCAGGGCGATACCAATGTCTTTAGCATTTGTCCGCCTGGCGGCGAGCATGGCACGCGTGGTTATGCCGATTGGGATGCGTGGGTTATCTCATCGATCAAGACATTGTTCCACTCTGTCTATGGCGTGCCGACCTTTACAGGGTACACCGGCCCAACAATTTCTGTTGGCAATACTTGTGTGAGTTCGGGAGGGTCGTCCACTTTTACAGATGTGCCGACGACTCATCCGTTGTATAAATATATCCAGGCGCTTTACGATGCAGGCTACACCGCAGGCTGCTCCAGCAGCCCGATGATGTTCTGCCCCGATACCATTTTTGGATCGTGCGCAATCCGCCGTCTTCATGCTGCGCGGACAAATGGGATCTGGCTATACCCCGCCCGCAGTCACAGGCATCTTTGGCGACAACTGGACTGGTTTCGAATGGGCGCAACCATGGGCCGAAGGCATGTATCAGGAAGGCCTGACCACAGGCTGCCAGAGCAGTCCGTTGCTGTTTTGCCCCGCGAATCAACTTCCGCGTGTGGAGGCCAGCATCTTTGGTCTGCGCATGAAATATGGTGTGGGTTATACCCCTCCCGCCGCGAGTGGAACTTTGTTTGCGGATTTCCCGCCTAGTGACCCAAGCTACTGGGGTATTGACTGGGCAGAGCAAGCTTATCTAGATGGTCTGCTTCCCGCCTGCGGCACAGACAGCATCAGCGGCAAGCCGATGTTCTGCCCGGGTGAATTGGTGGATCGCGGCTGGGGCGCGTACTTGATCGTCAAAGCCAAGAATTTGCCGACACCGTAAAGTTGCAGGAGAAGCAATGAACCGCTTTATAAAATTCTTTTTGGTCGTTGTACTACTTTCCTTCATCACTGCAACGATTCCTGTTCGTGCGGTAAGCCCAACGGCGGCATTGCCCGGATTGTCCATCTCTGGATTGAATATTGTGGCGAATGGACAGCCGATACGATTACGTGGCGTGAACATGGCTGACCCATTTTGGGCGCGTGACCCAAATTTTTACAACTATTCACTAGCCGACTACACTACTCTTTCACAGACATGGCACGCAAATGTGGTGCGAATCAGTATTTTCCCAACTCAATGGAAAAACATGGATCGCCCCACCCTGCTTGCCGGTCTATCCAGTGAGATCAATGCTGCGCTTGATAGCGGAATGTATGTGATCATTTCTTATCACGTCATCGGTTGGCCGGATGGATATTCCCAGCCTGCATATCCGGGCAATCCGGCGGATACCTATGATTCCAGCATGAGCGTGGCAACATCCTTCTGGACGCAAATGGCGCAGATCTACGGAGCGGATACCCGTATCATCTTTGACCTTTGGAATGAACCCGTTCACGACGCCATGGACTACGTTGGGAGCGATCCAAATCCATACTGGGCGCCGCTCAAGGCCTACTATGAGACCCTCATTCAAACGGTGCGCAGTAACGGCGGACAAAATATCATCATCGCCACCGGTAACCGTTGGGCCAGTTGGCTGGTGGGCATCAAGGACAATCCGCTTGCAGATTCGAATGTCATCTATGCTTATCATAAATATTCCATCAACGGATTAAACACCCCTGCAGAGTGGGACAAAGACATGGGCGGGTTGCTCGGCGTGAAGCCCGTCATCGTCAGTGAGTGGGGCTATGAAGATGTGGATGTGTCAAATCCCACCTGGCCGGGGTCCGAAGCCTCCTATGGTGACCCATTCACGCAGTGGATGGATAGTCACAATTTGAGCAGTCTGGCCTGGATGTATCACCACGATTGGACACCTGCTCTCCTCAAGGCAGATAAGAGCCTGACCTTGTATGGAGCCTTTGCCCAGCAGTACATTCTTGCCAATTCATCTTCGTCCACGTTTACAGACGTTCCGACGACTCATCCGCTGTATAAATATATCCAGGCGCTTTACGATGCAGGCTACACCGCAGGCTGCTCCAGCAGCCCGATGATGTTCTGCCCCGATACGATTTTGGATCGTGCGCAATCTGCCGTCTTCATGCTGCGCGGACAAATGGGCTCTGGCTATACCCCGCCAGCTGTCACAGGCATCTTTGGCGATAACTGGACTGGTTTCGAATGGGCGCAACCGTGGGCGGAAGGCATGTATCAAGAAGGCTTAACGCAAGGCTGCCAGAGCAGTCCGTTGCTGTTTTGCCCCGCGAATCAACTTCCGCGTGTGGAGGCCAGCATCTTTGGTCTGCGCATGAAATATGGTGTGGGTTACGCTCCTCCCGCCGCGAGTGGGACTTTGTTTGCTGATTTCCCGCCCAGTGACCCAAGCTACTGGGGCATTGATTGGGCAGAGCAAGCCTACCTGGATGGTCTGCTCCCCGCCTGCGGCACCGACAGCGGCACAGGCAAACCGATGTTCTGCCCAAGTGAATTGGTGAATCGCGGCTGGGGCGCGTACTTGATCGTCAAAGCCAAGAATTTACCGACGCCGTAATTCATTCTCAAATATTACAAATGACAGCCACCTTTATATAGCAGGTGACTGTCATTTGTACACTATAGGAGGAAAAAACTTTGTACTGCAGGAGGTTACATTAAAATAACAACGATCATATGTTGCCTATATTATTGTGCTTTTAAAAATAATTTCAATACATGAGGAGATAATATATGAAAAAATCAGTTGTGAAATCTTTAGCGGTCTTTCTGGTTTTGATAGCATTAACGTTTAGCACTATTGGATCTACTCCTGCCCATGCCGCTACCACTTGGGTTGTGACTAGCCTTGCGGATGATGGCAGTGATATTACTGGTGCATGCCCTGATGCTACGGCATGCCGACTGCGACGCGCTGTGGCTTTGGCATCAGACGGCGATACCATTACTTTTGCATCAAGCCTTTCTGGACAGACGATTTACCTGGCTGCTGATTTAACCCTCTCTAAAAATTTAACGATTGATGGTTCTTCTCTGGCATCACAAATTTCGATAAGCGGTGATACTGGTAACAATGGGGGAGCTGATGTACGAGTGTTCACTATCAATTCTGGGATTATAGCCAATTTGAATAACCTGATAATTACGAAAGGGAAATCCCCTGCGTTTGGCGGTGGTGGCATCTTGAATTATGGAACATTGACGGTTAACAACAGTACAATTTCGGGCAGTAGCGGTACTGGAAATGGCGGTGGTGGTATTCTAAATTGGGGTGGTATGTTAATAGTTACGAATAGTTCCATAATAAATAATCCGGTAGGCGGCGGTATTATCAGCTATAACGCTATTGCGACAATATCAAACAGCACGATATCTGGTAACTCTACGACAACCTACGCTTCCGGGGGAGGTATTTGGAACTATGGAGCAATGACGATCACTGATAGCACCATCTCCAACAATGTCGCAACATCTGCTTCAGGCGGCGGTATTTATAATAATAGCGGTGTCTTAATAATTGATAGTAGTGTCATTGCAACTAACACTGCTGGAAATCCAGGTGGAGGCATCTATAACCTTGGCACGTTAACAGTGTCTGATACAACTTTTTCTGGCAATTCAGGTACCAGGGGCGGCGGTTTATACTCTGGTGCTAGCGGTACAATGACTGTAAAAAATAGCACGTTTTCAAATAACATAGCTACTTTGGAAGGAGGTGGGGTTTATTCACAGAGTGGAAATGCTTCCATCATAGCAAACAACACTTTCTTTGGTAATTCTGCGTCATCAAATGGCGGAGGTGTTTACATTGGTAATACACTAAGTATAGTTAATAGTACTTTTTCAAATAACTCTGCTTCCTCAGGAGGTGGTTTATATAATACCAGTACATTGAATTATGCTAATAATATTGTTGCTAATTCAACCTCTGGTGGAGATTGTGTTCAAGTTGTTGGCAGTATCGGTACGAATAAGAACAATTTGGTTGAAGATGCATCGTGTTCGGCTTCCTTGAGCGGAGATCCCAACCTTGGTTCGCTCGCAGATAATGGCGGCCCTACACAAACAATAGCATTAATCACAGGCTCTCCTGCAATTGATGTAGGAGATACAGCCACTTGTTCTGCGGCTCCGGTTAATAATTTAGATCAACGTGGTGTTACTCGCCCACAAGGCGCTCAATGCGATGTTGGGGCATATGAAGGCTCAATCACTTCAGGTACTACCTTTGTGGATGTGCCGACTACACATCCTTTATATAAGTATATTCAAGCTCTGTACGATGCGGGCTACACCGCAGGCTGCTCCAGCAGCCCGATGATGTTCTGCCCCGATACGATTTTGGACCGTGCGCAATCCGCCGTATTCATGCTGCGCGGACAAATGGGCTCTGGCTATACCCCGCCAGCCGTCACAGGCATCTTTGGCGACAACTGGACTGGTTTCGAATGGGCGCAGCCGTGGGCGGAAGGTATGTATCAGGAAGGCCTGACCACAGGCTGCCAGAGTAGTCCGTTGCTGTTTTGCCCCGCGAATCAACTTCCGCGTGTGGAGGCCAGCATCTTTGGTCTGCGCATGAAATATGGCGTGGGCTACGCTCCTCCCGCCGCGAGTGGAACTTTGTTTGCAGACTTCCCGTCTAGTGACCCGAGCTACTGGGGAATTGATTGGGCCGAGCAAGCTTATCTGGATGGCTTGCTCCCCGCATGCGGCACAGACAGCGTTACTGGCAAACCGATGTTCTGCCCAAGTGAATTGGTGGATCGTGGCTGGGGCGCGTACTTGATCGTCAAAGCCAAGAATTTGCCCACACCGTAATTTTCAGGAGTGAAAAATGACAGTCGCCTTTATGGATTGGGCGGCTGTCATTTTTGGATTTGCGTTGTTCCCATGAACTTTAAATACGCGGCGGCGTCTATAGCATGGAGGAATCCATGAAATCAACCATTGAACTGACACTTGTACTGGGAATGGTCTTGACCACCTGCCAATCGAATCCCACCTTTGTTGACACATCGCCTCTTTCTTCCCCTCAGCCTGCTGACACCTTCGACGGGACTCTCTCCACCCCTCAAATTGCTCTTACACATTCCTCTACGCAGGAGATTGCCGTGCAGGCATCCCGGAATGACTTGAGCCGGCGATTGAATATCAATGCCGATCAGATCACAGTAGTGAATGTTACAGAGGTAACGTGGTCTGATACCAGTCTGGGTTGCCCGCAACCGGGCATGGTCTATGCCCAGGTACTGACACCCGGCTACATGATACAGTTGAAAGCGAATGAAAGGATCTATACCTATCAATCTGACACGAAGGGAAACGTTGCGGAATGCGGCGGGCCTGAATTTCCGGTCACGCCGGGAGAAATCCAGGACGGACAACCTTGGATGCCTGTTCCATGACGATGACAAAATAAAAAGAGCCTGCCTCACACGAGGCAGGCTCAATGTTACAGAAGCAGGCTACTTCTTTGGTCCCTTGTTTGTATATGTGAAGTCGTATGTATAGGGAGCATAGGATGTGGTGCCTTCCGGCGCATCGAAGGTAACCAGCATGGCAACCTTGGTGGACCACTTCAACACCTTGTTCAGTTCGAAGAGGCCCTGTTCGGTTACGTGGTTCAACTTCATGCTGACCACCTTGTACTCATTCCCCTTTCCAACAGTCTTCATGCCGATAAAGGTTACGGTGTAATCATTGTTAACCGGCAGATAGTAGGTGAGATCATGGAAAGCCGCGGTGTTTGAGCCGTCGGAGATCAGCGTACCATCCACATAGACGTTGTCTATGAACCAACCGTCATAGTAGGTTCCCCAATCGGTTACATAGCGGAATGCAACCAGAATATTCTGGCCGTCGTACGCGCTTAGATCATAAGACATGTTAACCCATGTGCCGCTCCAGCCGGTGAGGCCGGGCAGGTTGGCAATGACGGTTGGATGAGCATTGGGGTCATGATCGGAGGTGGTATAGGCGTTGGCGAGGCTTGCCCAGGTGTATCCGCCGTCGGTTGAGACCTGAACGAAGCCATAATCCCAAAGCTCTTCGGTATCGTAGTAAGTATCGAAGGTCAATGTACCGCCGCCCGTCGTTTCAAAGATGGCCCAATTATCCAGCAAATCGCCCGCACCGCCCCATATCACAGCGCCGTCTGATGTCCAGCCGGTTGGGAATGTGCTATAAGCGATCCCGTTAAAAGTGAATTTGCCAAGAGCCTTGGGGTCGCCGTTGACCCAAATGTAATCGGTGCCCCATGGCGGCGCGCCGGGGGTATTGAAGGCTTCGAGATTTGGCGCGGCTGGTGTGCCGATATTCAGTGGCGCAAAGTAATAGCTCAGTTTTGGATCGACATTATAGAATTGATAGAGCCCGCCGCCGGGGTTCTTTGAGTTAATCAACATTGCCACGGACCAATCGTGGAAAATGTCGGCGAAACTCTTTTGAATGTTGAATGCGGCCAGTGTGGAGTTGATACCGCTGATCCCATTGCCCTCATCATGGAATAGAGCTTGGGTGAACGGCTTGCCATATTTCTCCAGGAGATAATACTGGAACAAGTAAGCCTGACCATAATCGGTCAATATCTCCAGATCGCCCTGGTCGCCCCAAACCGTTAGCGAATTCTCGGGCCTGGCCGCGGCGGCATCCACATGACCCTGGACAGCGATACCGTACCCGGTCAGATACTCGGCGAGATTCGACATGCCTTCATTGATGAAATTCTCCTCATCCGAGTCGTAGTCACTGTGCAGCAGGTGTTGATATTCATGGGCAAAGACGCCTTCATAAAGATAGGGTCGTGTGCCGTTTGGCCCGGTGCGATTGACCCAATCGTAGGCATCAATTGTCATCACATTGCGGTCAAAATAGGCTTCATAAGAAGGTGAGTAGAACCCTGCGATGTAGATGGGGTAATTCGGATCGAAATAATTCTCATCGCGGACGTTTGAAACCAACACCACCTGGCGGCCAGCCGTATCGGAGTAGTATCCGGGCGGGAAATATCCCCAGGCTTCAAGCAGGGAATATGCCCCATCATGTGCGGCGGGCATTCCGAAGAAGGATGTCTCCTTCGGATACATATTGTTCTCAAACTGTCCAAGCATATACTGGGCTTGTTCACAAGTAATTTCTGGGGTAGGGCGCGGATCACCCGCAGGCCATGCCAAACTGCTTTGCACCCAAATTTGAGCCAGCGGTCCCTCGGCTACGAGATAATAGTTCGTAAATCCATAGGCGCCTGTCACACTGTTTAATCGCATCCAGGTCTTGGTAGCCAGGACGCAACTCGTATAAGGCGTATTGCTCGAAAAGCCCGCCTCTTTTGCCGCATCTTCCGGTGTGTTGCTGATGATATCTGGGGTTGCTGGCATTTCACGGATGACCGGGCCGGCATCCATCGGGCTGTAGTCGATTGGTTTGGGCGCGGCAGATGCAGTTCCGGGCATGACGGCGATCGTCAATGCTAGTATGCCGATAACGGCAAGGATCTTTCTGTTCATCAGATTCTCCTTATGTATATATATTTGAACAAAAACGATATCCCTTGCATAGAAGCGGTTTATTTCTTCGTTTCACCTCCGTGATGGTTGTAAATGGAAATTAAAAACTGCCGAAGTAAAAACCTTTCGGCAGTCTGGCGGTCTATACGTGTAGACCCATGACTTTGCGTCCCCATCTCGCGATGGGTTTGCCATTTCGAGGCGAATCCCTACCTCTCAAGCAAATGCAAAATAACTCTAAATGTGTTTTTATATTACAAGGTTTGGACGGTAATTTCAAGTGATAATTTGCAATGTTTCCGGCAGCGCCTGATCTCTGATTACAGCGAGGTTTTGTATCTATTTCGATAATGATTGTCGCAATGATGCAATTCCGCGTGTAGTGAGTGGAGGTTGGATATTTTCTTAACTGCGCAACCTGTGGTCAATTGCGGCTGGGGTGCGTACTTGATCGTCAAAGCCAAGAATTTACCGACACCGTAATTCGAAAAATCAAAATATCTGTACTGGCAGGAGCCGTGAGTCGTTCTCACGGCTCCTGTTGTTAGTCGTCTGTTTTCGGTGGGGATTGTGTACCTATGAGCCAATACCGCCCAATCCATACTTGATATTTGATTTGATAAATCGTATAGTGATTTAAGGGCGGAAGTGAAGTTGTCACATAGTGAACCTGGGAGGGTTTCCATGTTTAATAAAAGTTTGACTCTCTTCATATTGGGCGGTTTGTTGTTGTCGTTTCTAATGAATCCAGTGATGGTTGGCGCAAGTGAAACAGGGGAAATTCCTCAATTGGTTGCCAATGGAGTGGGAGACTTTGCGCCGCTGACCGCTGGTAGTGAGATGGGACCCATTTCGGCGGGGTTGAACCATACCTGCGCACTGACTTCCTCGGGCGGGGTGGCATGTTGGGGAAATAATATGTCTCAGCAATTGGGAAATAACATGATGACTCATAGCCATGTTCCAGTAATGAGCCAACTTATCAGTGGAGCGAGCGCCATCGCAGCTGGGGGGATGCACGTCTGTGCATTGACCACGACGGGTGGGGTGCTGTGTTGGGGGGATAATAGCGCGGAGCAGTTGGGAAACATCACGCCTTTCTGGTCAACTTATGAGCCAGTGAGTGTGTTTGGGCTTTCCAGCGGGGTGAGTGCCATTGCGGCAGGACACTGGCATACTTGTGCGTTGACCACAACCGAGGGAGTGATGTGCTGGGGAAGTAATGGGGATGGTCAGTTGGGGAATAACTCAAATGTCGGCGGTTACACCCCAGTCAATGTAAGCGGACTTTCCAGCGGGGTGACTGCCATTGCTGTAGGTGGAGGGCATTCCTGCGCGTTGACTGCAACGGGCGGAGTGATGTGTTGGGGAAGTAATAGCAATGGTCAATTGGGGAATAATAACTCCAATAACCCAAGCCCAATCCCAGTCAACGTGGTTGGGCTATCCAGCGGGGTGGTTGCCATTGCTGCTGGTAGTTCTCATACTTGTGCGTTAACTGCGCTTGGAGGCATAAAATGCTGGGGTAATAATCAATTTGGACAATTGGGCAACAACACATTTGCTGATGAAAGCCTTCTGCCTGTGGATGTGGTGGGGCTTCCCAGTGGCGTGGTTTCCATTGCTACGGGAGAACATCATACCTGTGCGCTGACTTCAACTGGGGGGATGATGTGCTGGGGCGATAATGACAATGGACAATTGGGAAATAATTCATTGACCGTCAGTGCTGTTCCGGTGAATGTATCTGGTTTATCGAGTGGAGTTAGTTACATGACAGGAGCACGTTGGCATACCTGCGCGCTGACCTCAGACGGCGGAGGCATGTGTTGGGGGGCGAATGACTTTGGTCAATTGGGGGATGGAACAGATATCAGAAGCCTTATCCCAGTGTATATATCAGGTATGGCTCCTGTTCCCACCATATTCACAGATGTACCATCCACGTATTGGGCGTGGGAATATATCGAGCGATTGTATAACGCCGGCATCACCAGCGGATGCAGTGCCTCTCCGATGATGTATTGCCCGAGTCAACTGTCACCCGCGCCCAAATGGCCATCTTCATTTTGCGCGGCGTGCACGGGAGTTCCTATATTCCTCCAGCCGCAACTGGAACTGTCTTCACGGATGTCCCACTCGGTTCCTTCGCCGCAGATTGGATCGAACAACTTGCGTCAGAGGGAGTCACTGCTGGATGTGGCGGTGGAAACTATTGCCCGGATGCAACCATCACCCGCGCCCAAATGGCGATCTTCCTTTTGCGTGGTGAACATGGAAGTTCTTATGCTCCTCCTGTTGCAACAGGAACGGTTTTTGGGGATGTTCCGCTTGGTTCCTTTGCAGATGCATGGATCGAGCAACTCGCGGCCGAAGGTGTCACCAGCGGATGCGGCGGCGGCAACTATTGTCCTGATGCCAATGTGACACGCGCTGAAATGGCCGTCTTTTTAGTCAGAGCATTTAGTTTGCCGTAACAAATGAACTTGAAGCAAAAAGAGCCGCGAGATTCTCGCGGCTCTTTCTTTTTACCTATTACCTATTCACTCAAACTTCCTACAACCCCGCAGCCTTCTTCAGAGCCTCAGCCTTATCGGTGCGTTCCCAGGGGAATTCGATATCATCGCGGCCGAAGTGGCCATAAGCGGCGGTCTTGCGATAGATCGGGCGGCGCAGGTCAAGGTCACGGATGATTGCGCCCGGGCGCAGATCAAAATATTCGCTGACGAGTGCCGAGATCTTTTCATCTGCAATCTTGGCGGTGCCAAACGTTTCAACATTCACCGAAAGCGGATGAGCCACACCGATCGCATACGCCACCTGCACTTCAACGCGATCAGCCAGACCAGCGGCGACAATGTTCTTCGCCACATAGCGGGCCGCATACGCGGCGGAGCGATCCACCTTCGTGGGGTCTTTCCCGGAGAAAGCACCGCCGCCATGACGGCCCATGCCGCCGTAGGTATCGACGATGATCTTGCGTCCAGTCACGCCTGCATCACCCATTGGGCCGCCGATCACGAAACGACCGGTCGGGTTGATGAAGACTTTCAAGTTTTTATCAACCAAGCCTTCGGGCAGGGTCGGGTAAATGATGTGCTCGCTGACGAGTTCCATGATCTCAGATTGTGAGATCTCAGGCGCGTGCTGTGTGGAAATCAAAACAGTATCAATGCGCTTCGGTTTGCCATTGGAATATTCCACGGTTACCTGACTCTTGCCATCGGGGCGCAGCCAGGGGAGCACGCCGCTCTTGCGTTGTTCGCTCAAACGGCGCGATAATTTGTGCGCCATATAGATCGGCATCGGCATCAAGGTCGGAGTCTCATTGCAGGCAAAACCAAACATCATGCCCTGATCGCCCGCACCCACATGCTCAATACCAACGTCCTTCATCTCACCGCTTTTATCTTCCATCGCGTGATCCACGCCCAGCGCAATATCGGCGCTCTGGCTGGCCACGGCTGAAAGCACGGCGCAGGTATTGCCGTCAAAACCTTTATCGCTGCTGTCATAGCCGATCTCATTCACCACCTTGCGAACGAGTTCATCGAAGTTCACATAAGCGCTGGTGGTGATTTCACCCAGGAGTGCCACGAAACCCGTCTTGACAGCGGTCTCGCAAGCCACACGTGACATCGGATCCTGCTCGAGGCACGCATCCAAAACTGCATCCGAGATTTGATCGCAGATCTTATCAGGATGCCCTTCGGTCACCGATTCTGATGTGAACATCAGGCTGGGTGAAGACATGAAAGTATTACTCATTTTTTGTTTCTCCTTAAAAATATATTGCCCTTTCGACGTGAAAGGGCAATCGCATAAAGCTTATCTACCCTCTCATCTCCCAGAAATCTTCTGTCGGATTTGGCACCATATTCAACTTTCGCTGACTGGTTGTCGAGGCATCGCAGGGCCGTTCCCTCCGCCTCTCTGGATAAGAGCGCCGTATTGGGGCTATTGAATTGTGTCGCGATAATATCATAGATGACTTGCAGCGTAAAGATAAAAATGTTCAGGAAGATGAAAAACCGCTTCGCGCTTAACCGAAACTTGATTCTGTTTTAATCAGCACGCACGCACCTGAAGCCGATCTTCACCGAACTGCGGCCATAATATTCAGCCTCTCCCGGAAAAGCCGATGGGTCTGGACCCGTTTCATATCCGCGATTCGACACGCGTAGATTAAAAAGATTATCCTGAAACGAACCGCCGCGGATCACGCGCAGAAAATTCAACCCGCCGTTATCAGGTCCCAGCGGATTTGTACTTGGAGATTCTGTGTAGTAGCGGCCGCTATAATAATCTGCCACCCACTCCCACACATTGCCAGCCATATCCAGCACCCCAAACGGACTTGCTCCTGCAGGATACGAACCCACACGCGTTACATCGCCGACGATGTTATTTGCATTCGAATTCAATTCATTCGGAGGTTCGCCGCCCCATGGATAGGTTCGCAGGTCATCGCCGCGCGCGGCGCGTTCCCATTCCGCTTCGGTGGGCAGTCTGCGCCCCGCCCATTGACAGTAGGCATTCGCATCGAACCAGGTCACCTGAATGACGGGGTAATCCTGAAATTCGGCGTTGCCGAAATAATCTCCGCGATTATCCGAGTTGAGTTTGACGGGCAATCTGCATACGCCCGCCTGCACGCACAAGTTGTACATGCCGTTGGTCACTTCCACCTGATCCATCCAAAACGCGGCGAGTGTCACATCGTGCGCGGGGATTTCGTCATTTTCGAGCAGCACATCCAGCCCGCCCATTTTCACCGTCCCAGCAGGGATGAAGAGTTGGGTCATGCCGTCGGTGGGGGAGACTTTCATGGTTTCAGGCGTGGCAGTCAGCACAGGCGTGGACGTAGCCTCAGGAGTTGCTGTAAATGGAATCACTGTCGGCACAGGTGTATCCGATGGAATCAGGGTGACTGTTGCCGCAGGAGCAAGTGTGGGAGTGCTTTGACAGGCGGTGAGCAAGAGAATGAAAAGGAGGAGTGTTTTCTTCATTGAAGTTATTTTATTCAGCATATTTGGAGTGCGGACTTTAGCCCGCAATCCAGGTTGATGAATTGTTATTGAATCAAATCGATGGCGTTCTGTGCCTGATCTTCAAAAAAGTTGGGATTGATCTGGTCTGCTTTTTGCCAGGCTTTGAGCGCTCCGTCGTAATCGCCGTTGCGGTACAGACCGTATCCATACCACAGCCAGGCTTCTTCAGACATTTCCGTCACGCCTCGCGCGTAATCTGTCAGCACGAGCAGGTCTTCATTGCGATTGGAATGAAAATAAGCAAGGAACGGACCGAACTGATAGCGGAACATCCGCAATGGCAGACCGATCTCGCGTGCCTTGTCGTAGGCTTGTGCTGCTTCTTCGTAGCGGTCAAAATAAACGAGGTTACTGCCGAGATTGAACCACGCAAATGCGTCGGTGGGGTTTTGGGCGATGTCTGTTTCAGACGCAGATAATGCCAATTGCCGATTCAGGCTCGGGTCCCAGTTGGAAGCGAGCAGGCTCTTCATCTCATCCTCGAATTGCGGAAAGTAGATCACGATGTACAGGTTGTTGAACGGTTTCCATTCCTTTTCAAGTTGGGAATAGGAAATGCTCAGGTCGGCGCCGTGATAGGAATCTTGAATGGTGAAGGTTTGTGCGGCATCATCGTAGCCTGTGAGCAGAAGATAGTGCGCGGCCCATAAGTCATCGTTCGGGCCAAGCGCGTCGTTCGGGTCAAGCGATGTGACGCTTTCCACCATGACAGGATAATTTGCAGCAATCAATCGCTTAAGGGTTTCGATGCTTCCACCCACGCGATACTCCATGTTGAGCCAGCCCGCCTGTGTGCGGACGTAATATCGAAGTTCTTCGGGGTTGACGTTTCGATCCTGCAAAATGGGTTTGATCACGTTCGCGATGTCAGCCTGATTGCCTTCCCAGCCGTAGATATGCAAAGCCATCGAAAGTGTCGCGGGTCCGCAGTTATTTGGTGTTTGCTGTTCGAACGGCGGTGATGCGATTGATGCCTGTGCGGGCAGCGGCGCAAAAGTTGCCGTGGGCGTGATGGATGGAGTGAGGTCGATCATGGGTGTGGACGTGGCGGTTATGACGACAGTCGGTGTGATGGGGTGGGGTGTAACGGGTAAAGCGGTTGGCACAGGGCCGACTGGATCGAACACGTTCCTTGTGTAGATCATGAATTTTTCGATGCGCCACGAAAGAACCGATTTGATATATGGAATTTGGTAAACCAAAACAGCCAGCAGAAGCAAGCCTGCCAGCCCAATAATAATGTTTCGAATACGTTTGGACATCATGCGAGTCTACCACGCGTTCATGAATGGGAATTTAATTTTAGAATGGGCGAATTTTCCGAATATTCTCCTGTTGGTAAGAAAACAAAAAACGACCTTGTCCTAAAATCGCATTTTTGACTTGACGCTCTCCCATCTCACAATTATGATGAATTTCACATTATGAAAAATACGACACTTATGACCCTTGATCCTGAAAAATTACGTGCTGCCATGCGTGCCTGGTCGGCTGGTGTGACGGTGGTGACGGCCGTGCACGAAGGTCACAAACACGGCATGACCGTGAACTCGTTTACGTCCATTTCGTTGGAACCCGCCATGATCACCATTTCCCTGCGAGTATCCACACGCACGCATGAACTGGTATCCAAATCTGGCGCTTTTGGCCTGACGATCCTTTCGGCGGAACAATCTGATATTTCGAATCTTTTTTCGGGACAGGTGGCTGGTGCTGAAGACCGTTTTGCAAACCTGAAAACGGAAACGATGGTGACAGGTTCACCTTTGATCGCAGGTGGCCTGGCTTGGATGGATTGCCGTGTGGTTCAAACTTTCGATGCGGGCATGAATACGCTTTTCATTGCCGAGGTACTCGCCGCGCACGAAGCGAACGATGGGCCGCCGCTGATCTATCACAACCGCAAATATTGGAATTTGTCCGAAATATAAATTGAGACCCTAAAGGTTTGGAAAACTTTTAGGGTCTGTTTATGGGAGGCTTCCGTGACAGATCAATTGACCGATGGGGAAAAGCAAATCTTGCTGCGCCTTGCGCGCGAGGCAATGGAACATGCTGTGCGGGGAAAGATTTTTCCGCCTTTGGATGTTGAATCCCTCACACCGCGATTGCGCGAAAATGGTGCAACCTTTGTCACACTTACGGTCCACGGTAATTTACGCGGCTGCATCGGCGCGATCGAAGCGTATCAACCTTTGGTTGATGATGTGCGCGAACACGCTGCCGCTGCCGCACTTGAAGACCCGCGTTTTCGTCCCGTAACTGAAAATGAATTAAGCAGGATCAAGCTGGAGGTGTCGCGATTGACCGTTCCTCATCCGCTGGAATATTCTTCGGGCGAAGAACTGCCTGCGAAGCTGCGTCCGCATGTGGATGGAGTCATCTTGAAGGATGAGTTTCGCCGCGCCACTTTCCTCCCGCAGGTTTGGGAGCAGATCCCCGACCCCGAAGATTTCCTTGACCATTTGTGCGCCAAGATGGGTGCGAGGCGTGATCTGTGGCGAAAGACAAAATTGCAAGTTTATACATATCAGGTCGAAGAATTCCATGAAATGAATTAGAATCCAGCCATGGCTGAAGACCGACCCGACGACACCATGTTCCAGGATGCAGTGGAAGCTCTGCGGCGCGGAGACAAAACGCGCGCCAAAGAGTTGATCACGCTTCTTTTGAAAGCGGATCAGAATAACCCGACCTATTGGATCTGGCTCAGCGCCGCAGTGGATAACACCAAAGAACGCATTTACTGCCTGCAAACAGCGTTCAAACTGGACCCTGAAAATGGTACGGCGAAACGCGGCTTGATCCTGCTCGGGGCATTGGCTCCCGATGAAAGCATTCAGCCATTCCCCATGAACCGTCCGCGGGCGTGGGAGGAAAAACTTTTACTTGCAAATGAAAAGCCGAAGGAGCGGGGCTTCAAGGCTTTGGCGAAGAGTCCGATCACACGATTGGCTTTTGTATTGCTCATCGGCGCCGGGCTGGTCTCTGCAGTGATCTTTGGCCTCATCCTGCCGCGCCGCTCGAATGTGCGTCCCACCGAAACGAACACACCTGGCCCGTCACCGACTTTCACCACCACACCGACCTTGTTTGGGGCAACAGCGCCCCCGACCAAGGCAGTGCTTGGCCCCACACCATTGTCGTATTTCCTTCCTCAAACTTATACACCCACTGCAGTTTACGTCAACACACCGCGGGCGGCGCAGTCAGGCGATCAATACCGCCTGGCGCTGGCCGCGTATGCTGAAGAAAACTGGGACGAATACATCTCCAACATGCAGATCATCGCTTCGCTGGAACCCGATGCCGCCGATGTGCCCTACCTGATCGGCGATGCCTATCGTTTCAAAGGTGACGCTGACAGTGCTCTGGATTTCTATAATGAAGCCTTGAAGATCAATGAGGATTTTGGCCCTGCCTATCTGGGTTTGGCGCGTGCCAGATTGCTGGATAATCCCAAAGCAAATGTGGATGCTCTTTTCGAGCAAGCCATTGAACTCGATCCCGATTTTGGCGAAGTGTATCTTGAGCGGGCGCGTTACAACATCAACAACAACGACCCCGAAGCCGCCATTGTTGACCTAGACCGCGCGGATAGACTTATTCCTAATTCACCCACTGTGTACATGACCTATGCCGATGCCTATCTGGCATTGGATGACAAGAAGAGCGCGTTGGAAGCCGCCGAAACGGCTTATTCGCTGGATATCACCAATCTGGATGTGTATAAACTGCTCGGTAAATTACATATTGAAAGCGGCGAATACGAACGCGCTATTGAAGCTTTGGATGTGTACGCGGTCTATGAAACCGAAGATGATCAGGTTTTTGGTTTGCTTGGACAAGCCTATTATGAAATGGGAAATTACGAAGTTGCGACAAATAACTTCGACAGGGCAGAGGCACTCAATAAGAACGGCATTCGGAAGTTCCTTGTTTATAAGGGCCTTGCGAACCTCGAATTGAATAACCTTGATAAAGCCGTTGAAGACCTCGAAAAAGCCGCCAGTGCAGACGATACTTCTTTTGTGATCAATCTCGGTTTGCTGCGCGCATATTATTTGCAGGAGAAATTTGGCAGTGCTTTCCAGAAAGCGGAGGCGCTCAGGTCACTGGCTGAGACGGATGAAGAAACTGCGCTGATGTTGTACTGGCATGCGCTGGTGCAGGAGAAACGCGGCGAAGTGAAGGATGCCATCAAGGATTGGCAGGCTCTGCTAAAAATGGATGCGGATGTGATGACAGAGAAAATGCGCTCAGATGCGGAATTGCATCTGAGGACAATGGTCACGCCGACGAATACGTCCAAGCCTGGCACAAAGACCGCCACACCAAGAACACCCACTCCGAGAAGCGGCACGGTGACTCCCACACCGAAGGGTGGAACGGGTACGCCTACGCCGACACCGAAGTAGGTGAGTGGAAAGTAGAGAGTGGTGGGGACGTGAAAAGATGAAAGAGAGGCTCCTTTTGGGTAGCCTCTCTTTTTACTGATACCTATTTCACTGATTACTGCTTTACTGCTTTCCCCCGACATTCCGCGCATGGACATAAAGCCCGCAGATAGTGCCAGTTGTAGATTCCGTAATCGTGGCCGTCTTCCCAGACAATAGTCAACGCATAGGAGCCGACTGCAACGACGTTCGCCAGCCGCGTGGAGGAGGTATCTTCCATTTTGCGGCTGAACACCTCGGCATCGGGTTCCGATTTCATGTTCTCATGTCCGCCGCGGCAGGAGGCGCATGGACAGGCCGCGCGTAACAGCCCAAAAGGATAAACGCTTGTGTGGTTATCATCCCAAGTGACGGTAAATTCTTTCTTGCTTTTGTTGGCGGTGACGCCTGTTGGTTTTTCAGACATATCATTCCTTTTCATTATTGAGACCCTAAGGGTTTTCAAAACCTTTAGGGTTTTTGTGAGTGTTTACGGCGAAGGGACGACGGTGAGAAATTCTGCGGCAGCCCAGCCTGCGCGGTTTTCGTCATAGGGTGCGACGAGATACCACCATGTATATCCATCCGCGGTCTGCGGGCCATCGCGGACGAGGAACACTTCCGATTCGCCGCCGAAGAAGACCGTATCGCCTGTCAGCCCCGCAATCGAGCGGATGCGTAAGCCTTCGCCTTCGGTTCCACTGATCTGCACATAGGCGCCGATGCCGATCGCTCCTGGGGCAAGAGTTGGGGTGACGAGGCTTGGGTCAAGGGTTGGTGCGATGGTGACGTTGGGGGTGTGTGTCGGGGCGGGGATCATCGTCAGATCGGCAGGAGCAAACCCAACGTCAGGGGTGAAGCGCGGAGAGGTCCAGCCGATGATGATCAGCGTAATGATGAGCAAAATCCCTGCAACTGCGATTGCACCAAAGACCGTCCAACGATTGAGGTATGGTTTCAAATCCATTTGTTTAACTCTTGTTTGGGTTTTTCAATAAATATAACGCGTCTTTTGGCATGAGGATTTTCAGCGCGCGATGTTTGATGTTGATATCGGCATGGGAACTGCCGAGGGCTGGATCGCCATCCACTTGAATGGAGAAGGCCGCATCTGATTCTACCCGCGCGGTGTGAAATGGCAAGCGCCGCGCCTGATCGGAGGTGAGGTGACGGCCTGCAACGAGATCAAAAAAATGACGCAGCGCATCGGCGACGCTGTTGCCGCTGAGAAGCCACATATCCATTTCGTTGTCGTCGAGTAATGCCTCGGGTGAAAGTACCGACATGCCGCCCGCATAATGGCGGATGTTGGTTGCGACCGCCACAAGATAATGACCTTCCACCAATTGACCATCCGTCCACACGCGCAGATCGAGGCCATGCCAGAAGGTGGCTTCCCAAACGGTGGTGGCGAAAAAATGCGGAACGGAGATATGTTTGAAAAAACGATGGCGTGGTTCGATCTTGTTGATTGTATGTGCATCCAAACCAACGCCCGCCCACAACAAAAACGGATGGTCGTTGCACATGCCCACATCCACTTGCTGCACATCTACATTGGCGAGCAATTTGGCATTCTCGCGTAATGACCACCAGTTGAACCAGCTAAACGGTTTTTGTCCCTGCTCGATGGCCCAGACGTTGGTTGTGCCTGCGGGGAGAACAGCGAGGGCGGTATCTGAATCCAACAATCCGCTGGCAACCTGACCCACCGTCCCATCGCCGCCGATGGCGAAGACCGCATCATATTTTTCTGTGGCGGCTTGATGCGCGGTCTGGGTTGCGTGCGTGCCGCTGAGAGTCTCGGCGATTTCGATGCTCCAGCCTGCTTCTTTGAGTGGATGAATGATTCCGCGCACGTAACGTCTCACAGGGTAGCGTCCCGCGGCTGGATTGTAGAGGAGAAGTCCCTTTCGCATGGAGAGGATTATACCTGAGGGGATTCTGCCTTAAGACGTTTAAGTTCTTTAAGAACTCGGAGGTCTTGCGATATAATCCTCACCGATGACCGACGAGACCCTTCTCAACGACCGTTATCAATTGCTTGAAAGGCTTGGCACCGGGGGCATGGCCGATGTCTTTCGTGCGCGCGATCTCATGCTGGATCGCTATGTGGCGATTAAAGTCCTGCGCAAGGATTATTCGACCAACGAAGAATTCCAGAAGCATTTCCGCATGGAAGCGCGTTCGGCTGCGAATCTTTCGCACCCCAACATCGTCACCGTGCATGACTTTGGCTTTGCAGATGACCTGCTCTACATCGTCATGGAATACATCCCCGGCAAAGACCTCAAGCAACTCATCCGCGAACGTGGCCGTTTTTCAGTAGAGACGGGCATTCCGCTCATTATCCAGGCTTGTGCGGGGTTGGGATATGCCCACCGTGCTGGCCTTGTCCATTGTGATGTCAAACCGCACAACATGCTGGTCTCGCCCGATAACCGTCTCAAAGTAACGGACTTCGGCATCGCCCGCGCCCTCGCCACCATGACACCCGGCGAACGCACCGACATCGTTTGGGGGTCGCCGCTTTATTTTGCGCCCGAGCAGGCTCAAGGTGAGCCCCCTTCGCCCGCATCCGATGTGTATTCCATCGGTGTCGTCATGTATGAGTTGCTGTGCGGCACGCCGCCGTTCGTTGCATCCACTTCTGATGAATTGGCGCGTTTGCATATTTCTGCCCGTCCGATTCCAATCCGCGAATATATTCCCGATATCCCGACCGCGCTCGAAGAGATCATTATGAAGGTGCTCTCCAAAGAGCCTGCCGCGCGATATCGCACCGCCGATCAATTGGGACGCGTTCTTCTCAAATTTGGCACCCAGCCCGATGCTCCCACACCAACGCCTGTGCCAGTTCAAGCACCTGTCATCGCCGTTTCTCCAGAAATTTCGGATAAACTCCCGACCAGGGATTCTCCGCCGCTTCGAGAGGCCACTGCTCCCAGGCAGTACACTCAACCCGCGCCCGCGCCTCAAGACGTCCCCGAGCCTGATGCTGCCTTCGAAGAAATTGACTGGGTCTTTTGGGGACTCGCCCTATTTGCCGTACTCACCGTCGGCGGACTGATTCCATTTTGGATGATGGTTTATTTTGCCTACAATCCCCCTGTTCGATAGTTGATTTCGCATTGCGCATTGTCAAAGTACAACAATCTCATGAATAAATTCCTCCTCGCCCCCTCCATCATTGCCGCTGATTTCACCCATATCGCAGATGAGATCGCCGCCTGCGAATCTGCTGGCGCCGATTGGCTCCATGTCGATGTGATGGATGGCCATTTTGTCCCCACCATTACCGTTGGTCCGCTTTTTACCGAAGCCTGCAAACGAGCCACCAAACTTCCCATTGATGTCCACTTAATGATTTCGGAACCAGAGAAGTATTTGGAAGCTTTTGCCAAAGCGGGCGCGAACAATATCACCGTCCACGTGGAAACCTGTCCTGATTTGACTGGAACCGTGAAGAAGATAAAGTCACTGGGCTGCACTGCGGGCATTACACTCAATCCTGCCACCCCCGCCTCTGCATTGGATTCTGCTTTGCCGTTTGCCGACCTTGTTTTGGTGATGAGCGTGGTGCCTGGTTATTCCGGTCAGGTGTTTATGCCCGAAATGATCGGCAAGGCGGAGGAGATCCGCAATAAATTAAATGCCCTGCGTTCCAAAGCTCATTTGGAAGTAGATGGTGGCATGTCTGAAAAGACGATCCCGCTCATGGTTCAGGCAGGTGCAAATGTTTTTGTGGCTGGCAATGCCGCCTTCAAACATCCTCAGGGAGTGGGGCAGGGCATCAAGGCTTTGCGTGCCAGTGTGGTTTAAAACAAAAATCACGGCCCGAAGCCGTGACCTTTGATGTGATGGAAAAACAAACTAAGCCGCAGATTTGCCGAGAGTCTTAATGCACTTGGCGCACAGCGTCTTCTTGACCAGGCGACCGTTCTCCATGACCGAAACCTTCTGGAGGTTGGGCTTAAACGTGCGGTTGGTGGCACGCAGGGAGAATGAGCGATTGTGGCCGAAGGTGGTTGCTTTACCGCAGGTGTTGCATTTAGCCATTTTGAATAGATCCTTTCAATTACAATGATTCCAATACCTGACCTGGCAACATACCACAGGGTCAGCGCCTTTACTCAAAGGCACGGGATTTTACCATATAACGCAACCTTCTTCAAGATAAGATGTTAAAATAGACACGGAAGGCTTGTCTAAACTTGGAGAAGAAGCTTTGGGAAGGTTTTATGCCCCAAAGCATGACAAACTATATCGAGGAACCTATGGGCGACGAAAAAACTACTTTGGGCGGGATCCATATTTCGCCAAACGCGGTGGCGACGATTGCATATTACGCCACCCTGCAATCCTACGGGGTGGTGGGGCTTGCTCCGAAAAACCTGGCGGATGGGATCGTATCCACCATTACCCGTGAACCTTCACGCGGAATCTCCGTCCGTTACAAGGGCGAGGATATTGATATCGACATCAATGTCGTTGTTGAATATGGGACCCGCATCAATTCAGTGGCCGAAAGTGTGGCCAACACGGTGCGTTTCCATGTGGAAAAAGCGCTTGGACTGCGCGTCAATTCTGTCAATGTGCATGTAGCCGGGCTGCGCATCAGTGACACAGATTAGGAGCCGAGAAAACTTATGGGTGTGGACACTGCGCGTTTAGAGAAATTCCGTACGCTTCGCGTGCCGATCGATGGGCAATCGCTCAAGCGCCTGATCGATGCCGGCCTGACCTGGCTGCGTACCAACAAGGAAACGGTCAATGCCTTGAACGTATTCCCTGTGCCGGATGGCGATACAGGTACGAACATGGTGCTGACCCTGCAAGCCGCATGGAATGAGGTCAAGGATTCGGGAACCCGTAATCTGGGCGAGATGGCGGCCATGGTTTCCAAAGGCGCCTTAATGGGCGCACGCGGAAATTCGGGTGTGATCACCAGTCAGATCCTGCGTGGGTTTTCGCGTGGTGTGCATGAAAAAGCCACGTTGGATGTCCAAACTTTGGTGAAGGCATTTGGCGAAGCACGTGACACAGCTTATAAGGGAGTCGTCCGCCCGGTGGAAGGGACGATCTTAACCGTCATTAAAGAAGTTGCCATCGCAACAGAGGCAGCTTTGGGGTCCGCGAAAGATGCGATAGAGATTCTCGAAGTGGCGGTCAAAGCCGCAGATGAGGCGGTCAAAAAAACGCCTGAACTGCTCCCAGTCCTCAAACAGGCAGGTGTGGTTGATTCGGGCGGCAAAGGCTTGTTCTTTATTTTGGAAGGTATGCTCAGGTATGTGTATGGTGAGTCGCTTGAAACGCCGACGATGAGCGTTCAGCCGATGTCAGCCATGAATTTGCAGGGTGCGCTGGATGAAGTGGAAGAGGGGCAGGATTACGAAGTGGTCGTGGACTTTGTGCCCACGGGAGAACTTGATCTTGGTTCATTTTATGGCCGTCTTGAAGAGATGGGTACCTCCATTCAAGTGGGTGAGGGTGAGGGCATGTACCGCATGCACATCCATGTGCCGACCGAGAACCGTTACCTGCCGATCGATTACATCATGGGCATCGGCACGGTGACGAAAGTAGCCATCGAAAATCTGCTTGCCCAAATGGACGATATTCAAAAAAGCAAACAGATTCAATTTACCACAGTGGAGCCAGGGCAGATCGCTGTGGTGGTCGTTTCGCCAGGCGCTGGCATTAGCCGCATTTTTGCAAGTTTGGGTGTGGCGGCCGTTGTGGCTGGCGGGCAAAGCATGAACCCGTCTACGCAGGATATTCTGAGCTCGTTTGAAAACCTGCCGACCGATAAAGTCATCATTTTGCCGAATAATAAAAATATCATCCTCGCAGCGAATCAAGCCAAAGAGGTGACTGTGAAACAGGTGGCCGTGGTGCCGACTCGCACCGTTCCGCAGGGACTTGCCGCCATGCTCTCGCTCATCCCAGACGGGGAACTTGATTCTGTCGCTGAGAAAATGACCAAAGCCTTGAGCGCGGTCAAGACAGGCGAGGTTACCATTGCGACCCGCACCGTGGAAATTGACGGTGTCAGCGTAAAAGATGGACAAGTCATTGCGTTACTGGATGGCAAGCTGGTTATCTCTGCTGAATCGGTGGAGCAGGGCGTGATGGAATTGCTTGAAAAAGCCGAAGCCGATCAACATGAACTCGTCAGCTTGTATTATGGTGAAGGCATGACTCATGCTGAGGCCAACCGCATCGCCGATATTATCGTAACAAAATATACATCCCTTGAAGTGGAAGTGCAGGAAGGCGGACAGCCGCACTATCAGTTCATTATCTCAATTGAATAATTGAATAAACGAAAAGAGGCGGCGCCATCATGGCGCCGCCTCTTTTCGTTTAACTTACTTTCTTTTGTAATTGACCCTCAACAAAGCGAAGGCCGCTTTTGCCATTTCAACCCCAGCCACAATGATGACAATGATTATGGCGATCGAGAATGAGAAATTGAAGATCTTCATCAGCATTTCCGCGTTGACCGAACTGTTGGGAACGCTTTGGAACGACTCGGCTGTAAAACCGAAGATATCTGGCGTGCGCAGGATAATGACAGCCAATGCAATGCTGGCGGCTTCGATAATGATCTTTGCAATACGGGTGACGGAAGTCCATATTGCACTGCGGAGCAGGTAAATATCCAGCACGATCTCGGCAAGAAAGATCGCATTGATCCACGGCATGAATTTGAAGAATTCAACCGAGAACATGGGAATAAAGAATGCCTTTTCTTCAGTAAAGTAGGACATGCCGAGGATCTCAGGGAATAGATTCAAAATGGCGAGTCCTACGAAAGTAAAGACGATTTCGGCGATCAAGTCGCTGCGTTTGACCGTATCAGGGTCGGGTTCCTTGGCCAGAGAGGCGGGATCCCAGTCCTTTTCATCACTGAAATCGCCGATTTCCTTGTCTGGCAGCACGCGCTCAAGGATGACGAAGACGAGCACAATGTTGCCAAAGGCTGTAATTGCGGCCGAAACAATTCCTCCCAATCCCTTGCCGACAATGTTCACAAAATCCATGCCCATGAAAGGCGTGTCTGTTGCGGCGCGAATGCCTGTTAAAACCAACAACACAGTTACAAGGACGGGGATCACGATCTTCAACACCATCAGGAAGAATGGGAACAGGCGCGGGCCAATCAAATATGGATGTGGGTTATAGGTTGCGGCCACTTTTTGTGGCGATCCATATTCTTTTAGCAGATCGATCTCCATCGCTTCATCGCGCAGGCGTCCCGTTTGTTCGACGCGGTCTTCCAGCATATCCTCAAGCGTGGACTTCAATTCCTTTTCGATATCCTCGCGTCCTTTGAGGAGCGGCAGGTTCTTTCCAACTTCAGTTACATAGCGGTCTATTAAGTTCATTTCTTCTCCTTACGCCAGCACTTTTGCCATCACAGACACGATGCCAGCCCATTCCTTTTTCAATTTCGGAAGGATCTTTTTTCCCTCCGCGCTGATGATGTAATAGCGGCGCGGGCGAGCTTCCTCCAGCTTCCAAACCGATTCGAGCAGCCCATGCGCTTCCAGACGGCGCAGCAGCGGGTAGAGCGTTCCCTGGTCAACTTCCAGACCCTGATCTGAGAGCAGTTTGAGCAGGGAGTAGCCGTATTGCTCGCTGCTCAACTGACTGAGTACCGCCAGCACAATCACGCCGCGCCGTAATTCGAGAACAACATTTTCAAGTGATTCAGTGTTTGCCATATATCAACCTTTATTGCATTATACTGTGTGATATACACTATGTCAAGAGGAAAGTATAGACCGAATTGCCTATGCTATACTCGTCAAAATTATGAACATCCTGCGCGCTTTTTCACATCGTCCCTTTGCGTTGTTGTGGACAGGTCAAACAACATCACGTCTTGGTGACAACCTATATCGCATTGCCCTCGCGTGGTGGGTGCTCGAAAAGACAGGCTCCGCCACAGCCATGGGGACCGTACTTATCTTTTCACAGGTTCCGCTCCTTATTTTTATCCTTATCGGTGGAATCGTTGTGGACCGTTTCCCGCGCATCCGCATCATGTTCCTTTCGGATATCTTAAGCGGGACAGTCGTTATATTGATCGCGCTTTTTTCCTGGCTGGATGTTTTACAGATCTGGCATATTTATATTGCCAGCCTGCTTTTTGGGTTCGTGGAAGCTTTTTTCTTCCCCGCCTATCAAGCGGTCATTCCACAGATTGTCCCTCCTGATATGCTGACAAGCGCCAACTCATTGAACGGACTCAGCCAGCGTATCATGGGTGTGATCGGGCCTATCGTTGGCGCTTCATTAGTTGCGGTGGGCGGCACTTCTCTCACATTTGGGTTGGATGCACTGTCATTCTTTGCCTCTGCATTTTGCGTGTTCCCGATTCTTCGTGCAGGGCTTTATGAAATGCCAAAGAAGGAAGATTCAGCCGCTACAGAAATCAAACCGCGCCGCACTATCAAAGAAGAGATCAAGCGCGGAATTGCTGATCTGCGTGAAGGTTGGAATGCCATTATCACCATTCCATGGATATGGATAACCATTCTTATCTTTGGGGTTCTGAATATTATGGAAGGGAGTCCGCGCGCGGTTGCGATGCCCTTCCTTATCAAAGATGAACTTGGCGCAGATGTTGCAGTATTGGGTTGGTTCGGTTCTGCCTTTTCGGTTGGGTATGTCGTGTGCGCCTTGTGGCTCGGTCAATACAAACGCCTGCGTCGACGCGGGTTGTTGGGATACCTGCCTATCATGGTTAATGGCATCATGCTTTTACTCTTTGGCTTGAAATCCCCGATTCCTGTTTTGATCGCCGCCATGTTCGTTTACGGATTTTGTTTCAATATCTTTGGCTTGGTGTGGAACAGCACATTGCAGGAAATGGTTCCCCACGAAAAGCTTGGCCGTGTCTACGCCATCGACTCGCTTGGCTCGTGGATTTTGCTGCCGATCGGTTTTGCTCTTGCAGGCTGGGGCACTGATAAGCTTGGCTCTCCCACAGTATTCCTTATTGGCGGCGTTGGCACCATCTTGATGATTCTCATTGGGCTGTCTCATCCCGCAATTCGAAATTTGGATTAATCATGAAACTTGGAATTGTCACCGACTCAACTTCAGACCTCCCCGCTTACCTCGTTGGTCAATACGAAATTATCGTTGTGCCAACCATCCTTGTTTTGGAAGGAAAGGAATACGCCGACGGGATCGGAATCACGCGCGAAGAATTTTACAACCGCCTGCCCGCGCTTCGCACCCCGCCGACAACTGCCGCGCCTTCGATTGGAGATTTCACCACCCCTTATGAGACTCTGCTCTCGAAAGGCTGTGACCACATCCTCTCAATCCATGCCGCCTCGCAATTGACCACCATTATCAACGTGGCGCGCAAGGCCGCCGAGGAATTCCCGGGCAAAGTCACCTGTGTGGATAGCGGTTCGCTTTCCCTCGGTATCGGTTTTCAGATCCTCGCCGCCGCT
Source organism: Candidatus Villigracilis affinis (assembly GCF_016705895.1). NCBI lineage: Bacteria > Bacillati > Chloroflexota > Anaerolineae > Anaerolineales > Candidatus Villigracilaceae > Candidatus Villigracilis > Candidatus Villigracilis affinis. The sequence continues at coordinate 84,788 of NZ_JADJKT010000036.1, read as the reverse complement.
GAAGAAGCGGAATTTGGATTGCAGCCCGCATTGGCTGCGATCACCTCCACACAAGAGCGCCTTTATGTCTTCGCCGCATTGGATACGATGGAATATCTCAAACGCAGCGGACGTGTCCCTGGCGCGGTGGCAACCCTCGGCGGGTTATTGTCCATCAAACCGATGATCGAATTGAAGGATGGTGTAGTCAAACCTGTGGGGGCGGTGCGCACAACCAGCCAGGCAGATGAGCGTATCTTGAACCTGTTACTCGAAAGGGGAGAGCTTGAACGCCTCGCTATTTTGCACACCAATGCAGAACCGCGCGCCAAACAATTACTCGATGAATTGATGAATCGCGTGCGGAAATCCATTCCGCGCGAGATTTTGTTCGTCAATGTCACGGCTGTGATCGGCACCCATCTCGGGCCGAATGGCATCGGTTTTGCGGCAGTGAAGAAATAACACATCCCCATGATAAAATTGACCCATGCAACCATCTCTGGAAAAACTACGTAAATTTTTTCGCCTGGAACATGAAAACAAATACGAAAACACCGCGATTATCGGTGGACTCGCTAAAATGCTTGATTATTGGGAGGGGGAAGCCCGCGCGGATGGAGTGGCCGAAGAAGTAATTCAGGCCGTTGCGGCCCGCCTGCGCTCCTACGAAAAGCTCAGCCCGGAAGGAAGGGCTGAGTCGCTTAAAGGCTTGTGGAAACGCATCGGAGAGACATATCCTGAAGCGGGGCAAAAGCCAAAGACACAACAACAGCCCAATCGGGTGAATCAGCCGCCCCGTCCACCCAGACCCGAGCAAGCCACACCTCCTCCGCCTGAAGAAGAATCCGCTCCGATCCCGCAGGAACAAAAATCCCAACCGAGACCTCAGGAACAACGCAAACCGCAACAGCAGCAGCGACCTGCGCCACCATCGCCGCGTCCGCGTTCTGAGGTTGTGCCCGGCGCGCGGACCAGCCAAACCCCAGCCGCATTCAATGCGGATATTACCGTTATTCAGGGCGTTGGTCCCAAGCATGCGGAATCGCTAAAAAGCCTTGGCATGCAAACCCTTGGCGACATGCTGTATTATTTCCCGCGCCGTTACGAAGATTACAGCCAGCTCAAACCGATCAAATCTCTTTTCTATGGGGAAGTGGTCACGGTGCTTGGCACGGTTCAAAGTGTACATACCCGTCCCATTCGCGGCGGTAAATCATCCATTGTGGAAGTTGTGATCAATGATGGCACAGGCGGACTCCGCCTTTCGTTTTTCAACCAACCCTGGGTTGCAAATCGTTTCAAAGAAGGCGAAGCGATCTCCGTTTCTGGCAAGGTCGATCAATATCTGGGCCGCCTCGTGATGAACACCCCGGATTGGGAACCGATCGAAGTGGAAAACCTGCATACTGCCCGCATCGTTCCCATTTATGCGTTGACTGAAAAGGTCACGCAAAAATGGCTGCGCAAGATCATGAATGAAGTGGTGTCTTATTGGGCGCCTTCGGTGGTGGATGCTCTTCCCGAAAAGATCAAACTTTCAGCACGGCTGGTTTCACTCAGCGAAGCGCTCACACAGGTTCATTTTCCTCTTTCGCAGAGCAGGCTCAAAGCCGCGCGCGAACGTTTGGGGTTTGATGAGATCTTTTACCTGCAAATGGGAGTGCTGCGCCAGAAACGTGATTGGAAGGATGCCGAAGCCCGCCGTTTCCCAGCCTCGACCGAGTGGCTGGGTACGCGTTTAAGCAGCCTGCCCTTCGCTCTGACATCTGCCCAGCAAAAAGCCCTCGAAGATATTCGCGCGGATTTAGACTCTGGCAAGCCGATGAATCGACTCGTTCAAGGCGATGTCGGTTCGGGGAAAACTGTTGTGGCGGCGTTGGGTGCTTCGATCGTTACACAGGATGGGGCGCAAGCTGCGATCATGGCCCCGACTTCCATTTTGGCTGAACAGCATTATCGTAATTTCACCAGCCTGCTTGCAGGAGAGAATGGTCCGCTGCAAAAGGGCGAGATCTGCCTGTTGGTGGGGAGCACGCCCGAGGCGGAGAAAGAAACGATCCGTCAGGGTCTGGCAGATGGTTCCATCAAGATCGTCATCGGCACACACGCGGTGATCGAACCAGATGTCCTGTTTAAGGATTTGGAATATATTGTTATCGACGAACAACACCGCTTCGGTGTTGAACAACGCAAGGAACTTCGCAGCAAGGGTACGAATCCGCATTTGCTGGTGATGACCGCCACGCCGATCCCGCGCTCGCTCGCGTTGACGGTGTTCGGTGATCTCGACCTTTCCGTGATCGATGAATTGCCCGTCGGCCGCCAGCCGATCGATACCTATGTGCTTCGTCCGCAGGAACGCGAGCGCGCGTTCACGATGATCCGCGGACAGATCAGGGATGGCAGACAAGCCTTCATTGTTTATCCGTTGATCGATGAAAGTGAAAAGATCGAAGCCCGCGCCGCGGTGGATGATTTCGAAGTGTTGTCGAATGAGGTCTTTCCCGACCTCAAGCTCGGACTTTTACACGGGCGCATGAAGCCCAGTGAAAAAGATGAAGTGATGATGAAATTCCGCGACAGGGAATATGACATTCTCGTTTCGACCACCGTGGTTGAGGTGGGTGTGGATGTTCCGAATTCCACGGTCATGCTGATCGAAGGAGCAGATCGATTCGGTCTCTCGCAGCTTCATCAACTCCGCGGACGTGTTGGGCGTGGCGCGGCGCAATCGTATTGTCTGCTGATTCCCACCCGTGAAGATGCCACCGAGAACGAACGCCTGCAGGCCATGGCGAAAACCAATAGCGGTTTCGAGCTTGCCGACCTTGACCTAAAGACTCGCGGCCCCGGAGAATTTTTAGGAACACGTCAGGCGGGTTTTGCCAATGCCTTGAAAATGGCAAGCATCACCGATGTCACCTTGATCGAAAAAGCACGCACGCAGGCACAGGCCCTGTTCGAGCGCGATCCATACCTTCAATTACCCGAACACGCCCTGCTTTCAGAAGCCTTTGAAAGATTTTGGGGCGCAGGCAAGGGCGATGTTTCTTAAATTCCCACGGTAAGGGCACGGCATTGCCACATGGAGAAAAATGGTTAGAGCATTATTTCCCGGTACGTTCGACCCAGTCCACCTTGGTCATATTGATATTGCTTCGCGTGCGGCGCGTCTCTTTGATGAAGTGATCATGGCCGTGTACGACAAGCCGTTGAAAACCTTGATGTTTTCGCCGGATGAACGCATTTCATTGGTAACCGAAGCCTTCAAAGACCACCCCAAAATAAAAGTAACGGGCTACAGCGGCCTGACGATCGATTTCGCCCGCAAGATCGAGGCGCAGGTCATCGTGCGCGGCCTGCGTGTGTTTTCAGATTTTGAATTCGAATTCCGCATGGCATTGGCAAATCAACGCCTTGCAAAAGATATCGAAACGGTTGCATTGATCACCGCCGAGCAGCACACCTTCCTTTCCTCCAGCACAGTGCGCGAGATCGCCATGTTGAATGGCGATGTATCCAGCATGGTGCCTGCACATGTGAAGGCTGCCCTGCATGCCAAGGTGATTAACATGGGAGAGCAATCTCCACCAAACGCACTTCGTGATTAATTTGTGCTAGAATTGGAAAAGTATTAATCATTCATCAGGAAATCGCCCACGAGAGGCGCACTATGGACATTCTGCAACTTATCGACCGCCTGGAAGAACTCTTCAATGCCGCAAAGGCTGTGCCTTTTACGCACAACGTCATTGTGGACGAAGATCGCATGCTGGAATTGATCGATCAGATGCGCATCGCCATCCCCGAGGAAGTGAAAAAGGCCCAGCAGGTCATGGCTCAACGTGACCGTGTAATGGCGCAGGCGCAGGAAGAAGCCAATCGCACCCTGCAGCTCGCGCGTGATAAAGCCGACCAACTGGCCCAGAAAGACATGGTCGTGCAGGAAGCCCAACGCCGCGCCGATCAAATTGTGAGCCAGGCGCGCGCCGAAGCCGAAGCCACCCGTGCCGACGCCGATAACTACGTGGTCGATACCCTGATGCAGTTGCAGGATCAGATCGCAAAACTAAGCGGACAAGTCAGCAATGGCATCCGCATGGTGCAGGAAGACCAAATGCGGAAATCCTCAAATATTCCTGAAAAGGCCGAATAATAAAAGCAAACAGCCCTGTCAAAACGACAGGGCTGTTTTTTGTTTTTGATGAAAGGAAGTGCGTTGCACCCGATTATTGCTGGACCTGTAACCTGAGTGCTGTTTCCCGAACATTCCTCAAGCTGACAAATATCCCCGCGCCCAAAAGTAGCAGCCCAATCCCGATCACAGCCATGGACGTGTTGAACGCATCCGCGTAGTTCACGCCGCCCCAGGTGTGGGTGGAACCCATTGTGTATTGAATGGTGAGCGTGAACAAGCCGACCAACATAGCCGCCGCGCCACCCGCTTTTTTATTGTCGCTGGCTTTCGCTTTGGAAAAATCCACGCCCTGCCAGATCATGGGGATTTTGAAGAGCAGGAAGATGACCAGCGTGAGGAGTGTCGTGTAGACTACCGCATCCACCGGCATGGATTTTCCGCGTAACATGCGCGACATGTAGATGTGGAATCCGCCGACCAACACGCCTGCGATCAATGCGTACAGACTCATCCAATATGCATCCGTTGTGCCTTTGATGAGCTTGATGGCTGCCCAAATTCCCCAAACGCCGATGGCGATCGTGCCGAGCATGAAGAGGATATACAGCCATTGATAGGGAATCAACCCCGCCATGCTTTCATATTTCTGCGGGAAGACCGCCGCACAAAATGTCCCCACGCCGCCGAGGAAAGTAAATCCGCCCGTGAGCGCCATCAAGACAATGCCGATGAAGCGCAGGAATTTTGCGAAGAAACCGTTTGTAGACATTGTGTACTCCTTTTGTGTAAAAAAACAGGTCACGCTTTATACGTGACCTGCAAGTTGATTATCCAAATTTGAAACCTGCTACAAAGAGTGCCGTTGTCAGCAGGAGCAGCATGGGGAACAACCTCATGATCGTATCCCTTGATAAGATTGGTTTGCCTGTTTTCAGGAAGGAGAGTAATAACCCTGCAAGGCCGATCAAGGCACCGCCGACCCCTACGAGGGAAAAGAGCGGCATTACCTGTCCCTGTGCTGAGAGAATGATGGGGAGCAGGAAGATGGTCATGCCTGCAATGCCGTGTGTGATGGCAATGACGATGACGGGTAGTTTATTTTGCATGACGATCGAGCGGGTCAATATCACAGCGAGAAAACTGACGATGGTGAAGATCAGGTAAACGGTCCGATAGGAGGCGAGGTGCTGCCAGACGAGGCCGAGTGACAGGGCCAGTGGAATGATCGTCGAGATGATCACAACGATGGGCGCATCCAGTACTTCAAACCCGAGGATGATGAGCAGAAGTCCCGCCACTAAAATGACCCCGAAGGCGATGGTGTAGGCAGTGATGGAGACGCTGTCCATCTGGTCAATGCCGATGGCGATCTGGTATGCGGCAAGAAAACCAGTAAGGAGAAGCAGGGTGCGATCAAGGGAGGTCATTTTCATTGGGCAATGCAGGACAACGTAAATGTTGCGTTACGGAATGATCAGCAGCATCGCGAACAGCATGTACATGGATGCATATTTGAAAAGACTGAAGTTGACACGGTCTGACGGGCGGAAGACAGTGGTGACCGCAAGGAAGAACAGGCCTGCGCTCAAAACAATAATGACCCGTAATACACCAGCGGTGACGCCGATCCAGACGGAGGCCCAGCCCATGGTAAGCGCCGCAACCACGCTGGAGAATGCGATTGCAAAACGGGTGGCCGCTTCGCCGTAGGTGGATGGGAAGGTGGGCACACCTGCGCTGTTGTAATCATCGGCAAACTTGAGGCTGAAGGTGAGGGTGTGGGTTGGAATCCAGAACAGCACGGCGCATGCCAGTAAAATGCCAATTGCATCGATCTGACCGACAGCCAGCACACGCCCAGCGAGGATCGGCATGGCGCCCGAGATGCCGCCCCAAACGATGCTCCAGCAGGTGCGGCGTTTCAGCCACATGCTGTAAACGACCACGTCAAAGAATAGGCCCGCAAAAACCACAACACCGTAAAACCAGTTGACCATCAACGCCCAGCCGATACCAATGACCGAGACGATGATGCCAAGCTTCAAGACTTCTTCTCGGGTAACCTGACCTGCGGAGGTGGGGCGCTTATGCGTGCGCTTCATCTTTACGTCGATATCCTGATCCCACCACATATTGAGGATGGTGGAACCGGCAATCGCGAAGAAGAGACTGGGAAGCATCTGCCAGAAGTGAAGCCAGTTCACAGTGGTATGCGCGCTCAGATAGCCCGCCACACCTGTAAGCAAAAGCAGACTGGTTTGCAGGGATTTGATGAGCGGGATATAAAGACTAAGCTTTGATCTTATTTTTGTAATGGACAATTGCGCCAGCATGGGGACTCCTGCGATTGATAGTAACTGGTAAACAGGGAATAAAATTACAGAGCGCAAGTATACCTGTGTACATGTGTACTTGTCTACTTTGTTACTAATCCCGCACACATCTAAACCCCACACCCGGGCTGAAGTATGTGGGCGTGGCATTGTTACGAACCCAGATGCGCAAATCCATATCGTAGGTGTCTTTCGAGCCGCCGCGCAGGAAGCGGTAGTGCATCCCTTCGTACACGTCACCTGTCCATTGCCAGACATTGCCTGCCATATCGTAGAGTCCGTAGGGGGAAGCAGAATCGACGGTTTGAAAACCATCGTATGTTTGTCCGTTATAAAAACCAACTGGACTGGTGCGTGAGCCGAATGTGGACATATCTTCGAACGGGTCGCGGCTGGAGTAGAAGTTGGCGTTGCCGCGTTGAATTTCATCGCCCCACGGGAAGGGACGTTCATCGGTGCCGCGTGCGGCTTTTTCCCATTCCAATTCAGTGGGTAGGCGGGTTTCGAAATATTTACAATAGCCCCATGCGCCAAACCAGGTGACGTTCGTCATTGGGTGATTTTCATAACCAGATTGGACAGAAAAAGTTGAGCCATCGAATTTGATTCTTTGAGATGGGTCATCGAGCGGGATGAAGAGCCAGTCACCCGCTTCTATCTTTTCCTCGTGCTTGATCCCGTGGAACTTGTCGCCTGGGTAGAACCCGACGATTTTTTCGCCGTCCATTTTTACGCTTCCATCCGCGAGTGCTGTGTTGAGGAAATCCGCATATTGCGCGGCGGTGACATCGGTGACCATGATCTCGTAGGCTTCGGTGGATGCGATTTCATCGAACTGCCCGTGGTGGAATTCGCCCGCTGGGACTTGCGCCCACGTGTTCGGGTCAATGCCTGTGTCGAAGGCGGGGATCGGAGCGTTCAAATCCACGGGGGAGCAGGATGCCAATAACGCCGCACACAGGCAAAGGGTCAGAATGAGGCGCTTCATTTGTCCACCTCCTGCGCGAGTTCGTGATCCAATTCTTCGATCCAGCGTCCTTTATTTTTGAAGAGGTCAACCAAACGATAGATCATCATTGCGGCGAGAATGACCAGCAGCATGCCGAGGCCGAAATCAATGGCGTACATCAAGCCGTTGACAAGCGGTTGCTGCGCGGCTTCGGTGACGAAGAGCCGTTTCATCTCGAAAACGGTGACTGCGCCAAAAGCGATATCCGAAAAGATGATGATGCTCCAGCCATACCACTGACGCAGTTTGCCTTTGAATCCGTTCATGTCACCAAAGTAAAGCAGGATGATCGTGGCGATGATGGCGGAAAGCACATGCCAGTGTCCTGTGAGTTCGATGCGTTCTTCGCGGGCAGGCCAGACGCGGAAAATTTCATCGAGTTTGATCGCCATGAAAATGCCGATGCCGCTGGTGGTGAAGTTCATGAAAAGCATTTGCCAGGTGGGGCCGAATTTGAGCGGGTCACGCAGCAGCGCTCCGATCTTTTGACCGAAGGTTGGTTTCTGGATATTGGCATGTGCCATCCTTGATGAGTTTGTTCCAATCCCAAATGAGCAGAAGCAATGCCGCAAACATGGACGGAGTCGCGCCGACATAGATCACCATGTGCGCAACAGGTTCGAGCGGAGTGACCACACCCCACACGCCGAGATTAAGCACGATGGTCCCCAGGATCATCAGCGGCATGGCGAATTTATGAAGAATGCCTTTGAAGTTCAACCAGCGCCCGATGATGAGCGTGATCATGATGCCGATCAACGCCAGCATGATATGCAGGTGACCGATGACCGAAAATTCCATGACTGTTTTTTCAGGAATGCGGATGATGTTCTCGGCAAGAAATGTTTCAAAGCCGTGACCATAATACGAGCCCGGTACCGCGCCAAAAAGTGATGAGATCACCGTTGTGACCGCAGTAGCGAAAAATGCGGTGCGCTCCAGGTCGAGTCCGCTTTTGGTGTGGGAGTATTCTTTATCGGTGATGAAGTATTCCTTGTCCCACGGCCAGAGCGCGACGATCAACATCAAGCCCGCAAAGAAAATTAGCGAAAGCCCCGTGATATAGAGTCCATGAAAAGCCCAGTTGCGCCCGAAGTATGCAAAGCCCATGCCGAAGACCATGGTCAGGATATAGCCAAAGGTGATGGTGGCGTTGATCGCTGTTTTGAAAAAGGCTTTCATCTTGATCAAGCCAGTCACCATATAGGTTTCAATGGCGATGATGGCCATGGCAATCGAGTGATACAAAATGACAATGCGCCCTTCACGCTCCGCTTGCACGATCTTCATGCCGAACGCTTTGATCACGATCTCGCGCACGCCCATCTCTGCCATCGGCCCTGAGAGCATGCCCCACACAGCGGTGACAATTCCCACCATGGCAATTGCCACAAGGATCAGTCCCTTGGTGGAGTTGAAAAGATAATTGAAACGGGTTTTGATAAATTGCATGTTCTCTCCGAGATAATGGACGATAAACCATTGATCATGAATCTATTGTCCACCGTCTGTTGTCTATGGTCAGGGATTAGCCCTTCTTTGCAAATCCCAGCACGTACGCGCCTGTCATCAGGAAGAGCAGGGGAGTGAGGATGAGCATGACAAAGTCAGGGCTGAAGAAAAGTAATTGTTTGCCCATGGTAATGAAGGCCAGCGCAATTCCGCCAAGGCCGATCAACAGTCCGCCGATGCCGACCCAGAAGAAACCCTTCGGCGCGCCCTTCGCGTAAAACGGGCCAATGAAGATCACCAGTCCTGATACCCCGTGGAACAGCGGAACCGCGATTTTCTTGAGCGAGTCCATGCCGCCGATGCTGGTAATGGCAATCGCCAGAAAACCGATCGCCGCGAACCATTTGAAATATTTTTTCCAAGAGGGGAAGTATTCCTCGGCGAGTCCCATTGAAATGCCAAGCGGGATCAAACTTGCAACGGTCAACACGTAAGGGGAGGAGAGAATACCGAGTCCGAGAAATATGAGCAGCAATCCTGAAACCAAAAGCACTGCAAACCCCATCAGATAGTACAGGTTGTGCAGTGCCTTGTGTTGCTGATATCGCTGGTAAAAATACCAGCATAAGTAGGCGGCGAGCAAGCCTGTCAAAAGCAGGAAGATAACGTCTTTCATCGTTCAATTCTCCTTTTGTGATGTCTGTCAAACTATGTGAATTATTGCACAAATGGATTTGGTAAACTGTAACTAAAGTCACATTTTTGATGAATGTCCGCATCTTTACTGACCTGTAACCTGAATCCTGCTTCGATGAGAAATCAGCGTTTTTGGGGTTTTGTTATTGAAAAAGAAACGTTTTCTACGTATTCATGGTCTTATAATCCAGTTTGCTGATGAAATCTCTGTTCCGCCCGATCTTCTCTTTTGACCCATCCATATCGCGCGACCTTCAAGAGTGGCGTGCTTTTGTTTTGGTTGGGGTTCTCCGGGTGGTCTTGCTGATTTGGACCCTAGCCCTGATCACTGGAGTGAATAACGTTTTTGAAGCATACATTCTGGAGGAAGAGAAAACTTCCAATCCACTGCTGTTGGCTGGATCTGTGCTGGCAGTTTACCTGCTTGCTACCACTGTCCTTGCGGTGGTGACCTTTGGTCGTAAACTCCCGTACCATATCCGCGCATGGGGATTGCTTCTCGCGATCTATATAATCGGCGCTACCGGGCTTGTATTGTCCTCCCTGAGTGGTGACGGTCGGATTCTCCTTTTTGCTTTTGTCATTCTTGCTGCTGTTTTCTTTGACCTTCGCTACAGTGTGCCAGCGTTTGCCATCAGCCTGGCGACAATGTTCATCGTCGGGTACCTTCAGGTGAAAGGCGTTATTGTTGTTCCGCCCGAGCGTCAGATCATCTCAGCAGACGTCTCATCTTGGACCAGTGGGGTGGTGGTTTTTCTTACCCTAAGCATTGCTGTACTCATTTCAATTACTTTTCTATTGCGCGTCCTGGGGGCCAACCTCGATAAATCACAGGAACTTCTTAAGCGCGAGCAAAGACTTTCGCAGTTGTTGCGCACAGTCACAGGGATCAATCAACTCATCGTCCGTGAACAGGATCCGCACAAACTTTTGTCTGAAGCCTGCGCCCTGCTTGTGTCAGGGCGGGAATACTCCTTTGCATGGGTTGGTCTGCTTGAGCCCGACCATGTCACGCTTAGACTTGCCGCGCAAGCTGGCGATGAGATCGATCCATCGCTGTTTAATTTTCGCATGGATGCGACTGCCCGCGGATTGTCTTGCGCGGTCAATGCAATAAAGACGCGGTCCTTTTTCCGTGTTACGCCAGGCAAAGAAGATGACTCCTGTATGGGGTGTCCGCGTCGTCTTACGGATCCGCAACGGGCCGGGGTTGCTTTGCCCTTGCTTCGCGACGAGCGGGCGCTGGGTGTGTTGGTCGTTGACCACACAACTTCATCTGGCGTGTTTGACGATGAGGAGACCCATTTGCTTCAGGATTTGGCAAATGACCTGTCTTACGCGCTGGAGAAGATCGAAGTAAACGACCGTCTTCAAGTCTACGCCCGTCACCAGACTCTGCTGAATGAGATCACACAAACCGCCCTTGAGACTCCCCGCCTTGAGGCTATGCTGCAAAAGTTCATTGAAGGCCTCGAAAAAGCATTAAGCGCGGATGGATATTATTTTTCACTTTGGAGCGAGGATACACAGCAGACGGAGAAGTCTGTCGGTTCTGAGTTGTTCAAAGATATTCTGCGATCCTTTCCAGACTTGAAACCCGGCGATAAAACATTCAGTCAATCTATTTTCGAAAGCGGTCATGTACTGGCGGTGGATGACGTATTGAATACCCCTCATATTAGCCCGCACCTTGCTGCCATGCTTCCGGTACACTCGGCAATGGGATTGCCCTTGATCGCGAACGACCAAAAACTTGGAGTACTTGTGCTCGGATTCCGCGAATCGCATTCCTTTTCTGCGGATGATATTTTGCTGGCAGAACAGGCTGCCCGGCAGATTGCTCTGGCTATATTAAAGGTGCGCCTTGATGAAGATACCCGTGCCAAGGCGGCTGAACTTGAGCGTTTGTATGCCGCGGCCCAGGACATGTCATCCAGTTTATTGGATGCACCCAAATTGCTGGCGAAATTGGCATATCACATGACCGAGGCATTGTCCGTGACCAGCGGGAACATCATGTCAATTGACCTGGCAACCGAAACCATGACAGTTGTGGGGGAATATTGGGGTGTGTATGCTTCAACGAGCGAGATTCATTCGGATCTGGGAACGGTATTCCCAAACCGGGAATACTCCACTATTATGCGTTCCATGCTCGCGGGTGAGGTGATCGTTCTACATTCAGATGATGAAGACATGACCGCAACCGAGCGCGAGCAATTCGCCAAATTTGGTATCCAATCCATGATGTTTGTGCCGATCATGGCCCATGGACAATTGTTCGGTGACATCGAGATCTGGGAGAGCCGTCATCGCCGCGAATTTAGTGCAGCGGATATCAGGCTCGCAAAAGCCATGGCCGGGCATGCTGCTTCGGTCATTGAGAATGCCAACCTTGTGAATGCTGTTCGCATGTCTGAAACTCGTTATCGAAATCTGGTGGAACAGGCTTCGGACGGGATATTCCTAGTCGATCCCGAAAAAAATCTACTGGATGTAAACCCAAGCGGTGCGGCTATGCTCGGGTATTCGGTTGAAGAACTCTTGACCATGAACGTTGATGATTTTGTGATCGCAGGCCAGTCAAACCTGATGATCGACGACTTGCGAATGGGAAAGTCGATGATCGTCGAGCAGCTCGTCAAACGAAAAGACGGTAGTACACTGCCGGTAGAGATCAGCGCAAGAATGCTGCCCAGTGGGTTCTTTCAGGGAATCGTTCGTGACATTAGCGAACGCAGGCAGGCAGAAAAAGCTCTGGCAGAACGTGAAGCCTATTTCCGCGCGATGATCGAGAACTCTGCTGAGGGGGTTGCCATTTTGGATGCGGAGGGAATTGTTCGCTACCTCGCTCCTTCCGATGAACGCCTGACGGGATATGTCGCTTCAGAGGTTCAAGGAGAAAGCGGATTCAAGTTTATCCATCCTCAGGATCTACCCAGGGTCTTGAGTGTTTTCAAAGAAGGCGTATCAACTCCGGGCGCGGTCCGAACCGCTGAATATCGTCTCCAGCGCCTGGATGGAGAATGGCGTTACTTTGAGATCACCGGTCATAATATGCTTGATGATCCGCATATCGCCGGTGTGGTCGTTAATTATCGTGATGTGACGGAGCGCAAGCAGGCGGAGCAGGCTTTGCAGGAAAATCGCTCACGACTTGAAGCGGTCATCTCCTCAGCCTTGAACGGAATCATCACCATTGACGAGGATCAGCGCATCATCCTCTTCAACCCATCTGCAGAGCGGATCTTTGGCTACCCAGCCGCTGATGTGGTCGGGCAGCCTCTCGAAATTCTTATTCCACAGCGTTTTCAAGGTTCTCATTCACAGCATGTGAAGGGTTATGCCGCCACCGGAGTGTCGGCGCGTCGAAAAGGATTGCTGGATTCTTTATACGGGAAACGCGCGAATGGCGATGAATTTCCAATGGAGGCTTTCATCTCCCACTCCGAGGTGGGCGGGGAGAGATTTTTCACTGTTATTTTCCAGGACATCACCGAACGCAAGCAGGCAGAAGATACGTTGCGCCGCCATGCAATGGAGCTTGAAGTGTTGGCCGCCTCCTCCTCGGCTTTGCGTACTGCACAGAGCGTTTCAGAGATGGTTCCAATTCTTGCGCGTCATGCCCTCCGCGCCGTGGATGGAACCTATGCCTCCATCTTCCTGCTCGATGTTGAAACAGAGGAATTCGTTTCGCATGGCTGGTATTCGATGGAATCCAATGTCGATTTCACATTGGCAGACGAGTCGAGTGTGAGGCATGTTTCCGGTACAGGCATCACTGGCCGCGTAGCATTGACAGGTGAGATCTATGTAACAGAAGATATTCAAAAAGACCCGGTGTTGGTAATTTTGAATGGAGAACGGGAGCGCCTCCAGCATGTACATGGCGGCATCTCCCTGCCGCTGCGTGCGCAGGAAAAGATCATCGGCGTCATGCATATCTGGTCGTCACGGCCGCGCATCTTCAACGAAACTGAGATCCGCCTGCTCACTGCTCTTGCGGAAAATACCAGCAGCGCCATTCATCGTGCCATTCTATTCGAGCAGACTCTAGAACATGCAAGTGAACTTGCCACAGCCTATGACAACACCCTCGCAGGCTGGGCACGCGCGTTGGAATTGCGCGATGAGTTAACCGAAGGTCACACACGGCGCGTGACGGAATTAACCCTCAAACTGGCGCGTGCGCTGGAAATCCCTGAAAATGAAATCATTCATATTCGACGCGGCGCATTGTTGCACGATATCGGCAAAATGGGAATTCCCGATTCCATTTTGCACAAGCCCGGCGCATTCACCGCGCAGGAGCGCAAGATTATGCAGCAGCATACGCAGTATGCCTATGATATGTTGGTATCCATTCCATTTCTTCAAGCCGCCCTTGATATTCCTTATTGTCATCATGAACACTGGGATGGTGCTGGCTATCCACGTGGGTTAAAGGGGGAGGATATTCCGCTTTCCGCGCGGATCTTCTCCATCATCGATGTTTGGGATGCCCTCACTTCAGATCGCCCCTATCGACAGGCATGGTCAAAAGAGAAAACCTGCGAATACATCCTTGAACGTTCAGGCAAACAGTTCGATTCTCAGATCGTCGAAGCCTTCTTTTCGGTTATCGCCGAAAACGATTAGATCCCCTCATCGCGCGCCAGGAGATCCTGAATCGTTTCCCTGCGTTGGATCACGCGGGCTGTTCCTTTTTCCAGCCACAACACGGCTGGCCGCCTCGATCCGTTGTAATTTGATGACATGCTTAATTGATACGCGCCCGATGCGGGAATGGCGATCAACCCACCTTCGTGGATTTTTGGCATGGGCAGATCTTCGATGACGACATCTCCCGATTCGCAAAACGGACCGGCGATGGAAACAACCTCGCTTCGCTCTCCGCCGACACCTGATACCGGTAAACAAGAATATCTCGCCCCGTACATCGCATGCCGCGGATTATCCGTCATGCCGCCGTCGGTCAATATCCAAACTTTTTCACCGCGTCTTTTGACCGCGCCAACCCTGTACACAGCCACGCCTGCCCGCGCCACCAAACTGCGGCCTGGTTCCAAATGTAAATGGGGGAGGGCAAGTCCGCGTGCCTGACAGCCCGCGATCACATTCTCAGAGATCACACGCACATATTCATCTGTATTCGGCTGTGGAAGTTCATCTTCGTGATAGGCCACGCCCCAGCCGCCGCCTGGGCTGAAATGCCATTCACCTGAAAACCCGATCTCCCTTGCAAGGTCAAGCCCAATGCTAATCGCCGCTTTCAGTGGATTCGCATCGCGAAAATTAGACCCCTGATGAAAATGGATTCCGTTCAATGGCAGGTTGTGCTGTTTGCAAAATTCCGCCGCTTCCAAAATTTCCGCACCAGTCATTCCGAATTTACTGCCGTGTTGACCGGTCTGTGTGTGGGCGTGATGGGTTTCAACGGCCAGCCCGGGCAGCAGGCGAAGCCAAAGATCAGGAAATTGGGAATTGGATACGGTGAATAGTTGGCGAATCTGCTTGAGTTCGGTCAGATTATCAACGACGATCGTCCCCGCATTTTGGATCGCAGACTTCAGGTCATGGATGGATTTATTCACCCCATGTACAAGGATACGCTCGCGCGGTACGCCGCCTGCCAGCGCAAAGGCGATTTCGCCTTCACCTGTGCAATCGACATATAAGCCATGTCCATGCGCCCATTGTGCAATGGCAGTGCATAGGAATGCCTTTCCTGCATAAGTAACAGAACCAGCTTCCGGGTAGTGCGAAGCGAGGGCGGTTTTATATCCAGTGGATGCTTCATCCATGGTGACCTTGTCGTATAGATACAAAGGCGTGCCATGTTCCCCGGTCAACTTTTCAAGGTCATGACCGGCAATGAAGAGGGTGTCTTTTTCGATTGTTGTTGAAATAGGGAAGAGTTCAAGTCTGTTCATTTTTATTTAGATTGCCCGCGACAAAGATTTGATTTTTACCGAGACGTTTGGCCATGAGTTCGGCGTGGTCTGCGGCAAGCAGGAGATTTGCCAGCGTATTCCCATCTTCCGGGAAAGTGGCGACTCCAATACTTAATGTATACCCGGAGACCACTGAGTTTTCAGCGTGCGCTTCGTTTGCACTTGCACGTGCCGAGTTTTGCAGTCGCCGCGCGAATTCAAATGCGCCGCTTTTGTTCGTGTTGGGCAGGAGAATGGCAAATTCATCGCCGCCATATCTTGCGGCAGTGTCGTATTTGCGTAAATTACTGCGGATCAAAGTTGCGGTTGCCTTGAGGCGCACATCGCCTGCGGGGTGACCCCACTTGTCGTTATATTGCTTGAAGGAATCGATATCGAAAATAATGAGCGAGAGTGGATATCCCAGCCGTGTGGAGCGTTCCACTTCGGCGGTCAAGTATTCTTCGAGTGCATGACGGTTGGCAAGTCCACTCACAGCATCGGTCATCGCCATTGCCTTGACTTGTGCGTGCAATCGGGCGTTGTCCACTGCAAGAGCAATGGGGCTGGAGAGGGTGGTCAATAATTCAACATCATCCTGTGTGAGAATACGACTTGCATCGCCTTCCACATTGAGCGTTCCGAGAACGATATTTTCCTTCAATAGGGGAACACATATTTCACTTTTGACAGTGTGATCCGTCCTGAGGAAGACGGGTTCCTTTGACGTATCCTGAATGAATTGAACGGTTTTTGTTTTTATCGTGCGTCCGCTTACGCCCTGACTGATGTGTATCTTGGAAATTACCATTTCCAGTGGATACCCGACCTGTGCACCCAGGTGAAGATAATCTTCCTTCAATAGATAAATGCTGGCATGGCTGTAACCAAAGGAATTTTTCAGCTCATTCACGACGGCTGTAAAAGTGGTTTCCAGATCCAGAGATCTGACCACAACCCGAGAAACAGCCTGAACCGCGGCCATGACTCGCAAATGCTCCTGTGCACGTGAATATAGCCTGGCTCTTTGAAGGGAGGCGGATATCTGCGTTACGAGTGTTTCCAGCGTGGAGGCATCTTCCTGATTGAAGGCATCGGCTTCTATGCTTTCCACGTACAAAGCGCCATACAAATTCTTCCCCGTAAAGATCGGAACACAGATTGCGGAGCCGTAATGTTCATCGTTCGAGAAATAATAGGGATCTTCTGCTACATTTCTTGAAATATAGGTTTTGCGTATCGCCGCTGTATGACCAATGATTCCCTTTCCCACATCCTGCCTGAAACCGGGAGAGTAGCCGAAATCTTCCGTACCGGAGATGACGGTCACTTCCATGATGTTATCTGGAACCAGCAGGGAGATTGCAGCTTCGGCATATCCAAAACGTTCTACGACCGCTTCAATGGACCGCTGAAGGATCTCCATTTCATCGAAGCTGTCTGCGATCTGCCTGCCGACCTCTTCGAGCAATCCCAATTGGGCTGAGCGGCGAAACTCCGCTTCGAGAATTTCATGTTCCTGTGTAATGTCATGAATGACCAGAACACGGCCCAACGGGTCAACGCCATCTTTATTTAAATGGATGATGGATATTTCATACCAGATTGGTGTTCCGTTTTTTACCAACTTGAGCTTGATCGCTTCGTCTGTAGAATCCCAGCGTTCCCTGAATAACTCGGGCTTAGGCAGGGCATCGAAAATATGCATTCCGACCACATTCTCCTTGATTTCAAGCCATTTTTTGGCGGCACTGTTCAGGTCGTTAATTCGGTCTTGAGAATCGGTCACAATGATCGCATCACGCAGGTTTTCCACGATGAGAGGCGCGGCAATTGGGAACAGGTTGAACAGCCCGAAACGGAAATATCCGAATGCAAGCAGTGGAGCAGATAATGCAAATGAGAGCGGGGTGGGGTCGAGATTGCTATTGGCTGTTTCGGTGATAAATATCAGATTGAAGCTCAAGGTGATGAGCGCCCCCAATAACATGGTGCCAGTCTGTGTTCTGAAGATTTTCGGCGAACGGATGTATGTGATGATGTAAACAAGAAAACCGATGGCGATGAAGAGATAGGCAATGGCTGTGAAGAACCAGAAACCAGGTCCAAAGGTGATCTGCAGCGGTCCAAGTTCACCATTTGATGGCATTTCCAAAGATGTCCAGATCAACTTGTGAGCTTCATTGGTCAACCCCAGTAGAAAAGATGTGATGCCTGGTATGGTCATCAAGAGAACATGTCCGCGTTTCGACCACCATGGGCTGATGCCTGTGTAACGCAGGGCGAATCCCAGCCAGAGCGGCGGCGATATGCCCATGCCAAGGTAGAGGATTTTTCTAGAGGCGATCTTTAGGGGGAGGGATGGAAGCGTGATCTCGCATAGGTAAAATATGACCCAGATCATCATGGCAAGCATTAAAAAACCGAAAGTCTTGGCCCCGGGTTTCTTCCAATTCAGGAAAGTGCGATAGGCAATGCCTGAAGTAAGTATGATCAGAATTACAAGGCAAAACGAGAATATCGCTAAATTGATTTGCATTAAGTTGATCTTTATTCGTTAAAGAAAAGACTCCACCAGACTTCCCAGTTTTGCATTGGAGTGGCAGCGGGGATTGGCGTGGCAACGATCACGGGTTCGCTTCCCGGTTGACCGATCGGGATGACGGGTTGGTCACCCTCCTGCACATAATGACCCTGCGTGCGCGCCCATTCATCCACCGCTGCAGTGGATTCCGCGTAGGCCACCTGCGTGTTGAGCGCAATCTGGGTCTCCATGGCCTGCGTGGCGATGGTACGTACCTGATCACGCTGGTCATTTAATCGGTTCAATTCTTCGAGGCGCGTATTGAATTCAATGACCACGAGGATCAAAACGAAAATTCCAAAAAATGTCGCGGCACGCCGAAGGTTGATGGGGAGATTTGGCATGCCTGTATCTTAATCGGATTTGGCTTGATTGGCAAGAAAGGTGCCCTTTATGGTACAATCTGCCCCCGCAGAACGTAGTACCCTTCGTTCTGACTATCTCACTCCCAGAAAGGGCTTGAATAAAATGAAAGTTATGCTTGTTAAGGACGTCTACAAATTAGGTCGCGCCGGGGATATTAAGAAAGTGGCTGATGGTTATGGCCGCAACTTCCTCATCCCGCAGGGTTTCGCCGTATTGGCAACCGAAGGTGCTTTGAAGCAGGTACAGAAGATCAAGGCTCAGGCTGAGATCCGTCGTTCCTCCCAGAATGAAGAACTCAAAGGCCTCTCCGATCAGATCAAGGATGTGGTTCTCACTTTCCCCGCCAAGGCAGGCGACACCGGCAAACTGTATGGTTCCATTACCACACAGGATATCGCCACCGCGTTGACCGAGAAGGTCCGTTTCGAAGTGAAACGCCAGCAGGTCGATATCCAGCCGATCCGCACCCTGGGCGAATTCAGCGCTCACATCCGCCTGACCATGGATCTGGTTCCCGAAGTCAAGATCATTGTCCATCGCGATGGTGAAGCCGCCGAACACGCCGTTGAAGAAGAAAAGGCTGAGAAGCCAAAGAAGAGCGGCGGTAAAGCAAAAGAAGAAGCTGCTGCTGCCGAAGAAGCACCAGCCGCCACAGCCGAATAAGAAACACCCCACATCACCGGCGCAAGTCGGTGATGTTTATAATATGGAACGCGACCCTTTTAGCGAATTCCCTGAAGCGCAGTAAAATACTTTTATGTTCGAGTCAATAGGTCAGAGATTAAAACAGGAACGCGAAGACCGTTTTCTCACGCTCGAAAGAGCGTCTGCGGAAACGCGTATTCGCATTGTCTTTTTACAGGCGCTGGAAGCAGATGATTATTCGGTGATGCCGTCTGCCGCACAGGGGCGCGGCTTTTTGCGAAACTATGCCGAATATCTCGGTTTGAACATTGATGAAATGATCGCGGAATTGCAGAAGAGGGCCGCCGAATCTGCACAGGAAGTCAGCGGACCTTTGCCGCAGGTGAATTTGGCGGAAACGGAAATCCCGTCTTTAACAAGTGCTGAGGATGAAAAACCGTCACGGTCTCTCTTGTCGCGGTTTGGTCGCCGTCCGAAAGTGGATGTCTCCACTGTGGCAGAATCCACTGAACCAGTGCTGGAAGAATCTCCTGTTCCAGTGACAGAGTCTGCGCCTGTGGAATTGCCTTCTGCACCTGTGGCTGAAATCGAATCGATCGAAGTGGTCGAGAAACCCAAACGTGGCAGAAAGAAAAAGATAGTTGTGGAGGAAGTCCCTCTGCAAGTTGAAACGGTGGAAATCAAACTTGAACAGGAAACGCCTGCTCAGGTGGAAGTGACGGAGATCAAACCCGAGGAGCTGATTCCTTCCATTGAGGAGAATCAGGCTGAGGTGATGGAAGAAGCGAAGCCAGGTCTGCTCTCAAGGCTGATGGGCATCTTCCAATCCCGTTCTGTAAAAACCGAACCAGAAGTTCAGTCGGCCATCGAAACAAAGCCACAACGATCAACCCCGTCACAGCCTGCCGATATTATCTTTGCCGAGATCGGACAACAGCTTCGCTCGCGTCGTGAATTGATCAGCCTGACGTTCGATGAAGTGGAACGCCATACCAAATTGCGCGCCGCTTTTGTGAAGGCGTTGGAGGAAGGCGCGCTCGACCGCTTGCCGTCGCCTGTGCAAACACGTGGAATGCTGGCAAATTATGCAACCTTCCTCGACCTGGATGTGGATGCCCTGCTCCTGCGTTTTGCAGATGGATTGCAGGCGCGCCGCCATGAAAAATATGCCGAAACGCCGCGCGAAAAAATTCAAATGGAAGTGGTCACGTCCATGCCGATGCTACGGAGTTTTATTGCAGGCGATCTGATCTTTGGCGTGGTGATCATTTCCGTGTTGGTGGCGTTGGGCATTTGGGGTGTGGGGCGCGTGGTGACTTCTCAAAACGAAGCCAGTGCCGATGCCACTGCGCCTTCGATTGTGCAGGTGCTTGGAAGTACGCCGCTGCCAACGTCGATCCTTCTTGATACCACCGCAACCATCGAAGGAACTCCCGCTGAAACGCCGACCTTCGACCCGTTGTTCACACCCGATGCACCGACGCCGATCTCAAATGCAAATGTGGCAGTGAGCATCTTTGCCGTGGAGCGTACCTTTGCCAGAATCTCGGTGGATGGGGAAGTGGTTTTTGAAGGCCGTTTTATACCGGGCGAAACGAAGTTGTTCGAAGCCGCTGAACAGATCGCGATCCTGACCGGTAACGGTGCAGGATTGCGGGTGACATATAATGGACGCGACCTCGGTTTGCTTGGTAATATTGGTGAGGTCGTCAGCCGTGTGTATTTGATCACAGGCGTTGCCGAGCCAACCGCCACCATTTCACCGACGCCGACCGTGACTGTGCCCGCGACGATCACGCCCGTGCCGTCGTCCACACCGTCGATCACCCCAACCGTCACACCCCCGGATGGCGGATAATAATTCTCGCTGAGCACGGCTCAGGACGAACAGATTCGATTTATAGTTAGGAAAATACATGTCAAAAAATACATTTCATTTGGTTTCGTTAGGCTGTGCAAAAAATACAGTCGATTCTGATTCGATGGCCCAGCTGCTTTTACGCGATGGCTATCGTGCGATGGATGACCCCGATAAGGCTTCAGTGTTGATCGTCAACACCTGCGGATTCATCGGCCCGGCGAAAGAGGAATCTTATCGCGTGCTGGGTGAGCTTGCCAAATCCAAACGCGATGGGCAGGTTCTGATCGCTGCGGGTTGTTTGACCCAGCGTTACGGCGTGGAAGTTGCCCAAAAAGTACAGGGCATCGATGGCATTCTCGGCACGCGCCGCTGGATGGATATTGTGCAAGTGGTGAAGGAAGTCCGCAAGGGGCCGCGACCTGAGCCGTTGTATCACCTGCCTGAAGCCGCAACTGTCGGCGCAGATGAGCAGGATGCCTTGCGAGTAAGCGTGGCTGGTGCCAGTGCTTATATTAAAGTGGCAGATGGCTGTCGCCGTCCATGTGCATTTTGTGCTATTCCGTTGATCAAGGGCACGGCAGTTTCACGACCTGTGGAAGCCATTATTCACGAAGCGCGGACTTTGCGTGATAATGGCGTGCGTGAACTGGTGTTGATCGCGCAGGACACCACCGATTATGGCCACGACCTCGGCATGAAAGATGGTCTCGCCGTTTTGCTCGAACAGTTGACCGACTCTGTGCCCGATATGGATTGGATCCGCGTGATGTATGCCTATCCCGGTTACGTCACCGACCGCCTCATCGAAGTGATGGCAACGCGCAAACAGATTTTGCCTTACCTCGATATGCCGCTTCAACATGCGCATCCCAAAACTTTGTATCGCATGAAGCGTCCTTCGAATATCGAATGGGTTCACAAGACACTTGGGAAAATGCGAGCGGCGATTCCTGAATTGTCCATTCGCACGACTTTCATCGTCGGCTATCCCGGCGAAACGGATGAGGAATATCAGGCTTTGTATGATTTCGTGAATGAGATCCGCTTTGACCGTGTGGGAGCTTTCCAGTTTTCATTCGAGCCGGGGACGACTTCCGCGCCTCTGGGCGACCCGGTGCCTGCTTCTGTCAAACAGGAAAGATATGAGCGCCTGATGGAGCTTCAGCAAAATATTTCGCTGCAAGTGAATCAGTCTTATGTAGGCAAAACCCTTGATGTGCTCGTGGAAGGTTTCGACAACGGTATTTCCATCGGACGTTCCTATCGTGATGCGCCCGAGATCGATGGCATGGTATTGATCGAAGGGAAGGCCACAGTGGGCGAGATCGTCCCTGTGCGGATCGGCGGCGCGATGGCCTATGACTTGACGGGTGTGCTGGCGCAGACACAGCAGCACGTCATTAAACTGTAGGCCAGACCTTTAGCCTGATATTTTTTTGATAAATAATCGCGACATTTATGTTACGTTACAAAAAAGCGGCCGATACTTTTATAGTATCGGCCGCTTTTGATTTTACGATGCTCGTGCAAAAGCGGTTGCGCCAAGGATCAGCGCGGAGAGGATCAGGTTTGTTCTCAATAAGATGACCTCGCGCCTTTGCAGTTTGGCGAGTTCCTCCGGGCTGGCTCTTTCCTTTTTCATCAGCGTGCGATGAATGGCGGGAATGACCTCCCAGGTTTGGACGGCGCTCACAATTCCCATAATGAGACTCAGGCTGTGTTTCACCAAAATAGACAATGACCATTGTGTGCTGGTGTCAAAGAAGCCATTATAGTGCGAATTGGCGCTCAGTTGGAAAAGCCCGGTCGCGACTAATAATCCCATGCTGAACCATGCCAGCGGTTCGAGTCTTTTTTGAAGGGCGGCGATAAAGCTGAGTTGGTCGGCCAGTTTCAAGGTCCGCTGTGACGCGGGCAGAACGAGCAGGTTAATGGCGGCGAGGCTTCCGATCCACGTGACTGTGGCGAGCATGTGGAGCCAGTAGATGATCGCCATCACCCATGAAGGAGGCGTGGTCATAATTAGGGTGTTGGTGTTATATCAGTAACGGGCGTGCTTTCAAGTGTGGGCGGAATTTCCGTCGGCGGGTAGCACTGTGTCCCTGCTTCGGCGAAGTGGTTTTGGGAACGGTTGTCCAAAGTCCCAAGACCCGAGGCGATCTGATACTGCTCGTAAGCGGCGCAAAAAGCCTGCTGGTCGAAGAGGTCATCACCGTAGCGCATGGCCGAGATGAACAGGCGCTGCGAACCGGTCATGGTGCCATCCCACATGCCAGGCCAGCCTGCACCCACCTGACTGAAGTAGTTGTAGGCTTGTTTCCAATCGAGCTCCCAGAAACTCGCGCCAGTGATATACATGCGTGCGCCTTCGCGCAACTGGACCGAGGTGTTATCGAGCGGACCAAAGCGTTCTGCAAGGGTTAGGTGATAGATGCCGCCTTCGAGATTTCCCTGTTGGTTGATGAGGGCTATGCCATAATTGCGCAGGGCGAAGTAGTACATGCCGTCCACTTGTGCGGCTTTGTAGGCGGGATCCAGTTTGCGGACGATATCCAACGCCTCGAGGGCGGCGGGCCAATCCTGTGCGTTGACGAGTTGTTGTGCGCGCTGATAGGCGCTTTCAATGCCGCTGAAATCAGGCGTGGAGGTGGGGGTGGGAACCAAGGTGGAGGTTGGGATGACGCTTATCACCATCACTTCGGTGAGCTTTTGCTGGGCGCCGGGAAAGCTGGGGTCGTTTGCGATGATGAATTTCAGGCGCTGCATCGCAGTTTCGTAGTTGCCAAGCTGGATGTCGGTCAATGCAAAGGCATATTGCTCGGTGAGTTGTTTTGAAATGACGGTGTCTTCTGCGCTCTGGCGGACGCCGATGCCGGACGAATACCCACCGTATGCGCCGAGACCCACCAGCAGGAGCAGACCGAAAAGACCGATCAGGATCGAGCGCCAGCGGGAAGGCTTCTTGGGCGGTTTGATGGGTTGGGTATCATCCACTTTGGGGGTTGATTCAGCCGCTGCGCTTTCAGATTCCAAGATTTCGGGCTGTGCATTTTCAGGTTGCGGGCTTACAGGTTGTGTGTTTTCAGTTTGTTCGGACATGGGCGTTATTATACTTCCCTTTGATTTAACGAAAATTTTTCTTATTTGGGGTTCAGGTGGTTTGGCCGGGTGCGTCGTACTCAGTTGATTTACAACTTCAACAGCATTTTCGCATCAGACCAGACGATTGCCAGCGCGATCAAGCCGCCGACGACCATCCCAATCATGGCCGTGACGATAGCTCCGCCGGGCAAGTAGAGGGCCACGGCGTAGGTCACAATGCCGCCGATGACTGCCGCGATCAGCCCCTTGACCACCGATGCCCCCACATGGATCGGTTCATGCGTGCGATTCGAAAGCCACTTTAACAGGATGATGGCTTCCACCAACAGCGCGATCTCCGCGAAGGCGATGATCGGTGCGCCAATCTCTTTGAAGAAGGTCAGGCCGAGCGCGCCAATGCCCAGGAACATGGCAAGGCGCAATAACACGGCGTAAAGCGGGAAGAGAGGTTCCTTGCGGGCGTAGAACGAACGCGCCGCGATCTCGTGGATGGTAAAACCAGTCAACGTCATTAAATAGGCGCGGGTCGTCCATGTGACGAGCGTGGAGGTGGCTTCATCGAACCCGAAGACTCCGCGTACGAGTGGATGGATTCCCGCGGCCATCACAGCCGCAATGGGAATGGTGAGCGCGATCAACACCCGCAGGGCGCGTTCAATTGTGGAGCGGAATTCTGTCCAGTCGCCGCGTGCCGCGAGTTCTGAAAGAGTGGGGAGCATGGCTGTGGCGATGGCTGTCCCTAAAATCGTTTCAGGAACCTGCATGATCATCCAGCCGTAGGTGAGCGATGTCACGGCGCCGACTTGATCGAGGCGCGAGGCCAGGTTATCGCGAGCTAGAACGATGATTTGAATCCCGCCCATGGTCAATAAACGCGGGGCCATCAATTTCAAGGCTTCGATCAAACCTGTGTGGCGGATATTCAATGAAGGCGTCCAGCGGAATCCGAACTTGAACAGCATCGGCACCTGGATCAGCAAGTGCATGAATGCGCCGATGATGACGCCGTAGACCAGCCCTTGAATGCCGTAACGCGGCACAAGAAAGATCGCGCCAAAGATCTGCCCGATGTTGTACATGCTGGGGGCCATCGCGGGAAACACGAAATGCTGATTGGCTTGTAATGATGCCATCACCAAACCGCTGATGGAGAAAATGATCGTGCCGATCAAATTGAGGCGCATGAGTTCGGCAAGCAATGTGCGCTGTTCCTGATCAAAGCCAGGCGCGATGCCAAGTTTCGCATCCACGATGGGTTGTGCGAAGATGGCGATGAGGATCGCGAAGGAACCTGTCACGAGGAAAGCGACATTCGCCACGCGCGAAAACAGATCCCATGCGGCGGCGCGGTCTTTGGTGGTGAGATATTCCGTCAGCAGTGGAATGAATGCCATGGCCAGCGCACCGCCCGAGATAAGCGCGAAAAGCACATCGGGTAAATTGTTCGCGGCGTTGAAGGTGTCGAGCATGTGCACCGAATCAGAATACTGACGCGAGATGATGCCCGTGCGTACAAAGGCGAGGACTTTATCCACTAAAAAGAAGAACGCGATGATAAGCGAGTTACGGGTAAGACGTGAAAGTTTATTCATTGTTTAATGTGCCGCATCTGGCGCGATCTCCACGCCGGGGAGTTTATCTGCGATCAAATGGATCTTATGGATCAACACAGGCAGGCATTGCGGGCAGATATATTTCGTTTCGTTCTTGAATGTCAAATGCAGCAATGGCACCTGTTCATCGGTGCGATTGCAATTCAGACAGTTTTTTTCGTTTTGTTCGGTCATGTCTTTTCCTTTTTGGCGATAAGTTTACTGGTTGACAAGTTGCAGGTTCAAAGGTTTCAACCTGTAACCTTCAAACTCTTAAACCCCTTTAACCGTCCCGCCATCCACGAGCAGCATTACACCGGTGATGAATGACGCGGCAGGGGAGACGAGGAACACAGCGGCATTGGCGAACTCTTCGGGTTCACCCATCCTCCCAAACGGACTCTCCGCCGCCTGCCGCTTCGTTTCTTCCTCGACCGTGGAACTGTTCGTTTTTGCCCGGGCAGTCATCAACTCTGTGACACGTTCCGTCTCCGTCCAGCCTGGCAAAATCGAGTTGACGCGGATATTCTCTCTGCCAAGCTCCAGCGCGAGCGATTTGGTCAACCCCACCGTCGCCGCACGGACGCTGTTCGAGATGAGCAAATTAGGAATCGGCTGTCTGACCGAATACGAAGTGACCGTCAAAACGCTGGCGGAATTTGATTTTCGCAAATGTGGCAGCGCCGATTTGATCAAGCGGACGTGCGCCATCAAACACAGGTCAATGCCTTTTTGCCAGGCGGTTTCATCGAGGGCGTCAATGGAGCCTGAAGTCGGGCCGCCTGTGTTGGTGATGAGAATATCCAGCCCGCCAAAGGCCTCGGCAGTTTGTGCGATCAATTTTTCAGGCACATCAGGCAGGCTCACATCGCCGCCCAACCCGATCACTTCTGCCCCTGTTTCCTTGCTGAGTTTTTCAGCCAACTCCTTTACCTTCGCTCCATCCCGCCCGTTGATGGCGACCTTGCAGCCCTCCTGTGCCAATGTCCGCGCAGCGGCGTAGCCCAATCCGCGGGAAGAAGCGGTGACGAGGGCAATTTTGTCTTTGAGTTGTAGATCCATGTTGTCTCCTGTGTTTGTAAATCTTGTTAATCGGTTTGCAGGTTTGAAGGTCGGCAAGTCACTGGGGAAACCTTTCAACTTGCGAACTTTTCAACCTTTCACTTCTTAACTTGAAAAATTTCAAACGAACTCTATTTTGCTGTCCCAAACATCTCCATCGGGCCAATTTGCTTCCACCCATTTTGCCACACTTTGCAGAGACTGTCGCAAGACCACCGCGTCGGAATTGAGCATCGCGCAGGCGATGATGGTCTCATCCCACTTGTCCTGCAAATCCATCTCAGCGACAGACACGTTGAATTCACGATGCAAGCGTGAAAGCAGCGGCTTGATTCGTCCGCGCTTTTCTTTGAGCGAGGAACATAAGGGCAGTCGAAGGTGGATGGTGAGGACAGCGAGCATGGTTTGATTTTTGATTTCGGATTTACGAGTTTGGATTGCGGACTTCAGTCTGCATTGGGCGCGCAGAATGTTATAACGAAAAGTTTTTCAAGAAAATATAAATTCCCACGCCCCATCCGACCAGTATTTTGAGGATGTTCAGCATGGAATCCATTCTTTCTTTAGGTGTGATTTCAATATTTTCTCTGGATGATTTAAACAGGATTCCCAGCAAGCCGCTCAATCCTAAAAGAAAGAACACTGGAAACATGACAAATATGGAAAATGAGACGAAACTGGAAATCACCTCTCGAATTTGCGGAAAGAATGTCTGGATTATAACGGCAGTAACAATCCATGCTTCGGCTAGGGTGATTGGCAGTTTCGCAGGTGAAAATAATGCTTTGAACCCTGTTACTTTCTCTTCTTCTTCACCGTAAAGAATGGACTGCGCTCTGTTTTCCCCGTACTCAGGTTTGCTTGTGTAAATTAAGGTGCCGTCATCTTTCTCTTCGTTTTCATACTCTTCTATTATGGGTGTTGTCTCTTCTTTAATGTCGTAGGATTCCTTCAACTTCTCCATCATGAAATCGGTCAGCCTGCTGTCTTCATATTGTTTGTGTTGCGGGATGCGATGTTTTCTTTCATGGCGTTTGTTGGAGAAATAGACCACAGCACCGAGGATAGACAGGATCAACAGGATGAAAAAGAAGTTCGTGCTTTTTGGAAGGACGAATTTGAACAGGGTTGCAGTCAGAATAACGACAACGATGACAGAGAACAGAATGCCGATTTGATTGTTTTCAGAAGGTCGATTTTTCATGAGACACGTTATTACCAGATTATTCTTAGTTGATGACCAATGCCCAGGATGAGGCAGCCGCCACAAACACACATTACCAGCAGGGTGACAATTCTGGAGTGGATACCATAAAGGCCGCAGGTCACAAATAATGCAGCATATAGGTTTGGGGCATACATTAGTGGAGATGCTCCTATTGTTTCGATCCACCAATAATTAAATGGGTTGGAGCAGTTGTCATTTGGGATAAGGATAAATAAGGCCATGGTCATAAGCCCAATCATGGCTGGAGATTTCATTTTTGTGAAAATGTAAATGCCTGCCAGAGCGACAGATACGAGGAATCTCAAAATGGCTACCCCATAGTTGATTTTCATAATTGCGTCAACGCTGGGGAGTATTGATGGGGTGTTGAGGCGAAATGGATAGAAACTGTGGACTGCCGTGGTGCAAATGAAAGAGAGAGACATAAGTAACCAGAGAAACAAGGACTGCTTTCCTGATAATAACTTTGGATTGCTTTCGATTTTCCATATTTGAAGAAGCAGATAAAAACAAATTGCATTCAAGACAAAAACTACAAAACCAAAACTTGGTATAAACCAGATGGGGAAAATATCGAATTCATCCACCAAGTCTGCCGTGGCTTTGATTGACAGGAAACAGACTGCCGCAAAAATCATCGCGAAAAAGATCTTTACTATGTAGGTGAAGTTAATTGTCTGGGGTCTTGATGTGATTATATTCATGGCACTCCCTTTGTTTGAATTCTGTTTACGATTTTCGCATTACGACTTACAATCCCGCACATGGACACCGAAACCTCATACAACAAAGCCCTCGATTACCTTTATTCCTTTGTGGATTATAGCCTGAAACATTCCTCCGAATTGGCGAAGGCAGATTTCAACCTGGACCGCATGTTCGCGTTGATGGAGTCTTTGGGGAACCCGCAAAGTAAATATCCCATCATCCACGTGGCGGGGACGAAGGGAAAGGGGTCGGTTTCGGCGTTGTGCGCGTCAAGTTTGAAGGTCGCAGGTTATCAGGTTGGGTTGTATACCTCGCCGCATTTATTGGATTATTGCGAGCGGATTCAGGTCAATGGCGCGCCGATTTCGCATGAGCAATTGGTTGAGTTGGTGGGAGAGATTCAACCGTATGTGGCGAAGATCGAGAAGTTGACCACATTCGAGATCACAACCGCATTGGCCTTCATGGCCTTTGCAAAATATGGAGTCAGTGCGGCGGTCTTTGAAGTGGGATTGGGCGGGCGGCTCGATGCCACCAACATCGTCACACCGAAGGTTTCGGTCATCACTTCATTGTCATACGATCATATGGCCGTGTTGGGAAATACCCTGGCGCTGATCGCAGGGGAGAAGGCGGGCATCATCAAACAAGGTGTGCCTGTGGTTTCCTCGCCGCAAAAGGATGAGGCTTTCGAGGTCTTGGAGCGTGTAGCCAAAGAAAAGGGCGCGGCATTAACCCTTGTTGGCAGAGATGTAACATTCAAGTTGACCGGGTCATCTTTGGATGGGCAGAAGTTCAACCTGCAACCTTCAACTTTCAACCTTCATCCTTTATCCTTCATCATTCCCTTGCTTGGCTCTCACCAGATCGAAAACGCCGCCACAGCTTATACCGCGCTCAAAGCCAGCGGGATTCCCATCACCGATGAGCAGATACAAAAAGGCTTTTCTCAAGTACAATGGCGCGCCCGCTTCGAAGTGGCGCGGCGTGAACCACCCGTGATCTTCGACTCGGCACATAATCAAGATTCGTTTGCGAAACTGCGCGAAACGCTCGATGCGTATTTTCCCGACAAGCAGGTCTATCTCATCTTCGGCGCGTCGGAGGATAAGAATATTCCGGGCATGTTCGCGGAGATGAAACCGAAGATAAAAAGAATCATTCTCACACGTGCCGATCATCCGCGCGCGCTTGAGGTGGAGCAAATTCAACAGTTGGCAGAGCAGGCTGGGGTGGAGTCTGAAGCGGTCACTCCCGTTAAGTCCGCGTTGATGCGGGCGCTGGAATTGTCGTCAAATGATGGTAGCATTGTCTTATCCGCTGGTTCGATGTTCGTCACCGCGGAAGTCATGTCTGCATGGAAAAAGAGTAACGAATGAATTATCAAAGCGACTGGAACGAAAATGAAGATAACTTTGACCTCACGCTCTCACAGCGGACCGAGGAACTGTATCGTGTGCCGAATATGGAGCCCAACGCCGACGGTTTGATCGAGGCGGTGGTGCTGCCATTGCGCGACATGGTCATTTTTCCGCGCATGGTCTCGCCGATCTTTGTAGGGCGCGAGGCTTCCCTGTTGGCGGTGCGCGAGGCGCAAGCCAAAGAGCAGACCGTGATCGGGCTGACTCAAAAAGACCCCGACCTGAACGACCCAAACGCCGAAGACTTTTTACCCGTGGGTGTGGAGATGGCGGTGGGGCGGATGCTGCAAATGCCCGACGGTTCATACTCCGCGCTGGTGCAGGGACGCAAGCGCGTTGAGATCGTGGAATTCCTGCGCGTGAAGCCGTACATCAAAGTGCGCGCGCGCGTGATCAATGAAACTCAAACTGCCGACAGACAGACTCAGGCGTTGATGCGTTCTGTATTGAGTTTGTTTGAACGCTGTGTGCAGTTGGATCGTTCGATCCCCGAAGAAGCGCATCTGTTCGCGATGAATATCGCGGAACCAGGCTGGCTGTGCGACATGATCGCCACCTCGCTTTCATTGACTTACGAAGCGAAACTGCGTTTGCTGCTCGTCCTCGATCCCAAGGCGCGGCTGGGGTTGTTGAATAACCTGCTCGCACAGGAAGTGGATGTACTTGAGTTGGAAGATGAGATCCATTCCCGCGTTCAAAATGAAGTTGATAAAAGTCAGCGCGAGTTTTATCTGCGCGAGCAGATGAAACAGATTCAAAATGAACTGGGCGAAGGCGATGTCTTTTCGCGCGATGCTTCAGATTTGAAGAAGAAAGTCGATTCAGCCAGCTTGCCCGATGAGGTTAGAAAAGTGGCGTTGAAGGAATTGGAGCGGCTCAGTCAGATGCCGCCGATGGCCCCTGAAGTAGGGATGATCCGTACCTACATTGATTGGATCGTCGACCTGCCGTGGCACAATTCCTCACCGGATAATCTCGATGTAAAAAATGCCGCGAAGATTTTGGAACGCGATCATTACGGCTTGAAGAAAGCCAAAGACCGCATTTTGGAATACATCGCGGTGCGTTCGCTTAAACCGAAAAAGGAACGTCAGCCGATTCTCTGTTTTGTTGGACCTCCCGGTGTGGGCAAGACCTCGCTCGGACGTTCCATCGCCGATGCGCTTGGGCGTAAGTTCGTGCGCGTTTCGCTCGGCGGCGTGCGCGATGAAGCCGAGATCCGCGGACATCGCCGCACCTATATCGGCGCATTGCCCGGACGCATCATTCAAACGATGAAGCGGGCCGGTACGGCGAATCCGCTTTTCATGCTGGATGAGATTGACAAACTGTATTCGGATTTTCGCGGCGATCCCGCCTCAGCCATGCTTGAGGTGCTCGACCCCGAACAGAACTACGCTTTTAGCGATCACTACCTCGAACTGCCCTTCGACCTTTCCAAGGTCATGTTCGTGACCACGGCCAATTCGCTGGGGAATATTCCTTCTCCGCTTTTGGACCGCATGGAGATCATCGAGTTCCCTGGCTACATCGAAGAGGAAAAGATCGAGATCGCCAACCGTTACCTGATTCCGCGCCAGATCGAAGAAAGCGGACTCGATAATATCGGTCTGGTGTTCGAACCTGCCGCGTTACAGCGAATTATCCGCGAGTACACCTATGAAGCCGGTGTGCGCGGTTTGGAACGCGAGCTCGGACGTGTTTGCCGCAAGATCGCGCGCATGAAAGCGGAAGGGAAGAAGTATCCGCTTTCCATCGCTCCCGAATTGATCGAAAAATTGCTCGGCCCGCAACAGGTCTTTCCCCCGGAAGCGGAACGCTCCGATGAAGTGGGCGTTGCCACCAGCCTTGCATGGACGGAAACCGGCGGCGAGATCATGGCTGTGGAAGTGGCCGTGCTCGAAGGCAAGGGCGGCATGCAAATGACCGGCCAGATGGGGGAAGTGATGCAGGAATCCGCGCAAGCCGCGCTGACCTACATCAAATCGCGCGCTTCCAAATTGAAGATCGAGTTGGAAGCCTTCGAACGCCTGGATATTCACGTCCACATGCCTGAAGGCGGCATTCCGAAGGATGGTCCATCGGCAGGCATCACGATGGCCACGGCCATCATCTCTGCGCTGACGGGGCGTCCCATTTTCCATCATGTGGGCATGACTGGTGAGATCACCCTGCGCGGACGCGTGCTCCCCATCGGCGGCGTGCGTGAAAAAGTCCTCGCCGCGCACCGCGCCGGGCTAAAGACCGTGCTGCTGCCAGAAAAGAACATGAAAGATTTGGTCGACCTCCCCAAGACCGCCAAATCAGAATTGAAGATCGTCCCGATCAAACACATGGACGATGTGCTGGCTCTGGCCCTCTCTGAAAAAGTGACCGTCGAACCTCCGCGCCCGAAGAAACAAGCGCGCGACGACAGCCAGGAAGATTGAAATTCCATTCTAAAAACCTCTCAAAGCGGCACGGTGATAAAATTACCGTACCGCTTTTTGTTTCGTCATGTCATGCTGAGCGCAGCGAAGCATCTCTCTCATTAGGGTAGAGACCCTTCGCCGCAGAGCGGCTCAGGATGACATGAAAAAGCCTGTCAACGGAAAATAAAAATGCCGAAACTGGAAAACAAAGTCGTCCTCATTACTGGTGCCTCCTCAGGGTTTGGCGAAGATGCCGCCATGCTCTTCGCGCAGGAAGGCTGCAGGGTTGTGCTGGCCGCGCGCCGCATGGACCGTTTGCAGAATCTCGCCGAGCGGATTCAATCTGCGGGCGGTGAAGCCATTGCCATTCCAGTGGATATCGTCAACTCCGCTGATGTGGATAACATGGTGAAAACCACGCTCGATCTTTACGGTCACATCGATATCCTCTTTAACAATGCAGGCATCGGCCGCGTGGAATGGTTCGAGAATCACAGCCTCGAGCGCGACCTTGATACGCTTGTGCATGTCAACCTCATCAGCCTTATGCAAGTCACTCGCGTGGTTCTCCCGCACATGCTTGCGCGTGGCGAAGGTCACATCATCAACATGATCTCGGTTGCGGGGCTGTTGGCCACGCCGCTCATCACCAGTTATGCCGCCAGCAAACATGGCGCGCGCGGATTCACCGATGCCCTGCGCCGCGAAGTTGCGCCGCTTGGAATCAAAGTCAGCGGAATTTATCCCGGCCCTGCTTCCACCGAATTCGGTCAGCATGTCGGCAAGAACGAAGCCTATCGTTCCGTCCGCTCGCGCCTCAAAATTCACATGAGTTCAAGTTACGTCGCCCGCCGCGTGGTGGATGTGGCCAAACGTCCGCGCCGCAGTTTGATCATTCCGTGGTGGTTCCGCATCCTCGCCATGATCGAAGCAATTTTCCCCGTCCTTGTGGATTGGATTTCATACTATTTCACGAAAAAGAAACATAAAATGGATTAGGAGACTTAAATGACGACCGCCCGACTCAAAAGCCTTATCGATTCACTCCCGACCTCGAACCTGGATGCTGTTATTCTGAATCCGGGTCCAACCCTGACGCATCTGACCGGCGTCCGCTTTCATTTGATGGAGCGGCCTGTGGTGCTGTTCGTTGCGCCCGGTCACGACCCGGCGCTCGTGCTGCCCGAACTTGAAATGCCCAAACTGGGATTGTTCCCCTACAAAGTGCAGGCTTTTGCCTACGGTGAAAATCCGTCAGAGTGGGACGATGCCTTTCGAAAAGCGGCCCAGGCTCTCGGTCTGGATGGGAAGCGCATTGGAGTCGAGCCGCGCCAATTGCGTTTGCTCGATTTCCGTCACGTCAAAGCAGGTGCGCCCGAAGCGGAATACCCGGATGCAAGCGAAGTGCTTTCCCGCCTGCGCCTGAAAAAGGATAAAGCCGAAGTGGATGCAATGCGCCGTGCTGTGAAGATCGCGCAGGATGCTCTCGAAGCCACCATCCCGTTGATCAAAATTGGCATGACTGAACGCGAATTGTCTTCCGAACTGGTCATTCAATTATTCAAGCAGGGCTCCGACCCTGAATTGCCTTTTGCGCCGATCGTCTCCGGTGGACCCAATGCCGCAAATCCGCACGCTTCACCGACCGATAGAAAATTGCAGGCAGGCGATCTACTCGTCGTCGATTGGGGCGCCGCTTACGATGGCTACATCTCCGACCTGACCCGCACCTTCGCGGTGGGTGAGGTGGATGACGAATGCAACAAGATCCATAAAATTGTTCAGGAGGCGAATGCCGCAGGTCGCGCTGCAGGAGGTCCCGGCGTGCCTTGCGCAAATGTAGATAAGGCCACGCGCGATGTCATCGAAGCATCGGGCTATGGAAAATACTTCACCCATCGCACCGGTCACGGCATTGGCATGGAAGGCCACGAAGATCCCTACATGCGCGGTGATAACCTGCAATTACTGGAGACTGGCATGGCCTACACAGTGGAGCCTGGCATCTACCTGACCGACCGCAACGGCGTCCGCATCGAGGACAATGTTGTCATCACAGAAAGCGGCGCGGAGAGTCTGAGCGATATGCCGCGTGAGATTCGTGTGGTTGGATAAACAGGGTTGCTAGACTTTGTGCAATCCGATTCGCCGCGCTGTTTCTGCTGATGCAGATCGCCTGACTGAGATTACCATCGCCGCCAAGCGCTATTGGAAATATCCCGAAAAATGGATCCATCTCTGGCTTCCGCAATTGACCATTACTGCAGAATACATTTCAAACCACGAAGTGTGGATGGTAACGGCAGAGGATGCCGTTGTTGGATATTATTCGCTTGAGTATCTCAATGATGAACTTTGGCTGGGGAATCTTTGGGTGTTGCCCGAACACATGGGGCAGGGAATTGGCCGCCTGCTTTTTGAACATACTTTTGAAAGATCCCGCAGGCTTGGCTTTTCTGTTTTGAAGATCGAAGCCGATCCCAATGCCCAAAGTTTTTATGAAAGAATGGGCGCGCGTAAAGTAGGAGAACATCACAGCGAAGTATTCGGTCAGCCGCGCACCCTGCCTGTGATGGAAGTCGCTGTGTAAGCTTGACGGCAAATCCAAACCATGACACATCTCGAAATTAATATTTCGAGATGTGTTTTTTGATTCCCGGGATTTCCCTCTTGAAATTTTACGAAAACCTGCTATGATTGTTTATGACTGATTTATGAGCGATTATGAGCGAATTTACCCCCACCCCTGAACGACAAAAACAGATCCTTTCCCTGCTCACACGGCAGGGACGCCTGAGCGTGACCGAGATCGTAGAGCAATTCTCGATCAGCGAAGCGACAGCGCGCCGTGACCTGGAATCTCTTGCTTCGCAAGGCAAGGCCCAACGTGTGCATGGCGGCGTCATTGCCGTGGAACAGGCTCCGCCTGAATTGCCCATCCTCCAACGTGAAGGCGAGCAGGCGGATGAAAAATCCATGATCGGGCAGGCCGCTGCTGAATTGGTCAACGATGGCGAGACAGTTTTTCTCGGTTCAGGAACAACCGTCCTTGAAACTGCCAAGAATCTGCGTGAACGAAAAAACCTCACGGTTATTACCAACTCTTTGCCTGTGCTAAATGCTCTTGCAGGCATCAAGGAAATTACCGTCGTCTCATTAGGAGGGCAGTTACGCGAGAGTGAGCTTTCCTTTATCGGTCATATTACCGAGCAGGCGCTTGCAGAAGTCCGTGTGGACAAGGTCATTATGGGCGCGCGCGGTCTCAGCCTTGAACATGGACTGACAAATGACTATTTGCAGGAAACTCTGACAGATCGTGCCATCTTGAAAATCGGTCATGAAGTGATCCTTGTTGCTGACCATTCAAAGGTAAATCGCGTGTCCACTGCACTGCTTGCCCCTTTAAGCAGCATGAATACTTTCGTAACAGATTCAAAAGCAGACAAAAAATTTATTCAGGCATTGAAAAAACAAAATATCAAAGTTGTCATTGCATAACGGAGAGTCATGCTGCTTGAAAACTTTCGTCCACAATCAAAACTGGTAACCAAAACTACACTGGTAAACCAACCGAAATTCCCCGTCATTGATGCGCATGATCATCTGGGAGAACCCTTCGGCGGTGGCTGGGACAAGAAGCCGCTCAACGAATTACTTGACCTTCTGGATGAGGTCAATGTCACTCATTATGTGGATCTGGACGGCGGCTGGGGCGAAGATATCCTCGATGCCCATTTGAAACATTTCAAAGAAGGTGCACCCGAACGATTTCAAATCTTCGGCGGCGTGGATTGGTCAAAGTGGCAGGAGATGGGTGACTCATTTCCCGAATGGGCAGCGAAACGATTACATGCGCAAAAGGAGCGCGGTGCACAGGGGTTGAAGATCTGGAAGCCGCTTGGTTTACATGTGAAAGACTACAAAGGCAAATTGGTGGATGTAAACGACGAAAGACTCTTTCCTATTTGGGAAACGGCTGGTGAACTTGGTTTCCCGGTTTTGATTCACGTTGCTGATCCTGTCGCCTTCTTCGACCCAATTGATGAAACCAACGAACGCTGGGAGGAGATCGGCGCAAACCCTGATTGGGCGTTTACAAGCCCACCATTTCCAAAATTCATGCACATCATGAATTGTTTTAAAAATCTCGTATCCCGTCACTCGTCAACTACTTTTATCGGTGCACATGTGGGATGTTACGGTGAAAATCTTGGCTGGGTGGGTCAAATGCTGGATGAGTGTCCAAATTACTACATCGATTTTTCTGCGCGTTTGGGCGAGCTTGGAAGACAGCCTTATACCGCGCGGAAATTTTTTATTCAATATCAAGACCGCATTTTGTTCGGAACTGACGCCAGCCCGGACATTGATTCGTACCGCCTGTTTTACCGCTTCCTAGAAACGGATGACGAATATTTCAACTACAACACCAGTGAAGTCCCCGGCCAGGGGCGTTGGTATGTGCATGGCATGTATTTGCCAGATGATGTTTTGAAAAAAATCTATCGCGAAAACGCGATGAAGGTATTAAAGATTCGATGAAAAATTATCACACCTATAATGAAATCAAATCACAGACTCAGGCTTGGGCACAGGCACTGGATATAGTAAACGCTTCTTCCTTGCCGGAAGCTGGTGACTACGACCAGGTCATTTTCACAGGCTGCGGCTCAACCTATTACCTTTCATTATCCGCTGCGGCACTATATCAGGAATTGACTGGTCGTTCGGCTCGCGCCGTACCTGGCGGCGAATTGCTATTGAATTCGCAAACAGTTTTGACAAACCAAAAAACTTTACTGGTTGCCATCAGTCGTTCAGGAACAACCACCGAGACTGTGAAGGCAGTTGAGAAATTCAAATCAGAAAAACGCGGGGATGTGGTCGTCATCAGCAATTACGACGAAGCCCTCTCGCGTATGGCGAATGTGAACATTGTAGTTGATAAAGGACAGGAAGAATCTGTAGCGCAGACTCGTTCCTTTGCTTCGATGTTCGTGGCGGTGACTGCCTTGTGTGCAAAGATGGCAGGGCGGGAAGATTTAGTTGAAGCAATGAAGCGATTGCCAGAGATTGGTAATTTGTTGATTGGTAATTATGAGTCTTATGCAAAAGAGATCGGCGAAAACCTGAACTTCGACCGATTTTATTTTCTCGGCTCAAGCTTTCGCTACGGACTCGCCTGTGAGGTGAATCTAAAAATGAAAGAGATGACCCTCACCCACAGCGAGCCTTTCCACTTTTTAGAATTTCGCCACGGACCGATGAGCATGGTAAATCAAAATGCAGTCGTAGTGGGCATGCTCTCAGACGCGAATCGAGTCCACGAGGCGAAGGTGCTTTCAGAGATGAAAATGCTTGGGGGAACAGTATCAGCTATCGGCGAGTCTGAAGCGGATGTTTGTTTTGAGTCGAATATTCCAGAAAGTGTGCGCGGCGTTTTATATCTTCCCATCCTGCAATTGATGGCGTTCTATCGTTCGGTTAAAAAAGGTTTGAACCCCGACCGTCCCGCTAATTTGACGGCGGTCGTGAAATTAGATTTCTAATCAAAAGGAGAGAAGCATGAAAAAACTGTTTTTTGTTCTTGTGATGGCAAGCCTGTTGCTTACAGCGTGTGGCGGTAGCGCAACCGAAGCGCCTACGGCATCGAATGAGCCTGTAGAGATCCGCGTGTGGGGACATCAGGCACCCGCGTTCAATGAAGCCAATCAGAAAATGTTTGATGACTTCATGGCAGCCAACCCGAATGTGACCATCAAATACGAAACCTTCCCGTGGGATGTTTTCATTCAGACGATTCAGACTTCGCTTCCTGCTGGCAACACGGCCGATGTGATTCTTATACCTGGAGGTTACACCTGTCGCTACGCAGCTGGCGGACAGCTACTCGATGTTCCTGCCGATGTGATGACCCTGGATGCTGCAAAGGATTTATTCTACGATGCGCCGCTCGGCGGACAAACCTGTGATGGAAAACTCTACGGCTTCCCCGCTGAATACAATATTGAATATGGCGGCGCGTATGTGAACCCCGCTCTCTTTGAAGCGGCAGGCGTTGCCTACCCGCCCGCTTGGGAAAACTGGGATGCGGTTTTGGCCGATGCGAAGAAGATGACCGTGCTTGGCTCAGACGGCGTGATGACCATAGCTGGCCTGCACTACACCAACAGCGACCAATTATTTACGTATTTCCTGGCTGGTATTTTGGAGCAAAATGGCAATTACTTTGCCGAGGATGGCAAACATTTCAACTTCAATTCCCCAGAAGCCATTGCCACAATCCAAAAGTTAATGGACATGACTCAGAAAGACGGTGTAGTTGACCCGATCATCTTCAATGCCGATAGCGAATGGGTCGGTGATTCATTTGCGCAGGGACACAACGCCATTGGCGTGCTTGGTTCATGGTATGCAGGTGACGCAAAGATCGGCTACCCTGATTTGAAGTTTGATTACGTTCCCCTGCCCCCGATGATGGGATCGGAACACAAGTTCGTCTCTGTCGGTGGATGGGGCTACGTGGTCGGCAAGAGCACACAACACCCTGATATTGCCTGGAAACTTGCCGCCTTCCTCGGTGCGGATCAGGCGAATGTGTTGTATTTCAACTCCACCTCCGCCACCATCCCTGCCATGAAGTCTGTGGCAGCCGATGCGAAGTACGTGGAAGCCGTTCCGTTCGCTGCCGCTGTCCTGCCGATCTTGGATGCGGGTGCGTATCAAGGCAACCTGACCGACCCCGATCAATTGGCGTATGAGATCGTTTACCCAACCATTCTCGATGCAGTACAAGGCAACCTCACCGCAGAAGAAGCTGCCAACAGTATTAATGAAGCCGCCAATGCAATGGTGGATGCAGCACAATAAAAAATAATTAATTCTTTGTAGGGGCGGGATTACCCCGCCCCTACTTTCATCGCTCGCCTTTCCGCCTTCATCCTTCTTATAAAGGAACACTCATGGAAATTACATCCCTGTTCAAAAAAGAGATTGTTAGCAACGGCGGCAAACTGATGGCAAAGCAAAGACGCTTTGCATACACAAGCCTTACGCCCATCCTTCTCTACATGGGTCTGTTCACATTATTTCCCATTGTATGGGCAGTGGTGATGAGTTTCTTCAGCTACACCCCCATCCGTGAAGGGAGCGGATTCCTCGGCTTGGGTGGAGCGAATCCATTCATTGGCATTGATAACTACATCGAACTCTTTACTGGCACAAGCAAACCTGCCGAAGTCTTTCGCCTTGCCGTAAAAAACACCTTTCTTTTCACAGCACTCGTTCTCCCTCTCAACCTCATTGTTACGCTTCCCCTCGCTGTCATCCTTGAATCCATTGGCGAGCGGTTCAAGACCTTATTCCGCGCAATTTATTTTCTACCCACAATTTCATCTTCTGTGGCGCTCGTCATCATCTGGTCGTACATGTATGCGCCAGGCTGGGGCATGCTCAGCCTCATGTTTAAAGCAGTCGGCCTCGTCCCACCGAAATCGTGGCTGCAAGACCCGAACACGGTCTACTTCGGCATTCCACTGGCAATGCTCTGCGTTGTTGTCGCGCACGTTTGGCAGGACTTTGGCTACAACCTCGTCATCTTCGTTGCTGCCTTGCAATCGATCCCGAAGACGCTGCGCGAAGCCGCCCGCGTGGATGGTGCCAACACCTGGCAGGAATTCTGGCTCGTGGTCGTCCCGCTTCTCAGTCGGACCGTGTTGCTGACCAGCGTTCTGACGGTGATCTCTTCGCTGCAAGTATTTGTCATCTTCCAGCTCCTAACACGCGGCGGCCCCAAGAATCAAACACAAACGATGCTGCTCAGTATTTACGAGAACGCCTTCAAATTCGCAAATAACCTTGGCTTATCTGCTGCCATGTCCATGATTCTGTTCATCATCATCTTGATCCTCACTGTCACCCAATTCCGTATTCTGCGTACCGAGTGGGAGTATTAGAATGACAACAGACGCTCCCAAAAAAACCATCTGTCGGCTTCCTGCTTGGAAAATCTGGTGCATACGCCATTCTTATTCTTGGGCTGGTTGGAACACTGCTGCCATTCTTCTATATCATGGTTTCCTCATTGAAAACCACAGCCGAACTGCGCCAAACCCCGCCAGATTTCTTCCCCAAAAAGCCGACCTTCGAACATTACACCACCATCCTCACCGATGAAAAAATCCCGCTGGCGCAAAATCTTTTCAACAGCATTTTTGTTTCGCTTACACGCGTGGCTATCACGCTCTTCACCAGTTCCTACGCAGGCTTCATCTTTGCCAAATATCACTTCAAGGGCAAAAATCTCGCCTTCGGGATCATCCTCATTCAGATCATGATTCCATTTCAAGTGGTCATGATTCCCAATTATTTACTCACCGTCAAACTCGGCCTGATCGACTCGCTTTGGGCGCTCATCATCCCTGCTTTCATTGACGCCTACGGCATCTTCATGATGAAGCAATTCATCGAAGCCATGCCTACCGAACTTATGGACGCCGCCCGCATCGATGGCGCTTCCGAGTTCGGCATTTACAGCAAGATCATCCTCCCGCAAATGGGACCGCCGCTCGCCTCCCTCGGCATCTTCACTTTCATGTCCACCTGGAACGATTATCTCTGGCCGCTCATCGTCCTCACCTCGCCAGAAAAACGAACCATTCCTCTTTTGGTCGTATGGTTCCAAACCCAACACGTCTCCAATCAAGGTCTTGTCCTCGCTGCATCCATTCTGACTCTCCTGCCCATCTTCATCGTCTACATCTTCCTGCAAAGATGGATCGTTGATCAAGCCACATCATCGGCATTCAAATAACATGCGACGCTTCTTGAGCATCTTTCTTCTTTCCTCTTTCCTCTTTGGATGTGGACCCGCCTCCACCTCCCCCGAGCCTGCTCCCGTGACCCATACCTACATCTACTCTGACGCATCCATCCTCAACCCCGAGCGCGGATTCTTCACCCCTTACGAATTGCCCAGCCCTGCAGGCTTTAGCTCTGTGCGCATCACAGGCAACACGCTCGCCCACCTCAACATTTATTTGGACGACTACCGCGAATCAGACCTCCCGAAGGAACTGCTCGACGGGCTACAGACCAACTTCGACGATATCCGTGAAGCGGGCATCAAAGCCATCATCCGCTTCGCCTACAACAAGGGACCATATCCCGACTCTGAACCCGACGCATCCAAATCCCAGATATTGAAACACATTGAGCAATTGACTCCGCTCCTGCAAACCAATGCCGATGTCATCGCATGGGTCGAAGCAGGCTTCATTGGCGCGTGGGGCGAATGGCACACCTCCACGAATGGATTGGATAATATTCAAGACAAGCAGGAAATTCTCAACGCCATCCTTGCTGCCATTCCAGATCGTTATGTTCAAGTCCGTTATCCCGCCAACATCATCGAGATGTATCCCAATCCTGAAGATGCGGCAAAAGCAAGAGTTGCCCATCACAACGATTGTTTTCTTTCAAGCAAAACAGATGTTGGCACCTATGAACGCGATGGCACGATTACCATCGAACGCGACCAAGCCTATCTCGCCGAGTTGACCCGCTTCACTCCCATGAGCGGCGAAACTTGCGCTCCCTTCCCTCCTCGCTCTGAATGTACGAGTGCCATTCAAGAAATGGAATTGCTGCACTTCTCTGCCATCAACGAAGCCTATCACAAAGGGATTTTACGAAGCTGGGAAGATGGCGGTTGCCTGGATGAGATCACCAAACGAATGGGCTATCGCCTGTCTCTCACTTCTGCCGATTTTAATGAACAAGTACGTCCAGGCGGTGTATTGAATCTCACCGTCAATTTGCAAAACACAGGTTTTGCTTCCATCATTAATGAACGCCATCTATGTTGTGGTTGTTCGAAGATGGCGCATCACGCCTTGAAGTTCGGCTAAAATTGACCCACGCACCTGGGAACCTGGGACCACGACATTCACCGTGAAGCTACACATCCCGTCCAATGCACGGGAAGGCGAATATCAACTCGCGCTCTGGCTTCCTGATGGATACGAGTCTCTGCGCAACAATCCACTGTATGCGATTCAATTTGCCAACGAAGGCCTCTGGGACGAAGTGACAGGACTCAACGTATTGGGAAATGTATCAATAACAGAATCAGCTGGCGGTGAGTCTGAGCGCGGAAAAGATTTCACGGTCATATCGGCAGAATCCAGCACATCAAAATGACAAACCTTCGAGTCCGTTTTATTCGTCATCAGGAAATATCACCAGAACTTCGGATAAAGATTGAAGAACTGGATCATCTGGCATTTGCGGGGGATGACATTGACAATGATCCGGAATTCGCAAACATTCGATGGGCAACCCCTGATTGGATGGCACTTGGCTTTCTAAATGAAGAATTGGTTACGCAATTGTCCATGCCCAAACGCGAGATCATGGTCGGTACGGAAAGAGTTTGGGTGGCAGGGATTGGCGGCATGGCAACACATCCCAAGCATCATCACAAAGGATATGGCTCGGCGTTACTCAAAGCAACAGAGACATTTATGCGTAATGAACTTCAAGTCTCGTTCGGGCTGCTCATTTGCGCAGACGAGACGCAACCATTTTATAAACTTGCCCGTTGGCAGCGCGCCGCTGACCTGCTTTACTATCATCAGGATAATCAACGCAGGGAACTGCATACAAGTGTAATGATATTGCAGTTACAAAATCAAACATGGCTTACAGGCAAGATCGACCTATGTGGAACGCCGTGGTAAAAACCATCCGACTAATCGACCAGGAGACAACATGACCAAAATCACTTTCATCGGCGCAGGCAGTCTCGGCTTTACAGGCGAACTCGTGCGCGACATTCTCACCTTCCCGCTTTTGGAAGACGCCACCATCTCATTGATGGATATTCACCCCGAACGTCTCGAATGGGCAAAGAAGGGTGTTGAAAAACTCATCGCAGCTGGCAACCGTCCTGCAAAAGTGGAAGCGACTCTTGACCGCGCCGAAGCGCTCAAAGGCGCAGACGTTGTCCTCACCACGATCCTTGCAGGCTCCACCGAAGTCTGGCGGCATGACATTGAGATTCCTAAAAAATATGGCATCGATATCAATGTCGGTGATACGCGCGGGCCGAGCGGCATCTTCCGCTTTCTGCGCACCATCAACCCCATGCTGGACATTGTCCGTGACATGGAAAAATATTGCCCGAATGCCATTCTGCTCAATTACACAAACCCGATGGCAATGTTGTGCGCATCTTTGCAGCGGCAGACCTTCATTCAAGTAACAGGCTTATGTCACTCTGTGCAAGGCACAGCCATGATGCTCGCCGAATGGATTGGCGCGCCGTTCAACGAAATTGATTATGTCTGCGCTGGCATCAATCATCAGGCTTGGTATCTCGAATACAAATGGAATGGCAAAGACGCCTACCCGCTCATTCACAAAGCCATCACCGAGCGACCTGAAATTTATAACGCCGAACAGGTCCGCAATGAGATGTATCTCGCCATCGGAAAATACGTCACCGAATCCAGCGGACACAACTCCGAATACAACGCGTGGTTCCGCAAACGTCCCGACCTCATTGAAAAATATTGCACCACAGGCACAAACTGGAATCCTGGCGAATATGCTTACATCCTCAAAGAGTATCAGCACAATGAAGCCACCTGGAAGGATCAGGTCAAGGAACGCCTCGCCGAAAAATTAACCGACGAAGATCTCCAACGCGGGCATGAATATGCCGCCTACATCATCAATGCTCTCAAAGGCGGCGAGATGTTCAAGTTCAATGGCAATGTTCGCAACACAAATCTCATCACCAATCTTCCACAAGGTGCGTGCGTTGAAGTCCCTGTTGTTGTGGACAAGGCTGGCATTCATCCCATTCATGTTGGCGCGCTGCCTGCTGAAACCGCTCTGCTTACGCAACTCTCCAGCGGCATCGAAGAGATGGCGATCACGGGTTCCATCGAGGGCGACCCCACCATGATCTATCGTGCAATCGCCCACGACCCTCTCACCTCGGCGGTTCTATCCCTCGCAGAAATCCGCAAGATGACAAACGAATTATTCGCACAACACAAAGACTATCTGCCGCAATTCAAACATCATGTGGTCTAGGATTCTCATCCTCTTTCTTCTTTCCTCTTTTCTCGTTGGATGTGAATCCGCCTCGGACTCACCCGAACCTGATCCTGTTTCAACGAAAGACTCAACCCTTATGCCTTCTACCTCGCAACCTTCAACCTTTGACCTGACACCTGAAACCAACTGGTGGCATCCCACTGCAGGACTCACCTGGCAATGGCAGATCGGCGACCTCGATATCGACACCTCCATCGAAGCCGATGTCTACGACATTGA
Organism: Candidatus Villigracilis affinis; assembly: GCF_016705895.1. Lineage (NCBI taxonomy): Bacteria > Bacillati > Chloroflexota > Anaerolineae > Anaerolineales > Candidatus Villigracilaceae > Candidatus Villigracilis > Candidatus Villigracilis affinis. Next base: position 39,920 of record NZ_JADJKT010000036.1, on the reverse strand, counting down.
CCTCTACGTTGACCAAGCCATTATTGACGAACTCCACGCCAAAGGACGCAAGGTCATTTGTTACATCAGTGTTGGCTCATGGGAAGATTGGCGGCCAGACAAAGACCAATTCCCCGCTGAAGTACTAGGCAAGGATTACGACGGCTGGCCAGGTGAAAAATGGCTGGATATCCGTGCGATAGACAAACTCGCCCCCATCATGCTTGCCCGCCTTGATCTGTGCAAAGCCAAAGGCTTTGATGCGCTTGAGCCAGACAACATGGAAATCTACACCAACGACACAGGCTTCCCACTCACCTACGAAGATCAGTTGAAGTTCGCCCTCTGGCTCGCGGATGAAGCCCACAAACGCGGACTCGCCATCGGCCAGAAGAACGCCTCAGATCAGGTTTCGCAACTCGTGGATGTTTATGATTTTGCCATCACCGAAGATTACTTCTATTACAACGAAGCCGAATCCATGCTGCCATATATTCAAAGCAGGCAAACCCGTCTTCGCCGCCGAATACACCGACCTGCCCGGCGACTTCGCGGCGTTTTGCGAAAGATCAAAACAACTCAACTTCAGCACCATCCTCAAAAAACGTGGCTTGGATGCGTGGATACAAACCTGCCCATAAATCAGTTACAAGTTAGGTTACAGGTTGAAAGTTGAATGGGGCAACCTGTAACTTGTAAACCTTCAAGCCTGAAACCTTTAACCTGGAACCTAACACATGAAACCCATAACCATCGGCAAACTACGCGGACTTCAACAAATTTCTTCCCAGCGCGGCACATTCACGGCGCTTGCATTGGATCATCGTCAAAATTTACGAAAAGCCAATCCCGCCTTCGTCAGCAACGAAGAACTCTCCCGCTTCAAAACGGATGTGACAGCTATTTTGGCTTCAAGGTCAACAGCCGTGTTGCTCGACCCCGAAGTCTCTGCGGCGCAAGCCATTGCCCAACGCGCTATTCCGAATAATGTAGGTCTGGTGGTGGCCGTAGAGTCCACGGGCTATGCAGGTGACGCGACTGCCCGTCAGGCACAGATCATCCCAGGGTGGTCTGTTGAAAAAGCAAAACGTATGGGCGCAAGCGCCATCAAACTCCTCGTCTATTACCATCCCGATTCACCCACTGCGTCCGAAATCGAAGCCTTCACAAAAAATATTGCGGACGAATGTGCCAAGCACGATCTCGTTCTCATGCTTGAGCCGCTATCCTATTCACTTGATGAAAGCAAAAAACTTTCATCCGAAGAAAAAAGATATGTCGTGGTCGAAAGCGCCAAACGCCTGACTCCTTTGGGCGCAGACATTCTCAAAGCGGAGTTCCCGCTTGACGTGACTGAATCAGATCAAACGTTATGGAAAGAAGCGTGCGAAGAAATTTCCGCCGCAACTGACATCCCGTGGATTCTTCTCTCCGCCGCAGTCGAATTTGAAACCTTCCTCCAGCAGGTGATCGTTGCATGCAACGCAGGCGCAAGCGGCATTGCAGTGGGTCGCGCAGTTTGGAAGGAAGCGGTTATGATGGGCAGTAACGAACGCATAAAGTTTTTGCGAAACGTTGCACGTCCGCGCATTTCACGGCTCACTTCGTTGTGTCATGCGCTGGCCAAACCCTACACTGATTTTTATACCGCAGATCCGTCATTCGATTGGTATAAAAATTACGGAGAATAGATTGAAGAAGATCTGGCCGTTCAGTTATTACTTTATTTATTTTGCAGGGATGGCGGCTTTTATTCCGTACATCGTTCTTTATTACCAAACCCTCGGCTTTTCGGGCACGCAGATCGGGATGCTGGTGGCAATCTCGCCGCTGGTCTCTTTGGTCGGCGGGCCGCTGATGACAGGCCTGGCAGATTCTGGCAATCGTCACAGATTGGTCATGAGTCTCGCGCTGGGGGTTGCGGCGGCATCCATGTTCATACTGCCTTTTTTACAGGCCTTTCTTCCCGTCCTGATATTGATTGTCATCTTCTCTTTTGTATCGGCTCCAGCCAACTCGCTGGCCGATAGTGCGGCCATGTCAATGTTGGGGGATGAAAAACATTTATATGGCCGCGTGCGTATGGGCGGGACATTTGGCTGGGCGCTGGCCGCCCCGCTGGCTGGTATTGTCGTTGCCCGTTATGGATTATCGTGGGCGTTTTGGGTATATGCTTTTTCCATGTTCGTGGCTCTTTTGATCAGCCAGAATTTTCTGTACACTGAGCAAAAAGAGGAAAGTTCATTCTGGCAGGGCCTCCGTGTGTTGTTGGGCAATCGCCAGTTGATGCTGTTCCTGTTCATGGCCTTTATTTGCGGCACTGCATTTGCCACGGTCAATAATTATTTGTTCGCTTACATGAACCAGCTTCACATTGACGAATCCCGCATGGGATACGCGCTCACCATTGCCACAGCCGCCGAAATTCCCGTGCTTTTCTTTGCCAACCGATTGTTAATTCGATTCAAGCCGCGCGGTTTGTTGATCCTTTCGATGGCGGCAACAGGTGTACGTCTTGTTGTTGTACGCGCTCTTCGATTCCCTGACGGGCATTTTGGTCTTTCAACTTCTCAACGGATTGACCTTTCCCGCATTGTGGGTGGCAGGCGTTTCTTATGCCAACGACAACGCGCCTGCAGGCCTGAGTGCCACCACACAGGCAGTGTTCGGTACGATGATCTTTGGTTTCGGCGCGGCCACAGGCGGATTCCTCGGCGGAATCCTTTTGGAAAAACTTGGCGGCCAGATGATGTACGCGATCTTCGGCGCGATGACACTGGTCATGCTCGTGATTTATGTTTTCCTCGAACCACGAATTGCTGTTCAACATGAAAAAGCCGTTTGATATTCTTGTCGCTGGCGAGATCAACCCCGATTTGATTCTGACGGGCGATGTAAAGCCCGAATTCGATCAAGTCGAAAAACTGGTGGATGCAGCAACGCTCACGGTCGGTTCGTCTTCCGCCATTTTTGCATGTGGGGCGGCGCGGCTTGGGTTACGGGTTGCTTTCATCGGCGTATGCGGCGACGATGTCTTTGGCCGTTTCATGCTCGCTGAAATGCAAAAACGAAATGTGGATGTCAACAACATGATTATCCGACCCAATGGGCAGACTGGACTCAGCGTAATCTTGAATCGCGAAGTGGACCGCGCGATTCTGACTCACCCCGGCCTGATCGCTGACCTCCAGGCATCAGACATCGCTGACAGTTTGCTGGCACAAGCGCGCCACCTGCATGTGGCGAGTTACTTCCTGCAAACGAAACTCCAACCCGATTTGCCCGCCCTGTTCCAACGCGCTCATTCATTGGGGCTCACCACCTCGCTCGACACCAACTACGACCCCTCCGAAAAATGGATAGGTTTCGACGAACTGCTTTCCAAAACGGACGTCTTTCTGCCCAACAAAACCGAATCGCTTTCCATCACAAAATCTGCAGACGTTGAATCAGCCTCGGAACAACTTGCCCAAAAATGCAAACTCGCCGTCATCAAACTCGGCGCAGACGGCGCAATTGTTTGCAATGGGGAAGTGGTTGTTCATTCGAATTCCATCTCAGTCAACGTTGTGGATACCGTCGGCGCAGGTGATACCTTCGATGCGGGATTTATGTTTGGCTATCTCAACGACTGGCCGCTTCAAAAATCTCTGCGGCTGGCTTGCGTGTGTGGAGCTTTATCCACGCAAAAGGCGGGCGGCACCGAAGGTCAACCCACCTTGCAAGAAGCCCTGACCTTTTTATGATTCTCTGCCTGACCCCCAACCCCGCCATCGACCGTTCCTTGTACGTGGATGAATTGAAGATCGGTGAAGTGCATCGCGCGAAAAAGACGCTGGCGGTTGCAGGTGGAAAAGGAATCAATGTTGCGCGCGCCATCCGCACGCTGGGTGGGAATCCGCTGTGCATGGGTCCGATCGGCGGGCACGCTGGGAATCTGCTCGCAGACCTCGCGGAGCGCGAAGGCTTCTCCACGCATTGGACTCGGGTGCAAAGCGAAACCCGCACTTGTGTCATTCTGGTGCAGCCGAATCAAGATGCCACAGTCATCAACGAATCGGGTCAGCCCATCCACGCAGAGGAATGTGATGCCCTGATCCGCGATGTCTGGGGACGTGCAGGCGCAGGTTGATTTGATATCTGTGAGCGGGAGTCTGCCACCTGGCTTTTCGCTCGAACGCTACCAAACCATGCTCACAGGGTTGGTGGAACGTGGAAAATCCGTTTGGGCCGATACCAGCGGCGAGGCCTTGAAAACAGCGCTGACCGTGCATGGCATCTGCATCAAAGTCAATGCCGCCGAATTGGGCGGGGCGCTCGGTATGAAAATTTCCAATGCGGAGCAGGCGGCCAAAGCGATGCATCAACTGCAAGAACGGGGAATTTCACAAGCAGTCATCACGCTTGGAAAAGATGGAGCCGTTTTCAGTTCAGATGTCCGTGTTTGGGTGGCACAGCCGCCCCAACTGGAAATCGTCAGCAGTGTCGGCAGCGGCGACGCATTTTTAGGCGGGCTTTTGTTCGCGCTTGAAAAAGGTGCGTCCTCTGAAATTGCCTTGCAAAAAGCAGTTGCCGCAGGTGCGGCGAATGCGCTCGAATTTGGCGGCGGGACTTTTTCACTGGCTTCCTTCGAAGAGATTTTCCGAAATACAAAAACTTCCATCATTGATTGAGCAGATTTTCTTTTTTGAATCAGCGTTTTCAGCGTCCAAAACAAGCTCTTTGCTTATTACCTATAAAGTCTCGGCGGCGTTTTTCTGATTCCCAAAAACAATGTATTTGGGAATCAGATTCGCTATAATGAAAATGGGGTGGGTGACGGGAACTGAACCCCTGCCTGCGGCGTCGTGATATGGGAAGGATGGTTCTGCCATGACAGATAATCATACAAATTCATTTGGTAAGTGGCGTGCCCTGATGATCCTCGGGGCTATTATTCTGGCGGTCGGCGGCGTCATTGTTTTGACTCGGCGGCTGCAACCCGGCACGACGACTTCCGCGCACATCGATGTCAACGCTACCGAATCGCCCAGTGGGGCCGATGCACAGGACAACAGTTACAGGATCGGTGTTGAATTAAGCGATGGGCAATCGCAGCCTGAGGTTGCGGAGTCATTGCCGCTGGCGACCGGAGAACCTCTATCCCCTGAAGAGATCGAATTGATCTTCTCGCGTCTCCCCGCGCTGACAACTGATTCTGGCGCGGTGGACTTCAACTTCCCGATAGATATCCTGCCGCCACCACGCCCGGGGAATACTGTCGAAGAAACGTTTCCGCCTCTTGAAACAGAACCAGTTCCGGGTGAGGTTGAATCGGGTCCACTTGAGGTATTGCGATTCGCACCCGAAGGAGAGATTCCCATTGCGCCGTTCATCAGCGTAACGTTCAATCAATCCATGGTTCCCCTCGGCACGTTGAGCGATCTTGCCGCGGTGGATGTGCCGGTACAGATCGAGCCATCCCTGCCCGGTACATGGCGCTGGCTTGGCACGAAGACCCTGACCTTTGAATATGATTCCGAATTGATCGATCGCCTGCCCAAAGCAACTGAATTTCGAGTCACCGTTCCCGCAGGGACGACTTCCATCAATGGCGGCTCACTGGCAACCGCCGTGACATGGACGTTCAAGACGCCGCCGCCGACCGTGGTGCTGTTTCAACCCGGCGATGTGCCCCAGCCGCTTGAGCCGCTCTTTTTCATTCAATTTGACCAACGCATTGACCCTGCGGCAGTGTTGAAGACCATCACGGTAAAGGCGGGGAATCAAAATGTTGAAATTACTCCTGCCACGCAGGAGCAGATCGATGCGGATGAGCAGGTGAGTGCGATCGTGAAAGATGCACCTGAAGGACGCTGGCTTGCTTTTCGCGCTGTGGAACCTTTCAACCCTGAAACCAGAATCTCGATCACGGTTGGCCCGCAGACGCCTTCACTCGAAGGTCCGTTGACCACGACCGAAGCACAGACCTTTGAATTTTCCACGTATGCGCCGTTGCGCATCGAAGATTATGGCTGTACCTGGTACGATGACCGCTGCCCGCCGTTGACTCCCTTTTCCATCGCATTTAATAATCCGCTTGACCTTGAATCTTTCAGCGAAGACATGCTGAGCGTTTCACCTGAAATCCCCGGTGTTTCTGCCGATGTGTACGGCAACACCATTCAGATCAGTGGCGCGACCCAGGGACAAACAACCTACACCGTGACGCTCTCTGGAAAGATTCAAGATGCCTTCGGCCAGCAATTGGGCGATGATGTGCAATTGAAATTCAAGGTGGATAAAGCCGATTCGCTTCTGGTGAACCCCGGACAGATGCTGCTCACGCTCGATCCCTCGGCAACCGAACCGGTTTATTCAGCTTATGCAATGAATTACAACAAACTCAAATTGAGGGTGTATAAAGTTCAGCCTTCAGATTGGCCGCAGTACAAGGCGTATCTGCGCGACTGGCAGAGGACGGATGCGCCCCCAGCCATGCCGGGCGTGTTGGTTGAAGATAAAACCCTCGACCTCGACATCCCCGATGACACGCTTTCAGAAGTGGATATAAAACTGAGTCAATACATGGATGGAGCCTTCGGCCATTTCGTCATCATCCTTGAACCGCCCGCAGGCATGTTTGAAAGCGATGATGATAAGTGGCGGCGCTTCTCACAAACTGTCATCACCTGGGTGCAGATCACGCAGATCGGCTTCGATGTGTACACCGATCACAGCGAGATGATGACGTGGACAACGAATCTCAAAGATGGCATGCCTTTGGCCGGTGTCAGCATTCAGGCAAATCAGGGCGGCACAACGATCTTGAGCGGAGCGGATGGCACTGCAATATTTGATATCCCCTCCGGGGCAACCTATCTCACCGCCACCCTTGGCGAGGATCGGGCGATCATGCCGCGCAACAGTTATTACTGGGCCGATGACGCCTGGACGCCCAGCACGCCCATTGATAACTTGCAATGGTATGTTTTCGATGACCGTCAAATGTACCGCCCCGGTGAGGAAGTGCATGTCAAAGGCTGGCTGCGGCGCATCGGTGCCAAACAGGATGGTGATGTGGGTCTGGTGGGGAGTTCGTTAAGTTCGGTCAGTTATCAGATCATCGAACCGCAGGGGAATCTTATTGGCGAAGGAAAAGTGGATGTGAATGCGTTGGGCGGTTTTGATCTTGCCTTCACACTGCCCGAAGTTACCAATTTGGGATATGCACAACTGTACCTGACCGCCGATGGAAATTTGAGTGACTTGAGCGGCTTGCAGTATTACCATCAAATCGCGATACAGGAATTTCGCCGCCCCGAATTCGAGGTGACCGCCCGCAATGAAACAACAGGTCCATATTTTGCTGAAGACCATGCCACCGTTGCTGTGGAGGCGAAATACTACGCCGGGGGCGGTCTGCCTGGCGCCGATGTAAATTGGCAGGTCAATACCAGCCCCGGCACCTATTCGCCGCCCAACTGGCCCGATTTTACTTTTGGCAATCAAAGATACTGGTGGTATTTCGATTACACATATCAAGATGGCGGTTTGTATGAAACGCAGACCTTCAACGGCAAAACAGATGCAACCGGCACTCATTATCTTGAACTCGATTTCAAAGCACAGGGCGATCCCGAAAACGGACCGCAGCCATACAGTGTGTTTGCATACGGAACGGTAATGGATGTCAATCGTCAGTCATGGACCAGCAGTGCCACGCTGCTGGTTCACCCGGCCGATGTATATATCGGCTTGCGCACTCCGGGTTACTTTGTTGAACGCGGCGCGCCGCTCGATGTGGATTTCATTGTCACCGATCTCGATGGCAACCCTGCCGAAGGCCGCGAAGTTGTGATCACTGCCGGTATCTTGGATTGGAAATTCAAGGATGGAAACTGGGTCGAAGAAGTGGTGGATGTTCAAACCTGCTCGCTTCTTTCCACGCCCGAGCCTGACACCTGTTCCTTTGAAACTCCCCTCGGGGGAAGTTATCAGATCACCGCCCTTGTGACCGATGAACTCGGACGCAAGAATCAAAGCCGCATCACCCGTTGGGTCAGCGGAGGGAAACAACCGCCTTCACGCAGCATCGCACAGGAGGATGTCACACTCATTCCCGATAAAGATGAGTACCAGCCCGGTGACACTGCGAAGATTCTTGTTCAATCTCCATTCAGTCCTGCCGAAGGCCTGCTGACCGTCACACGCAGCGGCATTTTATACACCACGCGTTTCACCATCGAAGATGGCACCGCGACACTGAACATTCCCATCGAAGAGGAATACATCCCCAATTTGAACATTCAAGTGGATTTGGTCGGCTCCGCGCCGCGCACCAGTGATGACGGCGAAACGCTTGAAAACATTCCACCGCGCCCCGCCTTTGCCAGCGGACAAATGACCCTGAACATCCCGCCCCAACAGCGGACCTTGTCTCTGCAATTGATGCCCGCTCAAACCACGCTGGAACCGGGCGGCGAAACCAACCTGACCGTACTGGTGAAGGATGCGAACGGTTTGCCGGTCTCTGATGCGGAACTGGCCGTCGTAGTGGTGGATGAGGCCATCCTCGCATTGACGAATTATCAAATGAAAGACCCGCTCAGCATTTTCTATGGAGCGCGCTCCTCTTATCTTTCAAGCAATTACGGCCGTGCCAGCATCATCCTTGCTAATCCGCAGGCACTGGCAAGGCAGGCTAACACAGATAGTTTGCTTTTTGCAGCGTCGCCAGCCGCAACCGAGGCTCCAGCCATGGCAGCTGAAGCATTACCTCAAACCGGAGGTGGCGGCGATGGATTTCCGCAAGGGGCAGCCATTGATGTGCGCTCGAACTTTAATCCGCTGGCAACTTTTGAACCCACCGTGCGGACCGGGTCCAATGGGGAGGCTCGGGTGTTCATTCAACTGCCCGATAACCTCACGCGGTATCGTGTCATGGTCGTGGCGGTGGATGAGGGCGGAAGTCAATTTGGCATGGGTGAATCCAATCTCACTGCACGTCTGCCGCTGATGGTGCGTCCGTCTGCGCCGCGCTTCCTTAACTTTGGCGATAAATTCGAATTGCCAGTCGTGATCCAAAACCAGACCGATGAATCAATGGTGGTGGATGTGGTGGCCCGCGCAACCAACCTCGAACTTGGCAATGCGGGTCAGCGTGTGACCGTCCCAGCGAATGATAGGGTGGAGGTGCGCTTCGCGGCTTCGACCGTGATGGCGGGTGATGTTCAGATTCAGTTTGCGGCAACTTCAGGAGATTTCTCCGATGCCGCCACCGCAGACTTACCCGTTTACACCCCGGCAACCAGTGAAGCCTTTGCCACCTACGGGGTCATCGATGATGGCGCGATTGCCCAGCCGGTGCAATATCCGAGCGGCGTGTTCCCGCAATTCGGCGGACTTGAAATCAGCACATCATCCACGGCTTTGCAGGCGTTGACCGATGCCGTGTTGTATCTGGTGGAATATCCGTATGATTGCTCTGAGCAGCTGGCATCGCGAATCCTTGCGGTGGCTTCGCTGCGCGATGTGCTTTCGGCGTTCAAAGCCGACGGGCTGCCGACACCGTCAGAAATGGAATCAGCTGTCAGCGCGGATATTGACCGCTTGCAGTCCATGCAAAACTACGATGGCGGGTATCCGTATTGGCGGCGCGGATTCGAGTCGATCCCATTCAATACCATTCATGTAGCTCATGCCCTGTTCCGCGCACAGGAAAAAGGATTCAATGTCCCTGCGGAGATGCAGCAGAATTCGCTGAATTACCTGCGCGATATCGAAAGCTATTACCCTTCATGGTATGACGATGGAACGCGGCAGACGCTCAGCGCGTATGCGTTGTATGTGCGCAACTTGATGGGTGACCGCGATTCGCAGAAGGCTGAAAATCTTTTGAAAGAAGCAGGGCTGGAGAATCTTTCGATGGAAGCCATTGGCTGGTTGTGGTCTGTTATTGATGACGAAGAACAACTGGATGCGATTCGACTCTTTGTGAACAATCATGTTGTTGAAACAGCGGGCGCGGCCAATTTCACCACAGCCTACACCGAGCAAACCTATCTCTTGCTCAGTTCCGATCGCCGCACCGATGCAATTTTGCTGGATGCCTTGATCGAAGATAACCCGCAAAGCGACTTGATCCCCAAATTGGTCAATGGCTTGCTCGCGGCGGCGCGTCAAACGCAGGGACGCTGGGGCAGCACACAAGAAAATGTTTTTGTGCTGACGGCGCTTGACCGCTACTTCAACACCTACGAATCGCAGACGCCTGATTTTGTGGCGCGCATTTGGCTGGGTGATACCTACGCAGGCAGCAACGAGTTCCGCGGGCGCACAACGGATACTTCTGAAACCTTGATCCCGATGAATTACGTGCTGTCAGAAACATCATCGGGCGGCGGCATGCAGGATCTGATCCTGAGCAAGGATGGACCTGGACGATTGTATTATCGCCTCGGCTTGCAATATGCTCCCACCGACCTGGACCTTGATCCGCTCGATATGGGTTTTGTCGTTGAGCGGCGCTACGAAGGCGTGGACAACCCCGAAGATGTGACGTTGGATGCCGATGGCATCTGGCATATCAAAGCTGGCGCACGCGTGAAAGTGACCATCACCATGGCTGCGGATAATCGCCGCTATCACGTTGCGCTGGTTGACCCATTGCCTGCCGGGTTTGAGATCATCAACTCCGAGCTGGCTGTTTCGCAACCCGTGCCGCAAGACCCAACCAGCCCTGATTTCAAATACGGTTGGTGGTGGTGGGGACCGTGGTACGAACACCAAAATATGCGCGATGACCGCGCCGAGGCCTTCACGTCTCTGCTGTGGGATGGCGTTTATGAATACGTTTATTATGTCCGCGCCACCACGCCGGGGACATTCATCACCCCGCCTTCCAAGGCTGAAGAGATGTATTCTCCCGAAGTCTTTGGCCGCAGCGGCAGCGATTGGGTGATCGTGAAGTAAAGAACCAGAGATAATTTAGAACATTCGAAGAGCAAAAGACAGTTGTTTGGGACTTTTTTCCAAACAACTGTCTTTTTTGTATTTGGGCATCTCCGCCATCTTTCCGGGGGTGGAGGCACTGAGAAAAGTTAAGTAATCCAATTAAGTTATTTTACCGATGCGGCTTTTCCTCAGTTTGTCTAAAATCGCGGTAGTTGGTGAGTACACCTTATTTTTACTAACCTAAACCAAAGGAGATTAAGATGTTAACAAATACAGGTTCTTATGAATCGGTTAAAACATTTAGAAGGATTTTGCTGGCTATGTTGGTTCTAGTCATCATGTTTGCTTCCTTCCCACCTAGCCAAGTTCAGGCAGCAGGCAGTTCTGTAGGCTGGATTGGCACTTCGGTTACCTGCCTACCTGCGAAATACAGTCTCAATCCAGGTTTCATAGGTACATACGACGGTCAGTGGGTCTTCCGACTGTGGTAAGATATCATCTGCGACGTTTACGCTCCGACCACTTGGCAGTATATACAGGCTTATACCGGAACAGTGGGTGGTTTTTATGATGTACCTGCCCCCGGAGGTTCAATCGTCTCAATCAAAACCGAAGCATATTTCTACAATCGCACCACCAACTCATGGGATTATGCAGGGACGAAATACGCCAATCACTATCATTTGATAACTTCAGGTTCGCCTCAGACATCTTGCCGTATTTTTTCCTAAAATCTTGGCCAACGTCTGATATCTCAGATTTATCCTTTATATACAATTCTGGCACTCAATGAAAGGAAAGGTAAATTATGAAAACAACATATATTCAAATTAATAACCTAGTCTGGTTTCGCCGATTGATCTGCGCCATTGCTGTGATACTTCTTATTGTTGCCGTTATCCAGCAAGTGCCAAGCAATACTCTCATGGTAGGTAAAAGGCCGCCTCCGATGATCATCATCCAGCACGCGCCAGGTGGTACTTTCCTGGCGGGCAGAAAGCCGCCCCCGAGGATTATCGTCCAGCACGCGCCGAGCGGTACCTTCTTGGCAGGCAAAAGGCCGCCTCCGAGGATCATCATTCAGCGAGCGCCGAGCGGCACCTTTCTGGCAGGTAAAAGGCCACCTCCAAAGATCGTTATCTAGTAAATATGCGCCTCAATATCTTTCTGGCAGGCTTTGCGGGTTGAAAGCTCACAAGGCCTGTGTCTTCAAAAACTGTCATATTTCAACTATTAAAACCCGATTAGCAAAATAATATCCTTTATTTTTGTAAAACCCTACTGGAGAATATTATGAAAAGCATGAATGCGTTGGTAATTATGATCCTGATGGCAACCCTCATATTCTCATCAGGAATTGATGTTGCAAAAGCGGGCACTCTTAATCAAGGGCCTGACCGAACGCCACATATGGCTTCGCCTTTGCAGGTAAACTCGTTGTCCATCACGCCGCCGACCACGCCCCAGGATCTGGCAATCGCAATGGGAATTGCGCCTTCGGATATTGTATCGGCCAGCCTAAATGGGAGTGATGTGCTCGGAGTGGGTATTGGCTCAGCTCCTTTGGGTACATTTTTCCCAAGAGAAGGAAATACATTCGCTATTCTTTCCACTGGACTTGCCGAAAGCGCGGATACACCAAACGATTCAGACAGCCTGAGTTACGATTTAGATGGACTGAATAGCGCGGATGGAAATGATATGACGCAATTTATATTAACTCTTCATACTCCTGAAGGCATAAATTGCGCCAGTTTTGACTTTGCTTTCTATTCAGAGGAATTTCCAGAGTTTGTTGGTTCCCAATACAATGATACGTTTACTGCTGAGGCCCCTCTCAATGTTGCATTTGACTCCGAGGGAAACATCATCTCCATCAATACGGTCTTTGGCGTTACTGCAAATAATGGGACGACATATGATGGAGGAACAACATTGTTGCGCGCCCATGCGCCAGTGACAGCAGGAGAAAATATTGAAATTGTATTCACCATTCAGGACGTTGGCGACTCCATCTTCGATTCAAGCGTGTTCCTGGATGAGTTCATCTGGAGCAATGACACAAATTGCGCTGACGGCGCAAACGATTACACAACCTTTTACGACGTGCCGACAAACTATTGGGCCTGGCAATGGATTGATCAACTCTATGGCGCCGGGATTACTGGTGGCTGTATTCTCGAGCCGTTACAGTACTGCCCCGAAGATACCGTTACCCGCGCCCAGATGGCTGTCTTCTTATTAAGAGGTATTCATGGCGCATCCTACATACCGACGGATGCGAGTGGAATCGTATTTGCAGATGTACCTTCCAGCTATTGGGCGTCTGCATGGATTGAACAATTGGCCAGCGAAGGCGTCACTAGCGGCTGTGGTGATGGCAATTATTGCCCGGATGATACTGTCTCCCGCGCACAAATGGCAATCTTTCTTTTGAGAGCCAAGCATGGTTCGTCATATTCACCACCCGCTGCAACTGGCGTTTTCACCGATGTGCCAGTGGGATACTGGGCAGATGCATGGATCGAGCAACTCGCGGCTGAAGGTATTACCAGCGGGTGTGGCGCAGGCATCTACTGTCCTGATAGCCCGGTCACCCGTGCTGAAATGGCCGTCTTTTTGGTGAGGGCATTCAATCTATTGTAAGAGAAAAATAATTGGTATAGAAAAAATCAAAGCTGTTCTAACTCGCGTTGCTGAGTCACCTAGAGTAGGGCTTGTCGAAGAGTTTATTCGTAAAATATATGTAACATCAGCTATCCATAAACCAATCGAAAAAGGAGGCTTGTATGTTTAATAAAAAAAGCAAGTTTCATATCTTTTCTCTGATGCTGGTACTGGCCCTCTTGTTGGCACAGACAGTCCCAGTCCTTGCCGCTGCGGGTAATCTCACGCGCATCTCAGTCTCTTCGAGCGGCTCTGAAGGGGATAATGACTCGTATAACTCATCCATCTCTGCCGATGGACGCTATGTGGCATTTTATTCCAAGGCTAACAATCTGGTGAGCGGAGATACAAACGAGATGTATGATGTCTTCGTACGCGATACAGTGGCGAACACCACCCAACGTATCTCGGTGTCTTCGAGCGGCGTGGAAGGGAATTACGATTCATCTCAACCTTCCATTTCCGCCGATGGGCGCTATGTCGCATTTGTTTCTGGCGCAGACAATCTGGTAAGTGGTGATACAAATATTGATGAAGATATTTTCGTACGCGATATAGTGGCGAATACCACCAAACGTGTCTCGGTGTCTTCGAGCGGTGCAGAAGGAAATGATTACTCACTTTACCCTTCTATCTCTGCTGATGGGCGCTACGTCGTGTTTGAGTCCGGGGCTAATAATCTGGTAAGTGGGGATACGAATGGGTGGGGGGTGATGGATATTTTTGTGCGTGATACCATGTTGAATACTACTAAACGGGTCTCGGTGTCTTCGAGCGGCTTGGAAGGGAATAGTCAATCGTTTGACCCATCCATTTCTGCCGATGGGCGCTACGTTGCGTTTGTCTCTCGTGCCAGCAACCTGGTGAGTGGGGATACAAATGAGAGCAACGACATCTTCGTGTACGATATGGCGGCGAACACCACCACGCGCGTCTCGATATCTTCGAGCGGCGCAGAAGCGGAAACTACAGGGGAATTTGGTTGGACCGGCTCGACCAGTCCATTCATCTCTGCTGATGGGCGCTACGTGGTGTTTCCATCGGTGGCATATAACCTGATTGATGGGGATACGAATGGATTCACCGATATCTTTGTCCGCGATATCGTAATGAACACTACCACGTGCATTTCCTTGGGTTTGGGCGGACTGGTAGGGGATTCCGCTTCAATTTCAGGCGACTCATCAATTTCCGCTGATGGGCGCTACGTGGTGTTTATGTCTCGTTCATCTGATCTGGTGAGCGGAGATACAAATGAACTGGATGATGTTTTTGTTCGTGATACTCAGGCCAATACTACTACACGTATCTCAGTGTCTTCGAGCGGCGTGGAAGGTGATAACAACTCAGCCGGTGCCTTGATTTCTGCCGATGGACGTTACGTAGCATTTGGTTCTTTTGCTTCTAATCTGGTAGGCGGAGATACAAATGCAAAGCATGATGTTTTCCTCTACGCTGTAGGTGGTGGCACGACCTTTGCCGATGTTCCCACCTCCTATTGGGCATGGCAATATATCGAGCGCCTGTACAATGCTGGCATCACTGGCGGGTGCAGCGCCTCTCCGCTGATGTACTGTCCGGAATCAACCGTCACGCGCGCGCAAATGGCTATCTTCATTTTGCGAGGCATACACGGCAGCGCTTATACACCTCCAGCGGCAACTGGTACAGTCTTTACAGATGTGCCTCTCGGTTCCTTTGCGGCAGATTGGATCGAGCAGCTTGCGCTTGAAGGTGTCACTGCTGGATGCGGCGGCGGCAACTACTGTCCGGAAGCGACCATCACCCGCGCACAAATGGCAATCTTCCTTCTGCGTGGTGAGCATGGCAATGCCTACACTCCTCCAGCCGCAACTGGAACCGTTTTCGGAGATATTCCGCTTGGCTCTTTTGCGGATGCATGGATCGAGCAGCTCGCGGCTGAAGGCATCACCAGCGGATGCGGCGGCGGTAACTACTGTCCCGATGCAAATGTGACACGCGCCGAGATGGCGGTTTTCCTGGTGAGAGCTTTTGGTCTGCCATGAAACAATCGTCCCGACACTTGCGCCGTACGCCAGTGCGGTGAGGTTTTGAAAGATGGCCAAAATAGCTCAATCAACCTTCGGGACGTTCTCACTTCAATTTATTTGAAGCGTACTCTCTATTGATCAATTCAGGCCGTGTTCAACGGCAAAGCGTGTTGCGGCGGCGCGAGATTTGACCCCAAGTTTATTATAGATCGATGTCAGGTGTGCGTTCACGGTGCGTGGGCTGATGACCAACCGTTCTGCCACTGCCTGGTCGCTAAGCCCAACGATGCCAGCCAAACCAAGCAGACAGGTCGTTATTTCAATTGCCAGATGGTCAGATTTCAGAGCCAGTTCCAGATTCCTAATGAATAGAACCCTGCTCTGATCATATTGACCCAAACGGGAATAGACAAACGCCAGATTCTCTTCCTCGAGCATGACCTCGTCTTTTCTCCCCAGCTCTTTTTCAATTGATATTGCTTCTTCATAGTAGGAAATTGCCTGCTCAAATTGTCCCTCCAGTCGCATAATTTCGCCCAGGCTATTCAAGATATGGCTGATATAAAAATTGTCTTTGAACTGGCGTGAATACTCAAGGGCTTCCTGAAGATAAGCCCGCGCCCGTTGCAGCTCGATGTGCTGGCCGAACAATGCCAGTTCTCCCAACCCGCGCAATGTGGAATATTGTGTACGGACGTCTCCCAGTTTCCTTGCTAGATCCAGTGCGTCGGTCAGGTTCGGAATGGCTGCTGAAAAATTGCCGCTGTACATCTCGCAACGTCCCAGGCTGTCCAAAGCTTGCGCAATACCATGGGCGTAATTTATTTCCCGATAGCCGCTCAGCGCCTGTTGAGCGTAGGACTGAGCGGTTTTAAATTCCTTCCGATAAAAGGCCTCAAGGCTTTGAATATAATAAGCGTCAGCAACCAGCCGACTGTCATGCGTTAGCAGTCCGATTTGTAAAGCCTGTGCAGTGTATTGTCGGGATTCTGGCAGATCTTCGAGCAAGAAAGAAAGCCATCCTGCCAGGTTTAATCCCCGTGCATAGGTATGCTGGAATTGATTATCTGGAACCAAGGCCAGTAACCTAAACAGGTAACCAAAACCTGTTTTTGTAAGCAAGGGTAGAGTCCAAAGGCGTTCTGTGGCTGTCAGCATTTGTAACCCCAGCTTTAGACGGGCAGGATTTGGATTTTCCAGACTCCATTCCAATGCGTTGCTGAAGTTATCGATTTCCAATTTCAATTGATCGATCCAGGTGTATTGTTGTTCTTGGAGTAGTTGTGTTTCAGCTTGTTCAGCGAGACCCGTGTAATAGGCTAGGTGTGTATCATAAGTCGCTTGATCTTCTTTCGCTTCCTCCAAGCGATCTTGCAGGTATTGCCGAAGCAATTCGTGGATTTGATAGCGGTTGTTTGAAATGCGTTCGATCAGGGCGTTGTCGACCAATCTGGCAATTATTGTGAGGTCGGCCCCGGTGACTGCGCTGGCAGCCGCACGGTCAAAGCCTCCGCGGAAGACAGCTAGTTTTCGTAAAGTAGCCTGTTCGATCTCGGATAGTAGCTGCCACGAATAATCAAAGACAGCTTGCATACTGCTGTGCTTATCCGTGGATGTTTGCCCCTGAGCCTTTAAGAATCCAGTATTTCGTTTGATCTCCTTCAGAATATCGTCACACCCGAGGACGCGCCCCCAACTTGCCGCGAGGAGCAAGGCCAGTGGCAGACCATTAACCAGCTGACTGATTTGTGCCGCGCAAACAGCATCCCCTGCCTCTAATGGATTGCCCTGTCGGCGTAGATGATGCAAAAACAATTCGACAGCAGCCGATGTTTGACCTTCCACATTTGGCGATTCTTTTTGGTATTCAAGTCCTCGAAGGAGGTAGGCCCATTCCCAGGGCATATTGAGCGGCTGGCGAGAAGTCACTAGCAGGCGCAATTTAGGTTGACGGGGAATATTTTGAAGAAACTCTTCAAAAAAAAGAGTCGCATTGGGGAGCAAGTGCTCGGCGTTATCGAAAATCAACAGCAGGTTTTTCTCTTGCAGATAGCTGAACAATTGTTTCTTTTGATCCACGGAATTACCAAAGTCAAACCCCAATGCTGAAGCGGTTGCTGTAAGGATGTGCTCAGGCGAGCTAAGCGGAGCAAGCGCAACAAACCATACTCCGTCAGTGAAGGTTTCTGCTTCCAAATGTCCAACTTCCATTGCCAGACGTGTTTTACCTGAACCACCGAATCCATATAAGGTGATCAGACATACATCATCCCGATGCAGCAGCTCGCCGATCTGACGAATTTCCGCTTCCCGCCCGATCAATGGTGTTAGTGGAACAGGTAATTTCATGGATGTTGTTTCCATAATTAGTCGTATTATATATCTTCGCGACTTCATTTGCTGGTGAGATTAAGGCGGTGTTTTTGATATAGTAAAATTAGCCCATGACAACCTACTGCGATTACTGCAACTCCCACCCCGACGATACCTTCAATAAGACGTAATCACAATATCCTCCTCGCTATCTGGAATTTCACAAGATACTCGCAGCTTCACACCGTTATCAAGGCGATAATAAACAACCTTTACTTTAAGTAATTCCAACAAATCCCTCATGCCTTCAAAAGTTGCTATTGGTAGCCGTTCTTTTACTGCTGCTGCAATTTCTGTAATTTTGCTTTCAAATTCAGGATCGATTTCTAATTCGGTTAACTCCGCCTCGAGTCTGGTTTTTTCTTCAAAAAGAAAATTCTGTTCTGCTTCCAGTTGATTGATTTTATCTTTAATGACTGCTTTCACTGCATTGCCGTTGAAATCAGCAAGTTCGTCAATTAACCGTCGTATCTTTTCAGCGGTTGCATCAAGCATTTTAAGTACATAGGTGTACTGTTCTCGTTTTGGACCCAATTCTGCTTCCCTCCTTTGTGCCATTGAACGTACACCTTCAATAAGTACTGTTTCGTCTTCCAGAAGCGATGATAGCCAGCCCCACACGGCTTGATCTGCTTTTTCAATTTGGATGGCACGTATAGAATGTCCGCAGGTTATGACTTTATGGTAATAGCTTGCGCATCTGTAATAAGGCTTGGAATGCTTCTTCTTTTGAAAACCATACATTGCCAAATTGCAACTGCCACAAGAGAAGTGCCCGACCAAGAGGTATTCGTGCTTTCTATTGCGACTTGAAAGCTCCTTGTTGCGTTTTGTCTTCGCCAATGCAATCTCGTAGGTTTTTCTGCTAATCAACGCCAAGTGCGGCACTTCAATTGGAATCCAATCTGATTTAGGACGAGCCACTTGTCGGCCATCTTTGAGGATTTCCGTCTTTGCATAGTATGTTCGACCTGCATAGATTTCATTTGTAACAATCAGGCGTACTGAACTTGGTCCCCAAAAACCAGCAGATTTTGGCTTTATTCCCATATCGTCGAGACGATTGGCAATTCCTCTTAATGAGAGAGGTCCGCCATCTTTGTTTGTTGTATACCATCGAAAAATCATCTTCACTACTTCTGCTTCATCTGGTTCAATGATCATTTCGGCATCACGCGCTTTTCCAATGCGTCCATATCCATAGGGGACAACACCGCTCATAACCGGTTTTTTATCATCCTTTGCTTTTTTGATGCGACCATTTCTTGTACGATCCAAAATCTTTAGCCGTTCTGTGTGTGCCAGCATGGCAAATATTCCGTCTGAGATCATGCCTTGAAGATCATTCTGTGATTGGCCCCTATCTACAAAATGAAGCTCGATGTTCTTGTCCTGCCACTTGCCAACCAAAGGTACATAATCGTAATAGTTTCTTGAAATACGGTCGGATGTATATGCAATAACAACTTGAGCCTCAAGATTGTTTATCATCATCTCAAGTGTTGTAAAACCAGGTCGGTTTAGAGTGGCACCAGATATATTGTCTATTATTTCTTTGACTACATGAAAGCCCATGCGATCAGCGTATCTGCGACACTCCTCCACTTGGAAGGAAAGGCTATGTCCTTTTTCTGCTTGCTCATCAGTACTTACTCTTGCATAAATGATTGCTCGTTTGTTCATGATATATATCCTTAGCTGGTTGTGGTTGTCTAGTTTTGATTTGGGGTTTTCAGGAAATCCTGCATCTCCTGAAAAAGATCTTCACCCAGAATATGCATCTGCTCAGCATGGCCTAATCCAAGACCATTGATCAGGTCGGCAAGCAACATTCCCATGTTGCCCTCCACCTCGATCAAACTGGAACTACCAGTAGCCTCCTGCCATTCCTGACGGATGCGTGATAACGTGCTTACAAGTTGAAAACGTGTGGTTGCGGGGTTTTGAAGCATACCTATCTCCTTTGATGGATTGGGCGATTTGCTTCTGGAGCCGGGATGAAAAGACAAATCGCCCTGATGGAATCCCACCTGGGCGAATCAAAGGGGCTGTATAATGAAACCAGCCTTTCCTTCCGCTCTAGCCGGTGGGTTGGGTAAGGGTCGTATCGGTGCTCTAACACCAGTGCGGCCCGTTTCTCTGGCTGGTAATTTCATTGCCAGCAATGAAATTATTATAGCACATTTATTCTAAATATCAAGTCGCTGATGCCTTATGAATGACTACTTGTTGTCCCGTGGAATGGGCTTGCGGCCGCGCTTTTGCCCCTCGTGTTCCCTGGTTTTCAGGAATGCTAGCAGGGAGGACCGGCTGACCTGCCAGGACTGTCCCCACTTGCGCCCAACGATCTTTTGGGCACGCACTAATTTTCGGATGTAATCCAATTCATAACCGCTGATGCGGACGGCTTCGTATGTGGTCAACCAATCTTCCATGAAATGGGTCTCCTTGTGAGATTATACCCAGTACGGGTATTAAATAACTTATCCATGACTGGAAATCGACTGGTGGTATTGCGTTGGTAAGGTTCCTGCCGATGTTATAGCCTGCGGGAGTACGGTTCCCCTACGGAATTGCCTCCGAATATTCCCAGTTGCAACTGATAATGAGTTAAATCCCATCAAAATAATGCCAAACATCAGTTGTCTTACAAATTGTTTTTTTCTACAATATGCCGCCTTACCTTATCCTTGAGGTTAATAATAATGAATCATATCAAGCGGCTGTGGAGGCATTATCTGGCTTTACTGATCCTCATCGCCACCCTCGTATTCCCAATCTACTGGGTATATAAATTCTTTCAAACCAAATTCGGGCAGGAAGCCGCATTGATTGCGTTGACACTCACCATCATGATCGTCGTGATCTTTGTGGTCCAGGGAGCTGTGCATACGCACCGGCTGGTCCGTGAATTAAAGCGGGATATTGAAAAACAGAATGGAACTGATCAAATCCCGGACCTACCCACGCCTTTGCTATTCAAGCTATTCAAGATCGATCCATCCACAAGGAAACACATAAAGGCGGTTGAAGAGAACCCACAGGGGGCAATCGAACTCCCCAAACTCTTTGACCTTTCCCCCAACCGTCATCGCGGAAAACCGCCACGCTTCCCCAGGGAACAAATACATAAAGCTGTCTTGAAGTGGGAGCGCCGTGATCCTTCCATAACCGCATTAACGCTTGAACAATTCCTTGCCCAGGAATTTGGCAGCAGCCCGGACGGCATCCTGCTGATGGCCACCACCACGTTCTATGACTGGCGCCGCAGAATTTTGAAAGAGATCAAATCAAGCGAGCACCAACACTAGCCGGGCAGGCATTCCCCAACCACGACAGTCCATCCAATCATTCGGCTCCAATACATGGTCAAATAACAAATGAAATTTTCGTAGTCATTCCGTACTTCAAACCGTAGAGATCCCGTACTCCCAGATGTTATTTATTTGAGCCGCCGGCAACGCGGCTCATTTTATTTCAGCATCGAATAGGAGACCTATGGCCAAGATCATCGTCTATCTGGGGGATCAGGAACGCAATGCGCTTCTGCAGCTCGCCCAACGGGAATTGCGGGTGCCACGCGCACAGGCTGCCCTCATCATCCGGCAGGAATTGGTACGGCAGGGCATGCTTCCCAATCTTCATCCATTATCGGATTCCCCCTCTCCGTTTGAAAGACAGACAGGAGCCTCGTCATGACCACACCCCTCCCAACCCCATCGTCACGCTTCACCCCCGAACAACGCGAGATTCTCGGTCAGGTATACACCCTCATCCTAAGCTGGCGCAGAGAGCGAAAAAAATTGGAAAGTAATATTCAAGCCGGCAAACCCACATCCAACATGTCCCAAACAGAACCTTACTCTACCACCCAGCAGGGAGGTTCCCATGAGTGAAGCGATGCATGCCATCCTGATCGCAGTGGCGCTGATTCTTGGTTCCATGTTGATCGGATCCATCCTGTATGTGGTCATCCGCGATGAGATCAAGCGCAGCCTGCGCAGGGATTAGGGGAGGTCCAACATGTCCACAAAAATCATCTGTATTGCCAATCCAAATGGGGGTGTGGGCAAGACAGCCATCGCTGCCTGTCTTGCGCATAGTCTATCCGTTAAGGGCGGACGTGTGTTGTTGATCGATCCCCACCCGCAGGGACAATCCGCCATCGCCTTGGGGCGCAGCCCTGAGCCCGGTGTCTTTTATCTGCTCACAATGGGCATGTCGCAACAGGAAACCAATTTCATCAACTCCTGGGTTTTCTGCTCCGGACGGGAGGGACTGCACATCCTGCCGGGCGATCAGCAGACCATGGCGGCCCAGACCGTTTTGAGCGCGCAGGATAAACCGGTCTCCGCAATACGACAAACGGTCAGCCGCTTCTTTAAAGAAGGACCCTATATCCTCTTCGACACCGCGCCGAGTGTGGGCGGCACGCTACGCGAGGAGCGCACGGTCTGGGCCTCCGATCTGGTGATCGTACCAACCGCCACCGAATTCCTTTCCGCAGATGGCGTTGGCAAGGTGCTCGGCATAATGAGCATCCTGCCAACCTTTTATGACGAACAGACCTGCGAAAGCAAGGCAACCATCGAAGATTTGGAGCAGCGCTTTGCATCCAGCTTATTGCCACCCATCCACTGCTCGACCCTGCTACGTGAATGGGCCGCACGGGGCCGGACCATCTTCGAGATGAATGAGCTGTGCCGGGCTGCCAGGGAATACCAGGCATTGGCGCAAATCGTGTTGAAGTACTAGGAGGGCAGGATGAACAAACGCCGTTCCCCCTTTGAAACATCGAACGAGTCCATGCCGGTCGTGGCAGCGCCGCCGGATCTATATGAGTCTCTGCGAATTGCAGAGCCAAGGAAGAGAAGCCGCCACTGGGAGAAGCAGCATCAAAGCCACAAGGCCGTGTACCGTGGCGTGGATCCCAGATTGTCGTTGCGGGTCAAGTCCATCGCCAGCGACCTGCTTGTGCCGGAAGGCGAAGTGGCACGTGCGGTGATCGAACATGCCCTGCGCTGTTATGAGCGTGGTGAGTTCGATCTCAATCCCAGACCCAATCCGTATCGCCTGCGCATGACCCTTTTCCCAACCCATGATCCCATGCCAACAACCATTCCAAAAATACAAAACAAAAGCCCGAAGCGTTGTGGCGGGTGATCACCACCTGGCGCGGCTTTCCGCCTGAACTCAAACGCGAACTATCTGCCCTTGCATCCGATGATGGCTTGAATGTGCCGATTGGGGAATTGATCACCGCCCTGCTGCGTTTTGGATTGAAGGAATTTCAGCATGGCAGATTGACGCTCACCCCGGTGCAAAAACGCACATCCTTCACGTTGCCCCTGGAAGGTGCAAAATGAACTTCCATCAAAAACGAAAAAACAAACAGGTTGATGAAATCAAGTCAGGCGGCACGGACTATGTGCCGCCTGCGCTTTGTCCACGTGCCGCCCACGTTGAAGTCACAGGTGAAACCGGGAGCCGTTCATTTTTCCAAACGCGATGGGTGCGACCTGCGATGGGAAATGATCCGATTTTGACCTGGGAGGCGGCATGATCAACCTTGAAGAAACATGGCAGCAGGTATTGCAGCAACTTCAAGCGGATATGCCGCGCGCCCCCTTCGATACATGGGTGCGCAACACAAACGTCGTGTCCCTTGAAAAAAATGTACTCATCATCTCAGCGCACAACGCCGATGCCCGTGACTGGCTGGAGTCACGCCTGACCTCCACAGTTCAGAACATCCTGAAAGGCATCCTGGACCCGCCGGTATCGGTGCGCTTTGTTGCAAGCGAAACCCCGCAAGAGGATGAACAGGAAAAGGTAGCGGAGGAGGAAACAGAATTTGACATCCAGCCGGTGCAGTGGCTGGATTATGACCGCATCGTGCAGCCACATAAGCAGGTCGTGGTGAAGGGCTATTTGAGAAGACTGGGGATGGAGATCGGGCCCAAGGCGATCTGGTTGTATATCGGATTTCATCAGGCAGCCTGGCGGGTGCAGGGCTTGAAACAGGCGGATGCCAAACCACTGCACAGCCGTGAGGTCATGCGTTTCAGCGCCCTGAGTCACGGTGCCTTCTGGCGTCTGCTAAAACACACCAGCATTCAAGGGCACTTGCATGGGCTGGTGCAGCGTGCTGAGGATAACGACACGCGCCGCTTTCGCCGTGGCCGCGATGGACGCCCGCACCGTGCACCGATCCGCTACCAGGTCTTCATGACCCCGCGCCTGACACGCATGGATGCTCTTGCGATCCATGCACGGATCAGGTCCATGACCGAAAGGAATCTGGATCTGCATAAAGCGCTGCAGGAACTGCTGTCCGTGGAGGATGTCATGGAACTGCTTACCCCGATGGAAGACATGCGCAGCTCTGTGCCATTGAACACGGTGATGGATATCGTCCGTCTGGAGGCAGGGGCTGCCCATACATTGGAGACGGATCAATTGGCACAAGCCCTGCATCGTCGCATCATCAATGCCCTCGGCGACATCCACATCACGCACTTCTTCATCACCCGCAGCATTCATGAATTAAATCTGACCCCTGCGCAGGCCTGGCTGGTCACGGTGGCGCGTGACATGGCGTTCATCAACTCCCGCACCGGGGAGCGGCGTGATCTGGTGACCTTTAAAGGGGGGTATCAGGAAATGGCGGAACTGATCGGCTCGGGTCGCTATAAGACCGTACAGGCCTGGCTCAACCCGCAATGGAAAGAGCAGCGCGGCGGGAACCTTTCGCGCTTCCTGATGGAGATGCCCATTCCCGATTCCAACACCTATGCCGATCTGCGGGTCGAGTCCATGCCGCGTGCGTTTCGGGTGCTGCTGGATGAACCGCTGGACGCAAATGGGACGAATATGGCAGACGCAGATGGGAGGATAGACTGGACGCAAATGGAAGCAGTAGCAGACGCGAATGGGAGTCATATGGCGGACGCAAATGGGACTGTTTTAAACTCTTTTAAACACCCCCAAAACACTGAAAAGAAAAACACATCGACCACCCAACATGCCTGCGGCGCGGGAAAAACGGAGGAGGCGGTGCCGCCGTTTTGGGAATTGGATGTCTTGCTTCAACAAAATGACGTGCATCCCAAAGTACAGAAGGAGCTGCTCGAGGTTCAGGCATCCGTGCATGCCTTCGTCTCCTGGGTGTTGTATGTCGCCAGCCCGAAAAGCGGAAATCTTTCCGACCCGCTGGGATATGCGCTCAGCCGCCTGCGCGAACATCCCCTGCATGAAGCGCGCGGAGTCTTTCGGCAATTTGCCGACCTGCCGCCGGCCGAGTTATGGAGGTTGATGGAGTCCACACCGCACCGTGCGTATGCCCATCCAAAACCAGTGGAACATCCGCTGGCGCATGCCTGGAGGAAGACGATGGGGCCGCACAACCCCATGATGACTCAAGCCCGGTCCATTTTATTTGGAACCGATGAGGAGGAATGACATGCAATTGCATTTTCTGATCACTTCAAAGCAACGTGCTTATGGGGCAATGTTCATGGAGTCTTTGGACGAGACTGTACTGGCGTTCATGTATCCATCCGATGGGACGCGCACCTTCCACACCTTCTTCTGCCCGCCGATGCGGATCGCGGCCTTGAGCGCCGCGGGACAGGTGGTGTTCGATGAAGTCATCCCCCGCTGGCAGTGGGTACGGTTGCCGACCTGCCGCTATGTGATCGAGACGGGGCCCGGGGTGGATTACCGTCCCTTCATGGACAGCATAATTTCATCAACCCTTGAACTCCCCGATTATGGGGCCATGCACGCCGGCACGGGAATGGACCATCTCCTGTTTTCCCTGCTGGCCGAAGCCGTTGCCGACATTCGCCGCATCCGTGAAGCGCACCAGGATGGGATCATCCCCGAGATCCAGAGACAGAAGTTTGCCGCCTGGGAACGCGGACAGATCGTGAGCTCGGCTGGTTTCATCCTGGATTTTTCCAGCGTCTGGAACCTGCCGAACGGCGCGGTGAAACTTTCCCACTCCGTCCTGAAGGCCGAAGAGCCTTACCTGGATGAGATCGTGGCGGCCTCGGTGGCCGGTGTTCCCTGGCGGCACGAGTTTCCCAATCACTGCATGCGCTGCGGCAAGCCCGCCTCCTGGAGGCCGGTCCTTTCTCCCGCCCCGAATGCACCGCTGGAACTTCTCTGGCGCTACCAGCGACCGGAGAACGCCATCCCGATCTGCCACCATTGCACGGAGACCTTGAATTTATTGCGGGACGAGTCCCTGCAGCTCGACATGGTCTGGGGCTTGTGGGGACCGCGTTTCGAAGCCCTCTGGCAATGGCACCGCGCCTTGAAGAATCACAGACTGCCAGGCGATTGGGATATGTGCACCCATCCGCTCTGGCCGCGGGAATACGGCGGCACAAGTTGGGAGACCGGCAGCGGCGCTTTGGCCCATGCCGTGCCGCATCCCCCACGGGATGTGCTCCGCAATGAACAACACCTGCAGGCCTTGAAACAGGCCCTGTACAGCAAGCCCTTCCGCGGACGACAGCCCGGCGAAGCCCCGCTGCAGAAGTTATTAGACTTCCACCTCGACATTCCAAAAGGAGACTCCCCATGACCTTTCTTGCATTCCTTGGCGCGTTGAGCCTGAGCGTGCTCGCGTTTGAACTGCTGACTGCCTTTCAAGCCGCCTTCAATCCCTTTGGCGCCAACCGCCTGATGAACTTCAGCTCCCAGCCGCATACCCAGCGGCGATCCACATGGGAGGCGTTGCTGGTGGCGGTCCTGCCCGGCCGCTTTGATCCCGGGCAGGCGAAGAACATGAACGATGTGATCGGACTGTTGAGGCGGGCCGGTTATCCCCATGACACCCCGGGCGAATTCTATGCTGCGGCTATTCGAGATTTCTCGATCTTTCTGTTGGTGGGTGGTTTGCTGGCCGGGGCGATGGCGGCGCTGGACCTGCTGGTGGCAGCGCCCATCCTCGCCCTGGTCTTTGTCTTTTTGGGACTGCGCCGTCCCTATGTCCGCATGAAGGCACTGGCAGCGAAACGCGCCGAGGCGCTGCGTAACAATATGTTGATCGGCCTGTCTGTGCTGGGTTCCCTGCTGTCTTCCGGCGTGGGGGTGCAGGAGGCACTGCGACGCGCCTCCACGGTGGGCGGGCCGTTCTGCAACCTGCTCGGGCTGCTGGTGGCGCGCATGGAAGTGGAGGATTTTACAAAAGCAGTGGAAGTCACCCGCGCCCATCTTCCCGATCCCGCCGATGTGGAGGCCAACCTCTTCCTGCGCGACATCCACGACTTCTTCGCCAACAACCGCCCGATCCTGTCCAGCGTGCAGGGGCTGCAGGAGTCCGTGCATCGTTCCGTGGTGGAAGTCACGGAAGCGCGGGCTGCCCTCGTGCGCCAGCGCGCCGGCTTGTTCGGTGTGCTGGCGGTGCTGGGGTTGGTGCTGGCGATCATTGCGCCGTTCACACTTGCACCTGGCGCAAGTGCAGGTGTGGGATCCGGGTTGATGTAAGGTCATGTCCCCTTCATCCAGATCACTCGAAGTTGGTCGTTCCCATTGGCGTTCAATGGCGTACTGGGTCTTTGCCCTGCTGGCCGCCATTAGCGCTTTTTTCATCATGCGCAATCTGACCGCCTGCTGGAGATTAACGCCCCTGCCCGGCATTCCACCAGCGGATTGTGCGGTGGAATCGATCCAGCCGCCTGGGGCGCCGGTTCTTCATAACGTGGAACCATCGCATGAGATCCTCCCATCCGATGTGTCTGCGGCGGAGATGGGGATGCCTGCCTGGGATGGCGGCAGCCGCGTCAATATCGCCTTCTTTGGATTGCGCGGCAGCGCTGCAGACGAAGGCTGCCCGCTTTGCACGGATACGATCCTCCTCCTGACCGTGGACCCGGTCTCGAGGACGGCAGGCATGTTGTCCATTCCGCGCGATCTGTGGGTCAACATCCCTGGCTCCGGATACAGCCGCATCAACACGGCCTGGGCGATTGGGGAGAATGCCAGACTGCCGGGTGGCGGAGCGGGCCTCGCGATGGAAACCGTTTCCCAGTTCATCGGGGTGCCGGTTCACTATTATGTCCAGGTGGATTTTGGGACCTTCGTGTCGTTCGTCAACCTGATCGGCGGCATTGATGTGTATGTGGAGGAACAAATGGTGTTGGACCCGGCCGGTTCAGGACAGGATCATTTTGTGCTGATCCCCGGAGACTTCCGCCATTTGACCGGCAAGCGCGCCCTGGCCTATGCCCGCTGCCGTTACGAAACCCAGGGCTGCAGCGGCGGGGATGTGGGCCGCGCCAGACGCCAGCAGCAGGTCATCCTGGCGATCCGTGACAAGGTGCTTGCTCCGGAATATTTCCCGACCCTCCTGTCGCGGATGCCGGAGCTATACATGGAGTTCTCCTCCGGAGTCCGCACCAACATGCAGCTGGAGGATGTCATGAAGCTGGCGTTGCTTGCCAGGGATATTCCGGTTGAGGCCATCCAAACGGGAGTGATCGATTCAAGCATGGCGATCCCAGCGGACACGACCATCGATGGAGTGCCGGCCAATGTCTTGCGCCCGATCCCTGATCTGGTCCGTATCCTGCGTGATGAGATCTTCGTCCCCGGCGGGCCGCTGAGTCCACTGGCGCTGGGGGATCCTGTTGAATTGGCTCCTACGGATGGAGCGCGGATCCGCATTGTCAATAATACCTACACGGCGGACCTGGACAGGAGGACCGCAAATTATTTGACGGCCCGGGGAATGCAGATCGTGGAGTACGGTCCGCCCACTGGCATATCCGGGCACACCAAACTGGTCCTGTATTCTTCAAAACTGTATGCCTTGCGATATCTGGCGGAAGTCTTTGGGGTGGCGAGTCAACAGATTGTGATTCAACCAGACCCAACCTCACCCGTTGACCTTGAGATTCGCCTTGGAGAGGATTGGGCTGAAGGCTTGCCTGTTGGGTACTAGCGTCACACATGTATGAATAAAAGGGAAGCTCCAGAGCTTGCTCTGGAGCTTCCCTTTTATTTGTTTTCAAAATCCCATCCTTTGCGGATTGGGACGATTCTTTGTTTGATGATCAGTTTCACCGCAAAACGGGCAGGGGGCATTCCACTGTGAACTGAAATTCCGCATGAAAAAATCATGCACCCTGCTCCATTGCTGATACAGCCAATACCGCGGGGTACGCCAGAACGATGTTTTGATTCGGACATCCTTTTGCAGGTTATTCATTTCATCAACAGCATCAGATGAAACCCCGCCTGCGGCAACCCATACCGACACGCCCTGACGACCCCCATGCCTGATTCTATATGATTCCAACTGACAGACATTCGTTTTTTATCCCGAAAGGAGTTCACCATGTTCAAGTTGTTGAAACGCTTTGTTCGTGAAGAGGAGGGACAGGATTTTGCAGAATACGCCCTGATCCTGGGTGCGGTGGGTGTGGTCGCCATTGCCGTGATCTCGCAATACAAAACCGAATTGATCGCGGCCTTCCAGGCGGGCATTGATGCCCTGCGCATGGCGCGAGGCGGATAGATGTATTGCAGGAAAGAAAAGGGACAGGCCATCGCCGAGTTCGCCCTGGTTCTACCGGTGTTGATCCTGCTCCTGTTCGGCATGACCTTTGCCGCCTTCGCAGCCTTCCGTTCCGCCGCCGCGGACTGGGGCGTGTTCGTCACAGGCGTGGCCAGCGGTTCCTTTGAGACCCCGGTCACGGAGGCTGCCAGGGATACCGTGTTATGGCCTGACCTGGCGGATCAGATCATGGCAGGCGAGGAAGGCCCGCGTCAGGTCCGCTCGTTGATCAGCGTGGAGGATTCACGCGGCTGGCTTTTTGGAATCCGCCTCACCGAGTCCCAGCGGGCCGCGGCGTATTTTCGGTTATGGCGCTTTTACCCCGGACCACCCGCTGCGGGAGGCATCGAATGAAGAGAATTTCTGAACGGGGTCAGGCCATGCCCGAAACTGCACTCTTTGCCATTCTGGCCATCCTGATGGCGTTCGGTCTGTTGTCCTGGATCCCGCTCCATCGTGCGCGGACCGCCGCCACCGCCGCCGCCTATGCCTGTTCGCAGTTCCTGTCGCAATCCCCTGATCCCGCACGTGCCCAACACAATGCAGTCCGCATCGCATGGGAAACGTTGAACGCAGACTGGTCTGCAACGCAAGGCGTGAACTACCGTGTGCAGGTTTCGCCGCCGGATGGGCCCGGGTCCGTCGGTCAGTGTCTGGTTTCCTATCAGGCGCCGATTCTTTTCAACGGATTGATTGGATCCAGTGCGGGCGGCTGGAATGATGCGTGGTTTATGTCCCGATCCGAAGCCTGGAAAGCGAGATGGCAGTGAAGTCCAGACGAAACGAAC
The DNA here is from genome assembly GCF_016705895.1 of Candidatus Villigracilis affinis. Taxonomy (NCBI): domain Bacteria; kingdom Bacillati; phylum Chloroflexota; class Anaerolineae; order Anaerolineales; family Candidatus Villigracilaceae; genus Candidatus Villigracilis; species Candidatus Villigracilis affinis. Next base: position 9,597 of record NZ_JADJKT010000036.1, on the reverse strand, counting down.
GCGGACAATCCACACTGCTGTTTGCGATCCTGCTTCCGTTGATGTCGCTGTTTTTGTTGGGCATCCTGGATTACATGGTGACCAATGCGCGGGTCATGGAGACCGTGGGAGCCGCCGACCTCGCCGCCCATGCAGGCGCGCAGGAGATCACGGTTCTGCCGGATGGCACGATCACGGCCAACGCTGCGGGCAACGAGATTGCCGCAGAGTATTTCAATGCCCAGCGGCCAGGCAGCGCCCAGCTGCTCTCGGTTTCCTGTGGAAGTCATCAGGGACGGCCCGCCTGTTTTGTGACAGCCAGAACGCGTTCGGCGGGATATCTGCTGCCCGCCCGCTGGGTGACGGTGCGTGCCATTGGGTATCTGGCACATGGCGTTACCCGCGGCGATCAATGAATTTTTGGAGTCAACCATAATAATGAAGTCACTTTGGAAAACGATCCTGAACGGATTGACCTACCGGGATCTGGCCGGGCACATGCAACTGCGTGCCCACACCATCATCAGCGGATTGATCCTGCTCCTGCTTCTGGCGACAGGTGGCATGGCGGCGCTCAATCGTTACCTGTTGATGAGCAGGGTGCAGGCTGCCGCAGAACCTGTTTTATTGACCGCACAACCGACCACTCCGCCCGAATCTGAACCTGAGCAAGGCGGGTGCCCAACCGATGCAATGGATTGGTCCCTGACCCCGACCTATATCAGCAAAACCTATGCCGTCATCCAGCCTGCCTGTGTGTATCGAGGGCTGGAGCAGACCATCGCCTGGGCGTTGGCGATACGCGAGGGCTACAGCCGCGCGGAGGCGACCCGACAACTTGGATTCGCTGAAATGCCGATGAGGCGGTTGGATCAGGTGTTGCTCCCTACCGAAAGCAGGGAACCGATTGCGGTGCCGGTTGGTTTCATTCCCCCCAACCCCGACTTTACCGAATGGCGACTTAATGCCGAAGGCAAAGCTGCGGTGACGTATGCCCTGCGCGGTTGTTTCAGGACCTCCAGTGTTGTTGGAAATCGCATGGAAACATGGGGCGGGGAATATGCGGTGATCTGCATGGTGGTGGAGGATGCCGAGAACACCCATATTGTTTATGCATTGGATGGTCATGTGTACACATCCGATGCCGTTCCCATGCGTTCCTTTTTACTCTTCGGTTACGTGGGGGATGGCCTGTGGGTCTGGCTGGGCACCCAGGAGGATCCAAAACAAGAGATCGTTTCCGCGCAGATCAATGCACGGGAGCGCCTGACGGTTGCCACGATGTACGACTCCCAGCCCTGGGATGCAAGCTGGCTCCTGAATACCCATCACCTGATCATGCAGCCTCCGCCGCAGGACTGGCAGATGAAGACCGATGAGAGCGAGGGACGAATGATCCTGAATTCCCTGACCGAAGGATTGAGTGAGGCCCGGCCATGAAACGGATTGGATTTTTTCTGTTCCTGATCTTTGCCTGCATCCTGCAGCCTTATACCCACATCGTGGATGCGCAGTCCGCGCCCTCTTGTCATTTTGAATCGGACGGCAGCATTGTCTGCACGACGGGTGGAGGGGGCGACCCCGGCAATGGCGGCGATCCGGGCGACCCCGGACAATATGTTTGCACACCGGGCGCCGTCCGTGAAGAGACGGTCTATCGTCCCGAGCCCTCTCTCGGCGAAAACCAATGCAGCGTCTGGGATTACCGGGTGGACGATTGCAGCGGTGCGGTCCTCTTTGGCACCAGCATGGGAACCGCCGAATGTCCGCTGGCGCTTTCGCTGCCGGACCATCCTTGTGATGAATTTTCTGTGACCTCCGGAGGAATTACCTGTGGAGTCTTTGACTGGAATTTGCGCGCCCGTGTGCATTTCCCCGAGATCTATCTTGACCTGCGGCCTTATCCTGCAACTCTGGTGCGCTGGCCCACCGCGGTACGCAATGGCGGGTTGTCGGAGTCCTCCGGTTCAGGCAGCGTGGACTACATCGCCTACGGGGGCGGATCGCCGGGCAACCCGCAGGAGGGAGACTGGCGCGATCTGCGCCTGACCCTGACCCTGCGTCCTTCCGGTCCGATGTCCGTGGACCTGCCCAATATTGACGGTCTGACTTTGTCGGACGAAGGCGGGACCGGTACCCCCACCCTGATCCAATGGGAGGTGCCTTCCCATCCCGCTGCCGGCGGTGGCCCCACTGCGGAAAGTATTGAAGGGCTGGAGGAACTGCCCGGTGACATTCCGCTGTATGTTGGCAGTGGGCGTGCGCCTTATAAATTGTTTTGGGATCTGCGCTACTACGAATACACGGCTGTCAGGGAGTGCTTCCATGAATCAGGTGGCACCACCTGTGAGACCGTGGGCTATGAGTGGCGTCGGCACGGGGATGGCGGCGAGATCCCTCCTTACGCGGTGCAGGGACTTCCGTCTGCATTGCTGGCGGATGTGAACCATGACGGCACCTTCGAATCTTATTGGGATAACAACCTGACCCTGCGGCGCATGGATGAAAACAACCATGTGGACAACCCGATCTATCAGCGCTCCTGGAATTGGGGCGGGCTCATCTATTGGGCCGTGCGCGAAGGGCAGGGACAGATCGGCTGGCCGGGCAATTGAGTCCCGACCATCACTTTTATACAATCAAGGAGAACAACATGTTCAAGAAAATTCTAATGACAGGCCTGATCCTTATGCTCTTGATGGGCATGGGATTGCAGGCTGCTCCGGCCCAGGCACAGGGAGAGCAACCCTCTCCCATTACCACCCTGGCCCTTATCAAAAAAGCCACACTCCTGCGGGGATATCCGCCCCGCATCCTTGTCCGCGGCGTATTGCCCGCTGGTTGCTACAAGCTGGAAGTGAGCAAGCCAGTGCTTATGGGACCAAACCCACACACCCGATCTGCAACACAAATTATGGTGCAGGTGCGCGGCGTTCAGGCCAAAACCTGTACTTTGAAACCGCAGCATTTCGAGACGACCATTACGATCGACCCGGTCAAGCTGAACCTGTCCGCCGGGCGTTATGTGGTGCTTCTCAATCCGATCAGCGGAAGGACGCCTTTTCAGGTGAACTTCACCATCCCCGCACATTTGGACTAGTGTTGAAATGACCTGACGGGATCCGGCAATGTCCGATCCTGCAAGCTGAAATATCCTTTCGTATCCAACCTTCCGGGGTCCAATGCCTGCTCCAATTCCCAGGCGTGGATCCCGGATCTATAGCTGGTGAATGGAAACTCCATCGACCGTCTGTTGATGATCATTCCGTATCTTTGGCGACGTGTCTGACTGCAAATCGCTTGTCAATCCACCCGTTGCGGATTCGACCAGCCCTCGGGCCATCATCCTATATTCCAAGATCAGAACCTGCCAGGGTCGAGCCACTTTCACAATCTGTTCCGCAACATTTTGTGATTCAATTTGCTTTAGAGACAACCGATGCGGAACGCATAGAATCCATTGGTGAAGCCGTGTTTGAGTCGATTGATATTGTGATTCCCGATGTGCCCGAGGAAGTTGTGTCTCAACCGTAGCCGCAGTTGGAAAGAGTGGTGGAAAGCGAGTACGACCACTATGTTACCGCTCTGGATGATCTTGCCTCCGTAAGCGACCAGCGTGATGAGGAATAGTGGGTTTTGCCCGTCAACCCGCCCAAAATGACCTTCGCCGTGGTTTACAGCGGTATATGCGCCCTGGTTTTACTGCATTAAGGTTGGACAAGTAACTTCAATTGGTCTTCTGCAAAAGTTGCTAACTGATTATCTGTTGTCAATTCCAAACAATGTTTGATGTCTTTTCGCGCATTATCCTTTTGGCCAAGCTGCACAAGAAAACCCGCGATAGCAGTAGGCGGCTGCATATCCAGGGTCAAGAGCAATAACCTGAATGTAATCCGCAATCGCATTATCATACTGTCCAGACATATAATAAGAGCTGGCACGATAGTAATAGGCGTTTGTATATTTGGGGTCAATTTTAATGGCTGTTGTGTAATCAATAATTGATTTTTCATACTGCCCAAGTCCAAAGTAAGAATTGGCACGACTGTAAAAGGCGACTGCATACTTTTCGTCCAGTCCAATGACAGTTGTATACTCCGAAATCGCATTATCATACTGACGAAGAAGATAATAAATATTTCCCTGGCCCAAATATGCAAATTTGTATTTCGGATCGAGTTTGATGATCTCGCCATAGTCAGCAAGTGCTTGTTCATAATCACCAGTAATTTCGTAGATGCGACCTCGGCTATGATAGGCTCCAACAAACTTTGGGTCTAGGTTGATTGCCTTGTTGATATCTTCCATTGCTTCGTTGTATTTGTCAAAGTGGTTGTAATAAAGATCGCCTCGGCTGTTGTAGTACAAGGCGCTTTTTGAATTCAATCCAATGGCTTTTGTGTAGTCGGCAAGTGCGTCTTCGTATCGTTCTAGAATTTCATAAAGCAAAGCTCGGTTGTAGTATGCACTGGGGTATTCCGGGTCCAATTGAATGGCCTTGTTGTAATCAGCCAGCGCATGTTCATATTCTTTCATCTCCTCATAGCCAATCGCTCGTGCATTAAAACCATGGGCGTTTTCTGGAGCAAGCTCAATGGCTTTGTTGAAATCATTAAGAGCATTGTCGTATTTTCCAAGGTCTGTGTATGTTTCTCCGCGATTTTGGTAGTAAAGTTCATCGTTTGGACTTAATTCAATTGCCTTGGTATAGTCGGCAATGGCTTCATTGTATCTCTCAAGGCGGTCATAAATATTTCCTCTGTTGTTGTAAGACCAGTCATCTGTTGGATCAAGCTTGATTGCCATGGTGTAGTCTGCGATGGCTTTTTCATATTCTTTGAGGTGACCGTAGGCAACACCGCGGTTGTAATAATATATACAGGCACATTGCGGGTTCAACTCTATTGTCTTGGTATAGTCTGCAATTGCCATCTCATCCAGCCCAAGATTGGCGTATGCATATCCGCGACTGCTGAAGGCCCAAATGTATTCTGGGTCAATCGTCAATGCCTCAGTGTAATCTGCTATGGCTTGCTGTAATTGATTGCGACTGTAGTGAATTTCCCCTGTGTAAAACCAAATATCCGCAAGGTTGATTAATTCATTTGAGGGCGCCTGCAAAGCTAATGCTCGCTCAAAACGACTCAAGGCTTCCTGATAGTCTTCTGCTACGTAGTAGGCGTATCCGCTGATAATGAGAACCATGGAGCTCATTTGTTCACCAATGCTTTGTTGAAGCACGAAACTTTCCAGTTCCCTTGAACTGGAGGCTGGTTTTAATTGCTCACTGGCATCAATTATTTCTATTTGCTTTGGAACCAGGTTTTCCACATGAATGGTTACATTTGGATTTTCAGTTGGGCGGTACCATCCCCAAATAACTATATCGGCCAAATACCTTTCCCCAATTTTTCGCGCATACTTGCTACCCTTCTCAACAGTAACAACTTCACCAAGACGAACGACTTGTACATCTTCGTAACCCGTAAGAGCATCATCGAGTTGTTCTAGAAGTTCATCCGTCAAACCGTAATTTTCTTCGGGGCCATCGAATTTTGCAATCAGGATGATCGTCTTTGCTTCAAGTTCCTGACGATGACGGACTAACAAATAGCCACTCACTCCTCCAGTAATGAAATATGCAATTATGCCAGCAAAAGCCAGCTGGCGAATGCCTTTTGAATATCGCCAATCGCTTTTCAGTTTATTCTTTCCGGGCGAAACAAAATCAGGGACTTCAAAAGTAATTCTGCCGAACCCCACCCAGATCAATCCTGCAAGGATTAATAACGCCCCCATGATCGCAATAATTAATGTAACAGTGTTTTGATCGCCACGCCAGAGTTCGATAAACTGAACGACCAGCGTGACCGTGCCCGCCAAACTTACAATTGGCGCCCAGATTGTCTTTAAGATACTTGATAAATCGGACTGCTTGCCAGATGGCTGTTGAGTGTTTGCCATAACCGCCAACTCCTCATTAACTGTAACCACACCAATAATATCTTATTTTACCCCAGCCTCCCCGTTGCCCATGGCGCCTCGTGTGGGGCTTTACGGTAAACGTGCCGTAACTGAGATTTAGCCTGCATTTAATAAAAGAATATAAGGAGTGCCCTTTTGGGGTGCTCCTTATATTCTTTTATGTATGGTTCCGTATGGAACAACAACTAAAATGCCAACCTTGCCTCCTCTTTCTCAAACTCTCCCACCAACCCTGCCACCGCGCGATCCAGCAAAATGCAATACCTCTTTACATCCACAGTCCTTCTATCCACACCCAACTCCCAAACGCGGACCCGTTCCCTGCCGCGAATGAACACAAAGCGCATGAACTGACCTGGTGCAACGGCATGACCCGCACGCTGGTATTGCATTGCCGCCCGTGCAGCGGGGGATGGTGTTTTATAGCCTTCCACGGCTCGGCTCAAACTTTGCGTCACCACCAATTCCTCCAACGGAATAAGTCCGCTCCTCAGATCGCGCTTCGCCTTGCAGATCAGTTCTTGTATTTCAGGCAGAAAATCAGAGACCTCATCCAGCGTTTTGGCTTTCGCCAGACAAGTCAAAACCTCCAGTTGAATCTTCTTCACCCAAAAGGGAACGTCTCTGCGGCGGGCTTCGATGCCGCGGAATTTTATATCCCCATTCGTCAATACGCCGAAATAGCGATTGGGCACAGCGATGCGCGCATCCCGTCTGGAAGGTGGGAAACACACCCAGCGATACACACCCTCCGTCATGATCGGAATTCCTGTTTGTTTTGCAATCGCCTGTAACAACGGCTCAACAGCCTGTTTGTCTTGCAGTCCGCTCTTTTGCACGAACAGGCTGTCCACATACATGTGCAGGACGGTAAAGCCCAGTTCCTCAGCCACTTCCTTTGCCTGCAGCATCAACTCGCGGCTGATGGCCGTCACTGCCTCGTGCGATTCGATCTTCCCAAAACGCGCATTCTTGTATCCCAAATACCCAAAGCACACCACCAACAGCCATTTCAGCGCGGCTGCCCTTTGTGTCAGCACCTTCATCTGGCAATCCCGTTTTTCCAAGTTGGAAATCAGCGCTTTCAGTTTCAAACGCTTTTCAAGCAGAGGTTGTAAAGTCTGCGGGATCAGACCTTTCTCCATATCTTCCCGATCCATGGTTTCAGGCGAGATATTGTGATGCACCATGATGCTCGGATACATCGAAGCGAAATCGATCTGCGCCACATCTCGATGCACCCCGAGGATCGGCTGATAGATCAACCCGCCCTTGTCCGCGCGAACCAAATCTGCCAGCGTTTTTCTGCCCTCGGCCTGCTGCTTGTGCAGCGGGATCAACACACCCATCTTCAATGCCGTCAGCATTTGCATGGCCGTGATCCCTGCGCCAGGTGACTTGCGCGCCATCTCCTGCACGCCGATGCCCGTCACTCGGGTCTGCTCCAGCACACCCTCCAGCCCATATTCGTTGAACATCATCGCATTCCTGCGGTCAATGTGCCAGCGCCCAAACAAATGACTCTGCGCCCCGCGATGGATGGTCTGCCCGTACGCAAAGTAACTGTCCGCTTTTTTGGTTTGGATCCCACGCGCCCGATCTCGATTGATTTCCAACTCCGCAAGTTTTGGAATCAACCAGCCATCGCCATGATCCGTGAGGATCAGATCGGGATCGAAGCGACGCAGGTCCGCTTGCAGGCTGATCATGAAAGCGCGCTGCGGTTCCATCTGGATGAAGGACTCGCCCCGCTCCACCCTGACCTTCAACCTGCTCGGCGTACGAAAGGCAGGATCAGCATCTGGAGAGAGTTCCATCACCCGCAAGGGAATCGGCTCTGGCGACAACTCCCACGGGGAGTCCAAAGGCTCGATGGCCTGAATCCGCTCACGGTCCAGCCTGATGCGGCAACGCCCAAGCAGGTGGACTCCCGTCAGCGCGATGAATCTCAACGAGATGGGAATGTCTGCGTCGTAATAATCCAAAGATGGAAATTGGTTTTGCAACTCTTGAATGAGATCGCCGTTATCTGCAAACGTGACCTGCATCACATCGCGTTCACCCATGAACAAATCCCGCCGCCTGACGCGGGCGAGTTCCGCCCTGCCTTTGAGAAAGACCCACGCCGCGCGCAGCAATTTGAAATCTCCCGCCAAATACATGACCATGGGTAGTTCCATGCGCAGTTGAAGCCTCTCGCCAGAATCAGCAATGACCCACAGAACAACGCCGCTTTCAGTGTGGCTGTACACATCGAAAAGCCAGCCTGTGATTTCATCCATGTCTCCTCTGTTCAAGTTCGTGGCGAAGAGCAGCGATCTCTTTGGATTGTTCAAGCAGCATGGCCAGCAGGATGGTCTCGAACGGCAGCAGCGAATCAGATTGGCTGATGGCGGTGATGTGCTTGCGGGCCGAGGCAAAGATGCCATCGAAAATGTATTGGTCGCTTTTGCGCAAAGCGCGACGAAACGAAGACAGCATGGCTTCTGTCTCGTTCAGATATTGGGTGATGGTGCTGAGGGTGCGTCCCATGCTCATCCGCCCCGAAAGAAGGAAAGCTGTTCTTCCTGTGGAATGGATGCTGGCGGGTGGGTAAAGACTTCATCGGCTTTCTCGCAGATGCGCTTCAAAAGGAACTCCTTTTCTGCGAGAATGACGGGTTCAAGCGTGATGGCTACGGGTGCGGCAAGGCAAAGCCGCTCGATATGAGCGAGACAAATCGTGAGCAGCCTCTCCGCCTCTTTTGGATGTATCTGGTCATCCTGAAAAGTGGATAATAGATTGAGAATAATGTGTGGCTGGCTCAGTGCGGATGCATTTTCCAACAGGCTGACCATTTGATAACAAGTGAAGGCGCGCTGCACGAAGATTCGCTTGGAAATAACACCCACCTGCAAGCTTTTCCTGCGAACGAGTTGGGCGATTCGGTATGCAGGAAAACAGTTGCCGCCATCCAACACGGTGACGGGTCCGCGCAGGGCAAGTTCGGAGATGAGGTCCGCGATAATTGGTTTGTGATTGGTGAGGGCAACCACCAGTCTGCCTGTTTTGAGTTGGGGAATGAGATCCATTGGAATACGATACATGGATGGAGACGAATCAAAAAATCCCCTGACGGGGGATTTGTGGGTGGAGATTTGTTTAACCGAGCAGGGGAGCTATATGTGGGGTGAGTGACCGAGACAGGCAAAGATACAAGTGGACGTTATTCCCAGGCGCTGAAATCCCATTTCTGCAGGCTGAGCTTTAGCTCTGAACGGGTGCGCAGGTTGAACTTGATCAGCACATTCCGCAAATGGGTCTTGACCGTCTCTGGCGAAATGCTGAGCCTTCTCCCGATCTCCTTGTTGGTGCAGCCCAAACAAGCCAGCGCGGCCACATCGCGCTCGCGTGGAGAGAGGGTTTCCCATTGCTGCAATAACACATCGGAGGAATAGTATTGGGTGAGGCCAGCGGCCAGCAGGTCTTGGATCAACTCATCTTCAGGACGCCCTTCGTGCTGTGCGAGAGTGGCCAGGGTGACTTGCATGCTTTCACTGACCTTGTATTTGCGAGGGGCGGATATGGGACGCAAGCCTATCACGGCCAGGAGTCGAGCCCAGATAGACATGCGGAGGATTGTAATAGAACAAG